>JAUIIJ010000068.1 GCA_030431825.1 Alphaproteobacteria bacterium
CATGTGACCGCGCCGTGCAGCCCTTCTTCGACGAGGATGCGTGGCACGTTGGCGGAGATGCCAAAGCCAATGTTCACCGCCCAGCCGTCGCGCAATTCCTGCGCAACGCGGCGGGCGATCACCTTGCCGACGTTGAACTCGGCCGAGCGGAAGGTGTGCAGCGGGCGGATGAGCTCGCCGGAAATGGCCGGGTCATAGGCGGTGGCGGTGGTCTGCAACTGTTCGGGCGCTTCGACGATGAAATCGACGAGGATGCCGGGAACGCGCACGTCATGCGGGCGAATCGACCCGTTTTGCGCCACGCGCTTGACCTGCGCGATCACCAGACCGCCGGAATTGCGCGCGGCCAAGGCCAGTTCCATCGCGCCCAGATAGGCCCCCTCGTGCTCGAAGCTCAGATTGCCGCGCTCGTCCGCCGTGGTGGCGCGGATGATCGCCACATCGGGGCGGATCGCGGGGAAATACAGCCAGTCCTCGCCGTCGAAGTCGCGATGAAAGACCACCGGCTCGGCGCGGGCGGCGTCGTTCATGGCGCCGCCTTCCAGATCGGGGTCGACAAAGGTCTTGAGGCCCACCTTGGTCAACACGCCCGGACGCTTGGCCGCGCCCTCGCGCAGCATGTCAAAGACGATGCCCGACGGGATGTTGTAGGCCTTGACCTGCTCGGCGGTGATCATCTGCCAGATCTTCGGCGGCTCTGCCTTGGTCGGGCCCGAGGGATAGGACCCGCCTATGATCTTGGTGATCAGTCCCGGCTTGGCGATGTGGTCCACGCCGGGGGTTCCGAACATATCCCCTGCCGCGATCGGGTGGATCGTGGTCAGGTTGCGCGGCGCGCCGGTGTCATCGAAGCGCCGACCCAAGGCCGCCAGCACCGCGTCGGGGCAACACAGCCCGCTGGACGAGTTCACGGCGATGGTGGCGTCATCCTTGATGTGGCGCACTGCCTCGTCTGCGGTCGCGATCCTGGACATCTTCGGTTGCCTCTTTGTAACTAACTGGTTACTGTCAATATGCCGCCAAGTCGCGTCGCGATCAAGCCCGATGTTACCGCAAAACCGGCGGAAATCACGGGCCAGCAGAGGGAGAGCCAACCGTGACCATCTATTTCGAAAAGACGTACCAGCGGTCCTTCGGGACCTTTCCGCTGAAGGGACAGGAATTGCACGATGCGATTCTTGCAGCGGCGGAGGTGGGCTATCGCGCCTTCGACACCGCGCAGATGTATGGCAACGAGGCCGAGACGGGCGCGGCGCTGAAGGCCACCGGGCTGGCGCGCAATAACCTGTGCATCACCACCAAGGTCGATATCGCCAATTTCTCCGAGGACAAATTCCTGCCCTCGGTCGAGCAAAGCCTGAAGGACTTGCAGATCGATCAGGCCGACGTGCTGCTGCTGCACTGGCCGACGCCGGGCTTTGACATCAAGCTGTCGCTGCAATTGCTGCAACAGGCGCATGACCGGGGGCTGGCCGCGCATATCGGCGTGTCGAACTACACCGCCCAGATGATGCACGACGCCCGCGCCATCGTGGATGCGCCGCTGGTGACGAACCAAGTCGAATTCCACCCGCTGCTGAATCAGGACAAGCTGCTGAAGGCGGCGACGGAAACCGGGATACCGCTGGCGTCATATTGTTCGGTGGCGCGGGGCGAGGTCTTCAAACACGCGATCTTTGGCGAGATTGGCGCGGCCTATGGCAAGAGCGCCGCGCAGGTCGTTCTGCGCTGGATCCTGCAAAAGGGCGTCAGCATCAACACCATGTCCACCAAGCCCGCCAATATCGCGGCGAATTTCGACGTCATGGATTTCACCCTGTCGTCCATCGACATGGACCGGATCGAGGCGATGACCCGGACCGGCTACCGCATCGTCGGCAAGGACCTCGTGCCCTACGCCCCCGATTTCGACTGACAGGACGGCAACCCGCCCCATGGATTCGCCAAGGGGTGGGTGACGGCTTTGCGGACGAAGCTGCGGTTCGCGTCACAAATTCGATTGTCCGCTTCGGCAATGACAATGCCAATGATTTACTCGCCAATATGCAACCGGCTCAAAAAGAAGAGATCATGGCGATGACAAGATCCCAGGCACGGCCCTCTACACTTCATTGAGATCCGACGGGATGACGAAAACCCAGGCTGGATCAATGAGGGGCGACGCAATTTGCTGCCTTGTTATCGAGAATTTGAGAAATCTGACATCTCTGACAGGGCATTTTGTCGTTCCCGAACGCTTCGGAACCAATCGCGCGGGTTGTCAGCATGATGCCGGCCCAGTAGCGCTGTCGGACAAATTGGGATTGGTCCGACAGCGCCGTTCAGCAGGCTTAGCGTGTGCGGTTCGTCTTCTCCGTCCCGGTGCTTAGGCAGCTACCTAAGTGTAGCAACCGGCCCGGAAATTCGCGACCAGCTTTCAGCTTTGCTGGACGACCGCTTTACATGTGCCGCCATACTTCTGGGACCCAGGCGTAGGCCCCATCCTTTTCTTCGACATGGCCGATACCGGGGAACGGCAAATGGGTGCCCGCAACGGCAATCTTGTCGGCAACCACCATATCCAGGACACGGCGGCGCGTCTCGGCGGCCTGCGCGCTATCTGCGTCGAAGGCGATACCGGCATCAGGGTGGCTGAACTGCAGCGAAGCTAAAGCTGTGCTGTCTCCCCATATGATCAACTGATCAGAGCCATCCGACACCCGGATCCCGCTGTGTCCTGGGGTATGCCCCGGCATGGCCATAGTCGTGAGGCCGCCACCAAGATCGGTATTGTCGCCAAACATTTCAGTCCGCTGGGTGTAGGCCTCGCTGACAGCACGTGCCAGGGCAAAAAAACCTTGCGACGATTCCGGCGCACCCGATGCGATCGTCTCATCTGTCCAGAAGGCATGATCGGTTTCGCTGACATGCAACGATGCATTCGGGAAGACCGGGCCATTATCTTCGATCAATCCCCCGATGTGATCCGGGTGCATGTGAGTCAACACAATGCGCGTCACGTCTTCAGGGGCAACGCCAAGCGATTCCAGCGATGTACGCAACCGGCCTGCCGTTGGCCCAAAGGAACCGCCCGCACCAGCATCGATCAAGCTGACATGGTCCCCTTGGCGAATGACGTGCGTACTGATTGCCAGCGGAATCGGATCCGCGGGGTCAAGATAGGCAGCCTTCAATCCTTCGTCGATTTGCTCTTCCCCGAGGTTAGTCACCATGTTCTGATCAAGCTCGAAATACCCGTCCAGCAATGTCGTCACGCGCAGATTGCCGACCATACGATCATAGAAGGTTGGAAGTTGTGCCGTTGCATGGGCCGCGGCTTGCAGGGGGTGTGGGCGTCCGGCGGCAAGAAGGGCGGCGCCACTCGCGGCGCCGAGGATCATTCCACGGCGCGAGAGATCAAAAGAAGTCATGAGTTATTCCCTGTTTCAAACGCAGAACATCAATTCTGCTTATTGCATGCTTTTAACCAGATAGGTCTGAATTTCAGATGACCACCCACCGAGAGCATGGACAGACCAACGGCCTTTCGACGAACAGCGGACATCTTACGGATTTGCGGCTCACCACAACTCGGGCTCGAACCCGCCATTCGATGTGTCGGGGAACGCGCCGACCTATGGTCGGCACCGCCCCGTCCGCATATTCGGGCCTGCAGCGTGCATGTCTAGCGGTTTCCCCGCACCAGATCGGCGGCCTTTTCGCCGATCATGATCGTTGGGGCATTGGTGTTCGACCCGACGAGGCTGGGCATGACCGAACTGTCGCAGATCCGCAGTCCGTCGATGCCACGCACCCTCAGCTGCGGATCGACGACCGCCATCGGATCGCTCTCGGCCCCCATCTTGCAGGTGCAGGTCGGGTGGTACGACGTGCGGCCATATTGACGGGCATAGGCCTCGTACTCGGCCTGCGTCCTGACGCTGTCATCGGGGAAGCGAATCTTGCGGATATGCTTTTGCAGGGCTGCCTGTTCAAAGATCTCGCGGCTGATCTTCACCCCCTCGACAGAGGTCTTCAGATCGTCGGGGTGGCTCAGGAAGTTCGGGTCGACGATGGGCAGCGCGGTCGGATCGCTGGACCGCAGCCGCACGGTGCCGCGCGACTTGGGCCGCAGGGTATAGCTGTTGAGCGTGATGCCCGACGAACCCTTGGGCACGGAGGGCACCCCCGCCTCCGCCCCGGCCCCGGCGAGAAAGTGGAATTGCAGGTCGGGCACGGGCTGGGCGGGGTCGGCATACCAGAACGCCCCGCCCTCGACCACGTTCGAGGTCACAGGCCCGCTCCCGAACAGGTAATACTGCGCGCCGGCCCAGATCATCCAGTGCAGCTTGTTGTATTTATCAAGGCTTTGATGCCCGTTCAGCTCGGCCACGATGTCGATGCCGAAATGGTCGTGCAGGTTTTCGCCCACGCCCGGCAGATCGGCCATGACCTCGATCCCGTGGTCGCGCAGATGCGCGGCGGGTCCCAGCCCGGACAGCATCATCAACCGGGGCGAGCCGATGGCGCCCGAGGTCAGCAGCACCTCGGACGTCGCGCGCGCGGTGGTCCGCTGCCCGCCTTGGGCATAGTCGACGCCCACGGCGCGGCCGTTTTCGATGACGATGCGATGCACCATGCAGCCGGTCTTGACCGTCAGGTTGCCGCGCTTCATCGCGGGACGCAGATAGCCCACCGCGGCTGAACAGCGTTTGCCGTTCTTCGTGGTGGTCTGGTAGACGCCCGAGCCCTCTTGCACCGCACCGTTGAAATCCGGGTTGTAGGGGATGCCGCGCTGCTGGCAGGCCTGCACAAAGGCGCGGGTCATCGGCTGGGGGCCGGGCAGGTTCGACACGCCCAATTCGCCCTCGGTGCCGTGCCAATCCCCGGCAA
>JAUIIJ010000004.1 GCA_030431825.1 Alphaproteobacteria bacterium
GGTTGTGCTCTATCAGCAGCTCGAGAATGAACGCGGCCGCGTGCTGTTCGAATTCGGGCTGCTGTATCTCGGCTTTGCGCTGATCCTGGTGCTTGCGGCGATCTGGTCGGGCTTGTGGTTCGCCGAGCGGCTGAGCCGGCCGGTGGGCCGATTGACCACGGCGGCGCAAAAGGTCGGTGCGGGCGATCTGGACGTTCAGGTTGATGAAGAGCAGGGGGACGACGAAATTGCCCTGCTCGGGCGCTATTTCAACCAGATGACCTATCAGCTCAAGGGGCAGCGCGAGCGGCTCCTGGACAATACCCACCAGATCGAGCGGCGAAGGCGGCTTTTCGACTCGGTTCTGACCTCGGTTACTTCCGGGGTGGTGGGGTTGGATCCCAATGGCAAGGTGACCTTCGTCAACCGCTCCGCCGAACGGTTGCTCGACTGGACGGGCCATGAGCAGGACCTCGCCCTGACGGTTGCCGTGCCCGAGTTCGGAGCCTTGTTCGAACAGCTCAAGACCGGAACCGGCGAAGTGGCGCAGAGCGAAATCAAGGTGTCGCGCCAGGGGCATATGGAAAACCTGCTGGTCCGCATGTCGACCCGTCGCGAGGCCGATGGCAGCCTTGAGGGATATGTTGTCGCCTTCGACGACGTGACCGATCTGGTCAGCGCGCAGCGCATGGCGGCCTGGGGCGATGTCGCGCGCCGGATCGCGCATGAGATCAAGAATCCGCTGACTCCGATCCAGCTGAGCGCGGAGCGGATCAAACGCAAGTTCGGTCCTGCCGTTGGCGAAGAGCGCGACAAGCTCGACTCCATGACCGACGTTATCGTGCGCCAGACCAATGACCTGCGCCGTATCGTGGATGAGTTCAGCAAGTTCGCACGGATGCCCGAACCCGACCGCCGCGCCGAAGACGTCGTTGCGCTGGTGCGGGATGCGGTCCTGCTGCAACAGACCGGCCAGCCCGGTGTCAGGATCAGCGCCACGCTGCCCGATGGCGCGGTCTGCGCCGATCTGGATGCGACGATGATGTCGCAGGCATTGACCAACCTGATCAAGAATGCCGGGGAAGCAATTGAAACATTGAAGGAAAAGGGCGCGCCGGATGATCTGGTGCCCGAGATCAGGGTCGCGGTAACCACGTCGGGTCCGGCCTGTACCATCACGATCGCAGATAACGGGATCGGGCTGCCAGAAGACCGCGCAAGACTGTTTGAGCCCTATGTCACCACGCGCGATCAGGGCACCGGACTGGGCTTGCCCATCGTCAAGAAGATTATCGAGGAACACGGGGGCACGCTGACCCTCGAGGACGCGCCGGTGTTCGAGGGGCAATCCCATTTCGGTGCCATGGCCGTGATACGGCTGGTGATCACCGGCACAACTGAAACGAACGCCACCACGGAAGGCGAGGCAGAGGCAGAAAGAGCAGGAACGATATGAGTGACATTCTGATCGTCGATGACGAACGCGACATCCGGGAACTGGTTGGAGACATTCTGGAGGACGAAGGGTTTTCCACGCGTCTGGCGGGCAACTCCGACGACTGCATGTCGGCCATCAACGCGGAACCGCCGGCCTTGCTGATCCTCGACATCTGGCTGAAAGACAGCCGGATGGACGGGATCGACATTCTCAAGGCGGTCAAACGTGACAACCCCGATGTTCCCGTGGTGATCATTTCGGGCCACGGCAATATCGAGATCGCCGTCGCTGCGATCAAGCAGGGGGCTTACGACTTCATCGAAAAGCCGTTCAACATCGATCAGTTGCTGGTGGTTATCCGGCGGGCGATGGAGACATCTCGGCTGCGCCGGGAGAACAGCGCACTGAAACACCGCGACGGGGCCGGGGCCGAAATGATCGGCGCAAGTTCGGCGTTCCGGACCCTGATCAGCAATCTGGACAAGGTGACCAAGTCGAACGGGCGGGTGATGCTGACCGGGCCGGCGGGATCGGGCAAGGAAATTGCCGCGCGCTATATCCACGCCCATTCCAACCGCTCGAACGCGCCGTTCGTGACGGTGAATTGCGCCAGTATCGAGCCCGAGCGGATGGAAGAGGTGCTGTTCGGTCGGGAAACGCCTGAACGGGGGGTCGAGCCGGGATTGCTCGAACAGGCGCATGGTGGCGTCGTCTATTTCGATGAGGTCGCGGATATGCCGATCGGGACCCAGTCCAAGATCCTGCGGGTACTCGTCGACCAGCAATTCCAGCGGGTCGGCGGAAATGACAAGGTGCGCGTCGACCTGCGCGTTATTTCCAGCACGAACAGGAATCTGGAACAGGAAATCCGCGCGGAACGCTTCCGCCAGGAGCTCTATCACCGGCTGAACGTGGTGCCGATCGCGGTGCCGTCGCTGGAAGAGCGCCGGGAAGACGTGCCCGTGCTGGCCGGGCATTTCATCGAAGCCTGCCACAAGAGCCAGGGCCTGCCGCTGCGGGAGATTTCGGAAGAGGCCATTGCCCTGATGCAGACAATGGTGTGGCCGGGCAATGTGCGCCAGCTCAAGAACCTGATCGAGCGGGTGCTGATCCTGGGCGAGGGCAACGGGCCCATCGAGGCCCGCGAATTGCCCGGTGACGAGGTGAAACCGGCCGATGAGGGCCGCGTGGTCCTGTCCGGGGCGCTGGCAACCCTGCCGCTGCGCGAAGCGCGCGAGGCGTTCGAACGCGAATACCTGCTGACCCAGATCAACCGGTTTGGCGGCAATATCAGCCGCACCGCGTCGTTCGTCGGGATGGAGCGCAGTGCGTTGCACCGCAAGCTGAAGTCGCTGGGCGTGGTCACGTCGAGCAAATCGGGCGCGCGCGTCGCGCATGTGGAGCAGGAGACCACCGAAGCGGCCGAATAAAGCGTTTCGCGATTAACTTGAAACATGTCGCATCAACTAACGCGTTGAAATCTTTGATTTCAGGCAGCGTTAGGTGATTCAGGTTTATCGCGAAACGCTATAGGCACCGGTCAGGACGCGGTCCAGAGCGCCAGTGCGCCGACGCTGATCAGGCTGAGCGCCCACAGAACATCCATGTTGAACCACGCCCTGGACAGGAATTTCAGGCCAAGCCAGGCGTGAACCCCGATCGCGATCACACCGCCCGCCACGGTCATCGCCGCGGTGTGAACAGCCGCGACCGCCAGCGCGACGTCAAGGTTGCCGAGCATCAGTTCGGCGGCGGCGCGATGGCCCGGCTCCGCGTCCTCGATCCCGCACAGCCCCAGGTAGATGGGCAGCAGCATCAGCCCCGCGCCATGCGCCATCGCCGCAAGAAACGACCAGAGGGCAAGCCGTGTCGGCCTGATCCGTGCCAGCGCCCGTGGGTGACGGCGATTGATCAGAAGATAGACGCCGGCAGCGAGAACGATAGCCCCCGTACCGATGCGTATTTCACGCTGCCAATCGACCAGCGCGTAGATCAGCGTGAATGGCAGAAGGATCGCGGACATGGCGAGGAAATGCCCGAGCGCCAGCAGCATGAGCGCCTTGCCAAGCGCCGCCCGACGCCCCTCCATCAGCGCGGCCGAGACAGACAGGGGCCAGCCCATCCCCGGATTCACCCCGTGATAGATTCCCGATGCAATGACCGCCCACCAAAGGGCCACCGCCGGTGTCTGATCCACGTCTAGCTGTTCGGATAGCAGAAGCTGTCGGTCGAACAATCCCCACCCTCAAGACGGATCTGGTGGCAGCGATAGCCTTCGGGAAACTCGACCCAGAACGACTCGTCCAGCGTCAGGCCGCCGGTCTCGCCGACGTTTGCCATCACCATCGCCGCGCCGCGTTCGCCGGGGTAGAACTGGTCATCCCACGTCGAATAGAGCGAGTTGGTCCAGTAGACCCGTTTGCCATCGCGGCTGATTTCTACCATCTGCGGGCCATAGCCGAATGTCTTGCCGTTGGGATGAGGCGTTTTCCTGACGATTCCGCCAATCTCGACCTTGTCCGTGAGCACCGGGTTCATCGGGTCGGACACGTCGTATTGGTGCATTTCGCCGATCCCCCAGCAGGACACGTAGAGAAACCTGTCATCCATGCTGAGGTCGATATCGGTAATCAGCGGCGGTACCGCGCCAAACCCCTTCAGCAAGTCGGGCAGCTCGTCCGCATCCGCGGGCTGCGGATCAATCGTGACGGTTTTCCTGGCTTCGAACGTGCCGTCGTCGTTGCGCCACCACGTAAAGATAGCGCCTTGCAGGTTGGTCGTGTCCACGACGATGCTGCAAAATCCGTATTGTTTGGCCGGGTCATGTGCGGGCCGGATCTCGAGCGCCATCTGATGGTTCTCGCCAAGGTCGATGGTCTGGACGTTGCGACGGCCGCGCAAATCCCAGAAATGAATGCTGTGGCCGTATTTGTTGGCAAGCAGATCCTCGGCCACGACTCCGTTTTCATATTGCGGCGGCAGCGCCCACTCGGAACTGATCATGTAATCGCGCGGCAGGTTCCACCAGAAGTCGTAATGCTTGTCCTGAACCCCACGATCCATTTCGTAGCGGCCCAGAATGTCGAAAGTCTCGCAATCCATGATGAAGATGCCCGGCGGGCCGTCCATCCCGTCCTTGCCGCCACCCCCGAGCGTCGAAACATAGATGCCTTCGGGCCCGCAATGGATCGTGTGAGGGCGGGAGTAGCCGGTTTTCTCAAACAGCTCTTCGGGTTCGATGATCTTGTGAATCCTGGCCTCGAGCGGTTCCTTGACGTCGATGATGTAGATGCGGCTCGAACGGATTCCCGGAATGATCAGATAGCGACGTTCAAGAAAGGCATGTCCCGTCAGCGGGCTGAGCGAGGATGAGCAGGCGTTCCAGCCGAAATGATGAAATTCGTCGCCCGTGTTGGGCATGATCAGCGAATGTACGATCTGCCCATAGGTTTCCGACGTCGCATCAACATCGATCACCGCCAACCCGTCGGGCTGTGATCCGTCGGGACTGAGCATAAGCGTGAAGGCAAGTTTTTCGACAGGCGCGGCCATCGCGAGTTTCGGCGTGGCGTGGAATGTCGGATCCGGTCTCAGGTTCATGATTTCCTCCCAGAATGCAAATATTGTCGAACAAGCGGTCGCATCGCTTCCAGAACATGGAACGCGGTCGTCAATCGGTAACATTCTTTCGCGCCGCGCAATCGCCCGGGGCGGAAATGCCCCTTTGCCGGTCTACTCCGACGCGGTCGACACTTGCGGTGTCACGATCTGCCAACTGCCATCGTCATAGCGGATCGCGCAGGAGTTCGGTGCCAGCGCGGGCAGCTTGGATGTCGCCGCGCGCGGTGCGGACGCGCTTACATTGGCCGGGCAGCGCGGAATGCTGACCGGCTGATAGCCCTTGTTCGCCATGCAGATGTCCAGCACCCTGCGCCGCAGATCCTGGTTCACGTCAACCGTGTACAGGCCGCCATCGACCCAATAGCCGGGATTGTAATAGCATCCGTTGCCCGTGCAGAAGCTGTTGCCGGGGAAATAGATCGGCGGGCGCTGGCGTATCTGGTTGGCAACCGGCGCATCCCTGAGCGCTTCGACCTCGCAGCTGGTCGCATCGGTTTGCATCCGGCTGACCTCGACGCCCGGCCGGTAGTAGAGGGACAGCGGCCCGCAAGCCCCAACCATCAGTCCTGCCACGAGAATCCGCATCACGAGTTTCATGGGGCCAGTGTGCAACAACCAGCGCCGGGTGACAATTGAATTGACCCTTCTGGGGGCTTCTGTCATGCAAATGAACGCAGAACACCGGACCAAGGGTCAAGAGCGCATGAAGGTCATCATTTGCGGTGCCGGTCAGGTAGGCTGGCAGATCGCACGTCACCTGTCAGGCGAATCGAACGATGTCACCGTTGTCGACAGCAACCCCGATCTCGTGCGGCGGGCCACCGATACGCTGGATGTGCAGGGAATCGCGGGTTTTGCCAGTTATCCGGACATTCTGGACCGGGCAGGGGCGCGGGACGCCGACATGATCATCGCGGCGACCCATTCCGACGAGGTCAACATGGTGACCTGCCAGGTGGCGCATTCGGTGTTCTCGATCCAGCGCAAGATCGCGCGACTGCGGGCGCAATCCTATCTCACGGCGATTTATTCCGATCTCTACCGGCGCGATCACCTGCCGATCGATGTGGTGATCAGCCCCGAACGCGAGGTGGCCTCGGCGGCGATGCAGCGCCTTGCGGCACCCGCCGCCTTTGACACCGAGACCTTCATGGAGGGCAAGGCGCAGCTTCTCGGTATCGCGCTGGATGAGGACTGCCCGGTTCTCAACACGCCGCTGCGGCAGTTGACCGACCTGTTCTCGACATTGCGCTCGATCGTCGTCGGCGTGCGCCGCGACGGCAGCCTGTTCGCGCCGGACCCGGACGATCAGCTGTTTGCCGGTGACGACTGTTATGTCTTTGCCCATGTCGACGATGTCGGTCGTACGATGGAGATTTTCGGCAAGGAGCAGTACAAACAGGAGCGTCTGGTGATCGTGGGCGGTGGAAATGTTGGGCTGACCGTCGCCAAGACCTTGGAAAAACGCCAGAAACGTACCCGCGCCAAGGTTATCGAGAGGAACCGGAAAAGCGCGGAAGTAGCCGCCGATGCCCTTGAGAGAACGATTGTCCTGCATGGTGACGGGCTGGACGCGGCACTGTTGCGCGAGGCGGGTATCGACCGGGCCGACGCCATGCTTGCCGTGACCGATGACGACAAGACCAACATGCTGGCGGCGGTGAGGGCCAAGTCCGAGGGCTGCCCCTATGCGATCGCCCTGATCAATGATCCGACTCTGGTGCCGATGATGGCTCCGCTTGGCATTGACGCCTATATCAACCCGCGCGCCACCACGGTCAGTTCGATCCTGCGCCATATTCGCCACGGGCGGGTGCGCGCGGTCTATTCCATCGGCGATGCCGAGGCCGAGGTGATCGAGGCCGAGGTGATGTCGACCTCGCCCCTGGCCGGGCAGCGCATCCGCGACATCGACTTCCCCGAAGGCGTGCTGGTGGGGGCGATCATGCGAGACGGCGAGATCATGCGCCCGACCGGCGGCCTGCGGATCGAGGAGAAGGACGTGATCGCGCTGTTTGCACTGGCCGATGACGTGCCCGAGGTCGAGCGGCTGATGCAGGTCTCGATCGACTTTTTCTGATCATGAGGCGCGAGCAAACCCCCAGCGGTCCGCTATGGCGTCTGCCGCTTTCGCTGCTGATCTGGGGCGTTTTCTCGGCGTCGATGTTCGTGCCCGCCGCCTATGCGGTTGTGCGCGACAACCACCCGGCGTCGCAGTCGTTTTTCTATTCCGGTCTGCTCGGCCTGATCTGTGTCGTTCTGATTGCCCTCGCGCTCGGCGACCGCAAACCGCGCTACGCGACGCTTGGCCAGCTCTTGTCGCTGCTGTTCACCTTTGCGATCCTGCCGGTCTTTCTGGCGATTCCGCTGCACGATGCGTTGCAAACCACATCTTTCCTGAACGCCTATTTCGACATGGTCAGTGCGATCACCACGACCGGCGCCGACCTGTTCGCCGATCCCGGGCGGTTGTCGCCACCGCTTCACCTGTGGCGGGCTCAGGTGGGCTGGATGGGCGGCATGCTGATGTGGATTGCGGCCTCGGCGATTCTCGCGCCGCTGTCGCTCGGCGGTTTCGAGGTGACCACGCGCGGCGAGCCCGGACGTGCGGCATCGGGCCCCAGCATGATTGCCCGCGCCGATCCGCGCAAGCTGCTGCTGCGGTCTGCAGCGATGCTCGCACCGATCTATGCCGGGCTCACGCTGACGCTCTGGGTGCTGCTGCTGATGTCGGGTGAACGGTCGCTCACGGCGCTTTGTCACGCGATGTCGGTGATGGCGACATCCGGGATTTCGCCGGTTGGCGGGCTCGAAGGTTCGACATCCGGCCTCGCGGGCGAGGCGCTGCTGTTTCTCTTTATGTTCTTCGCGCTGTCCCGGCTGACATTCTCCAGCGACACCACCAACACGACCGGGTTTCGGCGGCTTGAGACCGATCCGGAATTCCGCATTGGCCTGCTGCTGGTCTTTGCCCTGCCGACCCTGCTGTTCCTGCGCCACTGGATCGCGTCGCTCGAAGTGACCGAGGGCGAGAATTTCCTGCTTGGCCTGCGGGCGTTCTGGGGGTCGATGTTCACGGTGATTTCCTTTCTGACCACCACCGGCTTTGAAAGTGCCGACTGGGAAGAGGCGCGGCGGTGGTCGGGGCTTGGCACGCCGGGGCTGCTCCTGCTGGGGCTTTCGATGATCGGGGGTGGCGTCGCGACCACCGCGGGCGGGGTCAAGCTGCTGCGGGTCTACGCGCTGTATCTCAACGGGCTGCGCGAGATGGAAAAGCTGGTCCACCCGTCATCCGTCGACACCGTGCACCGCGCGACGCGCATCCAGAAAAACGGCGCCTTCATCGCCTGGGTCTTTTTCATGCTCTTCGCCATGTCGCTGGCGGTGATCAGCCTCGCGCTGGCATCGCTCGGGGTGAGCTTTGAGCATGCCATCGTGCTGAGCATCGCCTCGCTGTCGACAACCGGCCCGTTGATCGACGTCGCCAGCGAAACGCCGATACGTCTGGTTGAACTGGGCGGCGCGGCCAAGATGATCCTCTGCGCGGCAATGGTTTTGGGGCGTCTTGAGACACTGGCGATCATCGCGCTTCTGACGCCCGGTATCTGGCGCAATACGTGAGTCTTCGCGCATCGCGCGAGACAGGCTTTTTTTGGGTGGAAGTTCCCTGCGCGGCGCGACATACTCGCCGAGGGGCAATGCCGGTCCGCGGCATACGGCAAGAACAATGGCGAGAATTTCAAATATGGCATCTGACAGACAGAATCTTCAGGACGCATTCCTGAACCATGTGCGCAAGACCAAGGTTCCGGTTACAATTTTCCTGATCAATGGGGTGAAGTTGCAGGGTGTCATCACGTGGTTTGACAATTTCTGCGTGTTGTTGCGCCGGGATGGGCAATCCCAACTGGTTTACAAGCACGCGATCTCGACCATCATGCCGGCCCAGCCGATCAGCCTTTACGAGGGCGAAGACGCTACTTGATGGATCATGAGAGTGTGAGCACCCGGGCCTGGGTGCTGCATCCAGACATTCGCACCGACCCCGACCGCCGCGATTCCGGCCCGGCGCTCGAGGAAGCCGTGGCGCTGGCCGTGGCGCTGCCGGATCTCGAGGTCATCGGCAGCGATATCGTGCCCTTGCCCAGGGCGCATGCCGGAATGTTGTTCGGCAAGGGCAAGATCGAGGAACTGAAGACGCGCTTTGCCGACGCCGATATCGAGCTGGTCCTGATCGATGGTCCGGTTTCGCCGGTGCAGCAACGCAACCTCGAAAAGGCCTGGGGGGTCAAGCTGCTCGACCGGACCGGGTTGATTCTCGAGATCTTCAGCGATCGCGCCCGCACGCGCGAGGGTGTTCTCCAGGTCGAGATGGCCGCCTTGTCCTATCAACGCACGCGTCTGGTCCGGGCCTGGACACACCTTGAGCGGCAGCGCGGCGGGCTGGGTTTCGTCGGTGGCCCCGGTGAAACCCAGATCGAGGCCGACCGACGCGCCATCGACGAACAGCTCGTGCGCCTGCGCCGGCAACTGGACAAGGTCGTCAAGACCCGAGAGTTGCATCGCAAGGCCCGCGCCAAGGTGCCGTTCCCGATTGTTGCGCTCGTCGGCTATACCAACGCCGGGAAATCAACGCTTTTCAACCGCCTGACAGGTGCCGAGGTGATGGCAAAGGACATGCTCTTTGCCACGCTCGACCCGACCATGCGCCGCGTGGTCTTGCCCGAAGGACCCGAGATCATCCTGTCGGATACGGTGGGATTCATCAGCGATCTGCCCACCGAACTCGTCGCGTCGTTTCGCGCCACCCTGGAAGAGGTACTCGCCGCCGACCTGATCGTGCATGTCCGCGACATCAGCCATGCAGAGACAGACGAGCAGGCCCGCGATGTCGAGAACATCCTGAATTCGCTCGGGATCGACGAAGATCGCCAGATGCTCGAAATCTGGAACAAGCTCGACCTGCTCGGACCGGATGAACAGGACGCCTTGCGCGCCCGCGCCGACCGCGATGACGGTCTGTTCTGTCTGTCGGCGCTGACCGGCGAAGGCATCGAGGACCTGCTGGTCGCGATCTCCGACGCCTTGCAGGGCGCGCGCTTTGCCGAAGAGCTGCATCTCGGCTTTCCGGACGGGCGGAAACGGGCGTGGCTGTTCGAACAGGACGTTGTGCAATCGGAAACCCAGACCGAGGACGGTTTTGACATCTCGGTGATCTGGACGGCGCACCAGCAGGCAAAATTCAGGGCGTTGTGATCATCCGTTTCACCCGGCGCGAGCGCTGATCGCGGTATCGCGCGCAGGCAAGGGTGCCCCGTTCAGAGTTCGCCGTCATGCCGGGTGCCATGTCATTCGATCCGGGGGGTGAGGATCGTCGTGCCCACCGCTGCCGCCCGCGCAAGTTCCTCGTCCAGAGACATCGGAATATATTCTCCCCGACGCCAAAGCTGCGCGAGGTCGTCATAGTAGCGTGACAGGAAATGGCCTGACTGACCGGTGGAGATGATGAAGACCGAACTGTCTGGATCGGCAAAGTCATAAACCCCGCGATACCCCGCGCCGTGGACATTCTCGAACGGGGCAGGGTCTTCGCCCGAGGTCAGTCCGCGCAGCAGCGTGTTGTCGCCGCCGCTGGTGGATTGGCGGATATTCACGAAGTAGCGAAGGATCGGAACGTCGCCGAGCACCGGGTGATCCTGGGTGGCCTGATGCGCGTCGCCCCAGCGCAGGCTTTCCAACGCCGTCCCATATGTATCGGCAATCCAGTAGAGCGCGTCATCCAGCGCCAGCCGCGCAATGTCGGTGCAGGTTTCAACCGGCGCGCTCTGGCGTATGTCACACCAGATGCTTGCCCCGTCGATGTCGCGATAGACCCGTTCGATAAAGACCGGATCCGCGCGTTTGAACTCGTCGGCCAGGGGCCCAAGCTCATCGCGGATCAGCCTCTGGTTCAACGCGCGCAGCCACGCCGCATAGATCAGCGGTTCCGGCAGGTGTTCGTTCATTTCGCCGTTCCAGTCCGCCAGCAGGGACAGGGCAATCTGGCGCTGCCGCTCCTGCGTGCCCTCGGGCGCGGATTCACCGGTAAACCAGAGATCCGCACCGATCAGCGGAAGCAGCGAGCGCGCGGTAAAGCTCACCGGATCGAGCTGCGCCTCGATAAAGCTGTCGCGGGTGTGGACCTCGCGCGACTGCATGAGCCGCTGCCAGCGATTGACCCGCTGGGTGTCGCCCCAGACGAATGAAATGTGATCGGGGAAAGGGCGGTCGACGATCTTGTTGTTGGTGTTGCCAAGGATGCCCCCACTCGGCGACACGAATTCGGGGTTGGTGTCATAGGGCATCCGCCCTTGCCAGCGATTTTCCTGTCGCCAGCCCTGTGACGGCATGCGGCCCTGGCTGTTGTGGCGCGGATCGCGGCGCGGCACCGCGCCGATCAGTTTCATGGCGATCGTGTCCTTGTCGATCAGCGACAGGTTCTGCGCCGGGGCGATGTACCCCTCGGTCAGCTTGATCGCCTCTTGCACAGACTTCGCTTCCATCATCGCCATGGCGGCGGACAGGGTCGTGTCCTGCGGGCTGAGCGCCGTCCAGCCCAGGGTGACCACATGGCCCGGTGGCGTGATCGCGTCGAGGCCGAACTGCCCCCGTGGCAATACCGGTCCGTTCTCGGTCCAGCGCAGGGTCAGGGTAATCGGCGACTCGCCCTTGATCTCGATGATCGACGGGCGGCTTTCAAACGGCTTGAACCCCTCCGGCGTTTCGTATTCTTCCGGATTGTCGGGATTCAGGCGTTCGATGAACAGATCCTGATCGTCCACATAAGCCGAGGTCAGCCCCCAGCCGAGCGTATCGCTGCGCCCGGTCATCACCACGGGAATACCGGGAATGGTGCCACCGATCACCCCGCCGCTGGCAAGTTCGAGCCGTGCCAGATACCAGAGTGAAGGGGCCGAAAAGCCCAGGTGCGGGTCATTCGCCAGCAGGGTGCCCCCGGCCGCCGAGCGGAACGGCGCCGCCGTCCACGCATTCGAAGCACCTGCCATGCCGCGTTTTGCCACCGGCGACAGCGACGAGCGTTCATCCTGCTTGACCTCTGCATAGCGGGGCAGGCCGGGAAACAGCGCCGAATATTCGGGGAGCTCGGCGATACCGGTGCCCGGCGCCTCGGGCAGGACGTCCGCGATCCGTGCCGGATCGTCGAGCATCAGCGACACACGCGCGCGCAGGACCTCGTCCACCACGTGGCCGGACAATTTCAGCGCCATCAACTTGACCAGCGCAAGCGAATCCGCCGGGGTCCACGGGGCAACCGGTGCATTGAACAGGAACATTTCGGGCGCACCCCGTCCCAGTGCGTCCCTGTTGATTTCGGCAAGCCGCGCGTTGACACCCGCCGCATAGGCATTCAGGGCCTGCAAGGTCTGATCATCCTGCGCGCCCACCGATTGCGCCGCCAACCGATAGATGTCGAGCCGACGCATCAGGCGGTCATCGGCCACGGTCTTCTGCCCGAACACCTCGGATAGCCGGCCCTGCGCCGCGCGACGCATGATGGTCATCTGCCACAGGCGATCCTGCGCATGTGCATATCCAAGCCCGAAGAACACGTCCGGGTCGGTCTCGGCAAAGATATGCGGCACGTCGGCATTGTTGCGGACGATCTCGATCGGTGCGGTGGGACCTTCGACCTGCACGGTGCGGTCGTAATCCGGCAGCGACTGGCTGGCGAGGTAATAGACCAGCGCAACCACAACCACGACCAGCCCGACCAGCCCGGCGGCGATGCGCAACAACCAGCGAAAAACGATGCTCATACTGTCCTCACGAAGATCGTCGGCGCGTGGCCGGCAATTGGCGATTTTGTCTGGCAGAGATGCCTGTTAGATACGGAGGCAATCTATTTGAAACGGGTTCGGAGGGAAAGCAAATGGCAAAGCTCGCGTTTCTGGGTCTCGGGGTGATGGGATATCCGATGGCCGGGCATCTGAAGTCGGCCGGACATGACGTGACCGTATATAACCGGTCGCCCGCCAAGGCCGAATCATGGGTTGCGGAACATGGTGGCGCGCGTGCGGACACCCCGCGCGAGGCGGCGCAGGGCGCGGATTTCGTCATGTGCTGTGTCGGCAATGACGACGACCTGCGCAGCGTCTGTCTGGGCGCGGATGGCGCCTTTGCCGGAATGACGGAAGGATCGGTTTTCGTCGATCACACCACCGTTTCGGCGAAGGTGACGCGCGAGCTTTACGCCGCCGCGGATGAGGCCGGGCTGGGATTCGTCGATGCGCCGATTTCCGGCGGTCAGGCCGGCGCGGAAAACGGGGTCCTTTCGGTGATGTGCGGCGGGAATCAGCCGGTCTATGACCGGGCGGAAGAGATTATTGGCGCTTATGCGCGCATTTGCCGGCGCATCGGCGAAAGCGGTGCCGGACAGATGACCAAGATGTGCAACCAGATCGCCATTGCCGGGCTGGTCCAGGGTCTCTCCGAAGCGCTTCATTTTGCCGAGAGCGCCGGGCTGGACGGGCGCGCGGTCGTCGAGGTCATCAGCCAGGGTGCCGCAGGATCCTGGCAGATGTCCAACCGTTATGAAACGATGCTCGACGATCATTTCGAACATGGGTTCGCGGTCGACTGGATGCGCAAGGATCTCGATATCTGTCTCGCAACGGCGGATGAGGTGGGCGCGTCGCTCCCGGTCACGGCGCTGGTCGATCAGTATTACAAGGACGTACAGCAGATGGGCGGCGGACGCTGGGACACCTCAAGCCTGATCCGGCGCCTGCGTGCGTTCAAACGGGATGGTGAAAAGCGTTGAACTGAACCCGGCTGGCAATAGCGTACGCAGGCCACGCCAGCCGAGGACCGTATGTCGCGATCAGGGAATGATGCGGGTATATTTGGCACCTTCCAGCGACGCCCCGGCATAGAGCCCGGCCTGACCGAAGATTGCCGCAAGGATCGGCGCGGTCAGAACATTTGTATCGGTGGATGCGGATTCACCGCCTTCGGGCGTCACATAGTCGATCTCGGCTCCGGCGGTCCAACCGCTGGCGCGGCGGAAACCTTCCAGCGCGTCATGCGTCATGAAGAACAGGACATGCGCATATTGCTTGGCCCCGATCTGGAACCCGGCGCTGGCCTTGGTGTTGGAATAGTAATCGACCGTCACGTCGTTGACCCGCAAGGCACCGCGGCCATAGCCGCCGCCAAACCCGAATCCGGCCTCGGTCACCAGCGGCATGACCAACATGCCATTGGCTTTTGCGGCAAGATCGCGGGTGTTGGGATAGGTGCGATACATCTGGGCCAGCGTCGCATCGACGCGCGCGTCGATCGTGGCTGCGCCATTGCTGCCGACGCCGTTGCCGCAGGCCGCGATCAATGTCGTCCCCGCCAGCGCGCCAAATGCAAATCCGCGCCGGGTCAGACCCACGGGGGGCGTGTGTTTCGTGGTGATGCTGCTCATGTCAATACTGCCTGTAAATGTTTGCCTGGGTTGACCGTTTTCACCGGCCTTGGCGCGAAATATACGCAGGAATCCCCGGTTTGTCACGCCGCAAGGACAATGATTCGGCGACTTATCGCTGGCATTTCCGGAGCTCTTGACAAAAGTACCGTTGGCATCCGGCGGATCGCGCCGTTTCTCGGATCGCCCGAGCCACGCGCATCCGCACCGGCGGTCAGCGGTTCAGCACGCGGGCGACATCGGGTGCGAAATAGGTCAGGATACCGTCACACCCGGCACGCTTGAACGCCATCAGGCTCTCGAGCATCACGCGTTCCCCGTCGATCCAGCCGTTCTGCTGCGCGGCGCGGATCATCGCGTATTCACCGCTGACCTGGTAGGCAAAGGTCGGGGCGCCAAACGTCTCCTTCACCCGCTGGCAGATGTCGAGATACGGCAGGCCGGGTTTGACCATGACCATGTCGGCGCCCTCGTTCAGATCGCGCTCGATCAGGCGCAGCGCCTCGTTCGAATTGGCCGGGTCCATCTGGTAGGTCTTCTTGTCCCCGGTCAGCGCCGCCGACGCTCCGACCGCATCGCGGAAAGGGCCATAGAATGCGCTGGCATATTTCGCGGCATAGCTCAGGATCATCACGTTGTGATGTCCGCCATGCTCGAGCGCGGAACGGATCGCGCCGATACGACCATCCATCATGTCGCTCGGCCCGATGATGTCCGCGCCTGCCTCGGCCTGCGCCACGGCCATTTTCACAAGCGCCTCGACCGTCGGGTCGTTGACGATTTCGCCATTCACCACCAACCCGTCATGACCGTTAATATTATAGGTATCCAGGGCGACGTCGGTCATGATCGCGATCTCGGGGACAGCGGACTTGATCGCGCGGATGGCGCGGTTGGTGTGGTTTTCGGGGTTCCAGGCGCCGGCGCAGTCCGCGGTACGCTCTTCGAGACCGGTATAGGGAAACAGGCAGATTGCCGGTATTCCCAGATCGGCCGCCTCGCGTGCCGCCTCGACCGTCTTATCGACGCTGCGCCGCATGACACCGGGCATCGATGGCACGGGTTCTTGCACACCGTCGCCGGAGCGCACGAATATCGGCCAGATGAGATCCTCGACCGACAGCGTATTCTCGCGCACCAGACCGCGTACCGCCGGGGACTGGCGCGCACGGCGCAAGCGGGCCGCGGGAAAAGAGGCAACGGTGGGTTTCATGACGCAGTCTCCTTGAACAATCCGTCATGGGGTGGCATGGAATGCCGTCATCGGCAAGAGCAACACGGCACCGTGTGCAATTCCAGCCGGAAGGTGAAACCGGGGACGGCGCGTGGAATGGTATTCATTCATATTCGAACTGATCGACATGCGGTCCTTTTCGAACCTCTGGTACTGGATCGCGCTGGCGGTCTTCTGGTCCTCGGCGAGCCATTGGGTGCTGGGCATTCCCTATGACATGGTCCAGCGGGCGCGGCGTGTCGGCGGGCAGACCGCGCTTGATCTGGAGATCATCACGCGGGTGAACGTCAACCGGCTGCTCTATATCTGGCGGGTGTCGGGCATGTGGCTGATCGGTTTTGCCTGCTTCCTGCTCTCCACGCTTGCGGTGCTGGGCTTCTGGTACTGGATGGAATTCGCCCAGGCGGTTCTGTTGCTGATGTTTCCCATGGTGGTGATCGGCGCTATGAGCCTTGCCACCGCGCGCCGTATCGAACAGCAGGCCGCCTCCGGCGAGACCCTGCGTAAAATCCTCGCCCGGCACAGGTTCGCTGTACAGGCGATCGGGATGGTCGCCATATTCTTCACCGCGCTTTGGGGGATGTACCAGAATCTTACCATCGGCGTTCTGGGCCACTGAGACAAGACAACCAATCGGAGCAAGACAGATGAAGCCATCGGGCCATATCACCGTCGGCGGAGCACCCGAAGGTTTCGACGCGCGCCTCATCCTGAACGAGGTCGCGCGCGAGCAGGCCCCGGTGATCCACATCGCCCGCGATGACAAACGCCTTGCGGCGCTGCGTGCGGCGCTCGCGTTCTTTGCGCCCGACATGCCGATTATCGTGTTTCCCGGTTGGGATTGCCTGCCCTATGACCGGGTGTCTCCGCATGCGGATATCTCGGCGGCGCGCATGGCCACGCTGGCGGCGCTGGTGCATCAGGTTCCGGGCCGGTTCGTATTGCTGACCACGCTCAACGCCGCGACACAGCGGGTGCCGGCGCGCGACGTGCTGCGCGATGCGGCCTTCAGCGCCCGTGTCGGTGATCGCATCGACGAAACGGCCCTGCGCCAGTTCCTCGTGCGGATGGGATTCAGCCAGAGCCCGACAGTGATGGAACCGGGCGACTATGCGATCCGGGGCGGGATCATCGACATCTTTCCACCGGGCGAGGGCGGTCCGGTGCGGCTCGACCTGTTCGGCGATCTGCTTGATGGCGCGCGCCGGTTCGATCCGGTCAGCCAGCGCACGACGGAAAAGCTCGACATGGTCGAGCTTGCGCCGGTTTCCGAGGTCATTCTCGACGACGCGGCGATCACCCGGTTTCGCCAGAACTACCGGATCGAATTCGGCGCGGCGGGCACCGACGACCCGCTTTACGAAGCGGTCAGCGCGGGGCGCAAGCACCAGGGCATCGAGCACTGGCTGCCGTTCTTTCACGACCGGCTGGAAACCCTGTTCGACTTTCTGCCCGGCGTGACGGTGACGCAGGATGATCAGGTGACACCGTCGCGTCTGTCGCGATGGGACGGCATCCAGGACCAGTACGAGACCCGCAAGCTGGCGATGCAGGCGAAATCCAGGATGGACAGCGTCTACAAACCCGCGCCGCCCGACTTGCTCTATCTGAACGATGCCGCGTGGCAAGACGCGGTTGCCGACCGTCGCGTGCTGCAATTTCATCCCCTGCCACAGGCAACGGGCCCCGGCGTGATCGACGCCGGCGGCCGCATCGGGCGGAATTTTGCACCGGAACGCCAGCAGGAACAGATCAGCCTCTTTGGCGCGCTGGCCGATCATGTGCGCGACCGGCTGCGGGCCGGACCGGTGGTGATCGCGTCCTATTCCGAAGGCGCGCGCGAGCGTCTGTCCGGGCTGATCGAAGACGAGGGGCTGGCCGAAACCATCGCCATCCCGAACGCCACCCGCATCGGCAAGCACGGGTTGTACCTGACGGTCTGGGCGCTCGAACACGGGTTTCAGACCGAAGAGCTGACCGTTATCTCCGAGCAGGACGTGCTGGGTGACCGGCTGATCCGGTCCGCCAAGAAGCGGCGCAAGGCCGAGAATTTCCTGACCGAAACGCAATCCCTGTCTCCCGGCGATCTGGTGGTGCATGTGGATCACGGGATCGGGCGCTATCAGGGGCTCGAGGTGATCACCGCCGCCGGTGCCGCCCATGAATGCCTGCTGCTGGAATACGCCGAAAGCGCGAAACTCTACCTGCCCGTCGAGAATATCGAATTGCTGTCGAAATATGGCCACGAAGAAGGCCTGCTCGACAAGCTCGGCGGCGGCGCATGGCAGGCCAAGAAGGCGCGGCTCAAGGAACGCATCCGCGAGATGGCGGACCGGCTGATCCGGGTGGCGGCGGAACGCGCGCTGCGCAAGGCGCCGATCCTGGAACCGGAACACCACGCCTGGGAAGCGTTCTGCGCGCGTTTTCCCTATCAGGAAACCGACGATCAGCTGGCTGCCATTGCCGATGTGCTGGGCGACATGACCAGCGGAACGCCGATGGATCGGCTGGTTTGCGGCGATGTGGGCTTTGGCAAAACCGAGGTGGCGATGCGCGCCGCCTTTGTCGCGGCCATGTCCGGCGTTCAGGTGGCGATCATCGCTCCGACGACCCTTCTGGCCCGCCAGCATTACGCCAGTTTCGCCGAACGGTTCCGTGGCTTTCCGTTCCAGGTGCGGCAATTGTCTCGTTTCGTCCCGGCCCGGGACGCGCAACAGACACGCGAGGGCATGGCGCGCGGTACGGTCGATATCGTCATCGGTACGCACGCGCTGCTGGCCAGGGGGGTGCGCTTCAGCAATCTCGGCCTGCTGGTCATCGACGAGGAACAGCATTTCGGGGTGACACACAAGGAGCGCCTGAAACAGCTGCGCAGCGATATCCACGTCCTGACCCTGACCGCAACGCCGATCCCGCGCACGCTGCAACTGTCGCTCTCGGGCGTGCGGGATCTGTCGATCATCGGGACACCTCCGGTCGACCGGCTGGCAATCCGCACCTATGTCAGCGAATTCGATGCCGTCACCATCCGCGAGGCGCTTTTGCGCGAACATTATCGCGGCGGGCAGTCCTTTTACGTGGTGCCGCGCATTTCCGACCTGCCCGAGATCGAGCAATTCCTGAAGGATCAGGTGCCGGAGATCAGCGTGATCGTTGCCCATGGGCAGATGGCGGCAGGCGAGCTCGATGACCGGATGAACGCATTTTACGACGGCAAGTACGATGTGCTGCTGGCCACGACCATCGTCGAATCCGGACTCGACATTCCGACCGCCAACACCATGATCATCCACCGCGCCGACATGTTCGGCCTGTCGCAACTCTATCAGATCCGGGGACGGGTGGGGCGTTCCAAGACCCGCGCCTATGCCTACCTGACGACGAAACCCAGGGCCAGGCTGACCCCCGCCGCCGAAAAGCGTCTGCGCGTGCTCGGTTCGCTCGATACATTGGGGGCCGGGTTCACGCTGGCGAGCCAGGATCTGGACATTCGCGGTGCCGGAAACCTGCTGGGCGAGGAGCAATCCGGCCAGATGCGCGATGTCGGCTACGAACTCTATCAGTCGATGCTGGAAGAGGCGATTGCCAAGATCAAGGCCGGCGAAATGGAAGGGTTGTCGGAGTCGGACGATCAATGGGCACCACAGATCAACCTGGGTGTGCCGGTTCTGATCCCCGAAAGCTATGTGCCCGACCTTGACGTGCGCCTCGGACTGTACCGGCGTCTGTCGGCGCTGTCGACCAAGGTTGAACTCGAAGGATTCGCCGCGGAGTTGATCGACCGGTTTGGCAAGCTCCCCAAGGAGGTCAACACGCTGTTGCTGGTCGTGCGGATCAAGGCGATGTGCAAACGCGCCGGTATTTCCAAGCTGGACGGAGGCCCCAAGGGGGCCACGATCCAGTTCCACAACGACAAGTTCGCCAGCCCCGAGGGTCTCGTGGCGTTCATCCAGGACCAGCGCGGCATGGCCAAGGTCAAGGACAACAAGATCGTGGTGCGCCGGGACTGGCGAAAGGACTCTGACAAGATCAAGGGGGCCTTTGCCATCGCCCGCGATCTTGCCGAAAAGCTGGTCCGCAAGAAAAAGGCCGGTTAGGGCGGTCGCCGCGACCCGGGCATCATGACGCGAACATGTGGCATTCCCGCCGCAGCCCCTTGCCTCGGGGCCGACCGATGTGGCACAGCGATGCGACACGGGACCGAACGATGGCATGGGTTGGGGCAATCTGCGGTCATGTCTTGAAAATAAGGTGTTTGAGCGATGAAATTCCTGGACCTCGCAAAGGTCTATATCCGGTCCGGTGCCGGCGGAAACGGCTGCATCAGCTTCCGCCGCGAAAAATACATCGAATATGGCGGACCCGATGGCGGCGATGGCGGCAACGGCGGCTCGGTCTGGGCCGAGGCGGTCGAGGGGCTGAACACGTTGATCGACTTCCGCTATCAGCAGCACTTCTTTGCCAAGAACGGTCAGCCGGGCATGGGACGGCAACGCACCGGCAAGGATGGTGACGACATCGTGCTGCGCGTGCCGGTGGGCACCGAAATCCTGGACGAGGATGAGGAAACCGTGATCGCGGATCTCACCGAGGTCGGCCAGCGCGTGCAACTGGCGCGGGGCGGCAACGGCGGTTTCGGCAACCTGCATTTCAAGTCCTCGACGAACCAGGCCCCCCGCCGCGCCAATCCGGGGCAGGAAGGGGTGGAGCGCACGCTCTGGCTGCGTCTCAAGCTGATCGCGGATGTCGGTCTGCTGGGGTTGCCCAACGCGGGCAAATCCACATTTCTGGCGGCCACGTCCAATGCGCGCCCCAAGATTGCCGATTACCCGTTCACCACGCTGCATCCGAACCTTGGCGTGGTGGGCGTGGACAATGTCGAGTTCGTGATCGCCGATATTCCGGGCCTGATCGCCGGCGCCCATGAGGGGCGCGGTATCGGGGACCGGTTTCTGGGCCATGTGGAGCGCTGCGCCGTACTGCTGCACCTGATCGATGGCACGTCCGAGACGATTTCCGAGGATTACCAGACGATTATCCACGAACTCGAAGCCTATGGCGGAGCCTTGGCCGACAAGCCGCGCGTTACCGCGCTGAACAAGGTCGATGCCCTCGATGACGAGGAACGAGCGGCGGCTGTTGCGGAACTTGAAAAGGCCAGCGGTGGCGCGGTGATGACCATGTCCGGGGTCAGCCGCGAGGGGGTGCAGGATGTGTTGCGCGCGCTGCGCTCGCAGATCGATGCGGACAGGCTGCGCCAGAAACCCGACGCCGGGGCGACATCGTGGAGTCCCTGAAGCGCGCCCGGCGTGTCGTTGTCAAGATCGGCTCGGCGCTGCTGGTTGACCGGGGATCCGGCGCGCTGCGGGCGGATTGGCTCAGGTCGCTGGCGGAGGATGTCGCGTGGCTGAAGCGGGGTGGCGCCGATGTCATCCTCGTGTCGTCGGGCTCCATCGCGCTCGGGCGTGGCGTTCTTGGCCTCCCGGCGTGCGAACTCGCGCTGGAACAGTCCCAGGCCGCGGCGGCCGTCGGGCAAATCCGTTTGGCCCGCGCCTATGAAGAGGCGCTGACCCCGCATGGCATCACCACGGCGCAGGTTCTCGTGACACTGGAAGACAGTACGAATCGACGACGTTACCTGAACACGCGGGCGACGCTCGAAACATTGCTCGGGCTGCAAGCGGTGCCGATCGTGAACGAAAACGACACCATCGCCACCGATGAAATCCGCTATGGCGACAATGATCGCCTGGCCGCGCAGGTCGCGGTGACCGTGGGCGCGGACCAGTTGATCCTGCTCTCGGACGTTGATGGCTTTTACACAGCGAATCCCGCGACCGACCCGCAAGCCAGACGCTATGATCGCATCGATGCGATCACGCCCGAGATCGAGGCGATGGCAGGTGATGCGGGCTCGGGCCTGTCCAAGGGCGGTATGAAGACGAAACTGATGGCCGCCAAGATGGCGACCGCTGGCGGCTGTGCCATGGCGATCACCGAAGGATCAACGCATAACCCACTGCAATCGCTTGATAATGGCGCGAACTCCACCCGTTTCACCGCCCAGCTGGATCCGCAGACCGCGCGTAAACGCTGGATCAACGCGATGAAACCGCGCGGTGTGGTCACCGTTGATCCCGGTGCTGCAGATGCTCTCGGGCGCGGCAACAGCCTGCTCCCGGCGGGCGTCATCGCCGTCTCGGGCAGCTTCGGGCGGGGCGACCCGGTCGAGATTCACGAGCCCGGAAATCATCGGATCGGGCAGGGTCTCAGCCGGTATACCGCCAGCGAAGCGCGCTCGATCATGGGATGCAAATCGTCCGACATCGAGGACAAGCTCGGCTATCCCGGTCGTGCGGCCTTGATCCATCGCGACGATATGGCATTGTAGGTTTCTCGCCGATGTTCCCTGTTGCGAGGCAGGGCCGCCGGCGATGCACAGAAAAGGGCGCAGACGATGAAAGACATGGATAACATTCCCGCATTGATGGCCGAAATCGGGTCACGTGCCAGGACCGCCAGCCAGACCCTCGCCTTTGCCAGCCCACAGAGCAAGCGCGCGGCACTGCTTGCGGCGGCGGACGCGATGTGGCGCGACCGCGCGGACATCATCGCTGCAAACGGCCGCGACCTGGATTATGGCCGCGACAAGGGACTGTCGGCTGCGATGATGGACCGGCTCATGCTGGACGAAGAGCGTATCCGTGGCATTGCCGACGGGCTGCGCGCGGTCGCCGATCAGACCGATCCCGTCGGTGAAGTCATCGAAGAGTGGGATCGCCCCACCGGCCTGCATATCAGCCGCGTGCGCACCCCGCTCGGGGTGATCGGCGTGATCTATGAAAGCCGCCCCAACGTGACGGCGGATGCCGGGGCGCTGTGCCTGAAATCGGGCAATGCGGTGATCCTGCGCGGCGGTTCGGAGAGTTTCCATTCGTCCACGGCCATCCATGCCCGTCTCGTTGAGGGTCTGCGCAGCGCGGGTCTCTCCGAGGACTCGATACAGCTTGTGCCGACGCGCGACCGTGCCGCGGTTTCGGAATTGCTGACCATGACCGACACGGTCGACGTGATCGTGCCGCGCGGCGGCAAGGGGCTGGTCGGGCTGGTGCAACGCGAGGCCCGGGTGCCGGTCTTTGCCCACCTGGAAGGCATTGTGCACATCTATCTCGACAAGGACGCCAACCCGCAAAAGGCGCTTGATGTCGTGCTGAACGCCAAGACGCGACGGACGGGCATCTGCGGCGCGGCGGAATGCCTTCTGATCCACGAGGATATTGCCGGGACCATCGGTAGAGAGGTGATTGAAGCCCTGGTGGCTGCCGGGGTCGAGGTGCGCGCAGAAGGTGTGCTCGCCGAGATCGCCGGAACGGTCGCTGCCGGCGACGAGGATTGGGGCCGGGAATATCTCGACATGATCATCGCCGCCAGGCCCGTTGCCGATCTGGATGCGGCCATCGCCCATATCCGGCGCTTCGGATCCAACCACACCGATTGCATCATCACCGAGAGCACCGGGGCCGCGGCACATTTCTTTGAACGGCTGGACAGCGCGATCCTGTTGCAGAACGCATCGACACAGTTCGCCGACGGCGGAGAGTTCGGCATGGGCGCGGAAATCGGCATCGCGACGGGCAAGATGCACGCGCGCGGGCCGGTCGGTGCCAAGCAGCTGACCAGCTTCAAATACATCGTGCGCGGGGATGGTACGGTGCGCGCCTGACGCAGCTCGCGATGCCCGGTGGCCCGGATCGATCGCAAAACGCCCTGAAATGCGCGCCGCCTCAGAATCTTATGATGATGTGTCCATTCGCCTGTTCGGTGGCAATCGTGCGCCCCAAATCGGCCGCGACGGTCGGCATCAGCGGAAACTGCACCTGCGCCGGGGTGATCTGATTGAGCGTTTCCGGAGCCGACAATCCGGCCCAGAGCGCGTGATCGACATTCAGCTTGTCCGACACGCCGGCGACGCTCCACTGCTCACCCTCGACGGTCACCGTGACGGTGCCGCCATAGGGCATCGCGCTCTCAAGACACTGGATTGCCAGAAATGCGAGACGCACGTTGCCGCGGCTTTGCGGTTCGACCGGCGTCCAGTGTATCTGCAGGCGTCCGCCTCGGCTGACGTCCTCGAGCACCGACATGATTTCGGCGCGCCCGAGCATCTGATCGCCGGATGCACCATAGGCGATGCGAAAGAACCGGATGCGCGCGCCGGCATTGCCAACGCTGTCGCTGATCAGATCGAACTCGGGTCCATGGACCCCTCCGGCCATGTCGAGCAGTTCGAGACCATTGGTGATCGCCCCGATCGGGCTGATCAGGTCATGGCAGATTCTGGAGCCTATCAACGACGCCAGATTGTGGTTACTCTGTCCCACATAAATCCTCCGTTTCAGGGGCTGTTGTGAACGATCTCAACGCGATACTTGAACCCGGTATGCTTGTACGCCACCCCGATTTCAATGATTGGGGCGTCGGACAGGTGCAATCCAATATCGGGGGCAAGATCACGGTCAACTTTCGCGAGCAGGGAAAGGTGGTCATTGACGGCACACGCGTGTCGCTGGTTCCCGTCTTTGATTCCTGAAATCGGTTTACGAATGGTTAATTTCGCGCAAAGCCGTTGCTTTTGTTGCCATTGCGCATCAATGCGCGCTATGGGTCGTCAACTGAATTCCGGATAGATGACCACTGCCGAAATGCCTGGACCCGAGCCCGAATTTACCGTCAGGCTGGCGCGTGATGACGCCGAACTGCGGGCCGCACAGGCGTTGCGCTATGATGTGTTCGTGCGTGAATTGGGCGGCGGCGGCCCGCTTGTAGATCACGAGAACGGGTTGGAAAAGGATCGATTCGATCCATATCTCGATCATCTTCTGGTGCATCACGAACCGACAGGGCAGGTGGTCGGCGTCTATCGCCTGATGCGCGAGGACCAGGCGATCGAGGCCGGGCAGTTCTATTCCGAGAGCGAGTATGATCTCAAACCGCTGCGCGCCACCGGCCGACGGTTGCTCGAGCTGGGGCGATCATGCCTGCACCGCGATTTTCGCGGCGGGGTCGCGATGTTTCACTTGTGGACCGGGCTGGCGCGCTATGTCGAAACGCACGGAATCGATATCCTGTTCGGCGTGGCCAGTTTTCGTGGAACCGACCCGCAGGCGCTTGCGCAGCCGCTCAGCATGCTGAACCATGCGCATCTCGCCCCGCCCGAATTGCGCGCTCGGGCGCGGGCAGATCACTTTCAGCGCATGGACCTTGTCGCGCCGGACGAGATCGACCGGCGGCGGGCCATGATCGAGATGCCGGCCCTGATCAAGGCATATCTGCGGCTTGGCGGTTTTGTCGGAGAGGGGGCCTATCTGGATCACGCATTCAACACGACCGATGTCTGTCTCGTGCTCGACACCGCGCGCATGAATGCGCGGCAGAGGCGTCTCTACACGGGCGAGCGGACGCGATGAACCCGACATGGGACAGCGACGCGGAACCGGATCCGTTTCACATCGGACCGGGGGGATGGCTGCGCATCGCCTTGCGCGGAACGGTTCTGGCGGTCCTGGTCTTCGGTTGCCTGCTGCTGCTGCTTCTGGTGCGCCTGATCGAGCGGCCGGTCTATGGTCTCAGGCGGCCCGTGACGCCTTACATCACGCAATTTGTCTGTCGCAATGCGTTTCGCATTCTGGGCATGGGCTTTTCAACGTCCGGGCAACTGATGCGCGAACACGGCGCCGTGGTCGCGAACCATTCCTCCTGGCTCGACATCTTTGCGCTGAACGCCCGCAAGCGGGTGTATTTCGTGTCAAAATCGGAAGTCGCGCGCTGGCCGGGGATCGGCTGGCTGGCCCGGGCCACCGGCACCGTTTTCATCGAGCGCAATCCGGCCCGCGCGCGCGAGCAGACCGAACTCTTCGAACAGCGGCTGCTGGCGGGCCACAAGCTGCTGTTCTTCCCGGAGGGAACGTCCACGGATGGATTGCGAATATTGCCATTCAAAACAACACTCTTTGCGGCGTTCTTTACGGATCATCTGAAGGACGTGGTTCATGTGCAGCCGGTGAATGTGATCTATCATGCGCCGCAGGGAGAACCCGCGCGATTCTATGGCTGGTGGGGCGACATGGCGTTCGGCGAGCACCTGATCAAGACGCTGGCGGTACGTCGTCCGGGATCGGTCGAACTGGTGTATCATCCGGCGGTGCGTGTGGCCGATTTCGCCAATCGCAAGGCGCTGGCCGCACATTGCGAAGCGGTCGTGCGCGCCTGCCACGAGGCGCGTCTGACCGATCAGCGGGCGGTCACCCGCTGACCCGCGGCATCGAAGTGTATTTCGCTCGCCGGGGGCCAGTCGATACCGCAATGCTCGCCCGGATTGCGACCCGGCATGCTTCCCTCCTGGCGCACGGTGAATTGCTCGCCCGAGGGCAGGGCGAGGTGGATCAGCGTCTCCGCTCCGAGCGCCTCCGAAAACGTGACGATGCCGGTGGCGTGACCGTTGCCCGAATGAACGATCCGCGCATGTTCCGGGCGCACGCCGACGGTTGCGCAGCCGCTGCGCGGCGTCGCCAGAGAGGTCGCGGGAACAAAGTTGGTGGCCGGCGATCCGATGAAACCCGCGACAAATTGCGTCGCCGGATTCGCATAGACATCGAGCGGCGCGCCGATCTGGTCGGCGACACCGTCATGCATCACGATCATCCGGTCCGCCAGCGTCATTGCCTCGACCTGATCGTGGGTGACGTAGAGCGACGTGATCCCAAGCTCCTTTTGCAGCGCCTTGATTTCCAGACGCATCTGCACCCGCAGCTTGGCGTCTAGGTTGGACAGCGGCTCATCGAACAGGAACACCGAGGGTTTGCGTACGATCGCGCGCCCCATGGCCACCCTCTGGCGTTGCCCGCCCGAGAGTTCACGCGGTTTGCGCTTCAGATGGGCGTCCAGTTGCAGCATGTTGGCCGCGGTGGCGACCCGTCTGGCGATTTCGTCCTTTGCAACCCCCGCGATCCTGAGCCCGTAGGAGATGTTTTCATAGACGCTCATGTGCGGATAGAGCGCGTAGTTCTGGAACACCATCGCGATATCGCGATCCATCGGCTCAAGGTCGTTGACCCGCTTGCCGGAGATTTCGATATCGCCCGCGGTCACGGTTTCCAGCCCCGCCACCATTCGCAGCAGGGTGGACTTTCCACAGCCCGACGGCCCGACGATCACGATGAATTCGCCCTCGGCAATGTCGATATCGACACCGTGGATCACCTCGGTCTTGCCAAAGCGTTTCTTGACGGAGTTGAGCTTGAGAGTTGCCATGACTTATTTCTCACTGTCCACGAGACCGCGGATAAACAGGTTCTGCATGCTGATCACCACGATGATCGGGGGCAGCATGGCGAGGATGGAGGTGGCCATGATGACCGGCCAGTCGGCGATGTCGTCACCGGAGGGGAACATCTGCTTGATGCCCATGACGATCGTGTTCATCGACGGGTCCGTGGTGATCAACAGGGGCCAGAGATACTGGTTCCAGCCGTAGATGAACAGGATCACGAAGAGCGCGGCGATGTTGGTGCGGCTCATCGGCAGCAGGATATCCCAGAAAAACCGCATCGGGCGCGCCCCGTCGACGCGCGCCGCCTCGGCCAACTCGTCCGGCACCGTCAGAAAGAACTGCCGGAACAGGAAGGTGGCCGTAGCGCTTGCGATCAGCGGGAAGATCAGGCCGGAATAGCTGTTGAGCATGCCGAAGCCGGCAACGACCTCGTAGGTCGGTACGATCCGCACCTCGACCGGCAGCATGAGGGTCAGGAAAATCAGCCAGAAGAACAGCCGCCTGCCGGGAAACCGGAAATAGACGATGGCAAAGGCCGAGAGGAGCGAAATGACGATCTTGCCCAATGCGATCCCCATGGCCATGACCAGAGAATTCGCCAGCATCCGCGCGACGGGCGCGTTTACGCCGGACACCAGGGCGTCGCGGTAATTTTCGAAGAACCGGTCGCCCGGCCAGAGCGGCATCGGCGGCTGCGTGATCTCGGTCTGGGTGACGGTCGACGCCACGAAGGCCAGCCAGATCGGAAAGAAGATGATGAGAACCCCGACGATCAACCCGGCATGTGTCAGCCAGAGACCGGTGCCGCGCGACTCGACCATGCCCGTTCGTTCCGTCATCAGTAATGCACCCGCCGTTCGATGAATTTGAACTGGATCACGGTGAGCAGGCCGACCACCAGCAACAGGATCACCGACTGCGCCGCGGAACTGCCCAGATCCTGCCCGACGAACCCGTCGGAATAGACCTTGTAGACCAGGATGGTTGTCGCCTGCTGTGGCCCGCCGCCGGTGATCGTGTGGATCACCCCGAAGGTTTCAAAGAACGCGTAAACCACGTTCACCACCAGCAGGAAGAACGTGGTCGGCGAAAGCAGCGGCCAGACGATCGTGCGAAAACGTGTCCAGAAGCGCGCGCCATCTATCGCGGCGGCCTCGATGACCGACCGGGGAATGGCCTGCAACCCGGCGAGAAAGAACAGGAAGTTATAGCTGATCCGCCCCCAGCTTGACGCCGCCACGACAAGACCCATCGCCTCGGTCTGGTTCAGCACGTGGTTCCAGTCATAGCCGAGCAGACCGAGATACCATGACACGACGCCAACGCGCGTGTTGAACATGAAAAGCCAAAGAACGCCCGCGACCGCAGGCGCCACGGCATAGGGCCAGATCAGCAGCGTGCGATAGGTTCCCGCGCCCTTGATCAGACGATCCGCCAGCAGGGCGAGATAAAGCGCGATGCCCATCGAGAAAATCGTGACCAGCCCCGAGAAAATCGCGGTGGTGACAAAGGAAGCCCGGTAATAGGGATCGCCCAGCAGGAACTCGAAATTTCCCAGCCCGACGAATTGAGATTTGAGGCCGAAGGGGTCGGGGATGAACAGCGATTGCCAGATGGCCTGTCCCGCCGGATAGAAAAAGAAGACCGCCGTGATGATCACCTGCGGCATCAGCAGCAGCAACGGCAGCAACCATCCCTTGAAGATTACACGCTTTTCCATCCTGATCGTTCGGTTCTGGGGCCGTTGGCTCAGTCACGGCCCGGAAAAAAGGTACTGCGCCCGGACCGTCCGGACGCAGGGTCGTCTCGACCGACCGTTACTGATTGGCCTGCTCAAACCGGCGCAGCAACTGGTTGCCGCGCTGCACGGCATTGTCGAGGGCGGCCTGTGCATCCTTGTCACCCGCCCAGACAGCTTCCAGTTCTTCATCGATGATGCCCCGGATCTGGTCAAAGCTGCCCAGTCGCAGGCCCCTGGAGTTCGACGTCGGCTCGGCGCCGGTCATCTGCTGGATGGCAATGTCGGTGCCGGGATTGGCCTCGTAGAACCCTTCCGCCCTGGTCTGTTCGGCCGCGGCCAGGGTGATCGGCAGATAGCCGGTATCCTGATGCCACTTTGCCTGGATGTCCGAGGTCGAGAGGAAGCTCAGGAACTCGGCCACCCCCTCGTATTCCTCCGGCTCATGCCCCGCGAGCACCCAGAGCGAAGAGCCGCCGATGATGGTGTTCTGCGGCGCGCCGTCGACGCCGTCCCAATAGGGCAGGGGACGGATTTCGAAATCGAAATCGGCCTCGGCCTTGATCCCGGCGTAGCCGGCGGAGGATTCGGTGAACAGCGCGCATTCGCCGGCGCGGAAATTCGCGCCACTTTCGTTGCGGCGGCCGTTATAGATGAACTTGCCCTCCTTCGCCCATTCTCCCATCTGCGCGATGTGCTGCACCTGTGCCGGACCGTTGAAGGTCAACTCGGTGCCAAGCCCGGCATAGCCGTTTTCCAATGTCGCAAAGGGCTGGTTGTGCCAGGTGCTGAAATTCTCGAGATGGATCCAGCTCTGCCAGGCAGTGGTCAGGGGGCAGGGATTCCCCGCGTCCTTGAGCGCATCCAGCGCCTCGCCGACCTGTTGCCAGGTGGACAGATCCATGTCGGGATCGAGTCCGGCCTCGGTGAACGCATCGCGGTTGACCCACAGAACCGGGGTCGAGGAGTTGTAGGGCAGCGACAGCATCTCGCCATCGGTTGTGGTGTAGTAGCCCTTGACCGGACCGAGATAGCCGTCGGGATCAAAGGGCGCGCCGCCCTCGGCCATGACTTCGTAGACCGGTTTGATCGCGCCCTCGGCGGCCATCATCGTTGCGGTGCCCACTTCGAACACCATCAGGATGTGCGGCTGCTCGCCGGCGCGGAAGGCGGCGATCCCGGCGTTGAGGGTCTCGGAGTAGTTGCCCTTGTGATTGCCAATGACGACGTAATCGGACTGGCTGGCGTTGAAGGTCTCGATCTGTTCGGCGAGAAGTTCGCCAAGACGGCCGGTGAACGCATGCCACCATTGGATTTCGGTCTGCGCCCATGCGCCTGTCGAAAGGGCCACGGATGACGCAGCGGCAGCTAACAAGGTTCTGATTTTCATGGCTTTCCCCCAAGGAAACGAGTTTGGTGCAATGTAACACAGCCTAGTCACCTCGGTGATTCTAACAACAGTTTTGCGACAGTCCGGCAAATTCCTGTATGCGTCGTGCGGTGTCGGCCAGCGGTCGTCGGCCGGCGTGGCGAACCCGATCGGATCAAAAGGGGTTGCACCCGGCATCCTCCTGCAGTATGGCCCCAGCACTCAACCCGCAGGTGGGGTTGGGCCGATGGGAGAGACATCCCCATGGGTCCGCCGGTTGGCGCAATTGCGTCGAGACCCCCGCCGAGGACAAAACCGGAAAGGAAAACGAGCATGGCTCTTCCCGAGTTCACCATGCGCCAGCTGCTGGAAGCAGGCGTTCACTTTGGTCACCAGACTCAGCGCTGGAACCCGCGCATGGCGCATTACATATATGGCGCGCGCAACGGCATTCACATCATGGACCTGACGCAGACCGTCCCGATGCTGGACCAGGCGCTGCAAATCATCCGCGACACGGTTGCCAAGGGCGGCCGCATTCTGTTTGTCGGCACCAAGCGTCAGGCGAGCCAGCCGATCGCCGAAGCCGCCGAGAAATCCGCGCAATACTACATGAACCACCGCTGGCTGGGCGGTACGCTGACCAACTGGCAGACCGTTTCCAAGTCGATCCAGCGCCTCAAGCACATTGACGAGCAGATGGAATCCGGTGCCGCCGGCCTGACCAAGAAAGAGCGCCTGGGCATGGAGCGTGACCAGGGCAAGCTGCAGGCGTCCCTGGGTGGTATCCGCGAGATGGGCGGTACGCCGGACCTGTTGTTCGTGATCGACGTCAAGAAAGAGGCACTGGCCATCGCCGAGGCCAACAAGCTGGGCATTCCGGTCGTTGCGGTTGTCGATACCAACTGCTCGCCCGACGGCATTGATTTTGTGATCCCCGGCAACGACGACGCCGCACGTGCGATTGCGCTTTATTGCGACCTCGCCGCGCGCGCCGCGCTGGATGGCATGTCGGCACAGCTGGGCGCCGCCGGCGTCGACCTGGGCGCGATGGAAGAAGCCCCTGTCGAGGAAGTCGTGGCCGAGCAGGCGAGCGAAGACAAGGCGCCTGCCGCCGAAGAAGAGACTGACAGCTCGGGTATCGACGCCGCCGCCAAGGCGCTGGAATCGGCCTCCAAGGCCTGATCCGCGCCCGTCATTCAATTGACACGCAGCGCGGGCATATCCCGCGCTGCACCTGTTGAACACTTCCGTGAAGGAGAGCCGAACATGGCAATCACCGCATCTATGGTAAAAGAACTGCGCGACAGCACCGGCGCAGGCATGATGGACGCCAAGAAGGCGCTGACCGAAACCGATGGCGACATGGAAGCCGCTGTTGACTGGCTGCGGACCAAGGGCCTTGCGAAAGCGGCCAAGAAGTCGGGCCGCGTCGCTGCCGAAGGTCTGGTTGCCGTTGTCGTGGACGGTGGCAAGGGCGTTGCCGTCGAGGTCAATTCCGAGACCGACTTTGTCGCGAAGAACGCCGAATTCCAGGAAATGGTGAGCGGTATCGCACGCGCCGCCCTGGGTGTCAGCGATGTTGAGGCGCTCAAATCCGCCGACATGGGCGGCAAATCCGTCGCCGACGTCATCACCGACAAGATCGCCACCATCGGCGAGAACATGTCGGTGCGCCGCATGTCCGGCCTCGAAGGCGACAGCGTGGTTTCCTACGTTCACAACGCGGCCACCGCAGGCATGGGTAAGATCGGTGTTCTCGTTGCACTCTCCGGCGGCGACGAGGCCTTTGGCAAGCAGGTTGCCATGCACATTGCCGCTGTGAACCCCGCCGCTCTGAGTGAAGACGACATGGACCCCGCTGTCATCGAGAAGGAAAAGCAGGTCCAGATGGACATCGCCCGCGAAAGCGGCAAGCCCGAGCAGGTCATCGAAAAGATGATCGTAGGTCGGATGAAGAAATTCGTCGCGGAATCCACACTGCTGAACCAGCAATTCGTGGTGAACCCGGATCTGACCGTTGGCGACGCCGCCAAGGAAGCCAGCGCCACCATCACCGGCTTCGTGCGTCTCGAGGTTGGCGAAGGCATCGAAAAGAAAGAAGAGGACTTTGCCGCCGAGGTCGCCAAGGCCGCACAGGGCTAAGTCCAGACATTTTGAAAAAGGCCCGTCCGGAATGTTCCGGGCGGGCCTTTTTTAATGCCGGTTGCCCTTATTGAAATAACGGGGTGGCCGAATGAATTGGAGCCGCGCCTTTTCGGGCACGGCTCCGTTCAATTGAATGCCCCGTTTATTTGGGGATGGGGAGGGCGATTCAAAGGTTCCGACCCGATACGCGGAACAATACACGCACGAGCCGGACAGGTAGGAGAGCCTTGAAATTGCAAGGATCGTTTCCCGATGTTCCCAGGCCAAAGCCACCACTCACGGAACAATTGCACTTTGCGATTTAAAGCGCGTTTGTAAAAGTAGTGTATTCCTTACCCGAGGTAAACGGCCGCATTGAACAATGAAATATCCAAGTAAAATCACGTCTCTGAAGGCATCGTGAACATCTGGTTGAGCAGCGCCGCCTTGAGCACCGCCTGCGCCGATGTTTCGACCGAAAGTGACTCGCGCGCAAGGCGCAGGTGTTTTTCGACAGTTGCCGCGGTAAGCCCCATCAATATCGCGATATCCTGCGTCGTCTTGCCGTCCCCGACCCATTCCAGCGCCTCGCGCTGCCGCTTGGTCAGCGCCCGGTTGGGAGGGGCATAGGGCAGGGTGAGAATGCGCAGATGCGCAATGTTGTTCATCAGGTGAATATCCGTTCCGTGTTCGGCCCAGACCTGATCAATTTCCTCCTGCGACATCTCGGCGCGTGCAGCCAGTGAAATCGCGCCCTTGGACCGGGGCGAAATCGACTTGAAGCTGATCGTATAGCCGGATTTGACCTTGAATGTCAGGTTGAACTCGACCACCTTGATCTGCTCGGGCGTCAACTTGCCAAGATCGAATTTTTCATAGATCTGCCGCCAGCTGCCCGCGCCCTCGTTTTCAAGCGCCCAGTTCAGCATTGGCGCATTGAAATACAGGCCACGGTGCAGGAAACCCTCGATATATTCCGGGCTGTGATTGCTCAGGATGGTGAAATCGTCCGGATCGCCAAGCGATGTTTCCGTGCGATACCGCGTGAAACCATAGATCAGCCGGTCAAACCCGTATTTCGCCATTTGCGCCGTGTGTGCCGGCCAGAGCTCTTCGAGGCTTTGCGCGTTGGTGATGACATTCAGATATTCGCGCAGTTCCATCGCGGTCATGCCCCTTCCAAGTGACCCTTGAGCGCATCCAGCGCCATGATATAGCCTTGCGGTCCAAAACCGCAGATCTGTCCAAGCGCGACCCTGGCCAGGTATGAGACATGGCGAAACGGCTCGCGCGCGTGGATGTTCGACAGATGCACCTCGACTGCCGGCAACTCGACCGAGGCGACCGCGTCCATCAGCGCAATGGAGGTATGGGTGTAAGCGCCCGCATTGATGATCAGACCGGCCTGCACGCCCCGCGCCGCATGGATCGCGTCGACCATCCCGCCCTCGTGGTTGGTTTGCAGGCAGGATACGCTCAGCCCGATCGCTTCACCATGCGCGCGGCAAGCCTCTTCGACCATCGCCAGAGTTGTCGTTCCGTAGACTTCGGGCTGGCGCGTGCCGAGCAGGTTCAGGTTCGGTCCGTTCAGGATCAGAATGCCAGTCATGATGCCAGTTTCCCATTGATCGGTAGCTCATAGGCATGAATGACGGGTTCTGTCCAGTTCAGAGGGCGGTTTGCCCAAAAATCATTCAAAAACCGCCATCCCCAACCACTGCGCCACCAGCGCGGGCGTCTCCTGGCCTTCTATTTCGATGGTCAGGGTGTTCTCGCGCAGCAGCTCGCGCGCGTTGCGCTTGGTGACGGCGGCCAGCACGAACCGCCCGCGCAACCGCGATCCGGCGCGCACCGGCGAGAGAAAGCGCAGCTTGTTGAACCCGTAGTTGATGCCCATGACCTGTCCCGGCAGCATCGGGAAACAATCATAGGCAAAACGGCTCGCCAGCGAGAGCGACAGGAACCCGTGGGCAATCGTGCCGCCAAACGGGGTCTCGGCGGCCGCACGTTCGGGGTCGACATGGATCCACTGGGTGTCGTGGGTCACGTCGGCAAAGCGGTCGATCATCGTCTGGTCCACCGTGATCCAGTTCGACACGCCGACTTCCGTGCCCAAAAGCGCCTCGGCGTTCTGCAGTGCTTCGTCTATTGCGGTCATGTGGGCTCCTTTCCCGTGCCGGAATTTGATCAGGGGTCGGGGCCGACGCGCACCATGCGCTTGCCCCTGTTTTCGCCTGCAAGCAGACCGATCAGAGCGGCCGGCGCGTTGTCGAGCCCATCGACGATGTCTTCGAACACCTTGATCTGCCCCGAGCCAACCCATCTCTGCAATGCGCGCAGGGCGGTGGCATCCTGTGCGGCGAAATCCATCACGATGAAGCCCTCCATGCGCAACCGTTTGACAACCACCAATCCCGGCAGGTTGCGCGGCCCGGTGGGGGCGTCGGTGTCGTACTGGCTGATGGCACCGCAACAGGAGATGCGGCCCCGTTCGTTCATCACGGCAAGCGCGGTTTCAAGCACCGCACCGCCGACATTGTCGAAATAGACATCGACACCATCGGGACAGGCCGCGCGCAGAGCCTTGTAAAGACCGGGCGCGCGATAATCGACGCAAGCGTCAAAACCAAGCGTCTCTACGACCCAGTCACATTTTTCCGCGCCGCCGGCAATTCCGACGACACGGCAGCCCAGCGCGCTGGCGATCTGACCGACATATCCGCCCACGGATCCGGCGGCGGCGGAGACCAGAACCGTTTCTCCGGCAATCGGTCGTGCGACATTCACCAGCCCGTGAAACGCCGTCTTGCCAGCAATCCCGTAGACCGACATGAGGTTGGAGAGAGGGCGCACCTTCGGCATCTTCTGCACCTTGTGTGCCGGTCGCGTCACGTATTCGGCCCAGACCGACTCGCAGGCCACGACATCGCCCTTTGCAAGCCTTGGGCTATGGCTTTCGATGACTTCGCAGATGGCATAGGTGGGCATGATGTCACCCGCCTTGACGGCGTCGCGGTAGGTCGCGCCCTGCATCCAGCTTCGGTTCGCGGCGTCGATCGACATCAGGATGGTGCGCAACAGAACCTCGCCGTCGCCAGCGATGGGCATCTCGCCGTCCATAGCGGTGAAATGCGCCTGTGTCAGTTCGCCCTCGGGCAGTTCTGATATCGCGATCATTCGATTTGTCATGCTCTGGTCCTGTGGCTGGGCAATTGTCGGGGTGTCAACCCCGGCACGTTACCGTTAAAGGTTGGCAAAACTGGCGGCGGCATGAGGTGCGGAGAATGAGTGAAGAGTATCATCAGACCAGGTTTTCCCCGCCACCCGGCGCGGCCGATTTGCTGCTGATCCGACATGGGCGCACCGAAGCGGCCCGGCCGGGCATGTCGTTCCCGATGAAGGACGGCCATGGAGATCCGGCGCTGCATCCGGAGGGAGAGGAACAGGCGCGGGCATTGGCGACAAGGCTTGCGCATGAACCGCTCGCGGCGATCTATGTCACCAACCTGCGCCGCACGCACCAGACGGCGGCACCGCTGGCGGCGCGTCTCGGTCTGGTGCCGCGTGTCGAGGCCGACCTGCGTGAAGTCCATCTCGGGGATTGGGATGGTGGTCTGTACCGGATCAAGGCCGCCGAGAACGCGCCCGAGTTCCAGCGCGCCTTTGCGCGGCAGGAATGGGGGGAAATTCCCGGAGCCGAGACCACGGCCGCCCTGCATGGCCGTGTACGGGCCGGGTTGCTGCGCATTGCCGCTGCGCATCCGGACGAGCGCGTTGCGGTTGTCGTTCATGCGGGCGTTGTGGGGGCGGCCATGGCCATTGCCAGCGGGTCGCAGCCCTTTGCCTTCAACCGGGTTGCCAACGGGTCGATCAGCCGGATCGTGATCCGGGATGAGCAGATGATCGTGCAGGGGTTCAACGATGTTTGCCATCTGGACTGAGGATCATTCCATGGTCACGACGACTTTGCCCATCACCTTGCGATCCTGCATCATGACGAGCGCATCCGCGGCCTGCGCCAGCGGAAAGCGCGCGCTTATCCGGGGTTTGATCTTGCCTTCCGCATAGAGCCCGAACAGGTCCCTGACATTCTGCATGTGTCCCCTGGGGTCGCGCATCGTCGAGGCCCCCCAGAACACGCCAACCACCTGGCACCCCTTGAGCAGCGTCAGGTTCAACGGCAGCTTGGGGATGCCGGCAGGGAAACCCACGACGAGGAAGCGCCCCTCCCAGGCAAGCGCCCGCACGGCAGGTTCGGCATAGGCACCGCCGACCGCGTCATAAACGACATCGACACCGCCCGAACCCGCGATTTTCTTGATTTCGCCCGAGAAGGCCTTTTGCGCATCGCGGTCCATGTCGCGCGGATAGATCAGCGTATCGTCGGCCCCGATGGATTTGCAGAACGCGGCCTTTTCCTCACTCGATACGGCGGCGATCACCCGCGCGCCGGCGGCCTTGCCAAGCTCGATGGCCGCGGCACCGACACCGCCGGCAGCACCAAGGATCAACAGGCTCTCGCCTTCGCGCAGATGCGCGCGATCCTTCAGCGCATGGTACGAGGTGCCGTAGGTAAAGATGAAACAGGCCGCTTCATCGTAGGGCATGTCATCGGGTATTTTGACCAGCCGTGCCGGATCGACGGCCAGATGGGTGGCAAAGCCACCGTATCCGGTGAGGGCCAGCACACGATCGCCAACCGCAAACCCGGTCACATCCTTGCCGATCGCCGCAATCTCGCCCGCGATTTCGCCACCGGGCGCAAAGGGGCGCGGGGGCTTCATCTGATAGAGATCGCGGATCATCAGGGTATCCGGAAAGTTCACGCCAGCCGCGTGAACCCGAACGATCACTTCCTTGTCCTTCGGCTCCGGATCCGGAAGCTCGGTCAATTTCAGCGTTTCCGGGCCGCCGATGTCATGGCTCAGCATTGCGTGCATGTGATCTCTCCCTGATGACGTGGTCGCGCGCCACGCTTTTGCCGGGGGACTGTTTCGCCGCAGATCGCTGTTGTCAATCGAAATTCGAAATGCAATTCTGCAGTGCGGAACGCGAGCGAGCATCGGAGAGACCTCATCATGACACCTGATATCCTGTTTTCCCTGAATGGGAAGACTGCTTTGGTCACAGGCGGCGCAACCGGTATCGGGCGCATGGCGGCGGAAGCGTTGGTGCGCGCAGGCGCGCGCGTTCTGATCGCGTCCCGCAAGGGTGACGCCTGCGAAGCGGTGGCGGCGCAGTTGAACGCGCTCGGCGCTCCGGGCTCGGCCGAAGGGTTTGCCGGCGATGTCGGCAGCGAAGAGGGTGTCGATGCGCTCGCCACGGCCGTGTCGGAACGCACCGAACGGCTTGATATCCTGATGAACAACGCCGGCGTGACATGGGGCGCGCCATTGGGCCAGTTTCCGTTTGCGGGCTGGGAAAAGGTGCATGCCGTGAATGTCGCGGGGCTGTTCCACCTGACACAGAAACTGATGCCCATGCTGGTTGCGTCCGGGACGCAGGAAGACCCGGCGCGGGTGGTCAATGTCGGCTCGGTCATGGGCGAAGTGCCGATGGGCGACGGTGCCTATAGCTATTCCGCCTCGAAGGCCGCCGTGCTACACCTGAGCAAGATCCTTGCCAAGGAACTCGCCGGTCAGCATGTCACCGTCAATGCGCTGGCGCCCGGACCTTTCGTGTCGCGCATGACCGCCTTTGCGACGGGAGACGAGGCGCTGCGCGAAAAGGTCGGGGCGGATGTGCCGCTTGGCCGCGTGGGCCGCGACGAGGACATTGCCGGGTGCATGCTGTTTCTCTGCGGACGCGGCGGGGCCTACGTCACCGGGGCAGTCATCCCCGTGAGTGGCGGGATCAATGTGATGACCGCGCCGAATATCTTTGCAAGCGCAATGGAATAGAAAAGGGCATTGAAGCATGGCAATCCGATTTGATGACCGTGTTGCGATCGTGACCGGTGCCGGCACGGGGCTCGGGCGCTCGCATGCGCTCGGGCTGGCGGCACGCGGCGCCAAGGTCGTTGTGAACGACCTTGGTGCGGCAACCGATGGCACCGGTACATCCTCTGACGCGGCTCTGGCTGTGGTCGAGGAGATCAAGGCCGCGGGCGGTCAGGCAATCGCCCATGGTGCCGACGTTTCGGACGCCGAGGCGGTGGCCGACATGGTCGCAAGCACCATCGACGAATGGGGCCGCATCGACATCGCGGTGAACAACGCCGGCATCCTGCGCGACAAGACCTTTGCCAAACTGAGCCTCGCCGATTTCCGCAGGGTCGTCGAAGTGCACCTCATGGGCAGCGCGACGGTCTGCCACGCCTGCTGGCCGATCATGCGGGAACAGGGATATGGCCGGATCGTGCTGACCTCTTCGGGCAGCGGGCTGTACGGCAATTTCGGGCAATCCAACTACGGGGCCGCCAAGGCCGCGATGATGGGGCTGATGAACGTGCTGCACATGGAAGGCGCACGTGACAACATCCGGGTCAACGTGCTCGCCCCGACCGCAGCCACCCGGATGACCGAATCCCTGATCCCCGCCGAAGCGCTGGCCCTGATGGCGCCCGAGACGATCACGCCCGGATTGCTCTACCTGGTCAGCGAGGATGCCCCGAGCCGGGTGATGCTGGGTGCAGGGGCGGGCTGTTTCGCCCAGACGCGGGTCTATGAAACGCCGGGAGTCACCCTGACCGGCGAGATTACCCCGGAAACCGTTGCCGAGCACTTTGCCGAGATCACCGACCCGGAGGGCCAGCAAGAGCTTGCCAGCGCCTTTGATCAAACCAAGAAATATGTCGCCAACGCATCCAGGGCCCGTGGCCTGTCGGTGGATTGGGGCTGAGAGGACACGAACAACATGCCTGATATTTCCGTATCCCTGTCTGACAGACGACACACGACACCCGCCGACCCATCAGGAGCATTGTCATGGTAGCCTGGAAACGCGACGAAAGCCATCTTCCCGCTGCGCTGCGGGGTCTTCGCCTGCCGCTCGTGGGGTCACCGCTGTTCATCGTGTCGTCTCCCGATCTGGTGATCGCCCAGTGCAAGGCGGGGATCGTCGGGTCGTTTCCGGCGTTGAACGCCCGCGAGGCCGAGGGCGAGCCACCGCTTCTCGAAGCGTGGCTGCAACGGATCACCGAGGAACTGGACCGGCACAACCAGGCGAACCCGGATCGTCCCGCCGCGCCGTTTGCCGTCAACCAGATCGTGCATCGCTCGAACGCGCGGCTGGAACGGGATCTCGAGATTTGCAACCGCTACAAGGTGCCGATCTGGATCACCTCGCTTGGGGCGCGGGTGGAAGTGAATGACGCGGCGCATGATTGTGGCGGCATCGTTCTGCACGACATCATCAATAATACCTTCGCCAAGAAGGCCATCGAAAAAGGCGCTGACGGGCTGATCGCGGTGGCGGCGGGGGCAGGTGGCCATGCCGGTCCGCAATCTCCCTTTGCCCTGATCCGCGAAATCCGTGAATGGTTTGCCGGGCCGCTGCTGCTCTCCGGAGCGATCGCGACCGGAGATGCGCTGTTGGCGGCCCTGGCGGTTGGTGCCGATTTCGGCTATGCGGGATCCCCTTTCATCGCCACGACCGAAGCCAACGCACAGCCGGCCTACAAGGAAATGATCGTGGCAAGCGGCGCCGAGGATATCGTGACCTCGACGCTGTTCACAGGCGTCTCCGGCAACTACCTGAAACCGTCGATCACCGCAGCCGGGATGGATGCGGACAACCTGCCTTCCGCGGACGCGAGTTCGATGAATTTCGACTCCGGCTCGTCCAAGCCAAAGGCGTGGAAGGAAATCTGGGGGTCGGGGCAGGGCATCGGCGCGGTCAATGAAATCACCGGTGCCGCCGAACTCGTCGATCGTATCGAGCGGGAATTCCTTGATGCCGGTGCCCGGATCGCCAGCGAGTTCACCGGCTAGATGGCAGAGCTTCTGGTCATCCGGCACGCCCAGGCGAGCTTTGGCGCCGACAATTACGATCGGCTGTCAGAGCTCGGCCACCGGCAGGCGGAAATGGCCGGAGACGCGCTTCGGGCGTCGGGCTGGGTGCCGGACCGGCTGGTGACGGGAACGCTGGTTCGCCAGCAGGAAACCCTGTTATCGATGGGGTTTGACGAACCGCCCGAGCAGCACGCGGGATTCAATGAATACGACTTCCACGACCTGCTCTCCGTGCGGTTCGATGGCGATGTTCCCGATCCGGTGCGCCATGATCGCAAGACGCATTTCCGAACGCTGCGCGAAACCATTCTGGAATGGCAGGCCGGGGGGCTCTCCGGAGCGCGCGAAAGCTGGCAAGACTTCTCGCAGCGGGTCGAGAGCGCACGACAATTCGCGACGGACGGTCCGGCACGACGGGTGCTGGTGATCAGCTCGGGCGGACCGATTGGCGCCCTGGTCAAATCCTGTCTTGACGCACCCGATGCACAGATGATCGCGCTGAACCTTCAGGTCAAGAACACCTCGTGGACCCGCTTTTTCTTCAACTCCGGCACCTTTCTGCTGCATGAGTTCAACACAACCCCGCATTTTGCCACCCCCGAGCAGGCAAAACTGCTGACCTTCAGCTGAGGAGCGATCATGACACATGAGACGCAGACACTCGATCTTGACGCCGTAGCTGCCTATCTCGGCCAGCACCTTCCGGGCTTTGCAGGACCCCTGAGCGCGCAGAAGTTCGAAACCGGGCAAAGCAACCCGACCTTCCTGCTCAGGACGCCCGAGCGGAACTATGTGCTGCGGCGCAAGCCGCCGGGGACGCTTCTGAAATCCGCACATGCCGTGGACCGTGAATTCCGTGTCCAAAGGGCATTGGCGGAAACCGACGTTCCGGTGGCGCGGATGCACCTGTTATGCGACGATGACAGCGTGATCGGATCGATGTTCTACGTGATGGACCATGTGGACGGGCGCAATTTCAACGAACCCACGATGCCGGATGTCGCGAACGACGTGCGCGGCGGCGTGATCGACGACATGAACCGGGTGCTTGCCGCCCTTCACATGGTCGATATCGATGCCGTGGGCCTGTCCGATTACGGCCCGCCCGGCAACTACTTTCAGCGCCAGGTCGAACGCTGGTCAAAACAGTACCGCGCCTCGGAAACCGATCCGGTTCCGGCGATGGACACCCTGATGCGGGAACTGGTCGAGAAGATGCCGGAAGACGACGGGCAGCGCAGCCTCGTGCATGGCGACTACCGCCTGGACAACATGATTTTCGACAAGAACGGTTCGACATGCCTGGCGGTGCTCGATTGGGAACTGTCGACGATCGGACACCCGTTTGCGGATCTTGCATCGGTCATCATGCAGTGGCAGATGCCGCCGGGGCGTGAAGGGCGCGGGCTGGCCGGTGTCGATCGCAAGGCGTTGGGCCTGCCGTCCGATGCCGAGTTCATCGCCCGTTACTGTGAGCGTCGCGGATTGCCCGGTATCGACAATTTCGGCTTTTACCTGTCCTTCTGCTTCTTCCGTATGGCAGCAATCATCCAGGGTGTTCTGAAACGGGCGCTCGATGGCAATGCCAGCAACCCGGAACGCGCCATGAAGGTCGGTCAATATGTTCCCGTTTTCGCGGATCATGGTCTGAAGGCGCTGTCGACGTAGAGTGGACCGGGCGATTGGGGGAGGGGACAACATGCCGGAAACGGAATTCAGCGCAGGTCTAGACGAAGACAAGGACAGGAACTTTGTCACCGCCCTTGCGCGCGGTCTGGACGTGCTGCGGTGTTTTCGCCCGAACGAAACCGACCTGACCAACACCGATATCTCGGAACGCACCGACCTTCCGAAACCGACGGTGTCGCGTCTGACTCATACGCTGTGCAAGCTGGACTATCTTGTCGCTGACCCGCGCACAGGCAGCTATCGATTGAGCGCGGGCGTGCTGCAACTGGGCTATGGCGTGTTGTCGGGCATGGAAATCGGCGAGCGCGCCGCAGATGCAATGCGTCAACTGCGCAACGGCCCGAATTCCTACATCACCTGCGCGCTGGCCGAACGGCATCGAATGGACGCGGTCTATGTGGCGGTGCAGCGGTCGCGCGAAGAGATTTCGCTCACGATGCATGTGGGGTCGAGACTGCCGCTGTTTCGCTCGGCGATGGGGCGCTCGATACTCGCCGGCATGAGCGAGCAAGACCGCGCGACGACGCTTGCCGAGGCCGACCGGCTGGATCCGGACGGGCAGGAAGCGCGTCACGCCAGCCTCGAACGTGCTCTTCAGGAATACGAGTCGAACGGATACTGCACCGGCTACGGTGACTGGCGTCCGGATGTGAACGGTATCGCGGTTCCGGTCTATTCGCTGAACGGCGCGCGGGTCTACGGGTTGAATGTCGGGGGACCGGCATTCCACGTCAAGAAGAAGCAGTTGGAACAACATTACGCCCCGAATCTGATCCGTGCCGCAGAGGCTCTGAGTTGCCGCCCTTCGGTTTAGCGAGAGACGATAGAATCGCCGCGGCAGCAGTGGAATAAAGTTTTGCATCGCGGAACGACCGGGACATTCGCAACAAGCGATGATTGTGCAAACTCCCCCGAAAACTCACGCTGTGATTGCAAGCGCTGTTTGCGGTTGCCGTGATCGCGAGACGGATCGGTCACGGTTTCAAATTGCGGCGACCGCCCCAGGATCATCGATTTAAAAAATCAAGATAATATTGTATAATCAAATTATTAAGGCTGAAAGTTCAATACTCTAATGAAGTTTTCGGCATGAAATTTGATCGCCTAATTTATGTGCGTGCCGCTCCGCTTGGGCAAATTTTTTAGCCAAATCCTTTCGCCGCTCATGACGTTGCGTGACGCGTCGCAGAATACTTGACTTTGACGGTCGATATGCAACTCTTCAGCCAGTGCCTGGCCCGAAAATAAGAATGAACAGACCCGTCAGGCAGCGTGATAGGGAGGAAACTACATGCGCATCACCACCAGGATAGGTGTATCCAGCGTTCTGGCATTGGCCATCAGTGCGGGCGCGGCATTTGCCGAGAATATCAAGATCGCGTTCATCGACCCGCTGTCGGGCCCATTTGCGAGCACCGGGACGAACGGGCTGAACCAGTATGAGTTCGCGGCGCAGTATCTCGTCAACGACAAGGGCGGCGTGCTGGATGGCGACATGTTCGAGATCGTGGGCTTTGATAACAAGATCAGCCCCAAGGAATCCCTCATCCAGCTTCAGGTCGCCATCGACCAGGGCATCCGGTACATCGTTCAGGGCAACAGTTCGGGCGTTGCCAACGCACTGACGGAAGCCATCGAAAAGCACAACAGGCGCAATCCCGACAGCCGCGTGCTGTTCCTGAACTATTCGGCGGTCGATCCGGCGCTGACCAATGACAAGTGCAATTTCTGGCACTTCCGGTTCGATGCCAATGCCGACATCAAGATGGATGCGCTGACCGACGTGATCGCGCAGAGCGACGACATCACCAAGGTCTATATCATCGGGCAGGATTATTCCTTCGGCAAGGCGGTGGCATCTGCCGCCGTGGAAATGCTTGGCGAAAAGCGCCCTGACATCGAGATCGTCGGCAACGAGTTGCACCCCATCGGCAAGGTCAAGGATTTCACACCCTATGCCCGCAAGATCGTCGCGTCCGAGGCGAATGCGGTGATCACCGGCAACTGGGGGTCGGACATGCTCGGTCTGGGCAAGGCGGTGATCGAAAACGGCTATACCGGACCGATCTTCAACTATTATGCCGGTTCGGATGGCATCACCGCAGCCTTTGGCGAAAGCGGCAAGGGCATCCTGATGCAGGTGTCCGAAGGCAAGCTGAACCCGCCCGAAGAGAAAGCGCTCGAATATTTCACCGCGTTCCGGGAAAAATATCCCGAGTCCGATGTGTCGCAGCCGCGTATCACCAACGTGATCGAAATGCTGGCCAAGGCCATCGATCAGGCAGGCACCGCAGATGACGTTGTCGCGGTCGCAAATGCCCTTGAGGGGATGGAGCACGACTCGATCTGGGGCGGCAAGGTCTTTATCCGCCCGCAGGATCATCAGGCCATCCAGGATGTGCATATCCTGGCGCACACCAACGAAGGCGTGCAGATCGATCTCGACAATTCCGAGTTCGGTCCGGTTGCGGTCAATACCGTCGAAATGGCGGCCATGGACAGCGCGACCACCTGCAAGATGAAGCGCCCCTGACGCGGGGATCAAGCCAACCCTGCTCCCGGATGTCGGGGGCAGGTATCGTTCATCTTGAAATGATATCACTGCGCCGGGGAAACTGAGATGGATCTCGTACTCGTCAATCTGATCGACGGGCTGGTGACCGGATTGCTTCTGTTCATGCTGTCCGCAGGCCTGACATTGATTTTTTCGATGATGGGGGTTCTGAATTTCGCCCATGCCAGCTTTTACATGCTGGGGGCCTATTTCGCCTATCAGATCAGCACGTACATGGGGTTCTGGATGGGGCTTCTGATTGCCCCGATCATCGTCGGAATCGCCGGTGCCGGCATCGAACGCTATGGTCTGCGCAAGGTGCATCAATACGGGCACGTTCCGGAACTGATCTTTACCTTCGGTCTTGCGCTGCTGATCGAGGAAGTCGTGCAGTTCATCTGGGGCAAGAGCCAGATGCCGTATGAGCCGCCGGAAATCCTGCAATTCACGCTGTTCTCGATCTCGGGCAATGCAATCCCGGCCTACAAGGTCTTCATGATCTTCGTTTCGATCGCGATCTTCCTGGCGCTGCTTTACGTGCTCACCCGAACCCGCGTCGGCATGGTGATCCAGGCGGCGCTCAGCTATCCGAAAACGGTTGAGGCCTTGGGGCACAACGTGCCGCTGGTCTTCATGGGGGTGTTCGGCGTCGGCACGGCGCTGGCCGGTCTGGCCGGTGTCATTGCCGGCCCGGTGCTGGGCACGTTTCCGGGCATGGCATTCCTGCTCGGCTCGATTGTGTTCGTGACCATCGTGATTGGCGGCCTGGGATCATTGTGGGGGGCGCTGGTGGCATCGCTGCTGATCGGCTGGATCACCACCTTCGCAGCCAGTTACAACGTGGCGATGGCGGATGTCCTGATCGCCCTGGGATTCGAGCAGCCCGTCGACCTGTCCGAGAGCGCCTGGCGAGACCTGTGGTCGCTGACGCTGCCGCAGATCGGGCCGATCCTGCCCTATCTCCTGATGGTGCTGATCCTTGTGTTCCGCCCCTATGGCCTGTTCGGAAAGCGCGACGTATGAGCGACACAGCAAGCAATAACGGCACCGCGCAGCGTGGCGGATCCCGTCTGGGTGCGGCGACGCCCTGGATCGTCTCGATCGTCATCCTGGCAATCATCCCGTTCGTCTTTACCTCCAACAGCGCCATCACGATCATGAACCAGATGGCGATCACGATCGTTTTCGCGCTGGCCTACAACATGTTGCTGGGGCAGGGCGGCATGCTGTCCTTCGGGCACGCGGTGTATATGGGCGTCGGCGGGTTCATGTGCGTGCACATCATGAACTATGTCGAGGATTACAGCCTGCCGCTGCCGCTGCCGGTGCTGCCGCTCTTCGGAGGGCTGTTCGGGCTCGGGCTCGCCACCATTGTCGGCTCGTTCTCCACGCGCAAGGCGGGCACGGTCTTTGCCATGATCTCGCTTGGCGTGGGGGAATTGATCGCCGCCTGTTCGGTCATCATCGTGGCGTTCTTCGGCGGCGAAGAGGGGGTCAGCGGTGACCGCACCTATGGGCTGCCGTTCTTCGGGATCGAGTTTCTGCACCAGATCGAGGTCTACTATCTCATCGCGTTCTGGCTACTGCTCTCGGCATTGCTGATGTTCCTCTATTCCCGCACCCCGATCGGTCGCATGGCCAACGCGGTGCGTGACAATCCGGAACGCGCGGAATTCCTCGGCTATTCGGCCCGCTGGGTGCGGTTCTTTTCCTTCTGCGCATCGGGCTTCTTTGCCGGGATCGCGGGCGGGCTTTTTGCCATCAATTACGAAATCCTGACCGAAGAAAACCTGAACCTCGTGCAATCGGGCAGCATCCTTCTGATCACCTTCCTGGGCGGGGTCGGATACTTTTTCGGACCGATCATCGGCGCGGTGGTCTTCACCCTGCTGCAAACGGTGCTCAGCCTCGAAACCGAACTCTGGCAGCTTTATGTCGGGGCGCTGTTCGTGGCGACCGTGATGTATTTCCCCGGCGGGCTGGCCGGCATCCTGATGATGCACATGCCGGCGATACGGATGGGCAAGGCCGGGCTGCTGGTGATGCCGTATATCAAGACCGTGCTGCCCGCGATCATCGGAACACTTGGTCTCGCGGCGCTGATCGAGACCATCTTTCACATCCGTCACGCCGCCACCGGCGATGAGGAAATGACCCTGTTCTGGACCACATTCAACAGCCACTCGGTCTTGCCCTGGCTGGTCATGATCCTTGTCACCGTGACCGGATACTGGCTGACCCGGCGCAACCTGCCCGAGCTGCGCCGCGCATGGCACGAGGCCAACACCATCGATGGGAGCCCGTCATGAGCAACGCAACACCGGCGCTCCAGATCGACGATTTGCGCAAGAGTTTCGGCAAGGCCGAGATCATCCGGGGTGTGAACCTGACGATCGGGCGTGGCGAGCGCCACGCGGTGATCGGCCCAAACGGCGCCGGAAAATCGACCCTGTTCAACCTGATCACCGGCCGTTTTCCGTCAAGCGGCGGCAAGGTGCGATTGCACGGCAATGACCTGACGGGGCTGGCCCCGTTCCAGATCAACCGGATGGGGCTGAGCCGGTCGTTCCAGATCACCAATATCTTTCCGAACATGAGCGTGTTCGAGAACGTGCGCTGTTCGTTGCTCTGGAGCCGGGGCTACAAATACTCGTTCTGGCATATCGTCAGCAAATCCCGTGAACTCACCGAGGCAGCGGATGCGGTCCTTGAGCAGATCAACCTGACGGAACGGCGCGACCTGCCGGCCGGCATGCTGTCATATGCCGAGCAGCGCGCGCTCGAGATCGGCATCACGATGGCGGGTGGCGCGGATGTCATCATGCTGGATGAACCGACCGCCGGGATGAGCCATTCGGAAACCGACTATATCATGGACCTGATCCGGCAGGTGACCGAGAACAAGACCCTGATCATGGTGGAACATGACATGGGCGTGGTATTCGGGCTGGCCGACTATATCTCGGTGCTTGTCTATGGCGAGATCATCGCCACCGGCCGGCCCGAAGAGGTCCGTGCCAACCCCAAGGTTCAAGAGGCGTATCTTGGCGCCGCACTGGAGGCCGAGCACTGATATGCTGGAAGTCGAAGATCTTCACGCCTTCTACGGCAAGTCGCACATCCTGCAAGGGGTCAACATGAACATCCAGGAGGGCGAGATCGTCGCGCTTCTGGGGCGAAACGGCGTAGGTCGCTCGACCACCTGCAAGGCGATCATGGGCGAGGTGCCGCCGCGCGGGTCGGTGCGGTTCAAGGGGCAGGAACTCGCCGGCAAGAAGGCGTTCGAAGTCGCAAATCTCGGTCTGGGATACGTGCCTGAAAACCGCGATATCTTTCCCGGTCTCACCACCCGGCAAAACCTCATCCTGGGTCTCAAGCCGGGGCAGAAGGACGGCAGCGGCAGATGGTCGATGCAGGACATGTTCGATCTGTTCGAGAATCTCAGGAACCGCGCCGATGTCGAGGCGTCGGTGCTGTCGGGCGGCGAACAGCAGATGCTGACCATGTGCCGGACCCTGATGGGCGATCCGGATTTCATCATGATCGACGAACCGACCGAGGGGTTGTCGCCGCAGATGACGCAAAAGGTCGCCGAACTCTTGCAGGAGATCGCCCGGCGCGGCATCGCCACCCTGCTGGTCGAACAAAAGCTGGCCATCGCCATGGATATCGCGCATCGCGTCTATGTGATGGGCCACGGCCATGTGGTGTTCGAAGGCACCCCCGACGAATTGCGGGCGCGCGACGACGTGCGCAAGGAGTGGCTCGAAGTCTGAGTACACGGCATCGCGGTAATTGTCAGGTTGCGGACATAGGTCATTGTTTTTCGACGCTTTTACCCGTTGCGATTTTGCGGACAAAGCGCATAGATACTTGGTGAACGACCTGACGTTCGTCGGTCTTTCGAGGGCGCGCGGCCATGAAGCACCTGTTCCGAAATGATCGAGACAAGGGTCTTCTCAGCGACGCGGCCTGCGATCAGATCGGGCCCGTCGCGACCCGCCATGGAACGCGCGCCCTGGCGGCTGCTTCAATGATGAAACCGTTGCCGCGATGAAACGGATGATTGGATAACCTGTCCGCACGCGGACCTGAATGTACTTGGAAAGGCGAACTGAGATGCAGACCATCAAACCGCAGGATGCGGGTTTTGACAGTGACCGTCTGAGCCGGATCTCGGCGTGGATGGATCGCTATGTCGAAGACCGCAAATACCCCGGTTCCTCCCTTCTGATCGCACGCGGTGGCCAAGAGGTCTATTTCAGTGCGAGCGGTCGCCGGAACATCGCCGCCGACCTGCCGTTCGAGCGGGACACGGTGGCCCGGATCTATTCGATGACCAAGCCGATCACCACGGTGGCCGCCATGACACTGGTCGAGCAGGGGCTGTTTCATCTTGATGCGCCTGTTTCCGAGTTTCTACCGGCGTTCCGCGACATGACTGCCCTTGTGCCGGGTGCCGAGCGGCTGGATCAGGTGGAACCCTGCGCCAGCCCGACCATTCACCAGTTGATGACCCATACCAGCGGGCTCAGCTATCCGTTCAATCCCGGCGTGTTGTCGCGGGAAATGGACGAGCAGAAGATCATGTTCGGCCCGAACCAGGGTAGGCTCGCGGATATGGCCGACCGGTTGGGAGCGCTGCCGCTGGCCTTCCGGCCGGGAACGCGGTGGGAGTATTCGGTCGGTATCGACGTGCTCGGGCGGGTGATCGAGGTCGTGTCCGGTCAATCGCTGGATCGGTTCCTTGCCGACACCATCCTTGATCCGCTGGGGATGACCGAAACCCGGTTTCGCGTGCCCGAGGGGACCGGCAACCGGTTTGCATCGCTATATACCCCGCTTTCGGGCAGCGCGATGGATCTGAACGCCGTCGAAAAGAGCGGCGACCCCCTGCGGCTGACGGACGAGGCGGGTTCCTCGCCCTTTGAAACGGCCGAGATGCACTCCGGGGGCGGTGGGCTGGTCGGGACCATTGACGACTACATGGCCTTTGCCGAAATGCTGCGTTGCGGTGGCGCATTTGACGGAGGCCAAATCCTGTCGCCGCACACCCTTGGCTTCATGATGCGCAATCATCTGCCCGGAGATATCGCCTCGATGGGGCCGCAGAGCTTTGCCGAACAACCGATGGAAGGCATGGGCTTTGGCCTTGGCGGGTCGGTGGTGCTGGATCCCGGTCGCGTGCGCAGCCCGTGCAGCATCGGCGATTTCAGCTGGGGCGGCATGGCATCGACATTCTTCTGGATCGACCCGGTTCTGGACCTGTCGGTGGTGTTCTTTACCCAGCTTTCGCCCTCGAGTTCATATCCCGCGCGGCCGCAACTCAAGGCGCTGGTGCATGGGGCGCTGGTCCGATGACGGCGACGCGCCCGATCCTCTGGCAGCCGACGGCCGCACAGGCCGAGGGGTCCAGAATGGCCGAGTTCATCCGCTGGCTGGGTGAGACCCGCGAGTTGACATTCACCGATTACAACGCGCTCTGGGCGTGGAGCATTTCCGATCTCGATGGCTTCTGGGCGGCGATCTGGGAGTATTTCGACATGCGCTCCAGCACGCCCTACGATGCGGTTCTGCAAGACCGGGCGATGCCCGGCGCGGTCTGGTTTCCCGGCGCCCATCTGAACTTTGCCGAACACATACTGCGCAACGCGACGATCAGGCCGGACAGCACCGCGCTGATCGTACAGTCGGAGACCTTTGGCGAGACACGGATGAGCTGGTCGGAACTGTCAAGGCAGGTCGCCAGTGTCGCCGCACATTTCCGCGCCATGGGCGTGGGGCAGGGCGATCGCGTTGTCGCCGTGCTGCCCAACACGGAAACCGCGATGATCGCGTTCCTTGCCAGCGCCAGCATCGGAGCGATCTGGTCGCTCTGCGCGCCGGACATGGGGCATGTGGCGATCCTTGACCGGTTCAGGCAGATCGAGCCCAAGCTGCTGATTGCGCAGGATGGCTATGTGCATGGCGGCAAGACCATCGACCGGCGCGACGTTCTGAATGAAATCGCAACCGGACTGCCGACGCTGGAGCAGGCGGTCTGGATACCGGTGGTCGGCACGCTGCCCGCGGACGGCGTTGCATGGTCGGATCTGACCGGTGGCGACGCCGACCCGGATTTCGCGCAGGTGCCGTTCGATCATCCTCTCTGGATCGTCTATTCCTCGGGGACGACCGGCAATCCGAAACCCATCGTTCATGGGCATGGCGGTGTTTTGCTCGAAGGGGCCAAACAATCGCTGCATCAGGATCTCGGGGCCGATGACCGGTTCTGCTGGTTCACCTCTTCCGGCTGGATCATGTGGAATGCCCAGATGACACCGCTGGCGCGCGGTGCAACCGTTGCGCTGTTTGACGGCGCACCCAACCACCCCGACCTGCTCGAACTCTGGCGATTTACCGACCGACACGACTTGACGGTCTTTGGCGCCGGTGCGGCCTTTGTGACTGCCTGCATCAAGGCGGGTATCCGCCCCGGCGACGTGCTCGACCTTGGCCAGCTTCGCGCGATCGGCGTGACCGGATCACCGTTGACGGCGGATGGCTATGACTGGGTCTATGATGCGGTCAAATCCGATATATGGCTTGCGCCTTTCTCGGGTGGCACCGATCTTGCCGGGGCGTTTGTCGGTGGCAACCCGATGCTGCCGGTGCGCGCGGGCGAGATGCAATGCCGGTTTCTCGGCAACGCGGTCCGGGCCTATGACGAGGCGGGCAACGATCTGATCGGGCAGGTGGGTGAACTTGTCTGTACCGAACCGTTGCCCTCCATGCCGCTGTTCTTCTGGGGTGACGATGACGGCTCGCGGCTGCGCGACAGCTATTATGATACCTATCCGGGGGTCTGGCGTCACGGCGACTGGATCGAGATCACAGAGGAGGGGGGCGCCATCATCTATGGCCGCTCCGACGCGACGATCAACCGCAAGGGTCAACGCATGGGCAGCGCCGAGCTCTATCAGGCGGTCGAGGCGCTGCCGGAGGTGACGGACTCGCTGGTTGTCGATCTCGAATATCTGGGACGAGAGAGCTTCATGCCGCTGTTTGTCGTCCTGGCCGAGGGAGAAAGCCTGACCGATACGTTGCGCGCACGCATCGATGCGGCGATCACGCGCTCGGTCTCGGCCCGGTTTCGCCCCAATGACATCGTCGAGATTGCAGAGGTTCCGCGTACCTTGTCCGGCAAAAAGCTGGAAGTACCGGTCAAAAAGGTGTTGTTGGGCGGAGATCCGGAGAAAGTGGTCAATCGTGATTCCATGGTCAACCCGGACAGCTTTGATGCGTTCATCGCCTATGCACGTTCGCGGGCGTGAACCCAGATCGAAAAGGAACAGGACGCATGACGGGTGTCGGAGAAGAATTGCTGAACCTGCTGGATGTCGAGCAACTCGAAGTCGACCTGTTCCGTGGCATCGGTTCGGGCGGAGAAACCACGACGCGCATCTTTGGCGGGCAGGTGATCGCGCAGGCGCTGGCGGCGGCCTACAAGACCGTGCCGGATCGGCTCTGCCATTCGCTGCATGCCTATTTCATCCGGCCCGGCGACCCATCGATTCCGGTGATTTACAGCGTTGACCGCGCGCGCGACGGCGGCAGCTTTACCACGCGCCGGGTTGTCGCGATCCAGCACGGGCGCCAGATCCTGAACATGTCGGCGTCGTTTCACGTTGCCGAAGAGGGCTGGGATTATCAGCATCCGATGCCGGATATCGAAGGCCCTGACGGGCTGTTGTCACATGCCGAGCGCCGCGACGAATTCGCCGAGCAGATTCCCGAAAAGCTCCGTTCGGATTTCCTGCGCCCGCGTCCCATCGAGATCCGCGAAGTCGCGCCGCGCGATTTCCTTGCGCCGGAACCGGCGGATGACGTGAACCACATCTGGTTCCGGATGCCCGACGCCAGGGGAACCGACCGCAAGACGGAACATGTTCTGCTGGCCTATGCCTCGGACATGTACCTTCTGGGCTCGTCGCTGCGCCCGCATGGTCTGACCTGGTTTCAGGGCCGGACGATGACCGCCAGCCTGGACCATGCCATGTGGTTTCATGCCCCGATCCAGTTCGAGGACTGGCACCTCTATTCCATGGACGCGCCGTTTACCGGCGGTGCGCGCGGGTTCAATCGCGGCTCGATCTACCGGCAGGACGGCACGCTGGTCGCGAGCGTGGCGCAGGAGGGTCTGATGCGCCCGTTGCGGAAACCGTCCGAATGAGCGACGCGCGGCGATACCCAAACTGGACCCCGGGCATCGAACTGCGCGACGACTGGCTCGCCTCTGTCCGCGAGGACATCATCGATCCTGACCGTGAAATCGTCGACCCGCACCATCACCTGTGGCGGCACGGCCATGCAATCTATGAACTAGAGGCGCTGCACGCCGATACGGGTGCCGGCCACAACGTGGTCCAGACCGTCTATGTCCAATGCCGGTCGTATTACGATGCACACGCCGAACCCGCCTTCCGGCCGGTCGGTGAAACCGCCCATGTCGCGGCGCTCGCGGCATCCATCCCCGCAGAAAGGGCACAGATTGCCGGTATCATTGCCCACGCGGACCTGCGCCGGCCTGACCTGCAGGATATCCTTGATGCGCATGTCGACGCGGGGCAGGGGCGGTTGGTCGGCATTCGGCATTCCGGTGCCTGTGACAGCGAACCCGAAAAGCTGATGATACCGGGCCGCGCGGACGCCGGGCTGTATGCGGATCCGGATTTCCGGCGTGGCCTTGCCCAACTGGGCGAGCGCGGTCTGACCTATGACACATGGCATTATCATCATCAGGCCGACGCATTCCTGTCGCTTGCAAGGGCTGTGCCCGGTACGACGCTGGTGCTCGACCATTTTGGAACACCGCTTGGCGTCGGACGGTTTGCCGGTCGGCGGGATGCCATTTTCGAACAATGGCAAAAGGACATGGCGGCGCTTGCAGACTGCCCCAATGTGGTCGCAAAGCTCGGCGGGTTCTCCATGCCGGACAATGGCTGGAACTTTCAGGCCCGCGCGCGACCTCCTTCGTCAGACGAACTCGTGGACGCGCAGGGCGCATGGTATCAGCACATGATCGCGTGTTTCGGGGCGGACCGCTGCATGTTCGAAAGCAACTTTCCGGTTGACCGCGTATCGGTGGGTTATGGCGTGTTGTGGAACGCGTTCAAGAAAATCGCGGCGATCCACGACAATGATGCACAGGCCCGCATGTTCGCGGGCACTGCGCGCGACGTTTACGGATTGCCGTCGTTGCCATAGATGCGATTGAGCTTGCGCATCCCGCCAATCCAGCGATCATAGTTTTCCGTCTTCGCCCGCATGTAGCCCGACACCTCGGGATGCGGCAGCACGAGAAAGGTCTCGTTGCGGATTGCCTCGACACAGGCCTCGGCAACCGCTTCGGGTTCGAGCATGCCGTCCAGAGCCGCGACCGACTCCTCGTGGCCACGCGTCATTTCGCTGCGCACCGCCTGCGGACACAGCACCGAGACACGAATGCCCTGATCGCCGTGACTGAGCGCCAGCCACTCCGCCAGCCCCACGGCAGCGTGCTTGGTGACCCCGTAGGGCGCCGCGCCGACCTGGTTCAGCAATCCGGCGGCCGAGGCGGTGTTCAACAGGTAACCGCCGCCGCGCTCGATCATCCGAGGCAGCAGATGGCGGGCTGCCCAGACATGGGACATCACGTTGATATCCCATATCTTTTGCCAGTCTTCATTGGCGACCTCCATGCCGCCCGCGGTCAGGATACCGGCGTTCGAGCAGAACAGGTCAATCGGACCGATATCGCTTTCGACCCGTTCGATCAGCGCCGCGATATCGCCTTCGCGACCGACATTCACCGCAAATGCCACGCCGTCAATCTGTCCGGCGGTTTCGACGGCCCCGTTCAGGTTGAGATCGGCACAAATCACGCTCCGGGCGCCTTCGGCGGCGAAACGCAGCGCAAGCGCGCGACCGATGCCGCTGGCCGCACCGGTCACGACGATGATCTTGTCCTTCAACTCCATGATCTTGTCCTCATGTCCACATGTTGGAACCGCCGCAGACCGTCAGCGCCTGACCGGTCATGTAACGGCTCGCGTTTGACGAAAGAAATACCGCAAGCCCCTCGAAATCATCGGGTTCCCCCAGACGACGCAAGGGGATCTCCTTGCGGATACGCTCTTCGACCTCGGGCTTGTCCCAGAGTTCGCGCGCGAAATCTGTCTTGACGAGCCCGGGACAGATGGCGTTCACGCGGATGCCCGCCGGTCCGAATTCGGCCGCAAGATTGCGCACCAGACCGATCAGCGCCAGCTTGGACATGTTATAGGTTCCAAGGGTCGTCGACGGCTTGAAGGCCCCGATGGAACTCGTGAACATCATCGAGCCGCCACCGGCCTGTTGCATGTCCGGTGCCACCATGCGCGACAGCCACAGGTTCGATTGCACATTCGCGGCCATGGTTTTTTCATAGGCATCGTCGGGAATGTCCGAGATCGGCCCGAAATACGGATTCACACCGGCATTACCGACCAGGATATCAACGGGGCCGGCGCGGTCTCGGGCGGTGTCCACGAGCGCCTGCAACTGCTCTTTCGAGCCGATGTTGCAGGCGACCGGGATGGCACGGTCCGAACCGGTCGCCGCATTGATCCCGGCGGCCGCGACATCGAGCTGTTCCTGCTTGCGCGCGGCGATGACCACCGTGGCACCGTGGCGGGCGAGGGCGGTTGCCATATGCAGCCCCATGCCCTTGGAGGCCCCGGTAAGCACCGCGACCCTGCCAGTCAAATCAAAGAGATCTGCCATGATGCTCACGGTCCCTCGAACATTCGGCCCTGTGATTGGCTCATGCCGTCGGATTTTCGGTGGTTGGAGTTCTGGAAATCCTTGACCTCGGCACGCGCAACCACGTGATGATGCACCTCGTCAGGCCCGTCCGCAAAGCGCAGGGTTCGCTGGCCGGTATACATCTCCGACAGCGGCGACCATTGTGAAATGCCCGTCGCGCCATGTACCTGCATGGCCTGGTCGATGATCTGGCAGACCTTCTCAGGCACCATCGCCTTGATCATGCTGACCCAGATGCGCGCTTCCTTGTTACCCAGCACATCCATCGCCCGCGCTGCCTTGAGGACCATCAGGCGCATGGCCTCGATTTCGATCCGCATCCGCGAGACGGTCTCCATGTTCTTGCCCAGATCGATGATCTTCTTGCCGAATGCCTCGCGCGACAGGCCCCGTCCGATCAGCAGGTCGAGCGCCTTTTCGGCCTGACCGATCGAACGCATGCAGTGGTGGATACGGCCCGGGCCGAGGCGCACCTGGCTGATCTCGAAGCCGCGACCTTCGCCCCAGAGCATGTTGGAGGCCGGAACCCGCACGTTGTTGAGCTTGATATGCATGTGTCCGTGCGGCGCGTCGTCATGGCCGAACACGCACATCGGGCCGACGATTTCGACACCCGGCGTGTCCATCGGAACCAGGATCTGGCTCTGCTGCCGAAAGGTCTCGGCCTCGGGCGAGGTCTTGACCATGCAGATCATGATCTTGCAACGCGGATCACCGGCGCCGGAAATGTAATATTTCTCGCCGTTTATGACCCATTCATCACCTTCGAGAACCGCACGCGTCGAGATGTTGCGCGCGTCCGAACTGGCCACATCCGGCTCGGTCATTGCAAAACAGGACCGGATTTCGCCCGCCAGCAGCGGTTTGAGCCATCGTTCCTTTTGCTCTTCCGTTCCGACCCGCTCCAGTACCTCCATGTTGCCGGTGTCGGGGGCGGAACAGTTCAATGTCTCGGGTGCCAGCGGGTTCTTGCCCAGTTCGGCGGCGATATATGCGTAATCGAGATTGGACAGCCCTTCGCCGGTTTCGGCGTTGGGCAGGAAAAAATTCCACAGGCCGGCTTCGCGCGCCTTGTTCTTGGCACCCTCGAGCAATTCCAACTGTCCCTGCGCATATGACCACCGGTCGCTGCGACCTTCGCCCAGCCGAAAGAACTCGTCCGTGATCGGATCGACATTCTCGCGGATGTGCTTGATGACCGCCGCCAGCAACGGCTTGGCCTTGTCCGACATCTCCAGATTGTTCAGCTCCAGTGGCGTATTGTCATGGACCATGTGCTCTTCCTTTCATTTTCCTGTTCAGTGTCTTTCGGGCGCCGGATCGGACGCGGCAGGGGGTGGCGCATTCCAGTTGGTGCCATGTCCTGCGATCTCTTCTGAATTGAGTTTAATTCAATAAAATAGCACATTGATTTCATGACAATAAATTTTCTCATGATGGCTGCACGAACCTGGCCGCATGTGCCGTCCAGAACAGCGGATCCGGGATCTCTCACGGTCACGAACCCGCAATGCGTCGATGAAAATGAAAGCGCGCACACTGTGAAACACGCATGTCGTTTCCTCCCAATACCCGAGTCCCGGTATCGCGACTCCAAGGGTTGGGTAACGTTAGACCGAATTCTCCGGGCTTCCAACCGATACCGCAGGACGAAACACTGTTTCGCAAGGCCACAAGTCAAATGCGGTTCTCATGCGTGCCAATATATTACATAATACCGATTATAAGACTTATTGATGCGCACAGGGGCACGCCGTTGTGACGTACGAGTGTTCCCTGTCTTCAGCAGACCAAATCGCGCCACGGGATTACCCGCAGCGCGATCCGTTGGGTCAGAAAAATGCCTGCAAGCCGGTCTGCGCCCGCCCCAGGATAAGCGCGTGCACATCATGGGTGCCTTCGTAGGTGTTCACCGTCTCGAGATTCAACAGATGTCGGATGACCTGATATTCAAGGCTGATGCCATTGCCGCCATGCATGTCCCGTGCCATCCGCGCCACGTCGAGCGCCTTGCCGCAATTGTTGCGTTTGACGATGGAAATCATCTCCGGCGCCGCATTCGCATCGTCCATCAACCGGCCGACGCGCAGACTTGCCTGAAGACCGAGCGCGATCTCGGTCTGCATATCGGCCAGCTTTTTCTGGTACAGTTGCGTTTGCGCCAACGGCCGGTTGAACTGCTGGCGATCCAGCCCGTACTGACGTGCCGCGTGCCAGCAGAATTCGGCGGCACCCATGGCGCCCCAGCTGATACCATAGCGCGCGCGGTTGAGACATCCAAACGGACCTTTCAGGCCCTGCACATTGGGCAGCAGCGCGTCTTCGCCCACTTCGACGCCATCCATCACGATCTCGCCCGTGATCGAGGCACGCAGGCTCATCTTGTTTTCGATCTTGGGCGCGCTCAGCCCCTTCATGCCCTTCTCGAGGATGAAACCGCGGATCTTGCCGCCATGTTCCTCGGACTTGGCCCAGACCACGAACACATCCGCCAGCGGCGCGTTCGAGATCCAGGTTTTCGAGCCGGTCAGCTTGTAGCCGTTCGCGGTCTTGGTTGCGCGGGTTTTCATGCCCGCCGGATCACTGCCGGCATCGGGTTCGGTCAGCCCGAAACACCCGATGAACGCGCCGCTTGCCAGTTTCGGAAGGAATTTCTTGCGCTGCTCTTCGCTGCCGTATGCATAGATCGGATACATCACCAGAGAGCTTTGCACCGACATCATCGAACGATAGCCACTGTCCACACGCTCGACTTCGCGCGCCACCAGCCCATAGCTGACATAGCCCGATCCCAGCCCGCCGTATTCTTCGGGAACGGTCACGCCTAGCAGGCCCATTTCGCCCATCTCGCGAAAAATCGCGGGATCGGTCTTTTCGTCGGCAAAGGCTTCGCGGATCCGTGGTTGCAGCTTTTCCTGCGCATAGGCACGCGCGCTCTCTGCGATCATGCGCTCGTCCTCGGTCAGCTGATCCTCCAGCCGCAGCGGATCCTCCCACGTGAAACGGCCCAGATCCGGCGCATCCTTGGCCTTGAGGCTGGGTTTATGCGGAATATTCATGTGATGCTCCTGCTGAATTGCGGTTTATTGCACCCTACCCCGCCCAGACGACGATAAACAACGAGACATTCACATGAATACTTGAGTATATCGCATACATGAGTACCCCTCGCCGACTCTTGCCGTCTCTGTCTTCGCTGCGCGCCCTCGAAGCGCTGGAGCGGCTGGGCAGCGCCACGGCCGTTGCCGACGAACTCTCGCTCACACAGAGCGCAATAAGCCGGCAATTGCAGACGCTGGAGCAGCAGTTGGGGCTTGATATGATCGTGCGGGACGGTCGGCGCCTGACCCTGACACCAGCGGCGCGCAAATACGCGGGTGACGTCCGGCAGGCCCTCGATCAGATCGCGCAGGCTTCGTTGCGCCTTCGCATTGCCCCGGATGGCGGCACCCTCAATCTCGCGATACTGCCGACCTTCGGCATGCGATGGCTTGTGCCCCGACTGCCGGACTTTGCACGCCTGCACCCGCAGGTGACGGTCAACATGAATACCCGGCTGCAGAGCGTTGATTTTTCTGGCGAAGGATTTGACGCCGCTATTCACTTCGGACAGCCTGACTGGCCCGAGACCGGCCATCTTCTGCTGCGGCACGAACAGGTCCTGCCGGTTTGCGCACCGTCGCTGGTGGCGGATGGTCGTGCACGCGGCCCAAGGGATCTGTTGCAGATGCCGCTGTTGCATATCGAAACGCGGCCCGATGCCTGGGACGACTGGTTTCGCGCCCAGGGTGTCGCGTTGACCAAACCGGTGACCGGGACACTTTACGACCAGTTCTCGACCATAACCCAGGCCGCGCAGCACGGGCTCGGCGTGGCATTGATGCCGGACTATCTCGTCGAACAGGATCTCGCACAGGGGCATCTGGTCGCGCTGCATGACAGGCCGACCGAGGCACATGGCGCATATTACCTCGTGTGGCCCCTGGACAAGGCAAGCGATCCGGCGGTGCTGCGGTTTCGCGACTGGTTGGCAACGCAGGTCGAACCCGAAGACGCCCTGCCCCGCTGACTCCTGCTAACGCGGCAGGATAACGGTAAAGGTCGCGCCCTGCCCCGGTTCGCTCTCGACTTTCATGCGGCCACGATGCCGGTTGACGATGTGTTTCGCGATTGCCAGTCCAAGACCCGTTCCGCCCAGACGCCGGGATCTGTGGTTATCGCCGCGATAAAAGCGTTCGGTCAGCCGCGGCAGGTGGATCGGGTCGATCCCCGGCCCCTTGTCGCGCACCGTGATCTTGGCGGTCGGCGCGCGCAGTGCCGCGTCGCGTTCGCAGAGTTCGATCGTCAACGAGACCTCTTTTCCGGAGCCACCGTATTTGATGCCGTTTTCGACGAGATTGGTGAACACCTGTCGCAGCTGATCTTCGTCCGCAGGAACGATGACAGGCTCCTCTGGCCCCTCCGCCACCAGCTTGACGCCATTGGAATCCGCCAGCGGCCGGAGGGATGACAGGGTCGAGTTCAGCAAAGGAAGCAGGTCGACACGGCCGGTCGGACGCACGCGCTCTTCGGCCTCGACCCGGCTCAGCGACAGCAGGTCACCGACCAGCCGGTTCATGCGCCCGGCTTCCTGTTCCATGATCGTGAGAAAGCGATCCCGCGCCTCCGCGTCATCGCGCGCGGGACCGCGCAGCGTTTCGATAAAACCGATCAGCGCGGTCAGCGGCGTGCGCAGTTCGTGGCTGACATTGGCCACGAAATCACGGCGCATCTGGCCCGCCTGCTCCATGTCGGCCCGGTCCTGAAAGCTGACGACGGCCACGCCGGGCTGTCCGCTTCCGGCGATCTCGATATACCGGCAGGTCACATCCAGCGGCGCATCCTTTGCCGCGCTGCCCAGCTTGTGTCGCGACAGATGCTCGCCATGATCCGCAAGCGTCGCCTCGATGGCCGCGATCACCTGAGGCTGGCGCAGCACCGTGGCGAAATGGCGGCCGACCATCTCGGCGCTGAACATCTTGAGCGCCTCGGCATTGGCCGCGACGATGCGCTCGGCTTCGTCGATGATGACGGTGGGCAGCGGCGTTGCGCGCAACAGCACGTCAAGAGCGGTTTCAGGCATCGCGTCCCACGTCGCTGGCGGCGGCGACCGCGTCGCTGAAGATGGTCTTGAGCTGTTCAGGGTCTTCCAGCCCGACGGATACGCGGAAAAAGCCTTCGTGCAGGCCGTTCGCGGCACGGTCGGCGGCGCTCATGCTGCGATGCGAGGACGACGCGGGATGCGACAGGGTGGTGCCCACATCGCCAAGGGTCGGCGCAAAGCTCAGCCCGTCCGCCGCGCGGGTAAAGGCATTCGCGGCCCCCCGTCCGCCGGTCAATTCAAAGCTCACCATGTTGCACCCCTTCCCCTGCAACAGGCGGTTGGCACGGTCGTGATCCGGGTGGTCCGGGCGCATCGGATAAATCACGCGCTTGACGCCGGGCAACGTGGCGAGGTGATCGGCAAGAATGGCGGCGGTCTGCTGGGCGCGATCAAAGCGCAGGTCGAAAGACAGCATCCCCCGCTCCGCCAGCCAGCAATCGAAGGGACTGGGCGTCAGTCCGGCCGTCACGGCAAACACCCGCAGCTTTTCGGTCAGCGCCGGATCGCGGGCGACCGCATAACCCAGCATCACGTCGGAATGCCCCGCGAGAAGCTTGGTCAGCGAATGGATCACGATATCCGCGCCGTGATCGAAGGGGCGGAACGCACGTGGCGTGGTAAAGGTGTTGTCCACCGCCAGCAGGATACCCCGTTCGCGGCACAGCCTGGCAAGCCCCTCGATATCGGCGACGCGCAGGATCGGGTTCGACACCACCTCGACCAGCAACATGCGCGTTTCAGGGCGCAGCGCCGCCTCGATCGCCGCCGCATCTCCGGGGTCTGCAAGCGTCGTGGCAATGCCCAGCCGCGGCAAATCCTCGTTCATGAGGCGCATCGAGCGTCCATAGAGCTGGTTGCCGCCGACGACATGATCGCCCGCGTTCAAAAGCCCCATCAGCACCGCGCTGACCGCAGCCATGCCCGAGCCGGTCATCACGCCGCCGCTCGCGCCCTCCATCGCATCCATGCGCGCGGCGACGACATCGGCATTCGGGTGGCCTTCGCGCGAATAGGTATAGCCATGCAGCCGTCCGTCATACTGATCGTCGAGCATGTCGGGCGTTTCGCTGGCATATACCACCGAGGGCGACAGGGGCGTGACGACCGGTCGGCTGGCGCTGTCGGGCAAGGGGTCTGGCCGCACCAGCGACCCGCGTGTGTTCTTCATTCGTCGACGACCCTCAACTGTTCGCGGAATATGGCCATGTTCTCGTGGTAGTGCGCCGCCGCCGTGGCCAGCATCTTTCTGGCCTTCTCGTCCAGTTGCTTGACCACGCGGCCCGGCGCGCCCATCACGACGCTGCCATCTGGAATCTCCTTGCCCTCCGTGATCAGCGCCCCCGCCCCGATCAGGCAGTTTTCACCGATCCTGGCACCGTTCAGCACCGTGGCGCCCATCCCGATCAGAGAATTGTTCCCGATGGTGCAGCCGTGCAGCATGACCTTGTGCCCGATCGTGCAATTCCGGCCGATCGTCATGGGAAAACCGGGATCCACGTGCATGACGCAGTTTTCCTGCACGTTCGATCCCTCTCCGATACGGATCTGTTCGTGATCCGCGCGGATCGTGGTGCCGAACCAGACCGATGCGCCGGCCTCCATCACCACCATGCCGATGACATTCGCGTCCGGCGCGACCCAGGTGTCGGCGTGCAGTGTCGGAACTTTTCCATCCAATGCGTAGATCGTCATGCGTTTTCCTCGAATTCTGCCTGAAGAGCGCGGACATGGTCGGTCAGGTCCGGTTGTTGGCTGCGGCGCAGGCGCGTCGCCGTCACGATGGTCTTGAGCCGTGCTTCCGTCGTGTCGAGCGCGTCGTTGACCAGCACGAAATCATAGCCGTCCCAGTGGCTGATCTCGTCCCAGCTTTTCTGCATGCGGCGCGCTATGGTCTCGGGATCGTCCTGGCCCCGGCTTTCGAGCCGCCGGCGCAGTTCGGTGATCGACGGTGGCAGTAGAAAAATCGACAGGGTGTTCTGTCCAAGCGCCGAATTGCGGATCTGCTGCGCCCCCTGCCAATCGATGTCAAACAGCACGTCCTGCCCGGCATCGATCGCCTGTTGCACCGGGGCGCGCGGCGAACCGTAAAAATTTCCGAAAACATGCGCGTGTTCCAGCATGCCGCCATCCCTCACCTGCGCCTTGAACTCTGCAACCGAGGTAAAGAAATAATCCTCGCCGTCGACCTCGCCCGGACGTGGTGTGCGGGTCGTGGCGCTGACCGAGAACAGGATCGAGGAATCCCAGTCGCGCAGCCGCCGGGCCAATGTGGATTTGCCCGCGCCCGAAGGCGAGGAAAGGATGATCAGGAGCCCGCGCCGGTCTGCCATTTCAATTGACTGCCTCTTGTTATTCCACGTTTTGCACTTGTTCGCGCATCTGGTCGATCACCGCCTTGAGATCGAGCCCCACCGCCGTAAGCTCGGTGGATTGCGATTTGGAGCACAGCGTATTTGCTTCCCGGTTGAACTCCTGCATCAGGAAATCCAGTTTGCGTCCCACCGCGCCGCCCTTGCCGAGAAGATCGCGCGCGGCGGCGACATGGGCGGCCAGCCGGTCGAGCTCTTCGGTGACGTCCGCCCTGACCGCGATCAATGCAAGCTCCTGCGCCACGCGCGCGGGCTCGGCCCCGTCGGAATTGTCCAGCACCAGAGACAGGTTGTTTCTCAGCGTCGTGGCCATCGTGTCGCGGCGGGCCTCGGCGAGTTGCACCGCCCGCCCCGTCAGCTCCGCGATCCGGTCGAGATGTTCGCCAAGCACCTTGTGCAGCGCAGCCCCTTCGCTTTGACGCATGTCAAGAAATCCGGCGACAAGCGACGGGAACTCCGCGCGCAGGCGGGCAATCAGCGCGGCGTTGTCAGGCTCGGCCGCCACCGCATCGAACATGCCGCGCAGCGCCAGCAGATCGCTGGCCCGCGACGGCGCCAGCGTCACCCCCCGCTCTCGCGCTTCGGTCTCGATCTCGGACAATGCCGACAGCGCCGCCCGCATTGTCGGACGGTTGAGCGCAAGCTCTCCGGCGTCATCGGAGCGGGAGATGCGCAGGGACAGGGTGACGTTGCCGCGGGTTACGGATTTGGCCAGTTCGCTGCGCAGCGCCGCCTCCAGACCCTGAAGCCAATCGGGCACGCGCAGGCGCAGATCGAGGCCCTTGCCGTTGACGCTGCGCAGTTCCCAGCCCCAGGAATATGGCGCGAGTTCCCCCTTGGCAAAGGCAAACCCCGTCATCGAATTTATCATTTCCGCCCTGCCCGCGATCTGCCGGATGTTCTGTCGTTGTTTACCTAATGGCATTGCCCGAGACAGGGCAAGCCCTCGCCGGCAAACGCGACGGGCCGTCGCCGCGAAAGGGTTAACCAATTCCTAAGGTTCTTCTTCAAAATCTTAAAAAATATGCGACGTTAACACTTGGGTAACCATTATGAAGCAAGTCCTACGGGTGGGTTTCGCCAGAAGGCAAATACCAGCGTCCGGGGCGGCTGTACGAGAGAGTTGAAGACATGTTCAGTATTTTCCGCCCGAGAGAAACGGGAAAGGTGGTGACGATGGACCGGTTCCGCAGTGGCGCAAGCCTGTCGCCGATCCGGCAGGCCGAAGCCTATTGGAGCGCGCTGCGCCAGGGGACAGACATCCCTTTCCGCTCGCAGATCGATCCGCGCGGGCTCGAGCAGGTTCTGGAATATGCGTTCATTCTGGAACGTGTCGCACCCGGCATCGGCCGCTTCCGGCTGGCCGGGCAGCATCTGTGCCAACTCGCCGGCATGGAAGTGCGCGGCATGCCGATCACCTCGTTCTTCACGACCGACGGGCGCGAAGGCATGGCGGCAACACTGGAATATGTCTTTGACACGCCTGCGGTCGCGGAGATGAGCCTGCAGGGCGAACGCCAGAGCCTGCGCGGCGGCTGCGAGGCGCGCATGATCCTGCTGCCGCTCAAAAGCGACCTGGGCGATTGCAGCCGTATCCTCGGGGTGCTGGTGGCGGATGGCGATTTTGGCCGCGCGCCGCGCCGTTTCGACATTGCCGATACCCGGATCCGCGATCTTGCGGCAGGTGACCCCGCGCCGGCGCCCGCCATCGAGGCCGCGCGTGGATTTGCCGAGGCGCAGACCGTTCTGGGCGGCAAGGCCCCGCATCTGCGCCTGGTGAAAACCGACAAACCATAGGCCAGAACGCGCCAGGCACCGGTGCTCCCGACGCCTGGCGCGTGTGTCAGACCGCCTCGCGCTGCTGCTGTCTGGCCCGTAGGCCCGACAGTTCCTCGGCCACGAGAAATGCAAGTTCCAGAGACTGGCTCGCGTTCAGGCGCGGATCGCAGGCGGTGTGGTAGCGATCGGACAGATCCTCTTCGCTGACCGCCTGAACGCCGCCGGTGCATTCGGTCACGTCCTGACCGGTCATCTCGAAATGCACGCCGCCGGGCACCGTTCCTTCGGCCGCGTGGATGCCGAAGAACTCGCGCACTTCACGCAGCACCGACTCGAACGGCCGTGTCTTGTAGCCGCTGGACGACTTGATGGTGTTGCCATGCATCGGGTCACAGACCCAGACCACCTCGGCCCCTTCCTCGCGCACCGTCTGGATCAGGCGCGGCAGGTTCTCTGCCACCTTGCCGGCGCCAAAGCGCGAGATCAGCGTCAGGCGACCCTGCTCGTTCTTCGGGTTGAGCGTGGCCATCAGCACCTTCAGGTCTTCGCTTGTCATGCTCGGACCGCATTTCAGCCCGATCGGGTTCAGCACGCCGCGCGCGAATTCCACATGCGCACCGTCCGGCTGGCGCGTGCGGTCTCCGATCCAGATCAGGTGCCCGGATCCGGCCAGCCAGTCGCCGGTGATCGAATCGCGCCGGGTCAGCGCCTGTTCGTATTCCAGCAACAGGCTTTCGTGGCTGGTGTAGAATTCGACCGATTGCAGCGTATGCGCCGTATCCTGGTTGACCCCGGCCGCCTTCATGAAATCCAGCGTGTCGCTGATCCGGTTGGCAACCTCGCGATAGCGTTCCGCCTCGTCGCTTTCGGTAAAGCCCAGCGTCCATGCGTGGACCTGGTGCACATCCGCATAGCCGCCGGTCGAAAAGGCCCGGATCAGGTTCAGCGTCGCCGCAGCCTGCGTATAGGCCTGCAGCATCTTGCCCGGGTCCGCGACGCGCGCTTCGGGGGTGAATGGCAGCTCGTTGATGATGTCCCCGCGGTAGCTGGGCAATTCGACACCGTTCACCACCTCGGTTGGCGCGCTGCGCGGTTTGGCGAACTGTCCGGCCATGCGGCCCACCTTGATCACCGGAACCTTGGCACCGTGGGTCAGCACCATCGCCATCTGCAACATCACCTTGAAGGTGTCGCGAATGCTGTCGGCGCTGAACTGGTCAAACGCCTCGGCGCAATCGCCCCCCTGCAACAGAAATGCCTCGCCCCGCGCCGCAGCCCCCAGATGCGCCTTGAGGCGTCGGGCCTCGCCGGCAAAAACCAGCGGAGGATATTTCGAGAGTTGCGCCTCGACCGCGTTCAATGCCGCCTGGTCGGTATAGTCGGGCATTTGAATCCGAGGCTTGCTGCGCCATCCGGCTTTTTGCCACTCACTCATCGCTCTGATCTCCGTTCCGCATCTCAGGTGGCCTCTATACAAAAGCGCGGCGCAGGTTGCCATATCCGAAATGCGTCTCTTGACGTCGCAGATCGGGTTTGAGCAAGGTGAATATCGCAGGGTGCCGTGCGAAGGAAACAGAACCATGACAGAGCGACGCAAACTTGTCGATGTGGACATGACGGCGACGAAGCCCCGCCGCTTCGTTTTTGTTCTGCTGGAAAACTTTACGATGCTGAGCTTCGCCTCGGCGCTGGAAAGCCTGCGGATCGCAAACCGGATGGCCGGGCGCGAGATTTACGCCTGGCGGCTCATCGGGGAAGGTGGCGACACGATAACCTGTTCGGCTGGCACCGTGTTTCCGCTGGATGGCGACCTTGACGAATTGAACCGCGACGACACGGTGCTGATCTGCGGCGGTGTCGACGTGCAGGGCGCAACCACCAAGCGCCTGCTGGGCTGGGCCCGCCGCGAAGCGCGCAAGGGGTTGCTGGTCGGGGGGCTGTGCACGGCGGCGTTTTCGCTGGCCAAGGCCGGGTTGCTCGATGGCAAGAGGGCCACGATCCACTGGGAAAACTCCGACAGTTTTGCCGAAGAGTTCGAAGACGTCATGCTGACCAAATCGGTTTTCGTGATCGACGGCAACCGGATGACGACGGCGGGCGGCACGTCGTCCATCGACCTCATGCTCAAGCTGATCGCGGATGAGCACGGCGAGGATCTGGCCAATTCGGTGGCCGACCAGCTGATCTATTCCAGCATCCGCACCGACCAGGACACACAACGCCTGTCGGTCCCCACGCGGATCGGCGTGCGCCACCCGAAGCTGAGCCAGGTCATCCAGATGATGGAACAGAATATAGAGGACCCGATCAGCCCCTCTGTGCTGGCCAAGGATGTCGGCATGTCCACCCGCCAACTGGAACGCCTGTTCCGGCGCTATCTCAACCGGTCGCCCAAGCGATACTACATGGAACTGCGCCTGCAAAAGGCGCGGAACCTTTTGATGCAGACCGATATGAGCGTGATCAATGTGGCGCTGGCCTGCGGGTTCGCCTCTCCCAGCCATTTCTCCAAGTGCTACCGGGCCCATTACGAGACGACGCCCTACAGGGAGCGTGGCAGCCATGCGGCGCGGCTTTCGGTGTGATGCGACCGCTCGCCTGAAAGCCGGGCCAGAGGATTACGACGCGGGCGAGATGCGATAGACCGCGCCCTGCCCCACAGAGATGAACCAGATCGTTCCGTCGGGTGCCTCGACGATATCGCGTACCCGTTCGGTCTCGGGCCCGGATATCTGCTCGGCTTCGCGCAGCGGCGTGCCCTCAAGTCGGCTGATGTGGTCGAACTTGAGCGAGCCGACGAAAATATCCCCCCGCCATTCGGGCCACAACCGTCCGGAATACACCATCAGCCCAGAAGGCGCGATCGACGGATCCCAATAGTGTTCCGGTTGCTCCAATCCGGGCTTGGCGGTGCCTTCACCGATCTTCCCGCCAGAGTAGTGCCGGCCATAGGAAATGACCGGCCAGCCATAATTGAGCCCCCCGTCGATCAGGTTGATCTCGTCGCCGCCCCGCGCCCCGTGCTCCGAGATCCAGAGCCGTCCCTGCGCATCCAGACCCGCGCCCTGCGGGTTGCGGTGGCCCAGCGACCAGATTTCAGGGCGTACATTCGCCTCCCCGACAAACGGGTTGTCGGAGGGAACCGACCCGTCGCGGTTTATCCGCACGATCTTGCCGTTATACGTTCCCAGGTTCTGGACAAGATCGTCATTGCCCCGATCACCGATGGTGACGAAAAGCCTGCCATCGCGCCCTTCGACCACGCGGCTGCCGAAGTGGCGACCGGTGCCACCGCCATCCGCCGCTTCGAACAGGATCCGCAGATCGGACAGCGCGGTGCCGTCCCCGGTCAGCCGCGCCGACGCCAGCGCGGTTCCGGCACCGCGGCCCTGCGGTTTGGCGAATGTCAGAAGGATCTCGCGGCTGGTTGCAAAATCGCGTGGCACCGTGACGTCGAGCAATCCGCCCTGCCCCGATGCCCGCACCGGCGGCACGCCGTCGACACGGGTTGCGCGACCGTCGCGCACATGCAGCAGCGCGCCCTCCCGCTCGGTCACGAGAAAGCCTCCCCCCGGCAGAAAATCGACGGCCCAGGGGGTGTCCAGCCCGGTTATCATCGCATCCACGCGGACATTCCCGTCACGCGTTTGCAGTACGTCCGCCTGAACGGCAAAGGCGCCCAAGGCGGCAATGGCACAGATCACGACACGCAGCATGCTCAACCCTTTCGTCATTGTTCTACCTAGGCCGGTATCCGGAATCGACAATACCACGCGGGTGCGTTCCGACATGGCAGAATCAGCATCATATGGGACTTTTCTTTTTGATGAGCCTTGCCTAGGGTTCCGTTCGAATATTGCGTTCCAACCTGGGAGAAACCAAATGAAAAAACTGCTATTGGCCACGGCGTCAACCGCTCTCATTGCGGGCATGGCGCAGGCCGAAGACGTGAAACTGGGCGTGCTGCTTGGCTTTACCGGCCCGCTGGAATCGATTTCCCCCGATATGGCGGCAGCGGTCGATCTCGCGATTGCCGAGGTCAACGACTCGGGTCTGTTCCTTGACGGATCGTCGACCGTTTCCTCGGTCACGGCGGATACCGGCTGTGTCGATGCCAACCTCGCCGTGGCCTCTGCCGAGCGCCTGATCACGTCGGACAAGGTCAGCGGTATCGTCGGTGGCATGTGTTCGGGCGAAACGACCGCCTCGCTGCAGAACGTCGCCTTGCCCAATGGTGTCGTGATGATCAGCCCCTCGGCCACGTCACCCGGTCTGACGACGATTGAGGACAATGGCCTGTTTTTCCGCACATCGCCGTCGGACGCCCGCCAGGGTCAGGTCATGGCCGACATCCTGAATGATCGCGGAATCACCGAAGTGGCCGTCACCTATACCAACAACGACTATGGCAAGGGCCTGGCAGACAGCTTCCAGTCGGCCTTCGAGAGCTCCGGCGGCAGCGTGACGATCAACACCGCGCACGAAGACGGCAAGGCGGATTACTCTGCCGAAGTCGGTGCACTGGCCTCGGCTGGCGGTGACGTTCTGGTGGTCGCGGGATATGTGGACCAGGGCGGTGCCGGCATTGTCAACGGCGCGCTGGACACCGGCGCGTTCGACACGTTCATGTTCCCGGACGGCATGGTTTCGGACGCGCTGGAAGCGAATTTCGGTGACATGGTCGAAGGCTCCTTCGGGCAGCACCCCGGCAATGACAGCGATGGCGGCGCCAAGTTCAACGAAGCCGGCGAAGCGGCCGGGTTTGCACCCACGAATGCCTTTGCGCCCGAGAGCTATGACGCCGCCGCGCTGATCCTGCTGGCCATGCAGGCCGCCGGGTCCACCGACCCGCAGGTCTACAAGGACAGGGTGATGGACGTCGCCAATGCGCCCGGCGAGCCGATCCTTCCGGGGGAACTGGGCAAGGCGCTGCAGATCCTCAAGGATGGCGGCGATGTCGATTTCGTCGGAGCATCGGCGGTTGAACTGATCGGACCGGGCGAAAGCGCGGGCAACTATCGCGAGATCGAGTTCAAGGACGGCAAGATGACCACGGTCGGCTATCGCTGATCCGGCCAGACCATCATGAAGGACAGCCCGGGGGCCGGATGCGCCCGGGCTGCTTCAATACCAAGAGCCGCGCAAAGCGGTGTATACAAGCCGTGAAAACGCGGCACAGGGAGGTGCGATGATCGTCGTTGATGACGTGCACAAGCATTTTGGCGGATTTCACGCGGTGGACGGCGCTTCACTCGAAATCGCCGAGGGCTCGATCACCGGGCTGATTGGTCCGAACGGAGCGGGAAAAACCACTCTTTTCAACGTGATTGCGGGCGTTCTTGAACCCACCTCGGGCCGGGTCTCGATGGCGGGCGAGGATATTACCGGGCTGCCGCCGCATGACCTTTTCCACAAGGGTCTGCTGCGCACGTTCCAGATCGCGCATGAGTTTTCGTCGATGAGTTGCCGCGAGAACCTGATGATGGTGCCTGGCGGTCAATCCGGCGAGACGCTCTGGAACACCTGGTTCGGACGCAAGCGGATCGCCGACGAAGAGCGCGCGCTGCGCGCCAAGGCGGATGAGGTCCTGGAGTTCCTGACCATCGAGCACCTGGCCGATCACAAGGCGGGAGAGGTGTCGGGAGGGCAGAAGAAGCTCCTGGAACTGGGTCGAACCATGATGGTGGACGCGCGGATCGTGTTCCTCGACGAGGTGGGCGCGGGCGTCAACCGCACGCTGCTCAACACGATCGGCGATGCGATCATTCGTCTGAATGAAGAGCGCGGCTATACCTTTGTTGTCATCGAGCATGACATGGATTTCATCGGGCGGCTGTGCGATCCGGTGATCTGCATGGCCGAGGGCAAGGTACTGGCCGAAGGCACGCTGGAGGAAATCAAGGCCAATGAACACGTGATCGAGGCCTATCTCGGAACCGGTCTGAAGAACAAGGTTGGCACATGACGCGCGGGATCGCAGGGGGCACAGGCCACGCATGTCCGGACCCGATTGGGGCTCTGCCCCAAACCCCGGAGTATTTCAGCAAAGATGAAGGGGGTTGGCATGTCGGCTGATCCGTATGACGATCGCGGCAACAAGGACCGGTCGATCACGAACCCGCATGGCATCGGGACGTTGCGCGCCGCGCCGGGCACCGGACACGGCATGGAGACGGCGCGGGCGTTTCTCATCGGGGACAGCATGACCGGCGGATATGGCAAGGGGCCGGACATCCTGCACGATTGCACCGTTGCCGTGGACAAGGGCGAGATCGCGGTGATCGTGGGCCCCAACGGGGCGGGAAAATCGACTGCGATGAAAGCGGTGTTCGGCATGCTGGACGTGCGGCAGGGCTCGGTGCGGCTGGATGGCGAGGACATTACCGGGCTGACACCGCAGGATCGCGTGGTGAAGGGCATGGGCTTCGTGCCGCAGACCAACAACATTTTCACGTCGATGACCGTGGAAGAGAACCTGGAGATGGGCGCGTTTATCCGCACCGATGATTTCTCCGATACCATGACGCAGGTCTATGACCTGTTCCCGATCCTCAAGGAAAAGCGCGCGCAGGCGGCCGGCGAACTGTCGGGCGGGCAGCGGCAGCAGGTTGCGGTGGGGCGGGCGCTGATGACACGCCCCAAGGTTCTGATGCTGGACGAACCGACCGCCGGGGTCAGCCCGATCGTCATGGACGAGCTGTTCGATCGCATCATCGAGGTGGCCCGGACGGGCATTCCGATCCTGATGGTGGAGCAGAATGCCCGGCAGGCGCTGGAGATCGCGGACAAGGGTTATGTCCTGGTACAGGGCAGCAACGCCTATTCGGGCACGGGAAAGGATCTGCTTGCGGATCCCGATGTGCGCAAATCTTTCCTGGGGGGCTGACACGATGGATTTTCTCAATGCCCTTATTGCCCTGGCCAACTATGTTCTGATCCCCGCCATGTCCTATGGCAGCCAGCTTGCGCTCGGCGCCCTGGGTGTCACGCTGATTTACGGGATCCTGCGGTTTTCCAATTTCGCACATGGCGACACGATGGCGTTCGGGGCCATGGTGACGATCCTTGTGACGTGGTGGCTGCAGTCGATGGGGATCGGACTGGGACCGATGCCCACCGCGCTGCTTGCCCTGCCCGTCGGCATCCTGTGCTGTGCCCTTATGGTGCTGGCGACGGACAAGCTGGTGTATCAATTCTATCGCGAGCAGAAGGCCAAGCCGGTGATCCTTGTCATCGTTTCGATGGGCGTGATGTTCGTCATGAACGGGTTGGTGCGGTTCATCATCGGGCCGGACGACCAGAATTTCTCGGACGGGACGCGTTTCATCATCTCGGCGCGCGATTTCAAGCAGTTGACCGGGCTTGATGAAGGGCTGGCGCTCCGGACCAGCCAGGCGATCACCGTGATCACGGCAGTCGTCGTGGTGGCGCTGCTGTTCTGGTTCCTGAACCGCACGCGCACCGGGAAATCCATGCGGGCCTATTCCGACAACGAGGATCTGGCGCTGCTGTCGGGGATCAACCCGGAGCGGGTGGTGGTCTATACCTGGTGCATCGTCGCGGCGCTCGCCACGGTGGCGGGCGTGCTTTACGGGCTCGATAAATCCTTCAAGCCTTTCACCTATTTCCAACTTCTGCTGCCGATCTTTGCCAGCGCCATCGTCGGCGGTCTCGGCAGCCCGCTCGGCGCCATTGCCGGTGGCTTCATCATTGCCTTTTCCGAGGTCACGATCACCTATGCGTGGAAGAAAATCCTGGTCTACCTGATGCCCGGGCCGCTTGAGCCGGACGGGCTCGTGCAGCTCATGAGCACGGATTACAAATTCGCGGTATCCTTCGTGATCCTGCTGATTGTTCTGCTGTTCCGACCGACCGGCCTGTTCAGGGGGAAAGCGCTATGAGCGAGACCGTGAGAAATATCGGGTTGTTTGCGATTGTGGGCGGTTTGATCCTGCTGACCGGTGTCATGCAGAGCTGGAACGCCGCGCTTCTGATCCTGAACATGGGGCTGATTTCGGCGATCATGGCCATCGGGGTGAACCTGCAATGGGGGTTTGCCGGGCTGTTCAATATCGGCGTCATGGGGTTCGTGGCGCTTGGCGGGCTGGCCGTCGTACTGGTGTCGATGCCACCGACGCCCGAGGCATGGGCGGCAGGTGGTGCCGGTATCATCGCCGCCCTTGTTCTGGGCGCGTTGACGGTAACGGCGGCGGTTCTGTTGCTGCGCAAGATGCAGGCCGGAGCCACGCGCAACATTGTCCTGATCGTCCTGCTGGTGGGCGGATTTTTCCTCTATCGCGCGATTCTCGACCCGTCGGTGGAAGCGGTGGAAAATGTCGATCCTGCAATTACCGGATACCTGGGCGGGCTCGCATTGCCGGTGCTTCTGGCCTGGCCGGTCGGCGGATTGCTGGCGGCCGGGGCGGCATGGCTGATCGGGAAAACCGCGCTGGGTCTGCGCTCGGATTACCTGGCGATTGCGACGCTCGGCATTGCCGAGATCATCATCGCCGTGCTCAAGAACGAGGACTGGCTGTCGCGCGGGGTCAAGAACGTGGTCGGCATTCCGCGACCGGTGCCCTACGAGATCGACCTGCAGAGTGATCCGGCCTTTGTGGAACGCGCAGCCGGATTTGCGCTCGATCCCGTCACCGCATCGACGCTCTATGTCAAGCTCAGCTATGCGCTGCTCTTTACCGTTGTCCTGCTGGTTCTGCTCTGGATGGCGCAAAGGGCGCTCAACAGCCCTTGGGGGCGCATGATGCGGGCGATCCGCGACAACGAGGTCGCGGCGGAAGCCATGGGCAAGGACGTGACGCGCCGGCATCTGCAGATCTTTGTGCTGGGCAGCGCGGTTTGCGGTATCGCCGGGGCGATGATGACGACCATGGACGGGCAGTTGACACCCGGCTCCTACCAGCCGCTGCGCTTTACCTTTCTGATCTGGGTGATGGTGATCGTCGGCGGCTCGGGCAACAATTTCGGGGCGGTGCTCGGGGGGATGCTGATCTGGTTCCTCTGGGTTCAGGTCGAGCCGATCGGTGTTTTCCTGCTGGACGTCCTGACATCGGGCATGTCGGACGGGCCGCTGAAGTCGCATCTGCTGGACAGTGCGGCACATATGCGCCTGTTGACGATGGGGTTGGTCCTGATCCTCGTGCTGCGGTTCAGTCCCCGCGGGCTGATCCCGGAGAAATAGCGAACGGAATGTGCAGCCTTAACATTTTGTAGATCGAACCGCGACAAATTCCCCGTGTCCGCTTGCGTCCTTTCATGTTAGCAACGGACACGAAACGCCGTTTTGTTCTGAATGAGTATGGAGATACGTATGAAAACGCCCTTTTTGCCCGCCGCGCTGGTTTTGTCGGGAGTGGCCATTTCCGGCTGTGTTCCCTCGCCGACCAGCTACGAAACAACACCGGTTCAGGTCGAAACGGCCAAGGGTGTCGTCACATGCCAACTCTATACACGCGAGCGTGTGGTCTGGGATCGGGCCATCAACAGGCCGAACTCGATGTCCGTCGAGGAAGGTGACGCGGTATGCCGTGCCGAGGGCGAGCGTCGCAAGAACGGCTGAACAAGGGCGCGCGCACCCAGCGTTTCGCGCCGTTTCGATCCCCCCGGTACGAAACCCTGATTTCAGGCAGTGCCGGGTGATACCGCTATGCGCGAGGGGCGATCAGCGCCCCTTGAAAAGCCCGCCAAGTATGCCGCGGACGATGCGACGCCCGGTCGTGCCCGACAGTTCCTTCATGACATTGCGCGTCAGCGCCTCGGCAAATCCGCCGCCGCTCTGCGCGGTTTTTCGCGAGGTTGACCGGCTGACACGACTGCCGGAGTACCGGCGGCCGGCGTTGAATTCCTGAAACATCGGTTCCATCTTGTCGGCCTTTTCCTCGGAAATCGCCGCTTCCTTCGCCGCCTGTTCGGCCCGTTTCGCCAGTATTTCATAGGCCGATGTGCGGTCCAGCGGCGCGTCATACTTGCCCGCCATGTCCGAATCCGCCAGATGCGCCCTGCGCTCCTCGGCGGTGATCGGGCCGAGTTGCGACGATGGCGGGCGGATCAGGGTGCGTTCCACGATACCCGGCACCCCCTTGTCGAGCAGCATCGAGGTCACCGCCTCGCCCACACCGACTTCCCTGATGGCATCCTCGGTCGAAAAGCGCGGGTTCTCGCGATAGGTTTCCGCCGCAAGCCTGAGATTCTTGCGATCCTTTGCCGTGAACGCTCGCAGCGCATGCTGAACCCGGTTGCCCAGTTGCCCGAGAATATCTTCGGGCACGTCGGCGGGGTTCTGGGTGATGAAATAGACCCCGACCCCCTTGGATCGGATCAGGCGCGCCACCTGTTCCACCTTGTCCACCAGCGCCTTGGGCGCATCGTCAAACAGTAGATGCGCCTCGTCAAAGAAAAACACGAGCCTGGGCTTGTCCGGATCGCCAACTTCCGGGAGTTCCTCGAACAGTTCGCTGAGCAGCCATAACAGGAATGTTGCATAGAGCCCCGGCGACCCCATCAGCTTATCGGCGGCAAGGATATTGACACGTCCCCGTCCATCCGCATCCGTTCGCATCAGGTCGGCCAGTTCCAGCGCCGGTTCACCGAAGAGTTGCGTGCCGCCCTGGTTTTCCAGCACGAGCAGCCGTCGTTGAATCGCTCCGATCGACGCGGTGGATACATTCCCGTAGCGCAGGGACAGCGTATCGCGGTTCTCTCCGATCCAGACCAGCAGGGATTGCAGGTCCTTGAGATCAAGCAGCGGCAGCCCCTCTTCGTCGGACAATCTGAACGCGATGTTGAGAATGCCTTCCTGCGCTTCGGTCAGTTCGAGCAGACGGGCCAGCAACAGCGGCCCCATCTCGGCCACCGTGGTGCGAACCGGGTGTCCCTGCTCACCGAACAGATCCCAGAAGGTCACCGGGTAGGCACGGTATCCAAAGTCGGTAAAGCCGATCTTTGCGGCCCTGGCCGTAAAGGCGTCATGCAGTTTGTGATCGACCCGCCCGGACCTGGCCAGACCGGACAGATCGCCTTTGACGTCAGAGAGGAAAACCGGCACGCCCGCGTCGCTGAAGCCTTCTGCCATGATCTGCAATGTGACGGATTTGCCGGTCCCTGTGGCGCCCGCAACCAGCCCATGCCGATTGGCGTATTTCAGCCTCAGGCCCTGCGGGTTTGCGTAATCCTCGCCTCCGCCACCGATAAAAACCTTGTCATCCATTGTGATGCGTACCCTGATCCTGTCCTGCCTGTCGCACCGACCATACTAACTTAACCTTTGCCTGCCATAGTTAATTCGCTCGCCAATTCGGGTCGGTTGACCCGGCGGGCACTTCCTCCCTGTCAGACTGGCCGTGCCTTCGGGTACGGCCCTTTTTCACCAAGAAACCGATTCGCGGCAGATTTCCTGTCAAAACGCTCCGATTTCGCGCCTTTTTCTTGTCATAACCGCCTTTTTATCGGCATAGCTGTTGACCACTGGTCAGCCCTCTCGTAACGTTCGGCAATAACTAAGTCGGCCAGTCCGACGGGGAGACAACCTATACCTAAAGGGGGCTTGACGGCCCCCTTTTACTTTGCTCCGAAGCGTCACGAATTTTCCCGTTTCACGCGCGCAAACCGGACTCTCCCGTGCTCCGTTTTTGCAATATCGGCCTGACACCGCCCGAACGTCATGATAAAGCGTCGGCAATTGCAGATTGTGCGTCATGGATTCGCCGCTGCCGTGCAGTTTGCTTTGAGCAACCATAAACAAAACGAGACAGGCACATGTTGAAACAGCTTTCTCCGCTTGCCGCGCTGGCCCTGGTCGCGATGACCGTCCCGGCCCTTGCGCAACAGGCAGACACCCCCACGACAACCGAGGAACCCGCTGCAACAGAAGACACCGCAACCGCGCCGGAGCTGGATCTGGGCGAACCGGTTTCGGATGGTCCCAAGCTCGGCGAGCGTTATTCCAAGGAAAAGATCGGCGACTGGGATCTTGCTTGCATCCGCACCGAAGCGGAAAACGATCCCTGCTCCCTGCTTCAGATCATGCGCGATGACTCGGGCAACCCGGTCGCTGAAATGTCGCTGTTCCGCATCGAAAACGGTGGGCAGGCCGCCGCCGGCGCAACCATCCTCGTCCCGCTGGAAACGCTGTTGCCGGCGCAGCTTACCATTGCCGTCGATGACGCACCGGGCAAGCGCTATAACTACACCTATTGCAGCCCCATCGGCTGTGCCGCGCAGATCGGACTGACGCAGGAAGATATCGATGCGTTCAAGAAGGGCGGCAAGGCGACAGTAACCCTCGTTCCCGCCCCTGCCCCCGATCAGGTCGTGTCGCTGACCCTGTCACTTTCGGGCTTTACCGCCGGCTACGACGCGGTCGACGTCGTCAAGCAATAGGTCGCAAGCACCATTGTCACGATGAACGCCGGGCCGTTTGGTCCGGCGTTTTTTTGTCAGACCTTGCGCAGGACGAGGACCGCATTCATGCCGCCGAACGCAAAGGCGTTGGACACTGCGACCTCGACTCGGGCATTGCGCGCGATATTGGGAACCACGTCGAGCGCACATTCCGGATCCGCCTCTTCATAGCCGATGGTGGGTGCAATAACACCGTCGCGCAACGCCATGATACAAGACAACAATTCCACTGCGCCGGTCCCGCCGATCAGGTGTCCGTGCATGGATTTGGTCGAGCTTATCATCAGGTTGTCGGCATGCGGCCCGAACACATCCGCAACCGCGGCGCATTCGGTCTTGTCATTGGCGGCAGTGCCGGTGCCGTGGGCGTTGATATAGCCCACTTCCGACGGCGCCACCCGCGCATCGGCCAGTGCACCGGCCATCGCCCGGGCCGCACCCTGTTTCGACGGCATCACGATGTCCGAGGCGTCCGACGACATCGCGAATCCGGCGACCTCGGCCAGGATATCGGCACCGCGGGAGCGTGCATGCTCATATTCTTCGAAAACGAAAATCCCGGCCCCTTCACCCTGAACCATACCGTTGCGACCAAGGCTGAACGGGCGGCAGGCATCGCGGGACATCACGCGCAACCCTTCCCACGCCTTGACGCCGCCAAAACACAGCATCGATTCCGAACCGCCGGTGATCATCGCGGGCGCCATGCCGCTGCGCACCATTGCAAAGGCCTGGGCCATGGCATGGTTCGAACTGGCGCAGGCGGTCGACACGGTAAAGGACGGCCCCTTGAGATTGTACTCCATGCTGACATGGCTGGCGGCCGCATTGTTCATCAGCTTGGGCACGACAAAGGGATGAACCCGGTTCTTGCCGTCCTCATAGACGCTGCGGTAATTGTCATCCCAGGTCGAGACACCGCCGCCCGCGGTGCCCAGAACCACGCCCGAGCGTGCCGAGAGATCACCGTGAAATTCAAGGCCCGATTGGGTGATCGCTTCCTTTGCGGCAGTCAGCGTGAACTGTGTAAAACGATCATAGAGCGAAAGTTGCTGGCGATTGAACCGGCCTTCGGCCTCGAAGCCGCGCACCTGCCCGCCGATCCGGATCGAAAGCCTCTCGACGTCCCTGAACTCCAGCTCGCCGATCCCGCACCGCCCTTCGCGCATCGCGGCAAGTGTTTCGGGAACCGAATGTCCGAGCGCATTGATCGTACCGGCGCCGGTGATGACGACCCTGTGCATTGTCAAGCCGCCCCGCCCTAGACTTTTTCCGCGACGAGCTTTTCAATCCCGGCGACGATGGCGGCGACGTTTGAAATGTCAAAGTCGCTCTGGGTCGGCTCGTTTGCGTTGAAGGGAATGGAAATGTCGAACTCCTCCTCGATGGCAAAGATGCTCTCTACCAGACCGAGGCTGTCGATGCCGAGGCTCTCCAGGGTACTGTCCATCGTCACGTCCGACGGATCGAGAACGGCCTGTTCCGCGATGATCGCTATGACCTTTTCACTGATGCTCATCACTGGTTCCCACGCTATGCTTGCCGAGTTGCTTTAATCTTTCGCTCCGGCCTTGAAAACAGCCTTTTGTAACGCTGCGACGTCACGTGCCAGACGGGGAAGCCTGCGCTGTGCCTTATAGATCTCGGTATGGGTTTCCATCTTGACCGCCGGGTAGCCCATGAGCACGCGACCTGCGGGTACGTTGGAGAGGATCTTGGTGCCACCCGCGGCAATCACGTTGTCGCCGATGAATATGTTGTCGACTGCCCCGACCTGCCCGCCGAGTATCACGTTGTTGCCGATCTCGACCGAGCCGGAAATCCCGACCTGACCGCAGAGCAGGCAATCATCACCGACGCGCGTGTTGTGGCCGACATGAACCAGATTGTCGATTTTGGTGCCGTTGCCGATCCGGGTGTTGCGGATGGTCCCGTTGTCGATCGTGCTGTTGGCGCCGCATTCGACGTCGTCGCCGATTTCCACCGCGCCCAGGGAATGAATGCGCACCCAGCTCTGCGCCTTGGCATCCCCCTGATCGCCCAAGGTCTTGCGCACGTTCTCGGCCCCGCTCACCTCGGGCGTGACAAAGGAAAATCCGTCCGAACCGACGCGCGCACCGGGTTGCGCAATATAGCGGTCTCCGATGACAACCCGTGCGCCGATGCTGACCATTTCGCGCAGATAGGCGTGCTTGCCCAGTCGCGCATCGGCGCCGATGGTGCAATGCGGGCCAATGACCGATCCGGCACCGATCCGGGCCCCCGCCGCGACATAGCTGAACGGCCCCACGGAGACATCATCGGCAATCTCGGCACCGGGATCGATCACTGCGGTCGGATGAATGCCCGTGGCAAAACCCTGCCCGCGATCCAGCGTTGCTGTCAGCCCCGACATCGTCATGCGCGGACGATCGGTAAAGATCGCGGCCACAAGCCCCAGGCCTTGCCAGTCGGCCCCCTCCCAGAGGATCGCAGCCCGCGCCTGGCCCTTGCCGAGCGCCTCGCCGTATTTCGGGGACATGGCAAGCGCCAGATCGTCCGGCCCCGCGTCGGCCGGTTCCGCTGCAGCCTTGATGGAATAAGACAGGTCTCCGACCGCCTCGGCGCCAAGTGCGGCCGCAATCTCTTGGATGGTGAAAGTCATCATGGTCCCCGTTGCAAACAGCTCCGGGTCCGTGATTACCCCTGAACCGCGGCCAGTGTCACCCCCGCATTCTCGAGCGCTTTCCATATCTTGGCATCCCGCCCATAGACGTCGCGGCGGTACTCTGCGCGCCCCTTTTCGTCGATAAGCGCCGTTCGATAGATCAGATGCACCGGAACCGGCTGATCCAGCGTGACCTTGGTCTCGCGTCCGGAGTTCAGCACGCGGTGAAACTCGCCCTCGGGATCGTCCGATTGCAGGGCAAGCAGCGCATAGGCGAAATCGAACGGATCGGCCAGCCGGATGCACCCGTGGGAAAAGGCCCGCACCTCGCGGTCAAAGAGGCTCTTTGACGGCGTGTCATGCAGGTAGATGTTGTACTTGTTCGGGAACATGAATTTCACCAGACCGAGCGCGTTCTGTTTGCTCGGCGGCTGGCGCATGGAATAGGGGAAATTCCGTGCGGAATACTGGCTGAAATTCGCGTTTGCGCGGTTGACCCTGCGGCCACGGCTGTCGGTGATCTCGATATGGCTCACCGCGTTGGGATTGTTCCGCAGCATGGGAAGATATTCTTTTGTCACGATCGACCGCGGCACATACCAGCTCGGATTTATCACCATGAATTCCATCACATCGGAGAATTCCGGGGTGCGCCGGTCGCTGGTGTTCTTGCCGATGACCGAGCGGGTGCGGAAGGTCACACGGCCCTCATCGACGATCTTGGCCGTGAAATCCGTCAGGTTTACCAGAATGTGCCGATCGCCGAGATCCATGTTCAGCCAGCGCTCACGCTCCATGGCAACGATCACCGATTTCAGCCGTTGTTGCACCGAGACATTGATTTCGGTGATCGTGCCCTGTCCGGCGACGCCATCCTGGGCAAGGCCGTTATCGAACTGGAACCGGCGAATGGCATCCTGCATGTCGGCATCATAGGACCGCGACGCGCTGCGTCGCATATATCCCATGTTGATCAGACGATTGCGCAGGGCAACGACCCCGGCTCCGGTCTCGCCGGGCTTGAGGCTGCTCACGGTAACGGTGGGGCCCCAGCCGCCCTGCTCGAGCAATGCTTCGAGCCGCAGTTTTTCCTTCATGAGGGCGCGATACTGCGCGGATGCCGGCGGAAGCGACTGAAAGACTGCGCGCGGCGTATCGGTTTCCGCCAGAGCGGTCAGGTACGCCTCGCGATCACGATAGGGCACCTGCCGTACAATCCCGCCATCTATGCGCGACGGCACCAGCATCCCCGTCTGAACGTCGCGCGCATATTGCAGGAACGCCTTGCTGAGTGCGACCTCGACCAACCCGAGATCGCGGCTGGTGCGTGCGGTTTCCATCTGCTGGCGCAGTGCCGCCATGTTGTAGCGCGCGGGCGACAACCCATGCAAATCCACATCCGTCAAGGCCCGCATCAGCGCGACGCGGCGTTCCGCTTGCAGCCGATCATCGCCCGTCCACAGGGGATCATAGCCTCTGACGCGGTAGAAATCCGCAAGATCGGTGTCTGATGACGCGGCTTCGGCAACCGCCTGCTTGAACGCCGTGACCTGCGCAAAGGACGGGCTGTTCCAGAGCAGGCACAGGAACATCGCAACAGAAACCAGCCGCAAGATGATTAAATCGCGAGACTGTTTCATTTCTGAGATCATGGGATGTTCCTCGAAACCGATACCATTACACTACATGTGCACAAAGCGCCGGAATTGCGACTTGTGGCACGCTGTTCATTCCAGATTGTGATCAGGAAGCAACGCCAGGGACATCCCGATCACGGTTTTGACCCACCTGCCCGACGGATGGATTCGCGGGCGCGCGGGTGCGCAATAATTTGCCGAAACTCCAGCATATACATAACTTGCACAATTCCCAGCTTGGAATATGGGCCGGAATGTGGCATGAAAACGACACATCAGGGGATGGATGTAACGATGACGTAATAATGTGTGCGTAACATCGCACGCGGGCAGGAATACAAAGCGTACAGGACGGCGCAGAACATGAGACAGAACGACTCATCGGGTTTTTCCCGGCGTGCCCTATTGGGTGCATTCGCAGCAACCGCATTGACAGCGGCTCCAACATACTCCAACGCAGCAGGGTTTCTCAGGGGGGGCGGCGATATCCGTCGGATCCGGATGTATTCCGGACGCACCGGGGAACGGCTGGACATGATCTACTGGATCGACGGAAAATACATCAAGGACTCGGTCAAGGAGATCAATTATTTCATGCGCGACTGGCGGACCGACCAGGCGAAGAATATCGACTTGCGCGCCATTGATATCATGGCCGCCGCGCATAACCTGATGGACGTCAACGAACCCTACATGCTGTTGTCCGGCTATCGCAGCCCGCAGACCAACGCCATGTTGCGCAGCCGCTCGCGCGGTGTTGCCAAGAATTCGCTGCACATGAAGGGTCAGGCGGCCGACCTGCGGCTGGCGTCACGGTCTGTCAATCAGATGGCCCGCGCCGCAACCGCCTGCAGCGCAGGTGGAGTCGGGCGGTATTCGCGCTCGAATTTTGTCCACATGGATTGCGGAGTTGTCCGCACATGGGGCGGCTGACCCCGCCCAAGGAAAAACGAAACGCACCAGGGAAAGGCCGTTGCATCGCGCAGCGGCTTTTTTCTTGTTGCCGATCATGGGCCATTCGCGCGTCGCAACGGCAAACAAAAGACGGGCGGTCGCAGTTTGCGCGACCGCCCGCATTTTTCTGGCCGGCTGCCAACCTCAGAAGCTGAGCGACAGATCCCGGTGCACCGCGTTGCATTTGGCCAGGAACAGGGCCTGGTCGCGGCTGAACCGGGGCTGCTGGCGGGCGCCTACATTCTCGGAAATTCCGGCGACATAGGCCTCTACACCCGGGCGCACACCCTGCTCTGCGGCGGCGCGCCATCGCAGTTGTTCCTCGTAGGCGGCGAGCGCCTTGGCATATTCCGACGCGGCCTTGGCCCGGTCTTCCTTGCCGTCGCGCAAAGCCCGGCGTGCCTGTGACAGCGGCGACGACACATCACGCGCACCCGCGATCCTGGCAAAGGTCTTGCCAAGTTCATCAACCGCGGCTTCTGCCTCGGCACGCGCGCCATTGTCCACGAGGTCCGACAAGGCTCTCAGATCGGCCTCGAGCGCGGCGAACTCCGCGTTGGCATCCATGATCGCGAGGAACTCAGCCGCCGGTTCCATGGCGTCGTCAGCCGCCCGGCGATACTTTACGCGGGCGGTTTCCTCGGCCTTGGTCAGAGCGGCAAAGGCATCATGCGTCGCGTCCCAGTCGTCCGGTATGTCGGCAGCGATGATCGCCTTCTCGGCTTCGAGTTCCGCAATCCGCGCTTCGATATTCGCCCGGCGCTCGGCGTCGGCCTCATCATTCAGGAACCGGGCCGACTGGCGCAGGTCTTCGATCTCGGTATCCAGCTTGCGCATGCCTTTCTGCAGGTCGCGCACGACACGCATGACCGGACGGTATTCGCCCGCTGCCGCCTGTACCGCTGCCTCGGTGGCCGAGATGCTCTCGAGCAATTCGAGCGCCTTGCGCGCGCTGTCGAACCCGCCCTTCAGATCGGACGCCATATTGCCCGGCAACACGGACAGATCCAGCGAGCGCGCGCCGACAATCGCGCCGTTGATCGCATCACCATTGAGCTGAACCTGCTCGAACACGTATTCCTCGAGGCATTGCTGCAACTTGGGGTTACGCGGGGGTGGCGATGTCTCCGACAGGAAGCTCATCCGGTTGGGCAGGTAATTGACCAGTTGCGGATAGTATCCGACGATCGCAAGCGCCACCAGTTGCAGCGCGATGAACGAAATCACGCCCTTGTAGATCTGGACGGTCTTGACGATCGCCGGGGCCACGCCCCTGAGGTAGAACAGCGCAAAACCGAACGGTGGCGTCAGGAACGAGGTCTGGATGTTCAGACCGATCATGACACCCAGCCACACGGCGGTGATGTTCGCTTCGGGGTCCGCAAGCAGGATCGGGGCGACAATCGGCACCACCACCACCGCGATCTCGATGAAATCGAGAAAGAACCCGAGGACGAAGATAACCGCCATCACGATCACGAACTGGGTCCAGAAACCGCCCGGAAGCGAGTTGAGGAAATCGCGAACCAGCTCTTCGCCGCCAAAGGCACGGAACGCCGCCGTCAGCATCGCGGCACCAAGCAGGATGATGAACACCAGCGATGTCGTCTTGGCGGTCTCGATCATCACCTCATGCAGGGTGTTCTCGATCCTGAGAACGCGGATGCCGCTCCAGATCAGCGCGATGATCAGCAACGCCACCGCAACAACGCCGAGCACAATGCCCGTCATGTCGCCACCGACAACCAGGATCGCCTTGACGTTCATGTTGTAGCGCGACAGCGCGAACACGATGAGACCGAGCGCCGCAAAGGTCAGCAGCGCCGGATAATAAGTGAACCTGTTCTTTTCGGTGATCCGGTAACCCGCCATGATGATCGCACCGGCCGCACCGATGGCTCCCGCCTGGTTCACCGTGGCGATACCGGCGATGATCGAGCCCAGCACCAGGAAGATCAGTGCAAGCGGCGGGATCAGGGTCAGCGAGACATTCACCCAGAAGCCGAAATCGCGCGCCCCTTCATAGGGCACGGCCGGAGCGGATTTCGGGCGCAGGATCGCGTAGACGAGAATGAAGATCATATAGACCAGCACCAGCACGATGCCCGGCACGAAGGCCCCGAGGAACATTTCGCCCGCACTGGTCGACGCGACATCAAAGACACTCGGCATGCTGAGCTCGCCGGTCGCTTCCTTGTAGAGCGCCTTGCGTGCGGTGCTCGCCTGGTCAGACGCGCTTGCCAGCTGGTCGGCAAGGATGATCAGGACGATGGACGGGGGAATGATCTGACCCAGCGTACCGGACGCGGCAATCGTCCCGGTGGCGAGGGATTGGGAATAATTGTTGCGCAGCATCGCGGGCAAGGAGATCATGCCCATCGCGACCACGGTGGCACCGACAATGCCGGTCGTCGCCGCGAGCAATGCGCCCACAAAAACGACCGAAATGCCCAGCCCGCCGGGAACCGGCCCGAACAGACGCGCCATTGTCACCAGAAGATCTTCGGCGATCTTGGAACGCTGCAGCATGATGCCCATGAAGATGAACAACGGAATCGCGATCAGCGTATCCCGTTCAACCTCCCAATAGACACCGCGCAGGTTTGTCACCCCGGCGGTCAGCCATTCGGATGGCCCCCCCGAGTGAAAATAGGCGTCGGGATTGCCCGCAAAGAGATAGCCGCTGCCGGCCGCGAGGGCGATCGTGATGATGGCCGATCCCGGAAGCGCAAAGGCAACCGGGAAACCCGATGCCAGCGCCGAGGCCATAATGACGATCAGGATGAAGAGAAATAGGAGTTCCATACGTGCGGCCTCAGTGTGTAATGGCGGCGAATTCGCGCTTGCCCGGCTCGTCGCGGGCGTCGGCGACGGCTTCGAACAGATAGCTTACGAATTGAATGAGCATCGTCACCGCAAAGATCGCAAGGAACGCCGCCATCTGGTACTTGACGAACATGCCGGCAGTACCGACCTGCGACACTTCGAAGTTTCTGACCGGCGAATTGATGATCGCCTGTTTGGACCCCAGCCCGATGATGATGATCGTCCAGGTGGTTACCATTCCAAGGAAAATGCAGCCGATGGAATTCACCCGCCCTTTCACGCGCGAAGAGAACCCCGCGTAAAGCACATCGACCCGAACATGCCCCTCTTCCAGCAGCGTGTAGGCAGAGGCGAACAGGAACAGCGCGGCGTACCAGTAGCGCACGAGATCACCCATCAGGGCCTGCTCGTAAGAGAACACGAAGCGCGATACCACGATCAGCAATTCGGCAATGACGATGAGCAGCGCCAGCCAGATAAAACCCAGCGACCGGGAAAAGAGCGCCACGATGAACCCCAGAACGATCAGCGGAACATGGACAAAGGGACCGATAAAGCGTGACCGCGTCAGTTCCTTTGCCATGTCTTCCGAGACAACAGCGCTCAGCAGGCCCTCGACGCGCATGAAGGCGATCGCAAAATCGGCTATGCCGACGAAAAGCACCGCGAAATAGCAACCCCTTATCAGATAGGCGTTGAAGTCGCTTATGATCCTGGCATCGTAGCGCAGGGTGCGGTTCGGGGTTTGCATGACCAGAAGCCCGGCAAGGATCAGCGCGAGCGCGTAGGTCACAACCAGAATCCAGGCACGACTGTCCGTTCCGGAAAACAGCGCCCCGAGCGTCGGATAGTCATACCAGACGATAAGCACATTGTTGATCAGAAAGGCAAAAAGGACCAACAACGTGGCCCAGCCGAAATACCGTACATAGGGTGCGGGTGCACCGCGAGGCGACAGGATCTCTGCCTCAGTGGTAACGTTCATCACGATTTTCCCAGTCATGCGGCCCGGTCGTTCGGGTCGGGCCAGTCTCACGCGGGTTCAGCGGAGCGTCTATAGGGGATCGCAGGGGGCAGCGCGCAGGCTGTCCCCTGCCCGATTGGCAGCGCGCTGCGCTCAGCCGATATCGAGGATCCGGTTGCGCTGCTTGGTGAACTCGATCTCGGCGATGGCGCGCCAGCCACCGATCTCGCGCAGTGCCGACTGATAGGCATCGTTGATCTTGGCGGCGAGCGGCGAGTGGTCGCGGGTCTCTTCGAACACTTCCTCCGCGGCGCTGCCGAACGCGTCCCAGACCTCCTCGTTGAAGGCCCGGACCTCAACGCCATGTTCATTGACCAGCTTGCGGAGATATTCGCCGTTCTTGGCCGAAGCCTCTTCGATCTGCGCCGCCATTTCCTCGTTGCAGCAGGCGGTGATCACGGCCTGTTCATATTCTGACAGGCTCTCCCACCAGGATTTGTTCATGCCAAAACCCAGACCGCCGCCCGGCTCGTGCATACCGGCGGTATAGTAGTATTTGGCAGCTTCGTAGAACTTCATGAAATAGTCGTTGTACGGTCCAACCCATTCTGTCGCCTCGATCGCACCCGAAACGAGGTTCTCGTAAATCTGCCCGCCCGGCAGCGACACCGTGGAAACACCCAGCTTGGTCATCACCGCACCGGCAAGACCCGGAATGCGCATCTTCAGACCGTTCAGGTCATCCGGCGACAGGATCTCCTTGTTGAACCAGCCACCGGCCTGTGCACCGGTGCCGCCACAGGTGATGGTCTTGAGTCCGAACTCACCCGCCAGTTCGTCCCAAAGCTCCTGCCCGCCCGCGAATTTGATCCAGGCGTTCCATTCCGGCGTGGTCATTCCGAACGGAACCGACGTGAAGTAGTTGAAGCCCGGATGCTTGCCACCGAAATAATATTCGGCACCGATATAGGCCTGGCTGTTGCCGCTGGCCACTTCGTCGAAGACGTCGAACGCCCCGACGCGTTCGCCGGCGGCAAAATACTCGGTCCGCAGCGCGCCGCCCGAGACGACATTGATTCGCTCGGCCAGTCGCTGGGCCGACAGACCCAGACCGGGGAAGTCCCGCGGCCAGGTCGACACGATCGTGATCGTCTTGCCGCCCTGTGCGATGGCAGGTGCCGCCAATGCTGCACCCGTGCCTGCAATCGCAGCGCCCTTCAAAAAGTTACGACGTTCCATATTCCTTATTTCCTCCTGTTGGATCGGTACTGTTTTTTTTATTGCGAGCGAACAGCCGACAAGCCGATCCGCCTTCAACGTCGCGCCAGCGTATTCGGAAGCGACCGAATTGCAATGGCCTTTGATTCCGAAAGCGACACACGTGTCGATTTAACGTCATCGCGCTCTGGTGCCAATCGTCTTTGCGCTTTGATGACCCCGGGGCAATTTTCCGGTGCGGCCTGCGGGCAGACCAACACCGATTGGGCGTTTGGAAAAACAGACACGTTTCAGGACATTCAGGTGCACCGCACAAGATCGGCGCAAATTGTCGCGTGCGAATCGTGTCCGGCACTTGATGATTGTTTCGGTATATGTGCCCAAATGCCGGTGCCGCGCGGATTGTTCAGGCAACCATCATGACCTTGCGACCTCGGCGCCCGGCGTGGCGGATGCGTTCGGTTGCAGATCAGACCGACGCGGATCCTGGTACATGCGTCGGCTCGTTGCCGGGCAATCGGACAACACGGCTTCCGTCCTGGAAGTCCTTCAATGACAACGGCCAGACCGTCCCGGGCCAGCGGACCTCCATTTCCCGTTTGCGAGGCCGGTAAACCGCCGTGTAGAGCGTACCGAAACCCACGGAAAATGCTGTCGAATAGAGCGGCGGCTTGAGGAAAGCATTGATGAAGGTCTCTTGCGGGTCCCGATGCAGGCTCAGGCGGTGCAGCAGATAGCGTTCGCGTTCGACCGTTGCGGTGAAACGCGCGTGGCTGACCCATTCGACCGATTCCTGATGATTTGTGGCGACGGCGGCATGGGTGATCACCGCCGGCCGGTCCGGCGCCATCATCACGGTCAGATAGTTGCGTTTCCGGTCCAGGACCGTGACGTTGTAGCTCATATGGGTCGGGATGCGGGCCAGTGCCTCGCCCGCCTCTTCCGCGGTTTTGCAGGTCTGCAAGACATAACGCAGGATCAGCGGCACCCCGAACCCTTCCCCCACTATGCGCCGCCCGCCAAAGGTCAGCGACAGGGCGAGCCCCGCGTCATTCACCCCGTCCACGAGCCCCCAGAGCCCGTCGCTCGTGCCCATCACCGACCGTCCCATCCAGTCCGTTTTCAGGATCAGGCTGTCAAAGGCGTTGGGGTCATAATCGTAGTTGCGCACCAGGACAGGTTCCTTGCCGGTCCATATCGCCTGTGAACATCCAGACAGGTAAGGCGGCGGACAATAGAAGCTCAGAAAGCGCGACGCCTGATCGCCCCCGCCCGCAAGTTCGCAAAGCTGGTCATACAGTTCGACGATCTCGGGCATGTGCTGCTTGAGCGCCTGACGGCTTTCCAGATAGGGCGGGCGCACGGTATCGCCCTCCCGCGTCCACCATTTATGGTAGTTGGGCCAGTATTCAGAAAACAACCCGGCCCATATCGGGCCGGGTGACGCTTCGCTGATTGCACGCCAGAGCATGCGGACCCCTTACATGATCTTGAAGGCTGGATCGCTCAGCGCCGGCTCGGCCTGCGCGACGGAGAGAGGTTTGGCCGATACGCTTTGCTTGATACCGTGGATCCAGCGTTTGGCGCGCTCGTTCAGCTTGAACCCCTTGGTCATCGAGCGCTCGCGCGTCACGAGGATGCCGATATCCGCGCCCTCGTAGCGATAATCGCCCGGTTGCAGAATACGCAGGAAGAAGGCCTCGTTTTCGCTCTCGACCGCGCGGCGGTGATAGTCAAAGCGGTCAAACACCACCCGGCCATCGGCAAGCATCTTGTAGATCCCGGTCTCGGGTGCCTGGGTGCAGATGTCGACACTGTCCTCGGTATGCTTGATCACCATCTGCGACCAGCTGTCGATCATGTCCGGATCTGCCCAGCGTGCATTCAGCTCATCCACGTCGAGATCGAATTTCTTGCGCGAGAATTCCAGCAGGTGAAACAGGAACAGCGGCGCATCCGCATGGGCAAAAGCCGCATGGTTGGTCATCGACGATGCCCCGGTGATCCGCGGGTTCAATTCGCCCAGCCAGAGTTCGCCCGATTTCTTGTCGATCAGGAAATCCAGTTCGAAATACCCGCGATACCCTTCCTTGCGCAGTTGTTCGCCGAATTTGAAGGTCAGGTCGCGCGCCTGGTTGCGCACCTTGGGAGGAAAGGCGGTCGAGAGGATCTCGTTGCCGCACCAGCCACCGCGATAAGGCGTCAGTTCCTTGAACCCGACCAGCTCGGTCATCAGCGGCCCGACGATCGTTCCCTCCTTGGTGGCACAGGCCTCGATCGCCGATCCCCGGCAATCGATCCGTTTCATGATCTTGATCTCGCCCTCGCCGACGATCTCGTGTTCGTGGCGGCGGAAATCGGCTTCGTTCTTGATGAAAAAGGTGGTGTGGCCGGAATCGCCGAAGGCGGATTGCAACACCAGGTCATTGCCGATCCCGGCCTTTTCACAGGTCTTTTTCAGATCCTCATAGGATTTCACCTCGGCCAGCACGTTGGGAACCGACGGCACACCGGCCTTGTTGCCGATACGCACGGTCTCGATCTTGTTGTCCATCTTAGTGCGCAGCTTGGCCTTGGGGAACCACACGTCCGCACCCAGTTCCTTGGACAGGCGCTCGGTTTCCTCGTCGAACATCAGGAAGACGAATTTCGGCTTGCCCCCGCGGCGCTTGACGAAATCGATCACTTCCTTGTGCTGCAACAGATAATTGTTGATGTCTTCGATCGACTGGAATTCGGCATGCGGCTGTTCCGAGGGAACGAAGGTATTCGGATGCTTGCCATCGTAACAATCGATATAGCAGATGTATTTGAAATTCTTCACCCACTCATCGATGCCCAGCAGATTGAAATTCGTCGCCGAGATGAAATAGATCGGATCATCGTTACGATGAAAGAACCGGCGAATTTCCGAGATGTTCTTAAGTACTTTAGAGGCCATTTTTATCTCCCAGTTCTTATTCTGCCGCAGTTTTCAGATTTGTCTTGGCATGTTGTGCAAGCGCCTCGGGCGTGAATACGCGTAACCCGAGATCGGCCCGGTATCCGTGGATCTCGTTGACATCCAGTGCCCGCATGAAGGCGAGGATTTCACTGCTGATCACCTGCCCCGGCACCAGGATCGGAAAGCCCGGCGGGTAGGGAATGATGAAGCTGGCGGAAACCACTTCCTGCCCGCCATCAAGCGCCTCCTTGAGCGAGCCGCCCAATTCCATGTAGTCGCAATTCTCCCCTTCGTAGCTGAGGAAAAAGGCCGAACGAATATCGCCTTCCGAGGTGTCGTGATCGGTGCGGAACGCATCATGGAAGCGGCTGAAATCCGGCAGTGGCGGCAAATCCTCCATCAGGTTCCGGACCCGGCGGTCAAAGCCCAGCCGCTCCATCCGGCTGGCATCGTCCAGAAGGTCATCCAGACCCTTGGCAATCTCGACCAGAACCTCGATCAGGTAAGCCACGCTTGACCGCGTGGTGCCGATGTTCGTCATGAACAACACGGTGTTCCGCGAGGTCTTGTTGATCTGGATGCCGTAGCGGTCCATCAGGATGTCTGTCTTGAACGTATCGCCGTCCCAGCCCGTGCCCCCCACTGCAAGGGTCACGCGCGTCGGGTCGAGCACGAACTCGTCCTGTTGCCAGCAATCCCACATGTCGGTCCAGCCCTGCTCGGCGTCGAAATAGCTGGTCACGCCGCTTTCGCGATGGGTTTCGGGGATCATGTCGCCGGCCGCGAGCACCTTGAAGTATTTCTGCAAGAGCGGATGCGTGGCGATCGAGCGGCGCATGGACATTGCCGCCTCGACCTGCCGCTGGACGAATTCGAACCCTTCCAGTTCGACCTGCCGTCGCCCCACATCGAGGCTCGCGATGATCTGGTAGTTCGGCGAGGTTGATGTGTGCGTCATGTAGGCTTCGTGGAAAGACTGTTCGACCTCGCCCTTGAAATCCTGATCATGCACATGGATCATCGAGCCTTGCCTGAGCGAGGTCAGCGTCTTGTGCGTGGATTGCGTGGCATAGACGCGCACCCGCGCATCCGGGGGCGGTATCAACCGCGTGTTCAGCAAGGTCTCGACATCCGCATCGGCAAGTTCGTCCTGCTGCCGTTCATAGGCGGCCCGATGCCTGTCGGTCTTGAACCGTGCCCGAAGCTCGGACGCCGCGTGCATCGCCGTGCGCGGGCGGTAGGTCGGGTTGAACCGGGCAAAGGCGAACCAGGCTTCGTCCCAGAGGAAGATCAGGTCGGGCTTGATCGCGAGGCATTCTTCCATCACCCGTTCGACGTTGTACACGATCCCGTCGAAGGTACAGTTGGTGAGGAGCAACATCCGCACGCGGTCAAGCTTGCCTGCGGCCTTGAGTTCAAGAAGCTGGTGCTTGATCTCGCGGAGCGGCACGGCGCCATACATCGAGTATTCGTTGAGCGGATAACTGTCGAGATACACGACCTGCGCGCCGGCCAGGACCATGCCGTAATGGTGCGATTTGTGGCAATCCCGGTCCACCAGCACGATATCACCGGGGCTGACCAGCGCCTGCACCACGATCTTGTTGCAGGTCGATGTGCCGTTGGTCGCAAAGAAGGTCTGTTTCGACCCGAACGCGCGGCTCGCGAGTTCCTGCGCCCGCTTGATCGGGCCGTGCGGCTCCAGCAGCGAATCCAGCCCGCCCGATGTGGCCGAGGTCTCGGCCAGAAAGATGTTGGGCCCGTAAAACGCGCCCATGTCCTGGATCCAGTGGCTGCGGCTGATGGACTTGCCACGGCTGATCGGCATGGCGTGAAAGACGCCGGTGGGCTGCTTGGAGTATTCCACAAGCGCGGTAAAGAACGGAGTCTTGTAGCGCGACTGCACGCCGCGCAGGATGTTCAGGTGCAGTTCCAGGAAATCTTCCTGATTGTAGAATACCCGGCGGCAGATCCCCAGTTCGAGACCGGCAATATCCTCGACCGACCGTTCGGTGATCAGGTAGGCGTCCAGTTCGGGACGTGCCCGCGCGATCAGCCGGCAGAGCTCCGGGCCGTAATCCTCGGGCTGCATCTCGTCGAACTGTTCCGCGCCCCCTGCCCGGTCAAGGTATCTGTGCAGGATCGGCTGCTCGGTCCTGGAGCGCAGGGTCAGGCCCGGCCGCACCACGATGGCCTGAATGTTGTAGTTGAACAGCACCGCGATCAGCGCGTCCTCAAGGCTGGGCACCACGAGCGCCTGATAGGTGAACTGGTCCTCGGGACGGCGCATGCGGGCCATGTTCGAACGCAGCCAGCGTTCCTGATCCTCGCCGACATTGTCGACGATCAGAACTTCGAAATAGGGTTTGCTGAGCGCGCGCGCCTCGGGCGAGAGTTGGGACTCGTCGTCGTGCTCTTCGCTGTCCATGCTGTCTCGATCAAGCGGAATGGTACGCCGCCGATAGGCCCCGGTGGTCAGTGCGCGCGTGACGCGCCCGACAGAAAACGCCAGATCTTCATAGTTTCCGTGGCCAAGCTGCCGGCGCATGTGGTCGAAGGCCGCCATGCCCGGAAACGCCCAGTATTGTTCGATGAGGGCCAGCGAACCCAGAAGATCTTCCGTCTTCTTTATGAGCCCGGCCAGCCTTTTTTCGGCGTGCTCCTCGGTCAGCGCACTGGTGACATCGCGGAGCGCACTCCAGCGATCCGCCCGAAGCTGGATCGCTGAATAGTAGTCAGAAACAGAATGCATCAGAGTCCTCCTGGAGGACCAGCATCCGACCGTTGCAGCAAAATATCAACTGGTTACTTTAACGAAACCGTCAGCCGTTGGATATTTTGTCTGCAAAGGGAAGGGTCACGGGCGCGGCAGCGTCGGTAATGGGCTCCGCGTCGATCGACACCCCGGTCTGCAGGGGATCCGCCGGCACATCGACATGCAGACCGGCGCGGGTTCCCTGCCTCTGCATCTCCAGCGGACCCAGTGTCTTGAGGTAGGCGTCCGTGCCGCTGTTGCGATCGTAGACCGGGAAATCGGTGGACCGGTCGCGGAAGCTCTTGAGCACCTGCCCGAGCCCCTTCATGCCCGCCTCGCGCTGACGGCGGACCATGTCGAGGTCGATCTCGATCGGGAACATATCCTCCTGACCCGCGGATTGATGCAGCACCATCGAGGTCGGGTCGACAACGCAGGATTTGCCCACTCCGCCGGCACCAAGACCGTTCACGTCAATGACGTAACACTGGAACTGCGCCGCCGTGGCCCGCGCAATCGCCAGTTCGGCGTCGCGGTCGGTGGTCCCGGTCAGCACCGGATGCAACAGCACCTCGACACCCTGCGCCGTCAACTGGCGCGTCGTCTCGGGGAACCAGATATCATAGCAGATCGACAGGCCGAACCGCCCCACCTCGGGCACGTCGAACACGCAGAAATCGGTGCCGGCCTCGACATCCACCTCGTAGGGGCGGAACGGAAACATCTTGTCATAGCTCGTCACGATATCGCCGTCCGGGTTGATGACAAACGAGGTGTTGCGCACCAGACCGTCCTCGCCCTTGATGAACATCGAGCCCGGTATCAGCCAGACCTTGTGACGCCGCGCGGCCTCGCAGAACTGGGACACCGCGTCATTCTGTCTCGGCTGTGCATAGCGGTGCAGCGGGCCATAAGGGGCGAGTTCGCTGAAGAGAACCATCTGCGTCCAGGGAAAACGCGCCATCAGGATATCCAGACGCTGGATCATTCCTTCGACATTGGATTGAAGCGCGGCGACATGCATCTGCACGCCGGCGATAGCAAAGGGGGTCATAGAACAGGTCTCCGTCTGTGCAGTGATCAGAGTGATCGGCACATGGTCCGCGTGTTTTGCCTATGTTTTCGTCATATGCAAGGGTATCGCCGCGACAATCCGCGCCGGAGACGCCGGCAGGCGCGCCGACAGACCCGCTTTTGGGCAATGCGACACGTCCGCATGACAACCCATGCGTGAAAATCGCCTAGAGATTGCCGAGATAATCGGCCATCCGCCCCACCGCGCGTCGAATATTGTCCTGCGAATTGGCATAGCTGAGTCGGATGTAGCCCTCGCCAAGCACACCGAAATCCGGACCGCCGATCGTTGCGACACCGGTTTTCTCGAGCAGGTCCGACGCCAGCGCCTTGGCCTTGAGACCCGTCGCTGAAATATTGGGAAACGCATAGAACGCGCCCTTGGGCGTTATGCAACTCACATCCGGCAGATCGTTCAGCAGTTGGACCACCAACCTGCGTCGCGCGTCGAATTCCCGCAACATCTCTCCCACCACATCCTGCGGTCCGGTCAACGCCGCAAGCGCCGCGTGCTGCGCCGGGGCATTCACGCAGGACCAGGCATTGACCGCCAGCTTGCGCGCCTTTTCATAGAGATCGTCCGGCCAAACCGAATATCCCAGTCGCCAGCCCGTCATCGCATAGGTCTTGGACCAGCCGTTCAACAGGATCAGCCGATCGCGGATTTCCGGATAGCGCAGCAGGCTGACATGTTCCTCGCCGTCATAGAGCATCTGGTCGTAGATCTCGTCGGACATGATCGCGATATCCGGGCGATCCGCCAAACCCGCCACCATCGCGTCCACCTCGGCCCTGGGCGTCACGCCGCCACAGGGATTGGCGGGCGAATTGACGATGATCAGCCGGGTGTCCGGTGTCACCAGCGACAACAGTTCGTCGGCGGAAAAACCGAATCCGTTCTCTTCGCGGATCGGCACCGGGATCGGGCGGGCACCGGTAAATTCGATCATCGAGCGATAGATCGGGAAACCCGGATCGGGATAGAGAATGTCGGCCCCGGGTTCACCGAACATCATGATAGCCGTGAACATCGTGACCTTGCCGCCGGGCACGATCAGAACGTTGTCCGGGTTGACCTCGGTCGCGAAACGGCGATGCAGATCGGCCGAGACCGCCGCACGCAGTTCCGGAATGCCCGTCGCCGGCGTGTAGCCGTGATGACCGTCCCGCAATGCCCTGATCGCGGCTTCGACGATATGGTCCGGCGTGCGGAAATCGGGCTGGCCGATCCCCAGGTTGATCACGTCCATCCCCTGCTCCGCCAGCGCCCCGGCGCGCGCCAGAACCGCGAATGCATTCTCTTCGCCGATGCGATCGAACCCGGCTATGGTTTTCATCGTGATGTCCCTTGCTGAAATCGACGGTCAATAAGTGGCGCGGCCGCCGGACAGGTCAAACACCGCCCCGGTCGAGAACGAGTTCTCGCTGCTGGCCAGCCAGACGATCATCGCCGCCGCCTCGTCCACCTCAAGGAACCGGTTGCGGGGAATCTTCGACAGCATGTAATCGATATGTTCCTGGCTCATCTGGTCAAAGATAGGCGTTCGCGCCGCCGCTGGCGTGACGCAATTCACCGCGATGTCGAACCCTGCGAGTTCTTTGCCCAGCGACTTGGTAAAGCCGATGACGCCGGCCTTGGACGCGGAATAGGCACAGGCGTTGGGATTGCCTTCCTTGCCCGCGATCGAGGCGATATTGACGATACGCCCGTAATCGCGCTCTTTCATGCCGGCGATCACCGACTTGTTGGTAAAGTAGGTGCCCGTCAGGTTGATCTGAACGATCTGCTGCCATGCGTCGTTGTCATAGGCCTCGACCGTTGCATTGGGCCCGGCGATTCCGGCGCTGTTGACGAGAATATCGATGCGCCCGAATTCCTGCTCGGTGGCGCGGGTCGCTTCCTGCACGCTGTCCCAGTCGGAAATGTCGCAACCGACGACATGCACGGTTTCACCGTCAAGCGCCGCCCGCGCGGCATCCGGGTTCATGTCCCAGACTGCGACCCGTGCGCCCCTGGCGAGCAAGGCTCTGACGACCGCGAGGCCGATGCCCTGTGCCCCGCCGGTGACCACCGCGACACATTCGGAAAAACCCGGTTTCTTCGACAAGTCTCACATCCCCCCAAGTTCTGCCACGCGTTCCCTGCGACACGTCGCATTTCCGGGAAACAGCTATGTCAGGACGTGGTGGATGGGCAAGTGTGTTATTCGCCGCCCGTCAACCCGCCGAGCAGGCGGTCGCGCTCATCCACCAGTCGGATACGGTAGCGGCGCATGGTCTTGCAGGCGAACTTGTTGTGACGCGCCGCGTTGCTCTTGGGATCGCGCCGGGCGTCCGCTTCCAGGTCCGCGATGCAGGTATCGACCTCTTCGATTTCCCGAATGATCTCTGCCAGTTCCTTGGCCGTGTCGCTCATGCCTTGTCTCCTTCTGATGCCTGATCCGGAGCGCACGGATGTCGCCCCTTGCCGAGAATGAACAGGCGCGCCCGCCCGAGCACGCTGCCACGCGGCTCAATCTATTCGGGGGATTTCCAACGCCGCAAGTCTGCAATCCCCTACCATTCCGGCCATCGGTTTTCCGACCAGCCGGCAGAGATGCCACGCGAGCACCAGATTGCTCGACAGGATCGGCAGCCCGGTTTCGCGTTCCAGCGGAGCGATCACATCCAGCGTATTCAGGTTGGTACAGGACAGGAATATCGCATCAATGTCATCCTGTTGCGCCAGCGCGCGGGTTGCGGAAACCAGCGACTGCCCCGAGATGCGGGCCACCCGCTGTTCCTCGGCCTCGGCAAAGGTTCCGAAAACCGGAGACGCCACACCCTGGCCGAGCAATACCTGCCGCAGACGGCTTGATACATCGGCGATATAGGGCGACAGAAATCCCAGCCGGCGCACCCCGAGCGCGTCGCATGCCGCGATCAGCGCGGTCAGCGGATCACTGACCGTGCGTGTCTCGACCCCTTGGTGCAGCAATTCACCGATCCGCCCCTGTCCGATCTGCGCCGTTCCGGACGTGCAGCCGTACCCCACCGCGTCAAAGGACACCGGTCGCGGCAACAGGCGCGCGGACTCCGGGATATGCGCCTCCATCAACTGAAGCGTTTGCGGGGTGACGTCCGGGCTGCTCTGAACACGCGAGACATAGAGGTTGACCGACAGCGGCAGCAATCTGCGAAAATCCTGTTCGATCCGTTCGTCCGACTGCAGGACGATCAGCCCGATATTCGGGTTCGGATCGGTCTGCATTTCGTAGTCGAAGGTCGCCATCCCCTAGCCTCCCAGCACGACGATGTCACCCGAGGCAGGTGGCGACAGAAACTCGGCCCCGCCGTCGCGGATCACGATATCCTCTTCATGAACCAGGATGCGGCCATCTGCGAGGGTGATCCCCGGTTCCAGCGTGATGATCATCCCTGCCTGCAATACCGTGTGATCCTTGGCAATCAACGACAATCCCTCGGTCAGTTGCAGACCAAGCCCGTGTCCCAGCCGACCGGCATCGGTACTGCGCTCGCCATCGCCCAGAACGCGATCCATGGCGTGAAACAGATCGGACGCCGTAGCGCCGGGGCGTGCCATGTCCATCCCGGCGCGAACGGCCTCGATCAGGCGCGCATGCGCGGACGTCACATGCGCAAGCGGCTTGCCGACCGCGAAATTCCGGTCGAAGTCGCAGAAATACCCGTCCCAGATCAGCCCGGTATCCAGCATCAGCACATCGCCGTTTGCCAGTGGCCTGTCGTCCGCCGGCGAAATGACGTCGTGATATCCCGCCCGGTCGGCCGCCCCCGCCAGATAGGGCACCCAATCCGCGCCTTCATCAAGGCACAGCGATTGGAACTGGCGAAACACCCGGTCGAGCGGCACACCCGCCCGCGCGATTTCGGGAACGCGGTCAAAAGCCCGCCCGGCAATGGCGCAGGCGTGACGCACCTTGGCGATCTCGGCCTCTGACTTCACCATCCGGGTCCGGCGCATCGTATCGGCATCATCGGTAAAATCGACCGATGGCACCATAGCCTGGAGCCTGTGCCAATCGGACAGCGGCATGCGCAAATGGCTTTCGAGCGTCATCGGCACACCCAGACGCGCCGATGACCCGACAACGGACCGGATTGTGTCCGCCAACAGTGACACGCCGTCATCCTCGGGGTCCGGCGCATTCCAGGTGCGGATGTCAGAGACCCATGTCCGCTCCATCAACGCCGCGCCGATTGCCGGGATAACCGCAACCGGCGGCCCCGCTGACGGCAGCAGCACATACCACGGACGCGTCGGGCTCTCCCAGAATCGGGTCAGAAACCCGGTGACGTAACGAATATCCGCCTCGGTGGTGAGCAGAACCGCATCCAGTCCTGCCCCGACCATCCCCTGCTGCGCGCGGGCCACGCGGGCCTCGTATTCGGACTGTGGAAAACCGCGCGCCGGGGCTGTCACAGGATCAGGCCCTGCGTCGGCGTCCACCGGCGCGCCCACCGCGCCCGCGCCCTTCCTCGCCGGCCTTGGCCGCTTGCTTGTTGGTGCGAATCCATTCGCCGCCATGCGGATCGTTGTTGGTCAGGAAATTCGCGGCGCGGATGGCTTCCATCTCCTTGCCCGCCATTGCCTTGGTCGATCCCATGCCGAACAGGGTGACAAAGGTTTCATCGTCCATGTCGTCGGGCAGGATCACGCCCGCTGCCGCGACCTCTGCGCGCTTTTCGGCGATCTTGGATGGCGGCACCGGAAGCGCCACCGGGTTCATGATCGCACTGGTCATGCCCGCCCCCATCGCCATCGGCAGGAAGGCGTTGTTGATCCCGTGCCGGTTCGGCAGGCCGAAGCTGATATTCGACGCGCCGCAGGTCGTGTTCACACCCAGTTCCTCGCGCAGGCGACGCACTAGGGTAAACACCTGCACCCCGGCCGTTGCCATCGCACCGATCGGCATCACCAGCGGATCGACCACGATGTCATGTGCCGGAATTCCGAAATCCGCGGCACGTTCCACGATCTTCTTGGCCACGGCAAAGCGCACGTCGGGGTCTTCGGAAATGCCGGTGTCGTCGTTTGAAATCGCCACGACCGGGACGTTGTATTTCTTGACCAGCGGCAGCACCAGTTCGAGCCGGTCTTCTTCGCCGGTGACCGAATTGAGCAACGGCCGCCCCTCGGCAACCGCCAGCCCCGCCTCCAGCGCGCCGGGAACCGAGCTGTCGATGCACAGCGGCACATCGACGAGCCCCTGAACCAGCTCGATCATCTTGGTCATCAGCGGCGGTTCGGTCTCGTTGGGGTTGGGGTTCGAGTTATAGACCACGCCCGCGTTCACATCGAGCACTGTCGCACCCGCGGCGACCTGCGCCAGCGCATCCTTTTCAACGGTCGAGAAATCACCCGCTTCCAGTTCGGCGGCAAGCTTCTTGCGCCCTGTCGGGTTGATCCGTTCGCCGATCACGCAGAAGGGCTGATCAAATCCGATGATGGCAGTCGTGGTTTTGCTTTCGACGATGGTCCGGGTCATTGTTGGCCTTTCAGGACTGGTTTGCGGGACGGCCCGAAGCGCCGCCATGAGAGATCGCCCAGCTTGCATTGGTCTTGATCCCGCCGAGCGGGAAGAAATGCACGTTGGTGATGTTGAAATCCGGGTTCGCCGCCTTGTGCGCCGCCAGATCGGTCAGAACGGCGGTGGGCTCATAGGGCAGAAGCAGCTTGCTCACGTCCATCGCCCGCTTTTGCAGCACCTTGAGAGAGGGACCGACCCCACAGGCGATTGCGAACTTGATCAGGGTCTGCAGCTTGGCCGGGCCGGCAATGCCGATATGGATGGGCAGCGTGATACCCGCCGCGCGCAGGCCATCCGCCCAGGCGATGATCGGTGCGGCGTCAAAGGCGAATTGCGTGGCCAATGCCATCTCTGCATCGGTGCGCTCGGAAAATTTCTGTTTCCATGCAATTGCTTCCTCGACGTTCTTCATGCCGCCATCCGGGTCGATATCCCGATTGCCTTCGGGGTGGCCGGCCACATGCAGGCGCTTGAAACCGGCCTTGTCGAACAAGCCGCTTTCCATCAGTTGCATGGAACTGTCGAAGTCCCCGACCGGGTTGGTCACGCCGCCCGCCAGCAGCAACGCCTGTTCGACACCGGCCTCGCCCTGATAACGTGCGATCCAGTCGGCCAGCGTCGCCTTGTCCCGGATGATGCGCGCGGGAAAATGCGGCATGACCGGATAACCGTCACGCGCCAGACGCGCGGCAGTGGCAACCATGTCCTCGATCGGAGTGCCCTCGATATGGGCGATGTAGACCCGCGTTCCCTCGGGCAGCAATGCGCGGAAATCGTCGACCTTTTCGGCGGTTCGAGGCATGACCTCGATCGAATAGCCCGCAAGAAAGGCCTCGACCTGCGCGTTCACCGGCGCCGAAACCGGGGTGTCACGTTTCTTGAAATTCAACAAAGCCATGGCGGCCTCCCAGAATGATGTCAGGCTCATGCCCACCCATCGTTGTCTATCAGGGCCTTGATCCGGTCCCGGTCGTATTCGGTTTCCAGCCGTACAGCCTCGGCCTCCGCCACCTCGCCCGGCTCGCCTTCGACCACATAGGGGTCGGCCTTGCGCCACTCGGCAAGATAGGCGTCGGTATCCCTGGCGTTGACCTTCATCGCCGCCCGGTCGATCGCCTGTTCAAAGCGTTCGGCCAGTTGCCGCTTGGCTCCGCGCCGCCCCTTGCCCACGATGACCTGGGCCGGGATGTCGCGCCAATAGACTACGGTGACGTCGGGCATGACTGATTCCTTCCTCTTCCTGCGCCCTGTCTAATGCACCGCCCACACCCGGCGGCGCCTGTTTTCGACAATATCGGCATGCGCAGCGACCTGTCTTTCACTCCCTAAAGCAGTGGCGTGGGTTAGGCCACCTCGCGCTGCCCCCAAAATCTTCATGACAATATTGAATGCCGGTTCAGTCGCGGCATCTTGCGAAGTTCGAAATGCGTGCCTATCGTTAAGGTAACTTGAAATCGGAGGGCGTGAACAATGACGCCCAAGCGTCCCAATGGTGCGGGCGCGTTCCCGAAAGCGGTCGAAAGCCCCGCGCCGAAGCCGCCCGATCCATCCGAGCTTTATGCCGCGCTGGATCTGGGTACGAACAGTTGCCGCATGCTTGTTGCCCAACCCAAGGGCAGCGGGTTTCACGTGGTGGACAGCTTTTCCAAATCCGTGCAGCTTGGCTCCGGGTTGGAACGGACCGGACGACTGTCGCGGTCCTCGATGGCGCGCACCGTTCAGGCGCTGCGGATTTGCCAGCAGAAGCTCAAGCGCAACAAGGTGCTGCGTATGCGCCTCGTGACCACCGAAGCGTGCCGGCGGGCCAAGAATTCGCGCGAGTTCATCCGTCAGGTGCGCCGGGAAACCGGGCTCTCGCTCGAAGTCATCCAGCCCGAGGAAGAGGCACGGCTCGCCGTGATCTCCTGTGCTCCGCTGGTCAGTACCAAGACCGAGCAACTTCTGGTGGTCGATATCGGCGGCGGCTCGACCGAGCTGGTCTGGATCGACATCAGTTCGGTGCCGCGCCGCGACCGGCCAAAGGCGATCATGCGCCTGCATGCGGGGTTTCATCCCCCCGAGAGCCCGTTCCCGGCCGCAAAGGTGGTCGACTGGATCAGTGTCCCGCTGGGCGTGGCAACGCTGCGCGATCAGTTTCAGGATGTTGAAGACGATTCCGCGCGGTTTGCATTGATGAGCTGGTTTTTCGAAGAGAACCTCTCGGAATTCGCGCCCTACAAGGACGTGCCCGCGCGCGAGGGGTTCCAGATCATCGGCACTTCGGGCACCGTCACGACGGTTGCAGCCAGCCATCTCGGATTGAAGCGGTATGACCGCACCAAGGTGGACGGCTTGCGCATGACCAGCGACCAGATCGACAAGGTGATCCACAATTACCTGCGCCTCGGCCCCGCCGGACGGCGCAAGGATCCGCGCATCGGCGAGGACAGGCAGGCCCTGATCATGTCGGGCGCGGCCATCCTGCAGGCGTTGCTGCGCTGCTGGCCCACCGACCGGCTGTCGGTTGCTGATCGCGGTCTGCGCGAGGGGCTGCTCTATGCGCAGATGAGCGCCGACGGGGTGCTCGAAGACGGTCCGTTCTAGCCCGTCGTCGCCGCCTTGCAGCCATCCGGTGGGGGCAGTAGAGACCGAAGCAACACGAATTGGGTGAGCATCATGGCCAAGACGCCGACTGGCAAGAACACATCCGGACGCGGACAGCGGGACCTCAAGGTCAAGGTCAAGTCGGCGCGGGGGCGCAAGCTGAGTTCGACCCTGTGGTTGCAGCGGCAATTGAACGATCCCTATGTCAAACGCGCCCAGGCCGAGGGCTATCGCGGTCGCGCGGCATTCAAGATCATGGAACTTGACGACAAGTACCGCTTCCTGGTGCCGGGCGCGCGGGTTGTCGATCTGGGCTGTGCGCCCGGTGGCTGGCTTCAGGTGGCGGTCAAGCGCATCAACGCACTGGGCGAGAAAAAGGGCAAATCGGTCGGCCGCATCATCGGTGTCGATCTGCAGGAGGTCGAACCGGTGGCCGGGGCCGAGATTCATCAGCTCGACTTCATGGAGGACGATGCGGACACCCGCGTCAAGGACTGGCTCGGCAGCAAGGCCGACGTGGTGATGTCGGACATGGCCGCGGCGTCGTCGGGGCACAAGCAGACCGACCATTTGCGGATCATGGCGCTCTGCGAGGCGGCGGCGTGGTTTGCCTTTGACGTGCTAGAAGAGGACGGCACCTTTGTCGCCAAGGTTCTGGCCGGCGGGGCGGAGGGCGAATTGCAGAAGCTGCTCAAGCAGAAATTCACCAGGGTCGCTCACGTCAAACCGCCATCCTCGCGTTCGGACAGTTCCGAGAAATTCGTCGTGGCGATGGGGTTCAGGGGCTGATCGGCGTCCTGTCCTGACCTGGCACGCTTTTCCAGTGCCCCGTTGAACTCGGCCCCGAGGATCAGCAGCGCCGACATCAGATAAAGAAAGATCAACGCCACCATCACACCGGCCAGACCGGCATAGGTGGCGCTGTAACTGGCGAACCGGGAAAGATAGTAGGAAAACCCCGTCCCGGCCAGCGCCCAGAGAAAGATCGTCAGAACCACGCCGGGCAATACCTGCGAGAACCGGCGACGACGACCGGGCAGCCAGATATGGCAGGCGGCAACGCCAGCCCCGAGGAACATTGCCGCCAGCAGGGTCGCAAACGTGTCGCTGGCCAGCCAGCCCATGACGCCGGACGGAACGACATCGGCCACGAAACGCAGGTAGAGAGGCACCGCCAGCCCGATCGTGGCGATCACCATCAACAGCGCACCGCCCACCAGCACAAAGGTCAGGCAGACCAGCCGCGCCTTCCAGTAGGGTCGCAGCTCGGTGTCCCGATAGGCCTGGATCATCGCCTTGCGCACGGCGTCGATGCCGTTCGAGGCAAAATAGACCGCCAGAACCCCACCGACCGTCAGCAGGCTGGAATTGGCCGAAGCGAGAACCGCCCGCACTTCGGAGGTGATCGGCTGGGCAATCTCATCGGGCCATGATCCGAAAACCAGTTCGATCAGATTGTCCACATCGATGTCCTGCGACAGCGTCGCCGCCAGTGCCACGATGAACAGGACAAAGGGAAACAAGGCCATCATCATCGACATGGCCACGTGGCTGCTCATCACCCAGCCACCCTTGTCATTGAATCGCGTCGCCGCATCGAGAAGCGCGCGGGCCATCACCGTGATTCTGGAGAATGCAGTCGTGTTCAAGGCGTATATGTCCTGATCCGGGTACCGTTGACGAAACCGAGCGGCCTGCCCGGACGCCTGAGCGGCAAGGCAAACGCGGAAAGGTTGCACAACCCCGGCGGGGGATGCAACATCTGCGGGTGACTTTCATCGTCACGACCAACAATGGGCAAAGTGCGGGCATGGGCCGGATCGACCCGGTGCGACCGCCCGCCCCCGGAGCGGACGGACAGGTGACAGGATGAACTCTCAGGACCAATTCGGCACGACCGCGCGACCCGCCGGCAAATCCATGCTGGCCTTCTGGCGCGACGTTTTTCTGATCGCGACGCTGGTGGTCAGCGGTCTCTATGCAGGTGCCGGATTTCTCATGCCGCTGGCGCTGGCGGCGCTGATCTTCGTGCTGATCACCGCGCTCAGCGACCGCATCACCGGCCTGCAGATCGGCGGCTGGCACCCGCCGCGCTGGCTGGGCTACCTGCTGGGAACCACGGCCGCGCTTCTGGGGTTGTTCGCGGTGACTTCGGTCCTTGCCAATCAGGCATCGCAATTCGCCCGCGCCCTGCCCCAGTACGAGGCACAGATGGACACGGCGCTTGGCCGCATCGCCGGCCTGCTCGGCGACGAGATCGTGTCCTTCATCCGCAAGAACTTCATCCAGATCGACATGTCGCGCCTCGCGGTCAGCGCCATCGGCGGCGCCGGTTCGTTTCTGAGCACCTTCTTTCTCATCTGTCTCTATGTCATGTTCATGATCGGTGAGCGGTCGGTTTTCGGGCTCAAGATCGAACGCGCCGCGCGCGATCAGAAATTGCGCGACGAGATCCATGCGATCACCAACGCCATCAGCCTCAGCCTGCAGCGCTATGTCAGCGTCAAGTCCTTCGTCAGCGCGCTGACTGCCCTGATCAGCTATGCGGTGTTCCGTTGGCTGGGGCTGGAATTTGCCGAGACCTGGGCGGTGCTGACATTTGCGCTCAACTTCATTCCGTCGATCGGCTCTGTGCTGGCGGTGATCCTGCCCGCGCTCGTCGCGCTGGTTCAATTCGACACCGCCTCGCCGTTTCTCATCATCGCCTTCGGATGCGGGGCTGTGCAATTCCTGATCGGCAATTTCCTCGACCCCGCGCTCACCGGGCGTTCGCTGAACCTGTCGACGTTCATGGTGATCCTTGCGCTGACCTTCTGGACCGCGATCTGGGGGTTGCTGGGCGCGTTCATGAGCGTGCCCCTGACGGTCTGTCTGCTGATCGTGTTCGCACAGATTCCCGCAATGCGCCCGGTTGCGATCCTGATGTCCAAGGACGGGCAACTGGCGAGTGCCGCCGACACGCCGGACGGGGCCGCACATGGGCATGGTTCCGAATGAGCGATCTGCCCGAGTCCGCGACCGAACCGATCTTTGTCGGCGCGCAGGTCTACCGGGCGTCCAGCTATGGGTCCAAACACCCGCTTGCCATCCCGCGCGTTCCTTCGGTTACGGATCTCGGCAGGGCCCTGGGCTGGCTGCCGGCGTCGCGCTACCGTTCCAGTCCCCGGGCCAAGCCGGCGGCCCTGCGCCCCTTTCATACCGCCGAATACATCGCGGCCCTGCAAGCGGCCGAGCACAGCCAGCAGGTCAGCGACGCGGTGCGCGCCCGCCACGGTCTGGGCACGCTCTCGAATCCCATCCATCCGCACATGTTCCGGCGACCGGCGACCTCGGTCGGGGGCGTACTCTTTGGCGCCGCGCAGATCGCCAATGGCGGCGTCGCATATGTTCCTGGCGGCGGCACGCACCACGGGATGCCCGATCGCGCCAATGGATTCTGCTATCTCAACGACCCGGTTCTGGCGATCAAGGCATTGCAACGCCAGGGGCTGAACCGCATCGCCTATGTGGATATCGACGCGCATCATTGCGACGGTGTCGAAGCCGCGTTTCAGGGCGCAGAGACCGTCCGGCTGATTTCGGTCCACGAAGAGAACCGCTGGCCTTTCACCGGCGCGCTTGCGGATACGGCCGGCGGATCGGCCTTCAACCTGCCGGTGCCTCGCAATCTGAACGACACGGAATTCGAGCTGATCCTCGAACGCTTCCTGTTGCCCGCCGTCGATCATTTTCAGCCCGATGCGGTGGTGCTGCAATGTGGCGCCGACGCGCTGCTCGAGGACCCGCTCGCGCGTCTTGCGCTGTCAAACACGAGCCATTGGAAAACCGTTGCAGCGCTGCGGGGTCTGTCCCCCCGGTTTCTTGTTCTGGGGGGCGGCGGGTACAACCCCTGGTCGGTCGCCCGTTGCTGGACCGGCGTCTGGGCGACGCTCTGCGGCGTCGAGATACCAGATGAGTTGCCTGACGCCGCCCGCCGGATTCTCGAGAACCTGACATGGAACCGCCGCGCCGGATTTCTCCCGCCCGCGCATTGGTACACGAGCCTGCGCGACGAACCCCGACATGGTGAAATCCGCGACGACGTGCGCGACAGGGTGCAACAGCTCAGAAGCCGCCTGAGCGCAGCAGCAGCGGCCCCGACCCTGTCGGCATGATCCGGCACCCTGCCACGGCTGCCGCCGTTACCGACCGTTATCCAGGTGATCGATGGCCAGCAAACGGTTGGTCACCGCGATGAGAAATGCCGTGCTCAACCCGAAGCTCAGCAGTCCGGTCACCGCGGCGAAACTTCCCAGGATGCGCGCCTCGGGTCCAAGAACGACATCGCCATACCCAAGGGTGGTGAAGGTCACCAGCGAGAAATACACCGCCTCGTTCCAGCTCGGAAAAATCTCGAAAACGATCCAGATCGTTGACCAGATCCAGACCTCGATTGTGAGTGCAAAGATCAAGATGCAGAGCGCAAGCATCAGCATCACGGTGATTCGCATCGGCGGCGTGCGACGGCGGATCCGCCGTGACACCGTCTCTAGCGCCTGCTCACACAATGCAAGACAGCCCACATGGATAAGCAGGCAAAAGCCGAGTATCGCGCTTCCCCAAAGGATCTGCTGTAGGATCGTCATATCTGCGGGGTCCGTTGCTGCTTTGCGGGGCGCCCATGTCTCAGGTCGAACAGGGCTTGTGTCAATGGCCGACCTTCGTTTCATTCCGGAGCGCGACATCTTGGCCGCGTTCGCGTTCGGCGGTGGACACCGGCGCAATCCGCACCATCATCAATGCGGAAACGAGGAAAATGACGCGTGCTGCTGACCGTCCGAGACATCATCAAACGCTATCCGGGTGCAGATCCGGACCGGCCGGTTCTGAACGGGGTATCGCTCGAACTGGCGGCCGGAGAAACGCTGTCCCTGACCGGCGAGAGCGGGTGTGGCAAGAGCACGCTTTTGCATCTCGTGGGGGCCCTCGACGGGTTCGACGCGGGCGAAATCCATCTCGATGGCAAGCCGTTGTCGGGCATGGACGACGCGGCGCGCGCGGAAATGCGCCGTGGGACTGTCGCGCTCGTGTTTCAGCAGTTCAACCTCATCCCGTCGCTGACTGTCGCGCAGAACCTTGCGTTTCATGCCCGGCTCGCCGGTCGCGAGGATCGGGATCATGTCGCGTTCCTGGCCGCGCGGCTCGGGTTGAGCGACCACCTGCACCGTTATCCCGAGCATCTGTCCGGCGGTCAGATGCAGCGTGTCGCGATCGGACGCGCGCTCGCCTTGCGGCCCAAGCTGTTGCTGGCCGATGAACCGACCGGCAATCTCGATGAGCGCACCGGCGATCTGGTATTCGAGATGATGGTCGAGCTTGTACGGCAATCGGGTGCGGCCCTGTTTCTCGTGACCCATTCCAGCCGTATTGCCGATCGGCTCGACCGGCACCTGACGCTCAGCCGCGGGCGCATTTCATGAGGCGGGCCGGCCTTTCCGCGCTGCTGTCGCATTGGCGCAGGCAGCCGCTGCAATTGCTGACTCTGGTCCTCGGACTCGCACTTGCGACCGGGCTGTGGTCTGCGGTGCAGGCCATCAACGGACAGGCGCGGCTCAGCTATGCAGACGCGGCGGAACAGCTTGGCGCGGGTCGCCTCGCGCATCTCACCGCGCCCACCGGTTCCATACCGCTCGCGCGATACGTGGAATTGCGGCGCGCCGGCTGGAAGCTCAGCCCGGTGCTCGAAGGCAAGCTGCAACTGGGCGATACCGTATTCCGACTGCTCGGTGTCGACTCGCTCAGCTATCCCGTGCCACCGCGCCCGGTATCGGACTCTGTCTCTGCCCGGCCCGGCGATATCCTGACTGGCCCCGGTCGCCTGTTCCTTAATCCGGACAGTGCCGCCGGGCTGGATGGCGCGACCGTCCCCGCGCCGGTGATTGCCACGCGGGACCTGCCGGTCGGGGTTGCGCTCACCGATATTTCCGTGGCGGAGCGGCTGCTGGAACGAACCGGAGAACTCAGCCGCCTGCTCGTCTTGCCGGATCAGGCTCTCGGGATCGCGCCCCTTGCCGTACTGGCCCCCGACCTCGTTCTGACCGAGCCGGACGGAGAAGCCGAGATCAGCCGTCTGACCGACAGCTTTCACCTCAACCTGACCGCTTTCGGACTATTGTCGTTCGCGGTCGGTCTCTTCATCGTGCACGGAACCGTTGGTCTGGCATTCCAGCAGCGACGGGCGATGTTCCGGTCGCTGCGTGCGCTGGGGATGCCGCTGGCGGTTCTGACACAGCTTCTTCTGATCGAACTCGTCCTGCTGGCTCTGTTTGCCGGAACGCTTGGCCTGATCATCGGTTATGCCATCGCCGCCGCCCTGCTCCCGGATGTGGCGGCCAGCCTGCGCGGCCTGTATGGGGCATCCGTCGCAGGCAGCCTGACACTGCGCCCCGCGTGGATCGCCAGCGGTCTTGCGATTGCCTTGCTCGGTGCGCTGATCGCCGGTGCCCAGGGGCTGTGGCACCTGCATCGCCTCCCCATCCTGCAGGCACCGGGTTTGCAAAGCTGGCGGCTTGGCTCCGCCGCGCGCGACCGGGCGCAAGCCATGACTGGAATCGGCCTGATTGCCGCCGGCATTCTAGCGCAATGGCTGGCACAGGGGCTGCTTGCCGGGTTCGCTCTGCTGGCCGGCCTGATGCTCGGCGCGGCGCTGTTGCTGCCGCCGGTGCTTGGTCAGTTGCTTGCGAGGGTGGGAACCAGGACGCGGGCTCCGGTCGCGCAATGGGTCTGGGCGGATTTGCGCAGCCACATGCCGGGCCTGTCGCTGGCGCTGATGGCTCTGCTTCTGGCGCTGGCGACCAATCTTGGCGTCGGGACCATGGTGTCGAGCTTTCGCCTGACCTTTACCGGATGGCTCGACCAGCGTCTGGCCTCCGAACTCTATGTCACCGCCCGCTCGGACACCGAGGGCGAGGCGATTTCACAGTGGCTCATTCCCCGCAGCGAGGCCGTTCTGCCGCTTCGGAATGCCGAAATTCGCCTCGCCGGTCTGCCGGGCCGGCTCTATGGCGTTGTCGATCATGCCACCTATCGCGATCACTGGCCGCTGATCCGCGCGGTGCCCGATGTCTGGGACCGTCTGCACAACGAGCGCAGCGTGTTGATCAACGAGCAGCTTGCACGCCGTGCAAAGCTCTGGCCGGGCGACGACATCACCCTGCGCGAGGGCTGGAACGCGAAAATCGTCGGCGTCTATTCGGATTTCGGCAATCCAAATCCGCAAGCCATCGTGTCATTGCCTGCGCTGCTCGATCTGTTTCCTGCCATACCCAACCGGCAATTCGGTGTCCGGGTCGCGCCCGAGCGCGTGGCCGGTCTTGCCGAAGAATTGAGTGTGGCCTTCGACCTCCCGGCCTCGGCGATCGTCGATCAATCGACCATCAAGGCCCGCTCGCTCGCGGTGTTTGAAAAGACATTCGTGGTGACCGGCGCGCTCAATATCCTGACCCTTGGCGTTGCCAGCTTTGCCATCCTGACATCGTTGCTGACCCTGTGGAGCCTGCGCCTGCCGCAACTCGCGCCGGTCTGGGCGCTTGGCCTGACCCGCAGGCGGCTCGCCCGGCTCGAAATTCTGCGCAGTATCGCACTCACCGCGATGACCGCCTGTCTGGCGCTGCCGCTCGGGCTGGTCCTGGCCTGGGTTCTGCTCGCGATCATCAATGTCGAAGCCTTTGGCTGGCGCCTGCCGATGTACCTGTTCCCGCTCGACTGGGCGCGTCTGGCGTTGCTCGCGCTGCTCGCCGGGGCGGTCGCAGCGATCATCCCCGCGCGGCGTCTGCGCAGCACGCCGCCCGCCGATTTGCTCAGGGTTTTCAGCAATGAACGTTAGGATCTGCACCCTGCTGCTGATACTTCTGGGCGGTGCGGCACGCGCGCAGGGCTTTGCCGGGCTTGGCACCGACGCCGAGGACTTTGCGGTGCCACGACGCGACGTAGCCCTTGAATTTCCCGCCGATTACGGCCCCCATCCCGCATTCCGGATCGAATGGTGGTATCTGACCTCGACACTGAGCGGAGACGATGGCCGCGACTACGGTATCCAATGGACGCTGTTCCGTTCGGCCCTGGCACCACAAGAGGCGGAAGGCTGGCAATCACCGCAATTGTGGATGGGCCATGCCGCCATCACCAGCGAAACCAGCCACCTGTTCGATGAACGCATCGCCCGCGGCGGTATCGGTCAGGCGGGTGTCACCGCCGCACCCTTCTCCGCATGGATCGACGACTGGGAAATGACCGGCCAGCCCGACACGGGTCTGTCCGAACTGCGGCTTGCGGCCCGCGGCAAGGATTTTCGCTATGATCTGCAACTGCGCGCGGATGGCCCGATGGTACTGCATGGCGAGGGCGGATTTTCGACCAAGAGCAAAGACGGGCGGGCCAGCTATTATTATTCCCAACCGGCCTATGCCGTGACCGGAATATTGCATTTGCCGCAAGGGTCCGTGCGTGTCACCGGTCAGGGGTGGCTGGATCGCGAATGGTCCTCGCAACCGCTGGCAGAGGATCAGAGCGGGTGGGACTGGTTCTCGCTCTCGTTTGACAGCGGTGCGCGGATGATGGGCGCCCGGGTGCGCGATGGCGGGGCGGGATACACATTGGCAACATGGATCGCTCCGGACGGATCAAGTCGCGTTGTTCCGGACGGCGCGCTTGCCCTCGAACCGACAGAAACCAGCGTCGTCGAAGGCCGCAACGTGCCGACGACATGGCGGGTGACCCTGCCCGATCGGCAACTCGATGTGACGGTCACCGCGCTGAACCCGCAAAGCTGGATGGGCACGTCCTTCCCCTACTGGGAAGGCCCGGTCAGCGTGACCGGCAGCCACACCGGTCGCGGATACCTTGAAATGACGGGCTATGACTGAAGATCGGCGAGGCGGCGCTCGAGTCTCGTCATCAGAAAGTCGAGATCGCGGATCGTGCCGGCCGACAGGGGCTTGCCCGGACGCCGCACCGTGTCATGGGCGATCGCCCCGCGCTTTGCCAGGATATACTTGCGCACGGCCAGACCCAGCCCCGGCTGGCTTTCGTATCGAATGACCGGCAAGTAGGCATCGAAGATATCCTGCGCCCGGTCGGCGTCGCCGGCATCCTGCGCGGCAACGACGCCGGCCATCATTTCCGGGTAGGCAAAGCCGGTCATCGCCCCATCGGCACCCCTCCGCATCTCTTCGGGCAGAAACTGACCGCCATTGCCGCACAGGATCGAAATGCGCCGGGCGCCGGCGTCGGAGGCCGCGCGCAACGCGCCGATCTTGTCGAGCCCCGGCCAGTCTTCGTGCTTGAGCATCACGCAGTTGGGACAGTCCTCGACAATCCTCAGGACGGTCTCCGCGGAAATGACAACATTCGTGACCAGCGGGAAATCCTGAAGGACAAACGGGATGTCGCCAAGGGTGTCGGCAACGTCACGGTAATAGCCGAGGATTTGCGCATCGGTTCTGAGTGTCCAGGGCGGTGCTACCATGACCCCGACGGCGCCGATCTCCATCGACCGTTCTGCCAGAGACTTGATCGCGGCCAGCCCCGGTGCCGAGACTCCGACGATCACCGGCAGCCGTGTGCGCGCCACCACATGCCGGATCACGGTTTCGGACTCCGCCGCCGACAGCTTGCCTGCCTCGCCCATGATCCCGAGGATCGTCAGCCCGGTTGCACCCTTTTCGACATAGAAATCCACCATCCGGTCGATGCTGGCGAGATCAAGCGTGCCATCCGGCAGAAAGGGGGTCACAGCGATGGTAAAGACGCCTCTTGCGGTTTCGTCCAGCCGGTTCATGTCGCATCCCGTAATTTGCGGTTGTCGATCTGCCGGAACGCTAGTGTCGGGAAACCGGAATTGGAACCGGAAAACGCAGATCGCCCGCCTTGTCGCAATCATATGCCGGCTTGTCCGGCACCATGGCCAACCCCGCAAAACGTGTCGTTGTTCCATCTTGATTTGGTGGTGAAGCCGCGACGTGTTAACCATTTCGTAAACACTGAATGCATAACAATCACTTATTGTTGCGAATTGTTTCCAGTTTTGCGATTGGATAAGAACATGAAAGCACCCCCGGCCAATCAGACGCGTGCCAGCCCCACCGGGGCGACACACTCCTATGACAGCGACGATATTGCCGAGGCCTTTGCGCGGGTGGGCGCACCGGCGCCACATGTGATATGGCAGCCGCAAGCGGGCATCGTCCTGTGCCGTTCCACGACCGCGTTCCACCTCGCCTGCGATCAGATTGCCCGGAACAACGGTTCGATCGCGCTGGAGGATCTTGATCTTGCCTATTTCGGTTCGATGAAAGACTGGCTGGCGGTGCTCGAGCCGGTCGCCGATGATCGCGGTTTTCGCTATACGCATTTCGGCCGGGAAATCGCCCGGACCTATGGTCAGGATATGACCGGCAAGACAACCGATGATTTTCCCGATCATATCAGGCGCTTTTACAATGCGATCTTCAATGATGTCAGTGAACGCAAAGAGCGTGTGCTGACTGTTCACCAGCCGCCGGATCAGGTGTTTGCGACGGCCTGGCGACGCCTGATCGTGCCGCTCATAGACCGTTCCGGCAGGGCCGCACAAATCCTCGCCTTCAACTATCCCGACAACGAATTGCGGGCCGGGCTCGAAATTCTACCGGCACCGGTTCTGATCGTGGATGCGCAGCACATCGTTCGCCATGCAAACAAGTCTGCGCGCCAGAATTTCGATGCCGGCCATTACGGTCCTTGGACGCGGTCGGTCTTCGATTATGCCGGCCTCGATCTCGAGATCCGCGAGCGCCCGGAAGACATCCTTGCGGGTGGCATCACGCAGACCAGCATCTGCCGCCACCTGCGGCACCTCCAGATCGGCCAGTACCACGCCACGATCAGCGCTGCGCTTTACAAGGGCACGGCGTTCTACGTCGTTCTGCTACAGCCGGTGCATTAGCCGCGTCAGGGCCGGATCATCGCACCACGTAAACCGAGCATTGCGAGTGGTTCACGATCCGCGACGCATTCGGTCCGAGCAGGAAATCCTTGACGTCAGGCTTGCTCGCGCCGATGACGATCAGGTCGGTGCCCGCCTTTTCCGCAACCGACAGGATTTCCTTGTAGGCCGAGCCGGTTGCCACAACATGACGCACCGAGCGGTTGCGCTCTTCTCCGAGCGTCGCGACACACAGCTCGCGCAGATGTCTATCGGCTTCCTCTTCGGCCTTCTGGTGAAACCCCGGATCGAAATACCCGGACACGAGGCTGGTGCCGAAATCCGGCACAACGGTGATCACGTCAAGCTGGGCATCGTGCAGCCCGGCAATCATCGCCGCCTCCTGCAATACCGCGCGGTCGGTGTCGCCGTCGCTGACATCGACGGCACAAAGAACTGATTTCGTCATGCGGGAACTCCTTCTCTGGACGCGCGCGCCCGCTGAGCGAAGGCGAGCAGGCCAAGCAGGATGAGCGCCGGGATAAAGATCAACTCCTTGGGCATCTGGTCCGCGGGCACCTGTACCTTGGACAGCTGCACAGGCGCGTCGGCATAGAAATCGAAACTGCTCAGATCCGAGGACACGGGCGTGCCGAACATGGGTTCATCCAGCTTCGCGATACCGTCTTCTTCCAACACGATCAGCCCCATCGCATCCAGCCGCTCCTGACCGGTAGCTTCCGGCCCGACAACCAGCAACAGGGTGGTGTCCTTCATCTCGCCGGTATCGAAATCCGGCCCGCTGACAACCACGCGCAGCTCACGCCCTTCGGCGGCGGTGTCCAGCCGTTCGACAAGCGCCGTGGGCTCGATCTGCTGATACGGCGGTTGCAGGCGGTTCATGAAGAAGTCGGGACGGAACAGCGCAAAGGCGATGAGAACCAGAGCGACGCTTTCATAGATGCGGTTCTTGGTCACGAACCAGCCCATGGTGCCGGCAGTGAACACGAGGATCGCGATCGTTGCCGTCACCGCGACCAGTATCCCCTGCACCCATCCGACGTCGATCAGCAGCAGATCGGTGTTGAAGATGAACACGAAGGGCAGAGCGACGGTCCGCAGGCTGTAGAAGAAGGCGATAAAGCCGGTCTTGATGGCGTCACCACCGGACACGGCCGCCGCGGCAAAGCTGGCGAGGCCCACGGGCGGTGTCACATCGGCCATGATCCCGAAATAGAACACGAACAGGTGCACCGCGATCAACGGCACGATCAGGCCCGATTGCGCGCCCAGTTCGACCACCACACCGGCCATCAGCGAGCTGACCACGATATAGTTCGCGGTCGTCGGAAGCCCCATGCCCAGGATCAGCGACAGCAATCCCACCATGATCAGCATCAGGATCAGATTGCCCCCCGACAGGAATTCGACCAGATCGGCCATGACCTGGCCCACCCCGGTCAGCGTGACGGTGCCGACAATCACACCGGCGGTCGCGGTTGCAAGCGCGATGCCGATCATGTTGCGCGCACCGTCGATCAGACCCTGCCAGAGGTCGCCCACGCCGCTCATGAAGGTTTGCGCCATATTGCTCTGGCCGCGGAAAATCGCCTTGAGCGGTTTCTGCGTCAGCAGGATCACGAACAGCAGCGCGGTCGCCCAGAAGGCTGACAGCCCCGGGGATTTCTGTTCGATCATCAGGAAGTAGACAAGCACGATGATCGGCAGCAGGTAATAGAGCCCCGCGCGGTAGATCTCGGCCACCACCGGCAGCTCGACATCCTCGGCGTTCGGATCATCCGGCACCAGATCATCGGTTCCCGACGCCAGCCACAACAGCGCGACATAGGCGGCGAAAACCAGAAGCGACAGGGTCAGACCCGACGCATTGGGCATCAGGGCGATGATTGCCTTGACCGGGTATTGCACCCCGTAGCACAGCAGCGCAAAGCCGACAAAGAACAGCGCCATGCCGCCAATGGTCTTGCCCATCGACACCGTCCGGTTGCCCAGCGTCGGCATGTTCCGCTTCACCGCTTCCAGATGCACGATGTAAACCAGGGCAATGTAGGAAATCGCCGCAGGCAGAAACGCGTGGGTGATAACCTCGACATAGGAAATGCCGACATATTCCACCATCAGAAACGCGGCCGCCCCCATGACGGGCGGCATGATCTGCCCGTTGACCGAGCTTGCGACCTCGACCGACCCGGCCTGTTCGCTGCTGAACCCGACGCGTTTCATCAGCGGAATGGTAAAGGTTCCGGTCGTCACCACGTTCGCGATGGACGAACCCGAAATCAGGCCGGTCGCCGCCGAACCGACAACCGCCGCCTTGGCCGGACCACCGCGCAGGTGTCCGAGCGCGCCGAACGCCATCTTGATAAAGTAATTGCCCGCCCCGGCCTTGTCGAGCAGCGCCCCGAAGAGCACGAAGAGGAACACGAACTTGGTTGATACCCCGAGCGCAATGCCGAACACCCCCTCGGACGTGATCCACATGTGGCTCATTGCCTTTTGCAGGCTGGCCCCCTTCCAGCGGATGACGTCGGGCACCCATTCGGAAGAACCGAAGAAGACGTAGAGCAGAAAGATCGAAGCGATGATGGCCATCGCCGGACCAAGCGCGCGGCGCGCGCCTTCGAACAGGAGCAGCAGACCGATCAGCGAGACCCACTTGTCGGTGTCATCCGCGAGGCCTCCGGACCTGACGATCTTTTCGTAGAAGAAATATCCGTACATGGCGATGAATGCGCCAAGCACGCCCATGATCCAGTCCTGGATCGGGATATAGTTCCGGGGCGAGGATTTCAGCGCCGGATAGGCCATGAAGGCCAGGAAAAGACCAAAGGCGAGGTGGATCGAGCGATCATTGTTGATGATCGCGCCGGGCAGCACCAGGTTGGACACCGGAGAGGCCAGCACGACCTGAAACAGCGACCAGATCACCGCGACGATCGCCAGGAAGGTGCCGACGGAACCGGCGGGGTTGCGTGCGCCCGAATCGCTGGACGATACCAGATCCTGCAGCTCTTCTTCGCTCAGAGGGCCTTTGCCCGGCGTGTCTTGGGCCATCAATCACTCTCCCTGATCATCGCATTCCTGCGTTTTTATTGTTCGGAAAATAGGACAACCGGGGGCGGTCTGCCGCCCCCGGTATTCAGGCGGGCTTATTCGATCCAGCCCTGTTCCCTGTAATACTTGGCCGCGCCGTCATGCAGCGGAGCCGACAGGCCGGCGGTCGCCATTTCCTCGGGCTTGAGGTTGGCAAAGGCCGGGTGCAGTTTCTTGAAGTCGTCGAAGTTCTCGAAGACCGAGGACACGACCGCATAAACCGCGTCTTCGGACACATCTGCCGAGCTCACGAGGGTCGCACCGACACCAAAGGTGGTCACATCCTCATCCGTGCCGCGATACATGCCACCCGGGATCGTCGCCGTCCGGTAGTAGCTGTTGTCGGCAATCAGCTTGTCGATGGCTTCGCCGGTCACGTTGACCACGACGCTGTCGCAGGCGGTGGTTGCCTCCTGGATCGTGCCCGAGGGGTGGCCCACGGTAAAGACGATCGCGTCGACCTGGTTGTCGCAGAGCGCGGCAGATTGCTCGGCCGGTTTCAGTTCCGCGGCAAGTGCGAAATCATCTGTTGTCCAGCCCTTCTCGGCCATCACGATCTCGAAGGTGCCACGGGCGCCGGAACCGGGGTTGCCCAGGTTGACGCGCTTGCCCTTGAGGTCATCGAAGGTCTTGATGCCGCTGTCGCTGCGCGCGACGACGGTGAACGGCTCGGGATGGATCGAGAACACCGCCCGCAGGTTTTCAAACGGCCCATCCGCTTCGAAATTGTCCGACGTGCCGTTATATGCGTGGAATTGCCAGTCGGACTGGGCGACGCCGAATTCAAGCTCGCCAGCGCGAATGGTCTTGATGTTGTAAACCGAACCGCCGGTCGATTCGACCGAGCAGCGAATGCCGTGCTCTTTGCGGTCCTTGTTGACAAGACGGCAGATCGCGCCGCCCGTCGGATAGTAAACCCCGGTCACGCCGCCGGTGCCGATGGTGATGAATTCCTCGGCCATGGCCGCCGGGGCCATGAATGCCGCAGTGACCAACGCGCCCAGCGTCAGCTTTGATTGATATTTCATCCAGTTTCTCCCGTCTCACAATTCTTGGTCAGATGAAGGTAAAGGCGTAGGTGGTTCGTGTAACGGCGACAATAAACTTGCCTGATTTTCTCAATGTATCAGCTATTTAAACGTCACCATGTCACCTCCCCCGAGGTCTTGGAGCGTTCCACCGGTCTTGCCTGTTGTCAAGTGCGCCTCGCGTCGGCAGAGGCGAAGTTTTCTTCGCCGGATCGCCCGCGCAGGCGATTTCATTGCCCGAAAGTGCATTTGCGACCCCTCTATTTTGCGGATTTGGACAGTTCGGCGAGAATCGCACGGCCATGTTCGCCGCGCGCCGGAACCGGTGGCGGAGACCAGTCCGCGCGCCCGGAGAATCGCGGTGCCGGCGCGGCCTGCAACCCGCCTTCGGCCTCGACCCATGCGCGGCGGGCCGCGTTCATCGGGTGACGCGATGCCTGCTCTGGCGTCAGCACCGGCGCAACGCAGGCATCGGCGCCATCGAACACCGCCTGCCACTCTGCCTGGGAGCGCCCTGCAAACAGCGTCTCCAACCGTTGCGACAATCGTGGCCACATTGCCGGATCGAACTGGGCCGCAAATTCCACATCGTCCGCGAGCCCCAGGCGGTCCAGAAATATCGCATAGAATTTCGGTTCCAGGCACTGAACACTCATGAACCGGCCATCCGCTGTCTCGTAGGTGCGGCTCCAATGTGGGCCGTCAAGCAGGCTGTGCCCCCGCTCCGAGCGGAACCCGCCGGATTGCGCCAGCGTCATCAGCAGGTTCATCATGTTGGCCGCCCCGTCATAGATCGCCGCGTCCACGACCGTGCCGCGACCGGTCGCGCGCGCACTCAGGATGCCCGCGAGAATCCCGACCACGAGGTAGAGCGCCCCGCCGCCGATATCCCCGACCAGCGTGGGTGGCGCAACGGGCGGTTGTCCTGCCGGTGACGCGTGCCACAGCGCCCCGGCCAGACCGATATAATTCATGTCGTGCCCCGCCCGATCGGACAGAGGCCCCTCCTGCCCCCAGCCTGTCATGCGCCCGTAGACCAGCGCCGGATTCCTGGCGTGACATGTCTCCGGCCCCAGCCCCAGCCGTTCCATCACACCGGGCCGAAACCCCTCGATCAGAGCATCGGAGGTCGCGATCAGCGCAAGCGCCGTGTCCCGGTCCTGCGGCGATTTGAGGTCCAGCGCGATGGACCGCTTGCCGCGATCAAGGATCGGTCGGTCGGGCATGCCGGGCGCCGGCGCTCCTTGCGCGCGATGCACCACGATGACATCCGCCCCCAGATCCGCCAGCATCATCCCGGCGAAAGGTCCGGGCCCGAGTCCCTCGATCTCGATGATCCGAATTCCGTTCAACATGGTGTCGCGCCCCGCCTGCCGCAGTTGCAGTGACCCTGCCAGATCAGCCGCCTGCATGCACCGGGCAATTTCGCAAAGGCTCCACATAATCGGATCAGAACTGCACCCGGTTTGTAGAAAGTAAGGAAAACACTACATTGCGCCGCCCTGTTCACTTCGCTAACGTTCAGGTGCCAAATGTGATTTTTTCCGCACTTGGTTGCGACCGTTTTTGACAAGCAATTGAAACTGAGTGTTTTCGGTCAGGCCGCGACCGGTTGCCGAGGTAATTGGACATGTTCACGCGCATTCTACGGAAAGTCCCGTGCGCTTCTGCGTCCCGAACCACTTGCAGCATGCTCGTCATGGCCCTTTCGCTGACCACCCTGCCCCAGGCCGCATCAGCGGCCGGAGATTATCCCTATGATGCGACCGCCGACACGGTTTTCGACATCATTCGCGACAGTGACCCGAGCACGTTTCTCTGTCTGGCCTATGAAGGCCGGACAATCCGCCAGATGTGGGACAAGCGGCTGGACGACGAATCCGATCTGGAGGTGTTTCATTTCACCGCCCATTTCAGCGACATGCCGGCAATCGACATCATTCTGAACCCCGAATTCGAGACCCCCGAAGCCGCCCGCCGCGAAGCGCAGAAATATACGCGCAGGCTGGGTCAGGTGCCGCTTGTGTTCCGCCATGGCATTCGCCAGTTTGGAATTCACGCGGGCGACCGTGGATTTCACGCCGGAACCGGCAAGGTGTTCGTCTATGCGCAGATGGCCGAGCGTCGCATTGCGGAAAACCATCTGGAAGAATCACTGCTGCACGAAGGGGTTCATGCCACGCTCGATGCAGAATACCGCCTGGCACCCGAATGGATCGCGGCACAGCAGAGCGATGGACGTTTCCTGACCCGCTATGCCGCGCGCCGGCCGGACCGCGAGGATCTCGCGGAGACCGCCTTGTTTGCATATTCGTTGCTGCGCCATCCCGGCCGCATTCCACCTGCCGACAGCGCGGTCATCGCCCGGACAACCCCGGCGCGCATCGCCGTAATCGAGAGAATTCTACAAAGACCGCTCGACATTCCCCCGCCGACACCGCCGCCGGAAGGATGCGAATAGAGAATAACAATTTCGATCTATATTTTACCCGACCATACAGCCAGAAAACCGATTTTTCGCCATTTTCAATTTACCAGGAGATTATCATGACGCGTACAATTTCACAGATAGACACTCCGGGCGGGCAGGATGAACTGCGCCGCGACGACTATTTCCCGACGCTGGTCTATTCGACCAAGCTTCATGACGCGGAGTCGATGAACAAGGAAATCCTCGCCGCGATACTGGCCGAGCGCGACAAGGACTCAAAAGGGATCGAACGGTCGAATTATCGTTCGCTCGGAGGCTGGCACAGCCATAACAATCTGCACAAGGACCCAAAGTTCGGCCGCCTGACCAAGCGCGTCAATACGATGCTGGCCGGTGTGAGCGAAAACCTCGGATACGATACCAAGCGCGAACTCAAGGTTTCGACCATGTGGTCGATCACCAACCCGCCGCTCAGTTCGAACCGCGCCCATATTCACCCTGGCGCATTGTGGAGCGGTGTGTATTACGTGCAGGCGCCCGAAGGCGCGGGCGCAATCGATTTCGTCGATCCCCGCGTGGTGACGATCATGAACAGCCCCGTCTACATTCCCAAGAAACGCCGCAAGACCGAGTGCTGGACCAAGGTCAAGGTCAAGCCGGTCGCCGGCAAGATGCTGTTCTTTCCAAGCTGGCTCTATCACGCGGTTGAGCCGAACCTGGCACAGGGCGACGGCCCGGAAGCCGAGCGGATCATCATCAGTTTCAACGTCAACCAGTTCAAGATACCCAGCAAGAAATAATCCGTTCTCCATGAACGGCAAACGGCCCCGGAATCCTTCGGGGCCGTTTCTTTTTGCGTGATGCAAACAGTTCAGGAGCCGCAGTCACGGCGCATCGCGGTGGCCCCGGCTACCTGGACAAAGCCATCAGCCGGCGGTTGGCAATCTGCGACAACGCCACCGTGGATTTCGCAATGCTCAGCAGCACCACAACCGGCGCCACCGAGAACAATGAGGTCGAGACCAGCGAATCCGACAGGGTGATCGACATCTTCTGAAAACCCGCCGCGATCGGAAAGGCGTAGGAGGCAAAGATGATCAGAAACGCGATTCCCATGCCTAGGTCCTGGGTCAGCCGGAACCGCGCATGGGTCTCGCGCACCTTGCCCTGCATGTCGCCATAGCGGCGCAGACGGTCGCGCAGGACTTCCTTTTTCGCCTGTCGCAAGGCAACGGGAGCGAGATGATCGTTCGACGCGCGAAACGAAAGAAAGGTCTTTTCAAGCCGGGTTTCGGCACGGTCATACGCCACGCCAAGCGCGCGCAGAACACCCCTGTCACCGATGGTCAGCGTCACGATGATCAGCGCAACAATCACCCCGATGACAACCAGCGGCGAAATGAAATAGACGAAACACAACAACAGCAGAAAGCCGAAAATCACCGCCTCTTCCTCGCGTTTGCGATCATTCTCGCGCAGGATTGATGTGACGTTGTTGACAGTAAGGGGTGCATGTTCGGCGGGGCGGTACTCGAACTGGAACTGCTCGCGCACGCGTATGAGCCCCTCTTCGCTCAGTGTCTTGCAACGCGCCCGCAACCCGACCGCGATCAACCCGATCCCCGCCGCCAGGGCAAAGATCAGCAGGAAGGGTTCGATGGCACGAATCTCGACCCCGCGACGCACCGCGTAGAACAGCACGATGATCGACATCACCGACAGGATCTTCGAGATCAGCCGGTAGGCTTTCATCTCGCGCTGCTCGCTGTGCAACAGCGCATTCAGCCGTTTGGTCAGCCCCGGAATGTCGGTGACGTTGCCCAGCACGACTCCGCGCAACTCGATGATGGAACAGGTCGTTTCGCGATCCGGCACGGGAAACCGGTGCACCGTTCGCCAGGTCCCGGACGCCGGGTGCCAGCGTGCCAGTTCGCCCTGCCCGTCCCGACGCAGCAGCCTGAGCGCATAGCCGGCGCGTGGTGCCTCCGCCGGATCGTCGGTGACGGTCCACTGCGCCGCCGTGATGCTGCTGCCCCTCGGGTCCGAAAAGAACACATCGACCGGCAAGGGTGCCAGTTCGGGCGGCACGGTCGCCTCGCGATAGGGCCAGATGTCACCGAGAATGGGATAGGGTATGCTCATCTCTCATGCCGCCTCGACAAGTGTCAGCCGCCGCATCGTCAGATGCCCGGCACAATCAATGCCGGACTCGCGCAGGCGAGCTTGCAAATCCTTGAGCGCGAGCCGCTCGCGGAAATCCCAGAACACCGGGAAATCACCGGGCGCACAGCTGTGCAGATCGCGCAGCAGCGTGTCCTCCAGCCCCCGGTCAAGGATCGCGCGGGTATCCCCGGGCACCGGCATCATATTGCCCGGGCGGGCTTCGCGCGCGATCATGAGATGCTCGAAATCGGCCAGCGTCGCGTCCTGTCCCGGCCCGAAGATGCGTACTGCCCCGATCGCCGCCGGGCGCTCGTGATCCGCAAGTTCCTGAAGGGTCTGGCTCACGATGTCGGCCATGATCAGCCGTTGTTCCCGCACCGTCAGATCCGGTTGCTGAAGGCTGCGCGTCAGGGGTGTGATGCCATCGATCCGGGTCAGCCCGTCGGCATGACCGACCTTCAGGTCCACCGCGCCCATCACCCTCTGCCGACGCAGCGGCACCTCGCTCGCGGTGAGTTCGGACACCGGCTTGCGCGATGCCAGCCCCGGTGCGATCGCCATCACCCGCCGGAAATCAAGCGGCACGATTTGCATCGCGGCAAGGATCCAGAACATCAGCGCGACGGGCGGCAAGGCCCCGACGAGAACCGCCAGGCCCGCGACCCCGATGACCGTCCATTTCGCAACCTCGCCAAAGAGATCGGGGGCAGAAAGCGCGTTGAACATGTCCACCCCCAGACCCAGCTTGCTGTAGCGGCCGATCCCCTTGCGCACCGACCGGCGGCAGACCTTGACGTCGTCAAGCTGCACCACGACCAGCAACGAGCCGAACAGCAGCAGATGCGCCAGCGCGATATAGGGGCTCAGGAAACACAGCAGCGCAGGCACCGCGACAAACGCCCCAAGCGCCGCCGGGACCTGTGAACGCTGCGGGATCGACACGCTGAGCCCACGGCGCAGCGCGCCCGAAACCTCTTGTTCGGGACGCCCGCGAAACCCGCTCAGGTCGCGTCCTCTGGCGGCCGTCCGCAGCACGCCGCGCCAGAGCCGGTTCTGGTTGCGCCGGATCCATCCATCCTCGCCCTCGAACTTGACCTGATGCGCCACCAGCAACAACACTCCGCAGACCCCGATCAGGCCAAACGCCATCAGCAGCGACGGAAAGCTCGCCTGATTGAGAACCAGATACAGCACCGCCACGAGGCAAAGCAAAATCGCGCATTCCAGCAGCCGGGTTGCAAAGCCGACAATGAACAGCGCAACAGGTTCGATGCTGCGCCGTTTTTGCCCGCCCACGGTCGCCCGGTGCGTCGGCCTGGAGGGTAAGGAGGCAGATGCGCCAGATGGTTTGCAGACCTCGAGCAGGCTCCCCGAATAGAGGCATGCGAAATCGGCGGCCGGATAGAATACCGGACCGACCGCCGGATCGAAAACCAGTACGCCACCGGCCCCGGCGCGCAGCAAGACGACATAGTGCTGCTGCTGCATATGCAGGATCGCCCTGCCCCTGATCTTGTGCAGGCTGCCGGCGGGCACCTTGAGCGCCTTGGCGGAAAAACCCAGCCGGTCCTGAAAATAGATCCGCAGCGCATCGAGGCTGGTGCCGGAACGATCGGGGTCAAGTTCCTCGACCGCCTGCACCGCATCCGCCGGACGCTCCAGCAGGTTGGCCAGGGTCAAGGCACAGGCCACCCCGCAATCGGTGCGCCCGGTCTGCATCACGAACGCCCGGCGTCGGGTCAGGAGCATGCAGACGGATGCGATCCAGAAGAGGCTAGATTGAAGCATTTCGGGCCAACAGGAAGCTGAACAGGGACTGACGCGCCAATGGGAAGCTGAGATGCACGACAGCGCCGGGAAGATGGTCGATCTGCTGGGCGGAACTGTCGCTCACGCCCACCACGACCTGCGAAAGCACACCGCGCTTGATGATCTTGGAGGCCAGCGAGGCATTACCAAGCCGAATTCCAAGCTCCTTGGTGTCCACGGTGGAAAAATCACGATCCAGCAGAACTGCGTCAAACAGGATGTCCGACCCCGTGCGCGTGTCGCTGATCGAGCCGCGCAAAGGCTGGCCGGGGCGCAGAACGACGGCGTGCCGGTTCTCAAGGAACCCCACGATTTCATGGGCGTCCTGCTCATCGGCCGCGTCGCGCGGCTTGGGAAGGTTGATTGCCGTCGTGACCAGAATCGGCAGGTCATTCTCTGTGCGCGCAGATGTCGAGGTCACGGTCACGCGTGCCGCGGGCGGCGCGTCGAACCCGGCAAAGATCGAGATCAGGTCAAACGACCCGGCCACCTGCCGGTCGATCCGCACGTCACCTATCGCAAGACCTGCGTCAGACAGCAGGTCCCGCACGGCCGTTTCATCCGCCGGAAGCGGCAGCGTAAGCCTACGCCCATCCAGCGCCAGCTCGATCGCGCCGCTATCCGGAGCGCCATAGATCAGAGCGAAGAGGCCCGGCACGTTCCTGCCCGCTGCCAGCAGGCGCAGTGCATCGCTTTTGTCCACATCCGCGCGGCTGGCCTGCAGCGTGCGCATGTCCAGCGAAATGCTGTCCGATATCGCCACCTGGGGCACCACCGCCTTGGCCAGATAGCGCGCCTCGGCCTCGGAGCGGGTGGTTTCACGCAGCACTTCCAGCTCGCGCATCTGCATTCTCAGATTGTCCAGCCGTTCCGTCAGGATCTCGACCTCTGCCGCGTCAATCGAATTGTCGTATTTCAGGTCATTCAGCGTCTTGACCATGTCCAGGACCATCTTGTCCGATGAAAACTTGGTCCCCTTGCTGGTGATGACGGCAAGCCGGTCGCCCTGGATGTCATCGAGCATCGAGGCAAGCTTCTGCGCCGGGAGCGCCGAAACTTCGCCTGACCGCCTGACCAGTTCCTCAAGCCGCGCAATCTGCTCCAGCCGGCTCTCATTCAGCTGGTCGATGTCGGATTCGCTGTTCTCGTTAAAGGATTGCAGCGCCGCGAGCACGGCGGCGGTATTCTCGCTCAGGTCCATCCGCGCCGCGAGTCGTTCGGTCGTTGCGGCCAGTTTTGCGCGATCACGCCCCAGATCGACCTCGAGCTTCGACACCCGCTCGAGATGGTCGCTTTCGATCGTTGCCAGTTCACGCCGCATCGTGCCTTCGAGCAACGTGTTGTTTGCAACCGTCGTCCGGTCGACCACCGCCGTGACGATCTGTCCGGGCAGGAAACGCCCCTCTTGCGAGGGGTAATGCACCACGACCCCCGGATCGGTCGCCCGGATCGTGCGCACGCCACCGGGATTGACCACGAGGCCGAAGCCATCGACCGAGAACGACACCGGAACGTAGAATACGCCAAGCGCCGCCAGCAACAGCCCAACCGATACTGATAACAATTTCATGATGTTACCTCGAATAGCGACATCACTGGATAAGCATATCCCGACAAACAACTGTTTTCAAATGCAAAAATTTCCATCATATCACAGAGTCTCCGGATTCAGCTTCTTCGTGTGATAATCCGCAATCACCGAGCGCAGGATCGCCATCAACGTCATGATATCGGTTTCAATCTCGACCGCCGGAGGAATTGGCGGCTTTTCAACCGCACGCACCCCCTCTGCGTCGATCAGCAGCGAGCGACGAACCCGCCCGTCGATCAGGAACGCCACATGCCATGTGTCGCGCCCGCTCTTCGCCAGATTTTCCGCATGGAAGAACCGCGGCAGCAGTTCGGCAATCATCAGGTCGAGCTTTTCCGGCGTGCTCAAGGCGTTGAACCTCAGCCGATCATTGATATCGCGGTCAAAGGCGGTCGCGGCATCAAGCGCGGGGCGAAAACAGGCGGCAACCCTGGCGCCATCCGGCTCGGCCTGAACCGTTGCGCGCCCTGCGGCAATCGCCTTGTTCAGCGACATGGATTTTACCGCGTATCCCGAAGCCTGGTCGATGAACTGCATGTTGAAGCCTTTGTCTCGCTGCTTGTAAACCCTGTCTTCCGCGCCTGCCGTGGCGGATGTCTTCCGAAATAGCGCGCAGGGTCGGTGCCAATCCTGCCGACCGGCCGGATGTGCAACCGGGCACAGACCCGCCGGCCCTTGATCGTGGGCGCCCTAGGCGTCCGCCTGGAGCGCGTGATGAACCGCGCCCACGGAATCCAGCGTGTGCCGGTTGCCCGTGAGCAATCCGTCATCCGTGACCGTAGGACTGTTCTTGCGATCCCAGTCGTCATCCGTGACAAAGCCCCGCGCCTTTGCACGAAGAAACAGTTGCTCGGCCATGTTGAATTTCAAACTCGGGCAAGGCAGCTTGCCTGCCTCTCCCGACGCATAGTCATTGTGGACAAACTTGAAGGCACAGGCCCCGCCGCAGGACGGCAAGAGCTTGCAGCTTGCGCAAACATCGTTTTCGAAAGGCGACCAGTTGTTCCACATCGCCTCGGTTCCCGCGTCCTTCTTGCGGGTGTTGCCCATCACGCTGCCAACCCGCAGCGTGGAATCCATCACCGTGTCCCAGCATTTGTGCAAGTCGCCATTCGGCACGACGACATAGCTGTTGGGTTTCACCGCGGTGCACATCCCGAGAAAACGCGGCATCCGTGGCATCGCCATCAGCCCCTTTTCGAATGCCAGCGCCTGAAGCCGGTTCTCGACATCCGCGTAATCCGTCTTGGACAGGCAGCTGTCACAGCCACCGGCGTTCTCCGCGACGCTTTCGACCGGCGCAAAATAGACGGATACGCCCGATTTGATGTTCAGGCCGTGCTGGCTCAACACGTCGAGCACCGCGCGGGCATCGCGTTCGTTCTGCCCGTCGATATTCACCCGGACAGACACCGTCAGCAGCTTGCGGGCGGTCACTGCCCTGATGTTGTCGATGATCTTCTGGAACGTGCCGCGCCCGCTGGTCAGGTGGCGGCGGCTGTCATGCGCCGCTTCGTCGCCGTCTATCGTGATCTGCACCCGGGAGACACGGGCCTTCTGCAGTTTCTCTGCCACCGGCACGGTCATCTTGTAGCCGTTGGAGATCATCATCGAGCTGTATTTGATGCCCTGCGCGTCACAATAGCTGATCGCCTCTGCCGAAATGTCCCAGATGGCGTCCTGGTCCATCAGCGGCTCGCCGCCATACCACGTCATGTGAAAGCTCTTCTTGCCCGCCAGCCGATCGAGGACAAAGGCCTTGGTCGCCGTGCGGACCTTTGGAGTCATCCTGGTGAGCGGCTTGTCGAGGCCCTGGAAACAGTAATGGCAGCCGAAATTGCAGGACAGCGTCGGTGCGATGGTGAGCATCATGTGTCCGTCGTTCTGGCGCACCCGGTTATAGCGGTCGCGTACGACTTCAAGCTCGTCCGCATCGGCGTTGAGCACATAGCCGCCCTGCACAAAGCCCCGAAAGACCGGCGAGAATGGCATCGAGCCGGCACGGCCCAGATCGGTCCACAGCGCCATATCCTCTGAATCCCAGATCGAAAAAGACTGCGACACCGTGTTGTAAGCCAGATGCCGGTCATGCCTGAGCGGCACCAGTATCGTGTAACGGGACGGTTTGAGGCGCGTCGTCTTCGCTTGCGGCGTGTCGTTCTGAAATTGACCATCAGGCATAGCGCGCCTCCCTTGAGGACGGGGCAAAGAGCATGAAAACCAGCAGCGACAGGGCCGCCGATGCAATCAAGAAATATATCGAGTACGGCCAGAATTGTTCCTGAGACAGGCCGAGCGACAGGACCTTGCCGAACAGGATCAATGTTACCCCGTGCAACGCTGCCACGACCCAGATGTTAGTCCCGATCAGGCGCAGCGTCAGGTAATATATTCCTGACCCTGCTGCGATCATCGCCATCGGCAGACCGGATGGCACGTGGAATATGAAAAGCGCCAGCGTCGAGATGACATAGACCGACAGGATCTCGCGCCCAAATGCCTTGATGACAGTTTCGCGAAAGAACAATCCCTCGGCAACCGCAACGAGCAGAACCTGGGTCAGCAGGGTCTCCAATACCGTCGTGGAAGTGATCGGATGAATTTCGAGTTGCGCCAGCGCAAAGCCATAGGCAACCGGCACGATCCAGAGCAGCGGCACGAGAAATATACCCAGCACCGAGCGCGGCCAGGACCAGTTGAGCCGACCGCTTCCATATAGCGGTTCGCCGGAGCGGTGAATTGTCGTGATCAGATCGCTTTTCAGCATCAGCAGGGCACAAATCGCGAGCGCACCGTAGATGATAACGGGCGTTTCCGTCGGGTTCAGACCGAACACGCCATGTCTGAGGGTCTCGGAAACCCCGACCAGGATAAAAAACATGATGGCATACGCGACTTGCATCGCTGCCTCCACAGGAAAATGTATTTATACAAAACACCGCAAGTCTGCGAGGCGCCTCGGGATTCGTAAAGTCTTTTCTCGATTTCGCCGCGCGATGGCCGGCATTGCCCGATGTTTCCCGCGACTTCGAACCGCTCACGCTCCGCGGAACCGGCGCGTCGATACAAAAAAAGGGCCGCGCAACCTGCGCGACCCTTGCAACATGATATATGGCAGCTGCCGATCAGCGTTTGGAGAACTGGAAGCTCTTGCGCGCCTTGGCCTTGCCGTATTTCTTGCGCTCCACGACGCGGCTGTCGCGGGTCAGGAACCCGGCCGCCTTGAGCGCGCCGCGCAGGCTGGGATCGTAGAGTTGCAGCGCCTTGGAGATGCCGTGCTTGACCGCACCGGCCTGACCGGAAAGACCGCCGCCCTTGACCGTCGCGTTGACGTCGAACTGGTCTTCGACGCCGGCAACCGTGAACGGCTGGCGCAGGATCATCTGCAGCACCGGACGCGCAAAGTAGGTCTTCATTTCCTTGCCGTTCACGACAACCTTGCCGGAACCGGGCTTGATCCAGACACGGGCGACCGCATCCTTGCGCTTGCCGGTGGCATAGGCACGGCCCAGATCGTCACGGACAGGCTCGCGCGAAATGGTTTCGGCTTCCTGCGCCGCTTCGAGTCCGGCGACCTGGTTCAGGTCTTCGAGTGTGTTGATTTCTTCAGCCATGACTCAATCAGCTCCGGGTGTTTTTCTTATTCATGGATTTGACATCCAGAATTTCGGGGCTCTGCGCCTCGTGAGGGTGTTCGGTGCCCGCATAGACACGCAGATTGGTCATCTGCTTGCGGCTCAGGCGGTTGCCGGGCAGCATGCGCTTGACAGCCTGCATGACGACGCGCTCGGGATGTGCGCCTTCGAGGATCTGCTGCTTGGTGCGGCTCTTGATGCCACCGGGGTGACCCGTGTGCCAGTAGAAGTGCTCATCGCGCTTCTTGCCGGTGATCTGCACCTTGTCGGCGTTGATGATGATGACGTTGTCGCCCATGTCCATATGCGGAGTGAAGGACGCTTTGTGCTTGCCACGCAGACGCATGGCGACGATCGAGGCAAGACGACCCAGAACAACGCCCTCGGCGTCGATCAGGACCCACTTCTTGTCGATATCTGCTGGTGTGGCAGAAAAGGTGTTCATGGCAGGAGTTTCCTGTTTGACGTGAAAGGCGGGCGCAACGCGCACCCGCCCGAATTCGATGGACGGGGTTTACGGATATAGAACGTCACAGTCAAGCGCCCGAAATCATGATTTATTACATAATTTCAACATGTTGCAAAATAGGTATTTATATACCCCAATTTCATGCGCCAAATCGGGCGATTTGACGGTTCGTCATCCATCGTCCAACGCGCGCCGACGCATGACGTATCTAACGCGCCGGCGGGATCGAATAGGTCAGAGTGGCCCTTGCAACCGGTTTCTCGACACCGTCCGAATAGATCAGCACGTCCGTGACCGACAGCGCCTTGCCCAGTTTGAGCAGCGTTCCCCTGGCGATCAGATCGCGCCCCCCCTCGGGCTTGCGCATGAAATCCATCGAAATGTTGGTGGTCACCGCCAGCGCCTCCGGACCGATCGGCGCCATGGTCGCCACATAGGCGGCCACATCCGCCAGCGCGAACATCGACGGGCCGGATACCGTGCCACCCGGACGCAGATGACGCTCGTCGATCTTCATCCGCATCGTCACGGTTTCCCCATCCAGATGATCGATGGCAAAATCGTCCCTGACCTGGGGAAAAACCTGATCCAGGAATTCCATCATCTCTGACGCGGTAAATTTCGGCTCCATGCTTTCCTCCGGCTCGATTGGCGCTTAACGTCGCCGCAAAAGTCAGCGAGGGCAAGATGACAATACTGGAACGTAACGACACCGGGGCCGTGGCGCATCTGACGATGAACGCACCCGACCGGCTCAACGCGCTGTCAGACGAGATGATCGCCGCCTTGCAGGCCGAATTCGATGCGTTGCGGGACGATTCAGATGTCCGTGCCGTTGTCATCTCGGGTGCCGGCAAGGCGTTCTGTGCCGGCCATGATCTCAAGCAGATGACCGCCGGTCGTCAGAGCGAAGACGGTGGTCGCGCCTATTTCGCCGACCTTTTCAACCGGTGCACCGCGATGATGCTGAGCATCCGGTCCCTCCCGCAGCCTGTGATCGCGCAGGTGCACGGCATCGCCACGGCGGCGGGCTGCCAGCTGGTCGCGACCTGCGATCTGGCGGTGGCTGCCGATGACACCCGGTTCGGGGTCAACGGCGTGAATATCGGCCTTTTCTGCTCGACGCCGATGGTGGCGCTCTCGCGCAACATCCCGCGCAAGCAGGCCTTCGAGATGCTGACGACAGGCCAGTTCATCGAGGCCCCGCGCGCCGAAGAGCTTGGTCTGATCAACCGGTCTGTCCCCGCGGACCGACTGGCGCGCGACACCACGGAACTCGCAAATCTTCTGGCGTCCAAGCTTGGCAGCGCGGTCAGCATCGGCAAACGCGCGTTCTATGAACAACTCGAACAACCGCTGGAACAGGCCTATGCGTATTGCGGTGACGTGATGGTTCAGAACATGATGATTCGCGACACCGAAGAGGGAATTGCCGCCTTCATCGACAAGCGCAAACCGGACTGGGCGCAGTAAGGTGCCGGAAACCGCGTGAACAAGGGTCGTTTACCTTTTGTTGACGCGGCGCTTTCAATCACAACTAGATTGTGTCAAATTTTATTCAAGGCGCCGGTTTCTCAGGAGTCCGGCACCTGTGAAATGAGGTCGCCGCTGCACGCATGTTCCTCCAGACCGGCTCTCACCGGTTAAACGAATGTCAGCGGCGACCTGCACGCGCGCAAGCTCCTGGAGCAATCGCCCTTCCCTCGTTGCACCGCTGGCGCCGCTGCCCTAAATGGCCTGTCATGACAGAGACAATTCATATCGTCGGCGGCGGAATGGCCGGTTCCGAAGCAGCCTGGCAAGCGGCCGAGATGGGCGTGGACGTGGTGATCCACGAAATGCGTCCCAAGGTTGCGACCTTTGCCCACAAAACCGGAAACCTCGGGGAAATGGTCTGTTCCAACTCCTTCAGGTCCGATGACTCCGAACAGAATGCGGTGGGTTTGCTGCATTGGGAAATGCGCGCCGCAAACGGTTTGATCATGTCCGCCGCGGATGCGCACAGGCTGCCCGCCGGCGGCGCGCTCGCCGTGGATCGCGACCCTTTCGCGGAAACCGTGACCGCCCGGCTGCGCTCGAATCCGCGCATCTCTGTATGTTCCGAAGAGATCACCGCCCTGCCCGACAGCGGCACCTGGATACTGGCCACGGGCCCACTGACATCGGCGGGGCTTGGCGCTGCCATACAGGCCGAAACCGGGCGCGAAGCCCTGGCCTTTTTCGACGCAATCGCGCCCATCGTCTATTTCGACAGCATCGACATGTCCAAGGCATGGATGCAATCGCGCTATGACAAGGGTGAAACCGAGGAAGAGCGCACCGCCTATCTCAACTGTCCGATGACGAAAGACCAGTACGAGGCGTTCATCGACGCTCTGCTCGCCGCCGACAAGACCGAATTTCACGAGGGCGAAACCGCTGGCTATTTCGATGGCTGCCTGCCCATCGAGGTCATGGCTGAACGCGGCCGCGAAACCCTGCGCCATGGCCCGATGAAGCCGGTTGGGCTGACAAACCCGCACCAGCCAGACATCAAGGCCCATGCCATCGTGCAATTGCGCCGCGACAACGCATTGGGAACATTGTATAATATCGTCGGCTTTCAGACCAAGATGAAATACGGCGCGCAGGCCGACGTGCTGCGCATGATCCCCGGCCTGCAGAACGCGCGCTTTGCCCGGCTTGGCGGCATTCACCGCAACACCTTCCTGAATTCACCACGCCTGCTGGATGACCGCATGCGGCTGAAATCTCGGCCCAACATCCGCTTTGCGGGTCAGATCACCGGTGTCGAGGGCTATGTGGAAAGCGCCGCGATGGGGCTTCTTGCCGGTCGCATGGCCGCCGCCGAATGTCTGGGCCGGGATATCGCACCACCGCCTCCGACAACCGCAACCGGGGCGCTGATAACCCACATCACCGGCGGGGCCGATGCCAGGACCTTTCAGCCGATGAACGTAAATTTCGGCCTGTTTCCCCCCGTGGACGGCCTGAAAGGCGGCCGCCGTGGCCGCAAGGACCGGTACAAGGCCTATACCGACCGCGCCAAGGCGGACTGGCAGGGCTGGCTGCGCCATTCTGCTCTGGACGTCGCCTGATATTGCCGCCTAAGCTGGCGACATGAGCAACGGATTTCTCGACAAGGCCTATGGCGCGCGCGATGCCGCCGGCACGCGCAGCCTCTATGATGACTGGGCCAGCAGCTACGAGGCCGAAGTGGCCGAAAACGGTTACGCCACGCCGGGACGCTGCGCCGCCGCCCTCAGGACATATAGCAGCGACCAGAACCTGCCGATCCTGGACTTTGGCTGCGGCACCGGCCTGTCGGGCCTGGCGCTCAAGCTACAGGGTTTCACCTGCATTGACGGTGTCGACCTGTCCGCCGAGATGCTCGATCAGGCCCGTGCCAAAGCCCTGTATCGCAATCTCGACCAGATCGGCCCGGACACCCCCCTCGCCCATGCCCCCGGCGACTATGCCGCGATCGCCGCGATCGGCGTCATCGGCGCCGGAGCGGCCCCGATCTCGGTATTCGACACCCTGATGAACGGTCTGGACGCGGGCGGCTTGCTCGTGTTTTCATTCAACGACCACGCGCTTGACGATCCGTCCAACGAAGGCCGCCTGAACGAATATCTCGATTGCGGCGCCGCGCGATTGCTGTTCAGGGAACATGGCGATCACCTGCCGGGCATCAACCTGAAAAGCAATGTATACGTAATTGAAAAGACGTGACATTCCGCACCCGATTTGCGCCGTCTCCGACGGGGCCGCTGCATCTGGGCCATGCCTATTCCGCTCTGCTGGCACATGACATGGCGATGTCGCGGAATGGTCGGTTCCTGCTCCGCATCGAAGACATCGACCAGAGCCGCGCCCGGCCCGAGTGGTATGCTGCCATCGAGGATGACCTGCACTGGCTCGGAATCACCTGGTCCGGGAAAGTGCTGCGCCAGTCGGACCGGGCTGCAAGCTATTCTGCCGCCCTCCAAACGCTCTGGTCCCGTGGCCTGCTCTATCCCTGCACCTGTTCGCGGCGCGATATCGAGGTGGCGGCCTCCGCACCGCAAGAAGGCGCACCGCATCATGGGCCTGACGGGCTGATCTATCCCGGCACATGCCGTCCGAACACCCCCCGCAGCGCGCAGCGCTGCCCCGAAGACACTCCGCTGCGCCTGGATGTCCGCCGCGCTCTGGCTACCCTAGGGGACGAGCCGCCGACATTCCGTGAAACCGGATCGGGGCCGGGTGGCGAAACCGGAACGATCACCATATCCGGCGCGTGTTTGCGCGATGACGTCGGCGACGTGGTCCTGCGCCGACGCAACATGGGCACCTCCTATCACCTGTCGGTTGTGCTCGACGACGCGGCGCAGGGCGTCAGCCACGTCGTGCGCGGCCGGGATCTGTTCGAAGCCACCCGAATCCACGTGCTGTTGCAGCGCCTCCTGAACCTGCCGACTCCATGCTACCATCATCACCGGCTGATCCGGGACTCAAACGGCAAACGCCTCGCCAAGCGCGATGACGCGCGTGCAATTGCCAGATACCGCGCCGAGGGGGCAACGCCCTGCGACATCCGTTCGATGATCGGGCTCTGAGCGGGCCCCTTCATCTTTGTCCAAATACTCCGGGGAGTTTGAGGGGCAGCGCCCCTCATCCCGTCAATCCTGTTGCGGCGCCATCAACTCCACCTCGGCGCCGTCACGCACCGCGGTGTAAAAACAACTGCGCCGGTTGGTATGGCAGGCCGGCCCCGTCTGCCGCACGATCACCAGCACACAATCCCTGTCGCAATCGATCCGGAACTCGACCAGTTCCTGCACATGGCCCGAACTTTCCCCCTTGACCCAGAATGCCTGCCGCGATCGGGACCAATAGGTCACCCGCCCCGAATCCAGCGTTCTGCGTACCGAGTCCGCGTTCATCCACGCCATCATCAGCACTTCGCCGCTCACCGAATCCTGCGCAACGGCCGGGATCAGCCCGGCGTCATTATAGACCAAGGTATCGGGTTCGAAGGACATCGCGTAAAACCTTTTGCATCACAGTCTTGCGGCCTTATGTATGAGGAAGTCAGCAAGAGGGAAAGACATGTCCGGCGATACCGATCTGATCAAGCTCTATTCGGCCCGCATTCTCGCGCTGGCCGCGGATATTCCGCATCTTGAACGGCTCGATGCTCCGGACGCGACGATCAAGAAGCGCTCGCCGCTTTGCGGCTCCACAGTCACCGTCGACGTGCAGGTCGAGGATGGCCGGATCACCGGATTTGGCCAGGACGTCAAGGCCTGCGCCCTCGGGCAGGCCTCCGCCTCGGTTGTCGGCGGCGCGGTCATCGGCACCACGCGCTCACAGGTCGAAACCGCTCGCGACCAGCTCAAGGCCATGCTGAAACAGGACGGGCCGGTGCCCGATGCCCCGTTTGACGGGCTAGAAGTGCTGATCCCGGCGCGCGGCTACAAGAACCGCCACGCCTCGATCCTGCTCGCCCTCGATGCCACTGCCGAAGCGATGAAACAGGCCGAACAGGCCAACTGCGCCTGATCATGAAAAAAAAACCGCCGCACATCCCGGGCGGATGGCGGCGGCAGTCAAAGCTCTCTCACGCGGGATCCGGAACGACCGGTGGGGCCAGAGGCAAGGCCCCGGAGAGGCAGGACACCCCCCCGATATACTGCATCGAAATAGGACGGGATGCAGGTCGTCCGGCATGAGATCGCAGGCAGAAACAGGAAAACTCGTATCAATAAACCCCGGGCAGGTGCAGCGCGACCACCAGCATCACGACCAGCGCCCCCGCCCCGATTGCATCCTGCAAAAGGGTATCCTGGGTGCGGCGAAGGGCGGTTCTGATCTGGTTCATCATGTCGTCGGCTCTCCCGGTCGGCAATTAAGCATTTGTTGACCTTTTGTTCTCATTTTTACCGCCATCGGTCAAGAACTTTTTAAGAACATTTGTGAACCTACCGGAACAAAACTGCTAACCGACTGAAATCAAACGGATCGCCCGATCCTGCCGCATCAACCAGAGCAAGACCCGCGCCGCCCGGCCCCGCGCGGAGCTCAGGTCGGGGTCCCTGGCCAGAAGCGTGCGTGCGTCACTCTGTGCAACCGCCATCAACCCCGCCTGCCGCTCGAGATCGGCAATCTGGAAACGCGGCAGGCCCGATTGCGCCGTGCCGATCACATCGCCCGCTCCCCGCATGTTGAGGTCGGTTTCCGAGATCACGAACCCATCCTCGGTCTCGCGCAGTACTTCCAGACGTTTGCGCCCCCCCTCCGACAGCGGTGGCCGATACATCAGCAGACAGGTGGACTGGGCCGACCCGCGGCCGACCCTGCCCCGCAACTGATGCAGTTGCGCAAGACCGAAGGTCTCGGCACGTTCGATCACCATGATCGTCGCATTCGGCACGTTCACCCCCACCTCGATCACTGTGGTTGCAACCAGAACCTTCGTGGTCCCCGATTGAAAGGCGGCCATCGCCGCATCCTTTTCTCCGGGTGGCATCTGACCGTGGACGAGGCCGACCACGTCGTCGCCAAGAACCGCGCGCAGCCGTTTGAACCGTTCATCCGCCGCCGTCAGATCGACCAGTTCCGATTCCTCGACCAGCGGACAGACCCAATAGCATTGACGCCCATCCGCGATCGCGCGGCGCAGGTGGCCGATGACCTCATCCATGCGGTCGGTGCTGACGACGGCCGTCTTGATCGGCTTTCGTCCCGGCGGCTTTTCATCCAGCACCGACACATCCATGTCGCCATACTGCGCCAGTGCCAGGCTGCGCGGAATCGGCGTGGCGGTCATCACCAGCACATCGGCCGCGACCCCCTTTTCGGCCAGTTCCATCCTCTGTCGCACGCCAAAACGATGCTGCTCGTCAATGATCGCAAGCCTGAGATCGTGAAACGCCACATCCGGCTGAAAGACCGCGTGCGTCCCGACGAGCACCTGTATCTCGCCCGCAGCAAGGGCGGCGAGCTTGGCCTTGCGTTCGCCGCCCTTGTCGCGCCCGGTCAGGATCTCCAGAGCAACCCCGGCCTCTTGCGCGAGCGGAGCAAGTGCCTCGAGATGCTGTCGGGCAAGGATCTCGGTCGGGGCCATCATCACCCCCTGGCCGCCGGCCTCGACCGCGACCAGCAAGGCGATGAACGCAACCAGCGTCTTGCCCGCGCCAACGTCACCCTGCAGCAGCCGGTTCATCCGTTGCGGTGCGGCCATGTCCGCCGCAATCTCCTCGAACGCACGCGACTGCGCGGACGTAGGACGATATGGAAGCGATTTCAGAACCTTGCCCTGCAATCTTCCAGTGCCCCGGCTGGCGATCCCCCGCGCTTTCCGCTCCTTCTGGCGCGCCAGGGCCAGCGTCAACTGGTGCGCCATCAACTCGTCATAGGCCAGACGTTCGCGCGGCGGCGTGCTCGCCATGACATCATCCAATCCGGCCGGCGCATGTGCCATGCGCATCGCGTCGGCCCAGTCCGGCCACCCCTGACGTTGCAGTTGTTCCGCGTCGATCCACTCTTCAAGGTCCGGAACTCTCGCCAGCGCGCCCTGGACTGCCTTGTACATGGTCTTTTGCGTGACGCCCTGGGTCAGGTGATAGACCGGTTCAAATTCGGGAATGACAGCGGCCTCTTCGGGCGGCAGGATATGATCGGGGTGCACCATCTGTGCCATACCGTCGAACAGTTCGAGCTTGCCCGACACTACCCGCCGCGCGCCTTCGGGGAGTTGTTTCCTGAGAAAATCCCCGCGCGCATGGAAAAACACCAGTTGAAAATCGGTCTGGGCATCTTCGACATGCACCCGATAGGCCCCGCCGCGCCCGGAAGACGGACGATGGGCACCCACGGTGACTTCAACGGTCAGGGTCGACGGCAGTTCGGCCCCCTTGATGGTGTCGCGCCGACGTCGATCAACCACCGCATATGGCAATGAAAACAACAGGTCGCGCGGCGTTTCGACTCCTAGTTGCGCGAAATTGCGCGCCGTCTTTTGCCCCACGCCGGGCAGGGTTTCGAGCCCGGAAAACAATGGGAAAAGCGGCTCTGGACGGCCACTCATGCGGCGCCGATCAGGGCCAGCCAGCCGTCTTCGTCCAGCGTCTCGATCCCGAGTTCTGCCGCTTTCCTGGCCTTTGAGCCGGCACCGGGCCCGGCAACAAGCAGATCGGTCCTGGCACTCACCGAACCTGACACCTTGGCACCCAGGGCCTCTGCGCGGGCCTTGGCCTCGGCGCGGGTCATCTTTTCCAGGGTCCCGGTAAAGACGACGGTTTTTCCGGCGACCGGGCTGCCCGCGGTGTCCGGACGCGAGGCGGCACCGACACTCAGATGCGCCACCAGCCGATCGATCGACTCGCGTTCGCTCTCTTGCGCAAACGCCGTAACCAGCGAAGTCGCCATGACATCGCCAACGCCATCGATCGACAATAGGTCGTCCCAATCCGGGCCTTGCCTATCGGCGGCGCCGGTGATCGCCGTTTCAAACGCCTCCCAGGTGCCGTAATGCGTCGCCAGAAGGTTCGATGCCGCCTCTCCCACATGGCGCAACCCGAGCGCAAAAATCAGCCGGCCAAGCGCGATATTGCGCTTGTCGTCGATTGCCGAAAAAAGGTTCGTTGCCGATTTTTCGCCCCATCCCTCGCGGTTGCGCAGCTGTTGCATGCCGCTGCCATAGCGCTCGCGCAGCATGAAAATGTCCGCCGGTTCCTTTATCCAGCCGTCCCGATAGAATTGTTCGACCTGCTTGGCGCCGAGCCCCTCGATGTCGAACGCGGCGCGCGAGACAAGGTGTTTCAGCCTTTCAACAGCTTGCGCCGGACATATCATCCCGCCGGAACAGCGCCGCACCGCGTCCCCCTCCTCCCGAATTGCGTCGCTGTGACATTCCGGGCAGAGCGTCGGATAGTTATAGGGCCGGCTGTCCTCGGGGCGCTTGGCCAGATCGACATCCGAGACCTTGGGGATCACGTCGCCCGCGCGATAGACCTGCACCCAATCGCCAACGCGAATGTCCTTGCCGCCCCTGATCTGCTGGCCGCGCGCATCCCGCCCGGCGATGTAATCCTCGTTGTGCAGTGTCGCGTTCGAGACCACGACGCCGCCCACCGTTACCGGCGTCAGCCGCGCGACCGGGCTGAGCGCGCCGGTGCGCCCCACCTGGATGTCGATTGCCTCCAGCCGTGTCCAGGCAAGTTCGGCCGGAAACTTGTGGGCGATCGCCCAACGCGGCGTGGTCGAGCGAAATCCAAGACGGGCTTGCAAGGCGAGATCGTTGACCTTGTAGACGACCCCGTCAATGTCATAGCCGAGTGTCGCGCGCTGTTCCTCGATCATCGCGTAATGCGCGATCATTTCATCGGGCCCGGAACAGAGGCTGGTCAAGCCGTTGGTGGAAAAGCCCATATCCGCGAGGCGCGCCAGCGCGTCGATCTGGGTTTCGGCCAGCGGTTCGGACAGGTCACCCCAGCTATAGGCAAAGAACCTCAGCGGGCGGGCTTTCGTGATGTTGGCATCCAGTTGACGCAACGATCCCGCCGCCGCGTTTCGCGGGTTGGCAAAGCGTTTGCCGCCGGTCTGCTCTTGCCGTTCGTTCAGGGCGGCAAAGTCCGGGTGGGACATGTAAACCTCGCCACGCACTTCCAGAATGTCGGGCGCGCCCTGTATGGTCTCGGGCACGTCATCGATCGTGCGGGCATTTGCAGTCACGTTTTCCCCGACCGTACCGTCGCCGCGCGTCGCCGCCTCGATCAGCGCGCCGTTTTCGTAGCGCAGGGAAAGCGACAGCCCGTCGATCTTGGGCTCTGCGGTATAGGCCAGCGGTGCCTCGTCCGAAAGACCGAGATATTTGCGAATGCCGGTATCGAAAGCGGCGACATCATCCCTGTCGAACGCGTTGCCCAGGGACAGCATTCGAACCCGGTGCTCGACCTTGGCAAAACCGTCCCCGACCCGCGCGCCGATCTGTTCCGATGGGCTGTCCTCGCGTTTGAGATCGGGAAACCGCTTTTCGATCTCGGCGTTTCTGCGGCGCAGCGCATCGTATTCCGCATCCGAGATTTCCGGCGCATCCGAGACATGATAGGCGGTGTTCGCCTTGTTCAAAAGCGCGGCGAGCCTGCCAAGTTCGGTCCTGGCGTCCTCTGACGTCATTTCTGCAATGTTCAAGTTGTCTGTCAAAGCTCCGCCCCACACCGGCTTTCAGACCAGTGATAGGGCGCAGCAGCGGTCAGGTCCAGATCGCAATCTCTGTGAGTGGTGGTCTCATCCCCTGCCCGACCGGTCCGGGGTGCAATGCCGTGTTCCCGTGCCCGCTAGGCGCCTACCGCGATTCGCGGGCCCGATAGCTGATCGTCCTGTGGATCGCGCAACACATACCCGCGGCCCCAAACCGTTTCGATGTAATTGTCGCCATCGGTGGCATTGCTCAGCTTTTTGCGAAGTTTGCAAATGAACACATCGATGATCTTGAGTTCGGGCTCATCCATGCCGCCATAAAGATGGTTGAGAAACATCTCCTTGGTCAGGGTCGTGCCCTTGCGAAGGCTCAGCAATTCCAGCATCTGGTATTCCTTGCCGGTCAGGTGCACCGGCTGATCGCCCGCGCTGACGGTTTTCGCGTCAAGGTTGACCGATATCTTCCCGGTGTGAATGATCGACTGCGAATGCCCTTTTGATCTGCGGATAATTGCGTGGATGCGCGCGACAAGCTCTTCGCGGTGAAATGGTTTGGTCAGGTAATCATCCGCGCCAAAACCGAATCCCTTGATCTTGTTTTCGGTATCGTCCGCCCCCGACAGGATCAGAATCGGCGTCTCGACCCGCGCCATGCGCAACTGGCGCAGAACGTCGTGACCGTGCATATCCGGAAGATTCAAATCAAGAAGAATAAGATCATAGTCATACAGCTTTGCCAGGTCGATGCCTTCTTCGCCCAGGTCGGTCGCATAGACATTCAAATTGGCGTGCGTCAGCATCAATTCGATGCTCTTTGACGTCGTTGGATCATCCTCAACCAATAATACGCGCATTCCGAGTTCTCCGCCTCAATCGTTTTCCCGTTCCGCATTAACCTTGAACAAGAAAAGTTAACCGTGCGTTACCGTCGAAATAACTATGGCATTGCAACTTATGGTTGTCGATACTTTTTCAGAGCCGTTGCTTTCAACGCATCTTCGCCATGATCGGCGACGGCGGCAACCCAGCTTTTGAACTCTTCATCGCTCAACCCGTATTTTCTCAATGCGTCCGATTGCGTTATCAGCCCGTAAAGAACCCCCCGCACGACCGCCGCCTTGCGCGAGGCAACCCAGCGCCGGGTATTCGGCGCGGGCAAATCGGCCCGCGTCATGATCGTTCCGTCCGGAAGCGTCACGGCACGCGGCCCCTCCACCTTTTTCAGAAACATCTGTCATTCCTCTGCTTCACCCCCGTCAACGTGAAGCAGCAGGCTTAACGAGGCATGAAACCGCCCCTTGAGAGTCTGTACGATTTTCCTATATTCTGCGAGGCCTTCCCAACCGCGCAGGAGACGCCGACATGGCGCTGGATTCAGACACCCCGTTCAATTCTCTCGGCTTTGCCAAACCCCCGGCCGAAACGCGGGTCGTCGTGGCCATGTCCGGCGGGGTCGACAGTTCCGTCGTGGCGGCCCTGCTCGCGGATGAGGGATATGATGTCGTCGGCGTGACGCTGCAACTGTATGATCACGGCGCGGCGCTTGCAAAGAAAGGCGCCTGCTGCGCGGGGCTCGACATTCATGATGCACGTCGCGTTGCCGAAGAGCGGGGCTTTCCGCATTACGTGCTGGACTACGAGAATATCTTCAAGGATGCGGTGATCGACGAATTCGCCGACAGTTACCTGGCCGGTGCAACACCGGTGCCGTGCATCCGATGCAACGAGCGGGTCAAGTTCAAGGATTTGCTGGAAACGGCCAGGGATCTCGATGCCGACTGCATGGCGACGGGCCACTACATCCAGCGCAAGATCGGCACGCACGGCGCGGAATTGCACAGCGCCGAGGATGCCGCGCGGGACCAATCCTATTTCCTGTTCTCCACGACCCCGGAACAGCTCGATTTCCTGCGCTTTCCGCTCGGGCATTTGCCGTCCAAGGCGGAAACCCGCACCCTCGCGGCAAAATACGGGCTGAGTGTCGCCGACAAACCGGACAGCCAAGACATCTGCTTTGTCCCCAACGGCAACTATGCGGCGGTGATCGAGAAGCTGCGCCCGGACGCAGCCGACCCCGGCGACATCGTGCATGCGGACGGCCGGGTGCTGGGGCATCACGAGGGAATCATCCACTACACGATCGGTCAGCGGCGCGGTCTGGGTATCGGCGGACTGTCCGAGCCGCTCTATGTGGTAAAGCTCGACGTCGAGAAACGGCAGGTCATCGTCGGTCCCAAAGAGTTGCTGGCAACCCGCACCGTGCCCGTGCGCGAGATCAACTGGCTGGGCGATGCCCCCCTGACGAGCCAGCCGGAATGGCATATTTCGGTCAAGGTCCGCTCGACCCGCCCCCCGCGCGAGGCGATCCTGCGCCCGTTGAGCGATACGACTGCAACCGTCGAACTGTTCGACCCCGAAGAAGGCGTGTCACCTGGCCAGGCCTGCGTGTTCTACGAAACCGGAGGCAGCCGTGTCCTTGGTGGCGGGTGGATCTGGCGCGGTTGATCCCGGCGTTCACGCGCACCGGGCAGCCGCTCTGTCGTTAGCGCCCGGTACGGCAAGCCGCGTCGCCGATGCGCAAGGCCGGAGGCAGCATCATTCCGGCGCTGTCGGTGGTGCCCGGAGCGTCGATCGCCGCCTCAGAGCCGCGCCAGCACGGCTTGTGCCGCCCGCAAGCCCGGCGCATCCCCGCCCAGACCCAACCGCTGCATCGTCACTTCCATCGCCTGACGCTGCGCATCGGGTTCGGCCAGCACGGTGTTCAACGCTTGCGCGATCTGTTCCGGCTCGCAGTCGGGGCCGAGGCATTCCGGGACCACTCGGGTATCGCTCACCAGGTTCACCAGCGTAACCGTATCAATCAGCGCCATGCGGCTGATGATCTGCCAGCTCAGCCAGTTGAACGTATAGGCCACGACCATCGGGGTCTGCGCCGCCGCCAGTTCCAGCGACACCGTGCCCGACGCAGCAAGGGCCACGTCCGCCGCCCGGAACGCGGCCTGCTTGTGCGCGCGCGCCTGTGCGGGGTCGAAATCCGCCGGGTCGATGACCACGGTGCCCACCGGCCAGTCCGCCACACGTTCGCGCACGAGACCGGCCACCGGCGCCGCCGCCGGAACCACGATCCGCAAATCCGGGTGCGATTGCGCCAACCGCGACAGCGCCCGGCCGAATACCGGCGTCAGCCGCGATACCTCGCCCTTGCGCGACCCCGGCAGCACAAGCGCGAACCGTTGGTCGCCCAGATCAAAGGTCGCGCGAAATGCGCTTACCTCTTCGGGGGTGGCCTGTGGTTCGGCGACAACCGGGTGTCCTACAAAATCACAGTCCATACCCGCCGCTTCCATATAGGGCGGCTCGAACGGAAACAGCGCAAGAACCTGATCGATCATCTGCGCCATCTTCTGCGCGCGCCGGGGGCGCCATGCCCACACGGTCGGCGCGACGTAATGCACGGTGCGGATCGGTGCCGCCGCCTTGACCAGCCTGGCCACGCGCAGACAGAAATCCGGGCTGTCGATGGTGATGAGCACGTCCGGCCGCTCGGAGATCACCGCCTGCGCGGTCTCGGCAATACGGCGCTTCAGATGCGCGTATTTCGGTAACACTTCGGCAATCCCCATGACGCTGAGTTCGTCCATGGGAAACCGGCTTTGCAGACCCTGCGCCTGCATCAGCGCGCCGCCGACGCCCTGAAACTCGACATCTGGCACGAGGCTGCGCAGGCCCTGCATCAACGCGCCGCCAAGACGGTCACCCGAAGGCTCTCCGGCAATCAGAAAGACCCGCATCAGCCGCCCCGGTTCCGCACCCAGAGGAACAGGCCCGCGTCGTCGCAGGCCCGCGTCACCTCATCCTGATCGAGAACCAGCACGCCACCGGCCTGCACGACCACGCCCCGCACTCCGGCCGTTATCGCGGATGCGACCGTGTCGACGCCGATGGTCGGCATATCCGCGCGCTTGTCCTGATCGCGCTTGGTCGCCTTGAACAGGATGCCCCCCTGCGCGGGGTACTCTGGCCGGGCGGCAAGCCCCCTCAGCATCCAGTCGGTGCCATAGACCGTTTCGATGGCCAATGCCTGCCCTGCCTGCACGACGCAGCATTGCCCGACATCCACCGCCGACATCGCATCGACGATCTCTTCGGCCCGCGTCGCGTCGGCCTGCGCCGCCTCATCCGGTTCGTTCCGGGTGAGGCACCCGGCAGGCGGCAAAAGCTGCGGGGCGATCTCATGGGCCGAACGTACCGAGAACCCGGCCTGTTCGAACACCGACATGACCGCGCGCAGCGCCCCGTCGTCACCCCGCATCAGCGCCTGTTGCAACAGCGGGATCAAGGGCCGCGTGGCGGCGTCGATGGCCGTCGGATCGATCACCGGTCGGCTGATCGAGCCTGCAAGACAAATCTCGTCGACCCCCCTGGCCCGCAGTCCTTCGAGAAGCGTGCCGAGCGTTTCCAGACGGAAGATCTCATCCACCTCGATCCCGTCGGGCACAAAGCCGGACAGCGCGCATACGATCGGACGCGTCGCAAGCTGCCGCACCAGGGCGCGGGGCAATCCACCGGCCCCCGCGATGATTGCCAGCCCCATGCCTAGCGACCCGGAACCAGAAAGGAACGATCCGTGTGACCCAGAACGAAATTCACCATTTCCTGTACCTGCTGACTGTCGGTTTCATTGCCCAACCGCTCTATGCGTTCGTGGAACGTGCCCTCGCCCTGCGCCAGCATCTGGAATGCGGCGCGCAACGCCGTGATGTCGGATCGCGCGACGCCACGCCGTTTCAGCCCGACCAGGTTCAACCCGTGCAATTCGCCGCGCGGTGCCTGAACCAGTCCATAGGGGATGACATCGTTCGTCACCATCGTGACAGCGCCTATGATGGCACCGCGTCCGATCCTGACCCATTGATGTATACCGGCCAGGCCGCCAATGATGACGTCATCCTCGAGCACGCAATGCCCGGCGACGGCCGCCGAATTGACAACGATGACGCGATTGCCAACCTGCGCGTCATGGGCAATATGGCATCCCGCCATGAACAGCCCGTCATCCCCGACGCGGGTCACACCGCCGCCACCATCGGTGCCGGCGTTCATCGTCACATGCTCGCGGATGCGGTTGCGGGCCCCGACGATCAGCCGGCTTTCCTCGCCCTTGAACTTGAGATCCTGCGGGATCTCACCGATCACGGCAAAGGGAAAGATCACGGTATCATCACCGATTTCGGTATTGCCCGTGATCACCACATGGCTTTTCAGGACCACCCGGTCGCCAAGAACCACGCCCGCGCCAACGACGCAAAGCGGGCCGATGACGCAATCCTCGCCGAAACGGGCCCCATCCTCGATCACCGCCGTTGGGTGCACCTGAGCCATGCCATCAGCCCTTTGGAAATTCGATCATGGCGGAGAACTCCGCCTCGGCGGCGAGTTCACCGTCAACCGTTGCCCTGCCCCCGAATTTCCAGACCTTTCCGCCCGGCTTGCCCCGCAATGTCTCAAGCTCCATGATCAGGACATCGCCGGGAATTACCTTGCGACGGAATTTGCATTTGTCGATCGACATGAAATAGATCAACAGGTCCTGATCGACCACATCGGCGCCGACGCCGATCATGACACCGGCGGTCTGCGCCATCGCCTCGACGATGGTGACGCCGGGCATCACAGGCGTGCCGGGGAAATGACCCTGGAAATGCGGCTCGTTCATCGTGACGTTCTTGTATCCGCGCGCCGAGGCCGTGCCGTTGATCTCTTCCACCTTGTCTACCAGCAGGAATGGATAGCGATGCGGCAGGATTCGTTGAATCATATGAATGTCTGCGCGTTTCAAGTCGTCGGTCATCAAGCATGTTCCTGAAATTGGGGCTGCGGAGACCTGAGTAGCAACCCGCCGGGGCTTGGACAAGTTGTGTCGTTGAATTAGCGGCAAACCGGCGAAGAGAGGGCGAGACACGCGGGCCACGCCCACGTCGATCATTTATTTCTGATCGGCGGGATTCTCGGGCGACGCCACGCCGTCCTGGATGGTGGCGTTCAGCCGGTTGATCGCCACTTCGGTCACGTCAATCGCGGTGACGCTCAGGAACACGCTCGATCGTTCAAGAACCACGCCGGCCCCCGCTTCCCGCATCAGGTCGGTCAGGATCGGGCGTGCCGCCTGAATGAACTTGACCTGTTCCTCTTCGTTCTTCTGAACCAGCGCGCGGGCCTTGGCATCCTGCGTGCGTCGAAACTCCTTGACCTTGGCATCGAACGCATCCGCCAGTTCACGAAACGCCGCCGGGTCCATCCCCGGGCGGCGATCGGTCAGCTCTTGCTCTTCTTCGGTCAGTTCCTGCTCGATCCGCCTGTTTTCCTTGGCCAGTTCGCCGCTCGCGGCCTCGAACTCGCGCGCCACGCGCTGACCGAAAGCGGAATCGTTGAACAGGCGCTCGGACGAAATCGTCAGGATCACGCTGTCCGGCAACCCGAGCTGCTGCGCCGACGCTCCGATGGGGACCGCAGCAAGCAGCGCGACTACCCGAAGCAGGGCAATCAGCCCGGTCCCAAGACGCGCCGCATGACGTTTCATAAGCCCTCAGAACCGCGCCTGAATGGTCAGGTCAAAGCTCTGTTCCTTGTCAAAGACCTCTTTCTGCAGAGCCTTGCTGAAGTTGAAACGAAGCGGTCCGAACCCGGTCGTCCAGAGCAGCGATATGCCGATTGCCGAACGCCAGGACCCATCTGCGCCACAAACGCCGGGCGCGCCGCCGCAGGTCGCTCCTGCGGTATCGACATTTTCGATGCCCCAGAGGTTGCCGATGTCATAGAAAACACCGCCACGCAGGCCCAGTTCCTCGGGCAGACCCAACGGAAACTCCGCTTCGAACCGGGCAACCGCGAAATAGTTGCCGCCGATGGCATCGTCGAACCCGTTGGACTGGTCCCGCGGCCCGATCCCGGCAGGTTCGAACCCGCGCATGATCGCCGGTGTCAGGATATAGCGGTCGATGGAGCGGCTGGGCGTATCCGACTGCCAGTTGAGCGCGCCCGCCTCGAATGAGGCCCTCAGAACCACCTCTTCATTCAGGATACGTCGCTGGGCGATGATCTTGGCCGAGGACTTGATATACTTGTTGTCACCGCCGAGCCCCGCAACGTCCGCACCGACTTGAAACAGCACACCCGCATTCGGGTTCAGCCCGGTCAGGCGGCTGTCATAGATATAGCTCACGCCCAGCACGCTGCTCGAACGCCGCCCCTGGGCGATCTCGCGTTGAATAACCTCACCGCTATAGTCGGATGCGGGTTCTCCGCGGGCTTCCATCTCGCTGTCGTCAAAACTGTAGCGCGTCTGAATGCGTCCGTTCTCGCTGATCGGGAAGGTCAGGGCCGGTGAAAAGAAGCCCCGGTCGATGTCATAGCTGGCAAAGCTGGACGAACGCGTCGCAACACCCAGTTCGATGTCGAACCTGAGATCCCGGCCCAGCAGGTAAGGCTCGGAGAAGCCCAGCGTATAGGCGTCCGATTCCTGCGCAGTCGAAATGTTGAACGACAGCCGCTGCCCACGTCCGAGGAAGTTGTTTTCCGTCAGACCGATTGCAATGCCAAAGCCATCGACGACCGAGTAGGAACCACCGAGATTGAGCGATCCGGTCGGTTGTTCTTCGACATCCACGTCGACGATGACCTGCGACGGGCTCGATCCCTGCCGCGTATCCACTTCCGCCGTCGCGAAAAATCCGAGTGCGCGGATACGCTCGGCGCTTTCGCGAATTTCGCGCGGGTTGAACGGATCGCCCTCGACGATGCGGAACTGCTGGCGAACCACGCGGTCAAGCGTCGTCGTGTTGCCCTCGACGTCGATGCGCTCGACGAATACCCTCGGCCCCTTGACCAGCGCGAACTCGACATCGAGTGTCAGGTCCCGGTCATTGCGCGTGACCCGTGGTTCGACGCGAAGGAAATCGACCCCCTGCTTGATGCCGAGACGTTCCATGCGTGCAATCGAATTCTCGACCAGTGTGGGCGAGTACACGACACCCGGACGTACCTTCAGCACATCCTGAAAGTCCTGGGCATTGACGCCGTTTATTTCGCTGACGGTCGTGATCTGCCCGAACTTGAATTGCCGCCCTTCCTGGATATTCAGTACGAGATAAAAGCCGTCCCGTTCCTTGGTCAGCTCCACATTAGTCCCCAGAACCCGGAAATCGACATATCCCCGCGACAGGTAAAAATCGCGCAGAACCTGTTTGTCGAATTCGATCCTGTCCTCGATCAGCGTGTCGGAGCGGACGAAGGCACGCAGAATGCCCGCCTGCTTGGTTTGCAGGACGCGGCGCAGGCGCCGGTCGGAATACACCCTGTTGCCGACAAAGCTGATACGCTCGACCTCGATCGTGTCGCCCTCGGCGATTTCGAAAATCAGATCGACGCGGTTCTCGCTGCGCCGGATGATGCGGGGCGTGACGACGGCGGCGATCCGGCCCTGCTGCGTATAGGCTTCGGCGATGATCGAGGCATCGTTCTCGGCGATGGTCGGGTTGAACACCTGCCGCGATTTCGACTCGATGAACCCTTCGAGATCCTCATCCTTAAGGCGCCGGTTTCCCTCGATGCTGATGCGGTTGATCGTCGGGCGTTCGGTGACGCTGATCTGCAGGGTGCGGCCGCGCGGTTCAAGGTCGACGCTCTCGAAAACGCCGCTGTCGACAATTCTCTGATAGGCGGCGTTCAACTCACCCGCGCTGACCGCTTCGCCCGGCTTGATTCCCGTGTAGGCGGCAATGGTCGACGTCGGAATCCGCTTGTTGCCCTCGACCTGGATCGAGTTGAAGGTATAGCTCTGCGCCGATGCGAAGCCCGCCGAAAGCAGCGAAACCGTTGCAAAGACAAGGAAAAGTGGAATTATCCGCCGACACAACATATTGAATCGACTGCATGCGCGATCACGAGATATACCCACAGCCCAGCCCAAACCCATCTGTCCTAACCCCGTTTATCACAGCTTTGGAAACGTGATTATCGGGATTGTAGGATGATGTCAAAACCGCATGCGGCGACGATCCGTTCAAGCCAGGATCGGGCAAGGTCGACGCAGCGGTGCAGGTCAGAGGCTGACGACGAACGCACCGGCCAGCAACCCGGCGATAATCGCCAACAGGAACAAGAGGCGGTCCGCGTTCAATTCAACCATGAGGCTGAGACCGCGACAGGATTTTTGCAATTCGTGCAAGACCATGTTCTCCCGCTCTTTGCCGAATTCACCGGACAGGCATACAACTACCGGCAGAATGTGGCAACACTGGGGCGGAACCGGCCACGGACAGATCAGGCATGTCCTGCCGTAGGGTGCCGGAACGGCGCGGCCGGCCCCCGCCTAGCAGAAAATATCATTCCCCAAGGCAAACACCATCAGCGAGAGGATCAATCCCAGACCGATCGCCATCAGGATGCGCAAGGCGCCATCGCTGGGCGGTTTTCCGGCGATGGCTTCGTAGGCGTAAAACACCAGATGCCCGCCATCCAGCGCCGGAATCGGAAACAGGTTCAGAAGGCCGACCGCGGTTGACAGCACGGCGATGAACCAGATGAAGCTCTGCGCGCCCTGCGACGCCATAGCGCCGGAGGTTTCGGCGATCCCGATCGGGCCGGACATGTTGCAGGTACTGATCGCCCCGGTCACCATGTGCCAGAGCCCCGAGAGCGAACTGGAAATGATCGCCATGGTCTGCACAGCGCCGCCGGCAACGGCTTGCCCCAGACCAGCGGACTCGGTCGCGGGAACAAAAGCCATGCCACCGGCGATCCCGATCCGCCAATGCGTGACAAAGCCACCATCCGCCTGCGGTTCGTCGGTGCGGCGCGGAGCCAGGGCGAATTCGAGGGTCTCGCCTTGCCGCCACACATCGAGCAGCAGCACCCGGCCATCCGACGACTCGACGGCGGATTTCAGTTGCTCAAAGGCAAAGATCGGCTCGCCGTCAATCGCGGTTATCACGTCACCCGACGCCAGCCCGATATCCATTGCGGCGCTGCGCGGCGCCACCTGCGAGACATAGGGCGGGAACAGGTATGGCCCCTGCACGACCCGTTCCTGATCACCCCGCTGCACCGTGTACTCCAGAACCGGTTCGACAGGGATGTCCGCCGTAAATTCGGACCAGGCCACATCATTGTCAAAGGATGGCGCGGTCGCCCCGGAAATGGCGAGGATCTCATCACCTTGCGCCAACTGGTAGAAACCGGAAGGCAGTTCCTGAACCTCGCCCACGGTCAGCGGTTCGCTGATCACACCACGCGTCAGCGCAATCGCCGAGAACACGATGATCGACATGACAAAGTTGAACGCGGGGCCGGCGGCGACCGTCGCGGCGCGCGCCCAGAGCGGTGCCCCGTGCATGGTTCGCCGCAACGCAACCGGGTCCCCGCCCGCCTGCGCCATCGCCTCTTCATCCTTGCCCGACGCGGCATTGGCATCGCCCAGAAACTTGACATAGCCGCCAAAGGGCAGCGCGGCGATCTGCCAGCGGGTGCCGCGCCGGTCGACGCGGCTGTAAAGCACCGGACCGAAGCCGAGTGAAAACACCTCGGCATGAATCCCCGACCAGCGGCCAACGATATAATGGCCGTATTCATGCACCGCCACGATGACCGACAACGCCACGATGAACGCGAGCAATGTGTATAACAGGCCGCCAAACTGCGGAATCAACGAAAAGAAATCCAAACTGTTATCCTGCTCGTTCTTGCATTGCGATATCGGCCCAGTCCCTCGCGAGATGGTCCGTTTGCGTCACGTTTTCAAGGGTCATCTCGCCATCCATCAGGCCGGGACTGGCTTCGAAACGGTTCAACACGTCTTCCACGATCACCGCCATGTCCACGAACCCGATGCGCCCGGCCAGGAAGCCGTCAAGCGCGCGCTCCTTGGCACCGTTGAAGACCGCACCGGACAATCCGCCGCGATGCATCACCGCCCGCCCGAGGCGCAGGGCCGGATACCGCGCATCTTCCGGATCGCGAAATGTCATGCGTGCGACCCTGGCGAGGTCGAGCCGCTCCACCGGCAGGCGGCGCCGTTCGGGCCAGTGCAAAGCAAAGCCGATCGCATGGCGCATGTCTGGCGGACCCACATGCGCCATCAACGCCCCGTCATTGAACCCGACCATCGCATGGATCAGCGATTCCGGATGCACGATCACCTCGATCATGTCAGGGGAAACGTCAAAAAATTCTTTTGTTTCTATGAGTTCCAGCGCCTTGTTGAACATGGAGGCGCTGTCGATCGTGATCCGCTGTCCCATGTCCCAGTTGGGGTGGCTCGATGCCTGCGCCAGCGTCGCCTCGGGCAGCTTTTCCAGCGGCCAGTCACGGAAGGCGCCGCCGCTGGCGGTGATGATGATCCGCTCGACGCTGGCGATGTCTTCACCGATCAGCGCCTGAAACACAGCCGAGTGTTCGCTGTCCACCGGCAGCAGTCGCCCGCCCCCCTTGCGCGCGGTTTCCAGAACGAGAGGGCCGGCGCAAACCAGCGATTCCTTGTTCGCCAGTGCCAGGGTCGCCCCCTGCTCCAGTGCCGCCAGCCCGGGTTTCAGCCCGGCGGCCCCGACGATTGCGGACATCACCCAATCGGCGGGGCGTGAGGCCGCCTCGACCAGGGCATCCGGCCCGGCGGCAGCCACCACATCGCTGCCCGACAGGGCCGCGCGCAGGTCGTCGATCAACTCGGGAAAGGCCGTAACCGCAACGTCGGCCCGCAGCGCACGCGCGTCCCGCGCGAGCTGCGCGATATTGCGCCCGCCCGTCAGCGCCGCCACATCATAGGCGTCCGGATCCCGGCGCAGCAGGTCAACCGTGTTCTGTCCGACCGAGCCGGTTGCTCCGAAAATCGAGACCCGCCGCATCACACGGATCCTGGTGGCAATCCGCAGAGTCCCGCGATGACGAACATGAAGAAGGATGCCCCCAGCATCCCGTCAAACCGGTCGAGAAAACCGCCATGTCCGGGGATCAGCGCGCTCGAATCCTTGACGCCGACCAAGCGCTTCACGGCGCTTTCGGCGATGTCGCCCATCTGCGCCGCAAAGGCCACGAGAACGGAATAGGGCACGAGCAGGAAGCTTGTCTCCTGCTGCATCGCGAAAACCGCACCGACCACCGCCGCGCCAAGCCATCCCGCCACGGTTCCCGACCATGTCTTTTTCGGACTGACCCTCGGCCAGAATTTCGGCCCGCCCAGCAAGCGACCGGCAAAGTAGCCGGCGACATCGGATACCACCACGATCAGGATCAGCCAGATGATCCAGACAAGCCCCAGCTCATCGCGCAGCGCCATCATTTCCAGGCCGGCGAGCAGAATGAGCGCCAGGTAAGCCGCACAGACCAGGCGATGCTGACGCGTCACCAGCAGCCCCAATACAAGCGGCACCACGCATAGCGGCACGGCGTAGGGTGACGGCAGATGGATCGCGGCGAACAGCGACAGCGCCGCCACCCCGGCAACGCCCAGGATCAGAGGCCCGGATTGCCCGTTCAGCATCCGCAGCAACTCCCACGTCATCGTGCCGCACAGCACGGCGACAAAGACATGGAACACATCCGAACCGGCCCAGATTGCCAGAACGCCAATGACCACCATGACCACGGCGGATCCGATACGCGGTGCCAGATCCGCCCAGCGGCCGCCGCCGCTCATGCCGGAACGGCGCCGAATCTGCGATCGCGCGCGCCGTAGCTGGTACACAGACGGCGAAGCTCCTGGGCGGAGAAATCCGGCCAGAGCGTGTCGATGAACTCGTATTCCGCATAGGCCGATTGCCAGAGCAGGAAGTTCGATATCCGCGCCTCGCCGCTGGTCCGGATCACCAGGTCCGGATCGGGCAGAACATGCGTGTCGAGATAGCGCGGCAATGTTTCCTCATCGACGTCATCCGGACTCAGGCAACCTGCGGCGACATCCTGCGCTAGGCGCTTGGTCGCACGCGCCACCTCGTCGCGCCCGCCGTAGTTCAACGCGATCGTCAGGTGTACGACGTCATTGCTCGCGGTCATTTCCTCAAGCTGATCCATCAGGACGACCAGCTTGCCATCCAGCCTCAGGCGGTCGCCGATGAACCGCACGCGCACCCCCCGATCCTTCAGCGCACGGGCTTCGCGGGTGATGTAGCGGCGAAACAGGCTCATCAACCCGGCCACTTCGACCTGGGTCCGTTTCCAGTTCTCGGTCGAGAATGCGAATATCGTCAGATACTTGATACCGAGATCCGGACAGGCCTCGACGACATCGCGTACCCGCCGCGCCCCGGCATGGTGGCCGAACAGGCGCGGCCGCCCGCGGGCCTGCGCCCAGCGGCCGTTGCCGTCCATGATGATGGCCACGTGGCGCGGCCCGCCCGGAGGCGCAGTCTCCGGTACCGATGTCTTGCCGTGCTGTTTCAAACCTGCATGATTTCCGCTTGTTTCGCTTCCAGCGCCGCATCGATACCGGCGATATGCTTGTTGGTCAGTTCCTGAACCGTCTCTTCCCAGAATTTCTGATCGTCTTCGGAAACCGCACCGTCCGATTTGGCTTTCTTGATCTGATCCATGCCATCCCGCCGGACGTTGCGGACCGAGACCCGCGCGCTTTCGGCGTATTGGCCCGCCACCTTGCCAAGCTCGCGGCGGCGCTCCTCGTTCAACTCGGGAATCGGCAACATGATGATCGTGCCGTTCAACTGTGGATTGATACCCAGACCGCTTTCGCGGATCGCCTTTTCGACCTTGCCGACAAGACCCTTGTCCCACACGTTGATGGTCACCATGCGCGGTTCGGGCACGTTGACAGTGCCAACCTGGTTGATCGGCGTCGGAGACCCGTAAGCGTCGACCATGACGGGTTCGAGCATGGATGCGCTGGCCCGGCCGGTCCGCAGCGACGCAAATTCCGTGCGCAGGTTGGCCATTGCGCCATCCATTCGCCGCTCAAGATCATCCGTGTCCAGCATGAAGTCGTCAGACATGTCGCTCTATTCTCCAGAAATGCGCGTTCCGTTTCGTGCCGTTCAGTATACCTGCAGGCCTAACGCCACGTTATTAGCAGATGAAGCGGGAAAGACCAGCGGCACTTGCCCACCCTGCCCGCATGAGGCGACCGTCCGCCCTGCCGGCGGGCTCTGGCCCCCGAACCCTGCTGCAAACTTACCCCTGGACCTTGGTATAGGTCCCTTCGCCCGCGAGAATGCCGCGAAATCCGCCCGGTTCGTCGAGCGAGAACACGATGATCGGCAAGCTGTTGTCGCGCGCCAGCGCAATGGCGCTGGCATCCATCACGCCCAGACGTTTCGCCAGCACATCGTCATAGGACACGGTGTCATAGCGCTTGGCGTCATCATGTTTGGCCGGATCCTTGTCATATACACCGTCCACCTTGGTGCCCTTGAAGATCGCCTCGCATTTCATCTCATTGGCGCGCAGGGTCGCGGCGGTGTCGGTAGTGAAATACGGGTTGCCCGTGCCCGCGGCAAAGATGCAGACGCGCTTCTTTTCCAGGTGCCGCACCGCGCGGCGGCGGATATAGGGTTCGGCCACCTCGTTCATCGTGATCGCGCTGATGACCCTGGTGTGGATATTCAGCGCCTCGAGCGCGGATTGCATCGCCAGAGCGTTCATCACCGTCGCCAGCATCCCCATGTAATCCGCGGTGGTGCGTTCCATACCCTGCGCCGACCCCTGCAATCCGCGAAAGATGTTGCCGCCGCCGATGACCATGCAGATTTCGACGCCAAGCTCGTGAACCGACTGCACCTCCCTGGCGATCCGCTCGACAGTCGGCGGATGCAGTCCGAACCCCTGGTCTCCCATCAGGGCTTCGCCCGAGATTTTGAGCATGACCCTGCGAAAGGCCGTTGCGTCCGGGGCGGTTGCAGGTTCGGATAGTGAGGACGTGGTCATGTTGCGCTCCGCGGCAGGACGGGTTTACTTCGGGCAAAATGAAGGAAATTGCGTCCGGGTACAATCCGCCATCCTGCTGACGCAGACAAAGCGCCGCAGAAAAATCGTTACAGGCGACAGATGAACATTAAAAACCACATGCAACTTCCTGATATTCCAACGGACAAGCCTGTTCTGATCGCGGGGCCCACGGCATCGGGGAAATCCGCGCTGGCGCTGCAAATCGCCGAGCGCGCCGGTGGTGTCGTCGTCAACGCGGATGCCAGCCAGGTCTATGGGTGTTGGCGTGTCGTCACCGCGCGCCCCTCGCAAGAGGAGGAAGCGCGCGCGCCGCACCGCCTGTATGGCCATATCGAGCACGACGCACCTTATTCCACGGGCCATTGGCTGCGCGAGGTCGTTCCGCTTCTGGCCGGGTCCGAGCGCCCGATCATCGTCGGCGGCACGGGGCTCTATTTTTCCGCGCTGACCCAGGGAATCGCCGACATTCCAACCACCCCGGCGGAGGTCCGCCGCGCCGCCGACCAAATGAGCCACGAGGCTCTGATCGCGGCGGTTGACGCGCGCACGCTTGCGGGGCTCGACATCCGGAACCGGGTCCGGGTCCAGCGCGCCTATGAAGTTCAGGCCACGACCGGGCGTACGCTCGCGGACTGGAAAGCCGAAACGCCTCCGCCTGCGCTGCCGCTCGCGCATACGACACCTCTCGTCCTTGACGCGCCCCGCGACTGGCTCAACGATCGAATTGCGCGGCGGTTCGACCGGATGCTCGAGATGGGCGCGCTGGAGGAGGTGCGCGAGATGCTGCCGCGCCACAACCCCGCCCTGCCCGCCTTTCGCGCGATCGGTGTGCCCGAGCTGATCGCACATATTCAGGGCGATCTGACACTCGACGAGGCGCGCACGCGCGCCACCATCGCCACGCGTCAATTCGCGAAACGCCAGCGCACCTGGTTCCGTGCGCGGATGCACGCGTGGACGTCGATCACGCCCGAGATCTGAAAGCGCACTGCACCACCGCACTGGCACCGACGGGGGGAATCCCCGGCGATTCGCAGGTTGTCGCCTGCGACGGTTCACGACACCGGATGTCGTTTCCCGAATTTGCTCTACTGTTTTAGCAATGTCGCAAATATTACCAGAATGTCGAAAGCGATCATTGACCTGTGGGCCAATCTTGTGCCGAATACCCTCAGGGAATGAAGTCACAAGCGATCATAAGCCTCGCATGGACCTGTATATCTGACAGGTCATGACGAGCGTGTCATTCCGATACCCTCATTACATCAACAGGGAGAGCCAGATGACCCAGCAGACAATCAACGGCAAGCCGATCCATTGGGCCGCCGAGATGCACGCCAAGGAATATCGTGACGGCAAGATCACGCGCCGGGATTTCCTTGCCCGTGCGTCGACCTTTGGCGTCACGACCGCGGCGGCCTACGGCATGATCGGACTGCCGATGCCGGCCCAGGCGCAGGAGGCGAAACAGGGCGGAACGTTGCGGGTTCAGATGCAGATCAAGGCCCTGAAGGATACCCGCACCTATGACTGGTCGGAGATGGGCAACCAGACCCGTGGCGTGCTCGAATACATGGTCGAGTACAATAATGACGGCACGGTGCGGGGCATGTTGCTCGACAGTTGGGAGATCAACGACGACGCGACTGTATATACGCTGAATATCCGTCCGGGCGTGAAATGGAACAACGGCGACGATTTCACCGCCGAGGACGTTGCCCGCAATATCGAACGCTGGTGCGACAAGTCGGTCGAGGGCAATTCGATGGCCGGGCGCTTCGCGACGCTGATCGACGAGGAAACCGGCAAGGCAGGCGACGGTGCCATCGAGGTCGTCGACGACACCACCGTCCGCCTGAACCTGCCGAGGCCCGATATCACCCTGATCGTCGGCATGGCGGATTATCCGGCGGCGGTGGTGCATTCCAGCTATCAGACCGATGATTTCACCAAGAATGTCGGCACTGGCCCCTATCTGCTCGAAGAGATGGAAGTCGGCGTCAAGGCGACGCTGGTGCGCAACGAGAACCACAGCTGGTGGGGCACCGAGGTCTATGGCGGACCCTATCTCGACCGTATCGAGTATATCGATTATGGCACCGATCCGTCCTCGTGGCTGGCGGCGCTGGAATCCGACGAGGTCGATATGCTCTACGAATCCGTGGGCGAGTTCATCGATGTGATGGACGATCTCGGCTATGTGAAATCCGAGGTGGTGACCGCAGCGACCATCGTTATCCGCCCCAACCAGTTTGCCGAGTTCGACGGCGTCAAGCCCTATGCGGACAAGCGCGTGCGTCAGGCGCTGCAACTGGCGGTGGACAACTCGGTTCTTCTGGAATTGGGATATGGCAACCGCGGCAGACCGGCAGAGAACCATCACGTTGGACCGCTGCATCCGGAATATGCCGAATTGCCGCCGATCGCGCCCGATCCGGAGCGGGCCCGCGCCCTGATGGAAGAAGCCGGTATGATGGATTTCGAGCACGAGTTGACGTCGATCGACGACGACTGGCGCAAGAACACCACCGATGCCGTCGCCGCACAGCTTCGCGATGCCGGTTTCAAGGTCAAGCGGACCGTGCTGCCGGGATCGACCTTCTGGAACGACTGGACGAAATACCCCTACAGTTCGACCAACTGGAATCCGCGTCCGCTGGGTGTGCAGATCTGGGCACTGGCCTACCGCTCGGGCGAGGCCTGGAACGAGTTCGGCTGGTCCAATCCCGAGTTCGACGCGCTGCTGGAGGAGGCGCTCGCCATCGCTGACGCCGACAAGCGCCGCGAGATCTCGGCCAAGGGTCAGGCGCTGATTCAGGAAGAGGGCGTCACGATCCAGCCCTATTGGCGGTCTCTCTTCCGTCACATGAAGGAAGGGCTGGTGAACACCGACATGCATCTCACCTTCGAACACCACCACTACAAATGGGGGTTTGCCGCCTGAAGAACCAGTTTGCTGCCGCGCGTCCCCGGCGTGCGGCTGCAGTCGGGCGCTCGTGCCGCCAGCCCGCCAGATGCCGGATCAACCGGCCCGGAGCCAGCAGGAAACAGGGGACTTCATGGGACTTTTCATTCTGCGTCGAACCGGCGTGATGATACTGACGGCGCTCTGCCTCACCTTCATCGTGTTCTTTCTGACCAATCTCTACCCGAACCTCGAAAAACTCGCCAAGACCCAGGGCAACTTTCGCATGTCCGACGAGGCGGTCGAAAGCTGGCTCACCAAAGGTGGCTACATGCAGCCCCTGCCGGTGAAATACGGACAGTGGCTGGGCGTTTTGCCGGGCTGGACGCTGGAAAGCGACGAAGGCGTGACAGGGCGCTGCATCGAGGGAACCGCTACGGTCGAAGAAGCCGCCGACGCCCCGAGGTTCTGTGGCATCCTGCAAGGCGACTGGGGATATTCCACCGTCTTCAAGGACGAGGTTTCGGGCATCATCTCGACTCGTCTCGGCCTGACCGGCAAACTGATGTTCTGGGTTCTGGTGCTCATGGTGCCGAGCGCATTGCTGATCGGCGTGCTCGCAGGCATGCGCGAGGGTTCGGTCACCGACCGCTCGCTTTCGACCTTTTCCATCATCACCACGGCGACGCCAGAATATGTCTCGGGCGTGATCTTCATCGCGGTCTTCACCTCGTCGGCGGTCGGGCTGAAATGGTTCAAGGGCACCGCGACCTCGGCAATGGAAAGCGCCAATTTCGAGAATTTCTTCCTGCCGGTCCTGACGATTTCGCTCTATGGCATGGGCTACATCGCCCGGATGACCCGCGCCAGCATGACCGAGGTCATGACCGCGCAATATATCCGCACCGCGCGTCTGAAGGGCGTGAAATTCCGCGACATCGTCCTCAAGCACGCGCTGCGCAACGCACTGATCGCGCCATTCACGGTCATCATGCTGCAATTTCCCTGGCTTCTGAACGGCGTCGTCATCGTCGAGACGCTCTTCAACTACAAGGGCTTTGGCTGGGTGCTGGTGCAGGCCGCCGGGAATAACGATATCGAACTGCTGCTCGCGGTTTCGGTTGTCTCCGTGATCGTGGTGCTGGTGACCCAGCTGATATCGGATATCGGCTATGTCTACCTCAACCCGCGCATCCGTATTTCCTAGGGAGGACAGAGAACATGGAACCTCTCGGCACAATCGACATCATTCTTCGCATCCTCTTTCAGTTCATCCCGGTCTGGGTCGCGCTCGTCATCCTGTTTACCGTCTCGATCACCTTCAAGCGCAAGCTCGGGCTCTACGGCAAGCTCTTTGACAGCCCGATCGGCATGATCGGCTTTGCGCTGGTGATGTTCTGGGTCTTCACCGGCATCTTCGGGGCCTTCGACCTGATCGTGACCCATGATCCGCTGGCGCAGATTTCCGGTATGAAAAACAAGGTGCCCGGCACCCCGCTGCCAGACCCGGAGAGCGGAGAATATGCCTGGTATCTGCTTGGCGGCGACAACCTGGCGCGCGACGTTTTCAGCCGCATGGTCAAGGGGGCCTGGGTGGTGGTGCAGATCGCGCCTCTCGCGACCCTGTTCGCCTTCATGGTCGGTATCACGCTGGGGCTGCCTGCGGGCTATTACGGCGGTCGGCTCGACACGTTTCTGTCCTTCCTCGCCAACCTGATCCTCGCCTTCCCGGTGATCCTGCTCTTTTACCTGCTGGTCACCCCGGAAATCGTGGCGACGGGCGTGCCGAATTATATGGCCACGGTGCTCTTCGTCTTTCCAATCGTCTTTGTGGGCGTGCTGCTCAACTCGCGCTACTATACGCAGCCGCGTTTTCGCACGCCGTTGCTCATCGCGGTTCTGGGCGTGATGCTCTGGCTCTACCTGTCGCTGATTTCCGAGGCCGGCACCAAGATCGCGATCCTGCCCGACGTGCTGGATGCGTTCGACATTCCCGGCGGCATTCTCGTGGTCTTTGTATCGGTGGTGTTCGTCAATTCGCCGACGGTCTTCCGCATCGTGCGCGGGCTGGCGATGGACATCAAGACGCGCGACTACGTGGCTGCGGCGCAGACCCGGGGCGAAGGACCGTGGTACATCATGCTGTGGGAAATCCTGCCCAACGCACGCGGGCCGCTGATCGTCGATTTCTGTCTGCGCATCGGGTATACGACCATCCTTTTGGGAA
>JAUIIJ010000069.1 GCA_030431825.1 Alphaproteobacteria bacterium
GAACACTCGGTTTCTTTGGCCTCGGCCTGCCACCGGAAAGCCCGGACTGGGGCAGCACGATCAACGAGGGCCGCAAGCTCCTGTCGATCTACCTGCATCCCGCCCTGCCCCCGGCACTTGCATTGCTGAGCCTCGTTCTGGGACTCAACCTGCTGGCCGATGGTCTGCGCGAAGAAAGTCTGAGAGACTGATTTCGAAGGCCGGACCGGGGGCCAGCCCCCGGACCCCCGGGATATTTGAAGCAAGAAAAAGGGCCTATACGGGGAGAAGAACATGGCAAAATGGGACTTTGACGGACCAATCCTGGAAATCGACAAACTGTCGATCTCGTTCTTTACCCGGTTGCGGGAAATCCCGGCGGTCATGGATTTCTCGGTCACCGTGCAACCCGGCGAGGCTGTCGGGCTTGTCGGGGAGTCCGGATGCGGAAAATCCACCGTCGCGCTCGGCGTGATGCAGGATCTCGGCAAGAATGGCCGCATCGTCGGCGGCTCGATCAAGTTCAAGGGCCGCGATCTGTCGGCGATGAGCGAAGAGGAGTTGCGCGACATCCGGGGCAGCGAGATCGCCATGATCTACCAGGAACCGATGGCGTCGCTGAACCCGGCGATGAAGATCGGCAAACAGCTCATGGAAGTGCCGATGATCCATCAGGGTCTTTCCAGCACGGACGCCTATGAGCGCGCGCTGCAGGTGGTTACCGACGTCAAGCTGCCCGACCCCAAACGTATCCTGAATTCCTTTCCCCACCAGCTGTCCGGCGGTCAGCAACAGCGCATCGTGATCGCGATGGCCCTGATGTCCGAACCGGCGCTGCTGATCCTGGACGAACCCACCACGGCGCTGGATGTGACGGTCGAGGCGGCAATTGTCGAACTGGTCAAGGACCTGGGCCGCAAATACGGCACGTCGATGCTGTTCATCTCGCACAATCTGGGTCTGGTGCTGGAAACATGCGACCGGATTTGCGTGATGTATTCCGGCGAGGCCGTCGAGCGGGGCAGTATCGGGGACGTCTTTGACGAGATGCAACATCCCTATACCCAGGCCCTGTTCCGCTCGATTCCGTTGCCCGGTGCCGACAAGAACAGCCGCCCGCTGGTGGCGATTCCCGGCAATTTCCCTTTGCCTCACGAACGCCCCACGGGGTGCAATTTCGGTCCGCGCTGCGACTATTTCGAGGCCGGGCGATGCGATCAGGGCGACATCATGATGGAACCTGTGCCCGGCAACGATCGCCACCACACGCGCTGTCTCAGGTTCAGGGAAATCGACTGGAGCGCGCCGGTGGAACTGGCCGAAACCAAGCAAAAGGGCGAGATCGGCCAGGTTGTTCTCAAGATGGACAAGCTCAAGAAATACTACGAGGTCGCCGCCAATGCGATATTCGGCGGTGGCGACAAGAAGGTGGTAAAGGCCAACGAAACCCTGAGCTTTGAGGCACGGGAATCCGAAACACTCGCCATTGTCGGTGAATCGGGTTGCGGCAAGTCCACCTTTGCCAAGGTGCTGATGGGGCTGGAAACCGCCACCGAAGGGCAGATCCTGCTCGACAACCGCAACATCGAACAGGTGCCCATCGAAAAGCGCGATACCAAGACGGTCAGCGACATACAGATGGTGTTCCAGAACCCGTTCGACACCCTGAACCCGTCGATGACCGTGGGTCGCCAGATCATTCGGGCGCTCGAAATCTTCGGCATCGGCAACAGCGAGTCCGAGCGCAGGACCCGGATGCTCGAATTGCTCGATCTGGTGAAGCTGCCCCGGGCCTTTGCCGACCGGATGCCACGGCAGCTGTCCGGCGGCCAGAAGCAACGCGTGGGCATCGCCCGCGCCTTTGCCGGCGGCGCACGGATCGTGGTCGCGGACGAGCCGGTCTCGGCGCTCGACGTGTCGGTGCAGGCCGCCGTGACCGATCTGTTGATGGAAATCCAGCGCAACGAGAAAACCACGTTGCTGTTCATCAGCCATGACCTCTCGATCGTGCGCTATCTGTCGGATCGGGTCATGGTGATGTACCTCGGCCACGTGGTCGAGCTCGGCACCACCGACCAGGTTTTTGCGCCCCCCTATCACCCCTATACCGAGGCGCTGCTCTCGGCGGTTCCCATCGCCGACACGTCGGTCGAAAAGAAACATATCGTCCTTGAGGGCGACATTCCCTCGGCGATGAACCCGCCCAGCGGCTGCCCGTTCCAGACCCGCTGCCGCTGGAAATCCGAAGTGCCGGGCAATCTCTGCGAAACCGAGGTGCCACCGATCCGGATGCTGGCAGGCGAACACCAGATCAAATGCCATCTGAGCGACGAGAAACTCGGCCGGATGGAACCGGTGATCAAGGTCGCCGCCGAATAGGCGTTGCCGAAAGCGACGCTTCTCGCCGTGGAACGGGCCGGTGGTACGCGTCGCGGAGTGCGCGTCAGCTGCCCCAGATCACCTTTACGTAATTCCTGGTTTCCTTGTAGGGTGGCACGCCGCCGTGTTTCTTGACCGCGTCCGGGCCGGCATTGTACGCGGCCAGCGCCAGGCGCCATGAGCCGAATTCACGATACTGGCGGGCCAGGTATCGTGCGCCGCCATCCAGATTTTCGTAAGGATCCCGCGGGTTGACCCCCAGGGCGCGGGCAGTGGACGGCATCAGCTGCGCCAATCCGAGCGCCCCCTTGTGCGAGCGTGCGTTCGGGTTCCAGCCGGACTCCTGCTGAACCAGCCGGGCGAACAATTCCTCGGGCACATTATGGCGCCGGGCCGCTTCCTTGGCCATGTTCAGATACTTGCCACGGTACTTGCCGCGATAGATCTGGACGCCGCCCTTGCTCGGTGTGTGGATCGTGGGCGGCTTGAGCCGGGCCGAGTTGGCGTATTGCTTGGCTGCGCGACCATCCAGCACCCGTGTCTGCGACGCAAAGAGGTCCCGTTTGCCCCGGGTCGAGAACATGTCCGCCTTTGCGGCATGTGTCATTCCCAGCCCGGCAATCGCAATCGTCAACGCCAATATGCGCATCCGGTTCACTTCCTGCTCACTGTTCCTCGGCGGGCAATATACCCAAATCGTCGGGAAAGACCAGACATCGGCGTCATGACGGGTTTTTCCAATGTTTTATCCCTGGCGCCGGACGTATAGGCTGGCGCAAACCGGATCGTCAGGATTCGCAGTCAGTCTACAACTCACAGGAACAGGAAGCGCCATGGCCGGCTCAGTCAACAAAGTCATTCTCATCGGAAACCTTGGCCGCGATCCCGAAGTGCGCACGTTTCAGAACGGCGGCAAGGTCTGCAACCTGCGGATCGCCACGTCCGAAACATGGAAAGATCGCAACACCGGTGAACGGCGCGAGCGGACCGAATGGCACTCGGTCGCAATCTTTAACGAAGGGCTGGTGCGGGTCGCGGAACAATATCTGCGCAAGGGCAGCAAGGTCTATATCGAGGGCCAGTTGCAGACCCGCAAATGGCAGGACCAGTCGGGACAGGATCGCTACTCGACCGAGGTCGTCCTGCAGGGGTTCGGCAGCACGCTGACCATGCTCGATGGCCGCGATGGCGGCGGCGGCAGCGGTGGTGGTTACGGCGAAGAGCAAAACAGACAGCCCGATCCGCGCCGCAGCCAAGAGCCGGAGGGCTATCGCCAGCAAGACATGGACGACGAGATCCCATTTTGACCCATACCGGCACCGGGGAACAGGTGCATTCAGAGGAGCGGCGCGGGTGGTCGTCGGAGTGATACCGCCAGGCTGACGCACTACACCCCCCGGTGGCCGCGCCAAATTGGACACCGGGGAACCAAAGGAGATGTGGAATGTTTGAGGCAGTTGAAAAATGGCGACTGGCAGCGGCTGAATGGTTGGACCTGCAAGAGGCTGCGGACATTCTGCGCGAGACCAAGAATGACGTTTTCGCGGAGATATCATCGCGACAACCAGGATCATCAATCGCCGCAAAGCAGGAGGCCGCGCGAATGTCTCCTGATTGGGTAGAACACCGAAACAAGATGATTGACGCAGAGGCGAAGGCCCGACGCGCAAAGATGCGGCTCAAATACGCCGATATGATGTTTGAGGCCAAGCGGTCAGAAAACGCAAACGCGCGCGCAGAATTGAGCAAGAGCCGATGAATATCACCGGGCGCCCGATATACCAAAAGGCCACGAACTACCGGTTCACTCCTCTGGAGCGCCGCTATTACGCATGGCTGCATGACAAGTGTCGCTGCGTTCTTACTGGATACACATTCGTGGAAATCGCGCACACCGGCAAAAAGTCAATGGCCCTTAAGGCCCCGATTTCGACATGTCTGCCAATCCGCCCTGAGTTGCACCTGATCGAGGAAAGGCAGCGCGCAGAATTTTGGAAGGCTGTCGGCTTTCCCGATCACATCGAGTGGGCTGAACGCCTTTTCGACATATTCGAGGCGAGAGACTGCCCGGAGGCCTTGCTCATGGACATGAACGAGCGGGCCAACATCGTAGCAATCGCAAACATGCTTAGAGGATA
>JAUIIJ010000045.1 GCA_030431825.1 Alphaproteobacteria bacterium
ATTTCCACATTGATATCGCTGAAGTCAGGACCGGGGAGGGCAAGCTCTATCTCTTTGTAGCCATTGACCGAACCAGTAAGTTCGCTGTGGCTCAGTTGGTCGAGAAAGCCCATCGCAAGACTGCGTGAGAGTTCCTAAAGCACCTGCTTGAGTAGGTGCCCTACCGGATACACACGATTCTCACAGACAATGGCATCCAGTTCGCTGTGCGTACTGGCTGAGCCAGACACTGGCGAGGACGAGCACCATGCCTGCGGTCTGAAGTCGGCTCAGCGTCTCGCTCAGAATCAGCAGCCCAAGCAATGTGGCGGCGACGGGGCTGAGCAGGCCAAGCGGGGCGACGGTGGCGGGGCCGAGGCGAGCTATGCCCCGGAACCAGAAGAAATATGTCAACGCGCCACCGATCAGACCAAGATAGGCGAAGCCGAGAATTGCGCTGGTATTCAGCGGCGGCAGCGCCGGTTCGACCACAAGGGCCACAGGCAGAAGCAGGAGACCACCTGCCGTCAACTGCCAGGACGTGAATGTGAGTGCTGACACAGGTGGTTCCCATTTTCGGGTCAGCACCGTGCCGAAAGCCATCGAGACCGCCCCACCGAGTGCAGCGAGGATGCCCATCCAGTTCAGCGCCGCGCGGGGTGTAAGAACCAGAAGCGCGACGCCGAGAATGCCGCCGATCCCGGCGATCACGGCAGCGGGCCGGATGCCCTGCTCGAGTAGCAGCTTCGAGAGATACAGCACGATCAGAGGTTGAATCGCGCCGACAGTTGCGGCGACGCCCCCGGGAAGCTGATAGGCGGCGACAAACAGCAGCCACCAGAAAATCGAGAAATTGAGTGCTCCAAGCAGGAAGGACCGTGCGAGCCAGATGCCCCGCGGCAAGGTGCGGGTGAAGAGTAGCAGAAGAATTCCGGCGGGCAGCGCCCGAAGCATTGCGGCCGTCATGGGATAGCCATCCGGCAGCAACTCGGTGGTAACGACATAGGTGCTGCCCCAGACCACAGGGGCAAGTGCTGTGAGAATCAAATCAAATGTACGGGGCATAGCATGTTCCAATCTTTTATCTTGACATCAAGATAATCAAAAATATCTTGATGTCAAGATAACGACACCCTACCCTCTGTCGCATGGATGCAGTGGACAAAATTCTTGACCAGTGGCGCCAGGCGCGGCCCGACCTTGATGTAAGCGCCATGGGGCCTGTCGGGCGGCTTAGCCGCGTGTTTCACCAAAATGCTGGCCGCATGGGCAAGACCTTCGCCCGCCACGGGCTGAACGCCGCCGGGTTTGATGTGCTGGCGACTCTTCGCCGCTCACCGGCGCCTTACGCCCTCTCGCCTGGCGAATTGATGGCCTCGATGATGATCACATCCGGGACGATGACAAATCGTATCGAGCAGCTGGCGAAGCAGGGCTTGGTCACGCGGACAGCCGACCCCAAGGATGCACGCCGTGGAGTCGTCAAGCTGACGAAGAAGGGCTTTGACGTGATCGACACTGCCGTTGCCGAGCATGTGGAAACGCAGAAGGCGCTGCTGTCAGGGCTCTCAGATAATGAGATCGCCGCGCTGGACAATGCGCTGCGCAAGCTTATGGCCGAGGCAGAGTAAGGTCATTCTTGCGCCGAAATCTGGCCTTCCACCGAAGGCTGGTGGAGGGCGGCATCATTGGAAAAAGCGGCCCCGGACGGCCTCTACAACCCAACGGCAAACCCTATCATTCTGACGGACCTTTCTTTGATTCGAAGGGTATTGAGTGATCTGTTCCACCTAGTCTTTGCGATACAGTATTATCTTGATGTCAAGATGAGCGCCATTTATCTTTACATCAAGATAATTGAATGAATGACCGGAGGCCGATGTGGTATGACACTTGAGAGACAACAAATCGTGCTACCTCTCCTTCTGCTCGTGGTTTGCAGTTTCCTGCTGGCATCCAAGGTCATGGTCGCGAAGGCAGCGATCTTTTCTGGGCTGATGCCTTTCCAACTCGCAACCCTCGGCAACGTCGGTGCAGCTGTCGTCCTGCTGGCCCTTGCCCGCCTCACTAGACAGGCGATCTCCTGGCAGCGACGCCATCTCGCCCATTATGTGGTGCTGGGCACCAACAGTTTTGCCGTACCCACGGTTGTCGCATACATGATCTTGGACCCGGTAGGGCCTGCTTATGTCTGGTTGCTATACGCATTGTCTCCAGTCCTGACGATGACTCTTGCCGCGATCGTAGGCTTGGAGAGATTGACCCCGGGCCGGACGGTTGGGATACTCTCAGGCTTCGCAGGCATGGTTGCTTTGGTTCAACAACGGATCGTCGGGATCGACTTCTCTGCGACGGGCTGGGTCTTTCTCGGCCTGACGATTCCGCTTGCTGCGGCGTAGGGCAATATCATCCGCACAGCCTTCTGGCCGGGAGGCGTATCGCCCCTGTCCTTCGCCGCCGCGATTTTTGCTCATCTCCAGCATTCTGCTTGCCATCGCCGGACCGACTATAGAGAGCCCCGCGTCCTGGAAGATCACCGGGGACGGCCAACTTTTCTGGCTCTCGATCCTCATCGGCGTGTCGGCGATCTCTTACGTCCTGAACTACACGTTCCATAAGATCACCGGGCCCGTCATGTTCAGTCAGATTGGCTAACCGACGGTGGCCCAGAAGCCATCGCAGGCGCGTGCGACTGCAAGAGCAAGAACCACGCGCCGGTGCTTCGCAAGGCCTCTGTTGCAGCCGGTGCATTGTAGCGGATGATGTCATCCGGACCGGCGGCATTCACCACGCCGTGTTCGGTCAGGAAAAGGGCTTCAGGCATGCTCGCATGTTGTATGCGATTGGCGACGAAACCCGGACGTCCTTGTTTAGCCGCGCCAGAGCGCGTCCCATGATATAGCCTCAGGATCGCGTTTTCGGTTGCCGCTGGTGTCGTCATGAGCGCTGCCCTGTCCTTCCGGGGTATGATCAGACGAGCGGGAGCGCCTTCACGACGGTGTCGTCAAGCCCCGCACCGCCGGACTCGGCATAGGCGCGTAGCTGCTCGCGCATACGCGGTTCCCAGAAATCCGAGATATGCGCGGCGACTTTTGCAGGGGCGTCTTCTCCGGGCTGGGTCTTGAAAAAGGTGGCAATCTGGTTTGCCATGCGGACCATCTTGTCAGGCGACATGCGCGGCCTCGTTGCTGATACGGTGGGGGTGGGTGAAAATGTCGAATCCGCCGCTGCGGGCAAAGGCGACGAGGGTGATCCCGGCGCTGTCGGCCAGGCGCATGGCGGCTCCGGTAGGGGCCGAGACCGCGATCAGAACCGGGATGCCCGCGAGCGCGCATTTCTGCACCAGTTCCACCGACAGCCGCGAGGTCATGACCGCGGCGCCGAGTGCCTGACCGGTCCCCTGGCGCAGCAATGCGCCGATGAGCTTGTCCAGCGCGTTGTGACGACCCACATCCTCGCGCGCGAGAGTCACGCCGCCACCGGGCACGAGAAACCCGGCCGCATGGGTCGCACGGGTCAGGTGATGCAGGTTCTGATAGTCGCGCAGCCCCTCGGTTGCCTGCGAAATCTCTGCCGGTGACAGGCACAGATCGGCGGCGACCCCGGGCACCGGGCGCAGCGCCTGTTCAAGGCTGTCGATGCCGCAAAGACCACAGCCGACCGGTCCGGCCATGCTGCGGCGCCGCTCGGACAGGGCCTCGGCCCGGTCCCCGCGCAACCAGAACCGCGCCTCTATGCCCTGTGCGTGTTCCGCGATCTCAAAGGCCTCGATCTGCGCGGTATCGGTGACAATGCCCTCGGTCAGGGCAAAGCCGTGGGCAAAATCCGCGACATCGGAGGGTGTCGCCATCATCACCGCCTGCGTCGTGCCGTTGAAAACAAGGGCAACGGGTACTTCCTCGGGCAGCGCGCGGTGAACGACGCGCGCCCCGTCCGCGCGGCAGGCGCGGCCCGGAACACTGACATGCGTCTGCATCGGGCTACTCTGCGGCCGGCAGGATACGTCGCGAGCGTTCGGCCTGCGCGGCATAGTCTTCCTGCCAGTCGGTAGGCCCGTTCGAAGAGGATACCTGTACCGCCGTCACCTTGTACTCCGGACAGTTCGTCGCCCAGTCGGAATAATCCGTTGTGATCACGTTCGCCTGCGTGTCGGGATGATGGAAGGTTGTATAGACCACGCCCGGGCTGACACGATCCGTGACCTTGGCCCTGAGCGTCGTCTCGCCCGAGCGCGACGCCAGCCGCACCCAATCCCCGTCGGCCAGGCCCCGGTTCTCCGCGTCATGCGGATGGATCTCGAGCACATCGCACTCGTGCCAGACCACGTTTTCGGTGCGCCGGGTCTGTGCGCCCACATTGTATTGCGACAGGATGCGCCCGGTGGTCAGCAAGAGCGGAAAGCGCGGCCCGGTCCTTTCATCCGTCGCCACGTATTCGGTGACGATGAACCGTCCCTTGCCCCGTACGAAGCCGTCAACATGCATGAGTTGTGCCCCCTCCGGGTGCGCGTCGTTGCAGGGCCATTGCACCGACCCCTTTTCCTCAAGCAGGTCATAGCTGACGTTGGCAAAGCTGGGCGTCGTTGCGGCAATTTCCGCCATGATCTGCGAGGGGTGGGTATAGGTCCAGCCCGCGCCCATCGCGTTCGCCAGCAACTGCGTCACTTCCCAGTCGGCATAGCCGTTCCTGGGCGCCATGACGCGCCGCACGCGGTTGATACGCCGTTCGGCATTGGTAAAGGTGCCGTCCTTTTCCAGAAAGGTCGAACCGGGCAGGAAAACATGGGCATAATTTGCTGTCTCGTTCAGGAAAAGATCGTGCACGATGACGCAGTCCATGGCCGCAAGCCCCGCTGCGACATGCTTGGTGTCGGGATCGGATTGCAGGATGTCTTCGCCCTGGCAATACAGCCCCTTGAAGCTGCCTTCGACCGCGGCATCCAGCATGTTGGGAATGCGCAGGCCCGGCTCGGGGTCGATCTCGACGCCCCATGCGGATTCAAACATCGCACACACCTCGGGTAGCTTCACATGACGATAGCCGGGCAATTCGTGTGGAAAAGATCCCATGTCGCAGGACCCCTGGACGTTGTTCTGCCCGCGCAGGGGGTTCACGCCCACGCCCGGACGACCGATATTGCCGGTCAGCATGGCAAGGTTGGCAATGCCCATGACGGTGGTCGATCCCTGGCTGTGCTCGGTCACGCCCAGCCCGTAATAGATCGCGCCGTTGCCGCCCCGCGCAAAGGTGCGGGCCGCCGCGCGCAGCTCGTCGGCGGGCACGCCGGTCAAAAGCCCGGTTGCTTCAGGACTGTGGCGGGGATCGCTGACGAACTCGGCATAAATCTGGAACTCGTCCCAGTCGCAGCGCTCGCGGATAAAGGACTCGTCCATCAACCCCTCGGTGACGATCACATGGGCCAGCGCCGTGACCACGGCGACGTTGGTGCCCGGTTGCAGGGCGAGATGATGCGCGGCCTGTACATGGGGCGACTTGACCAGATCGATCCGGCGCGGGTCGATCACGATCAGCTTTGCCCCCGCGCGCAGACGTTTCTTCAACCGGCTGGCAAAGACCGGGTGGCCATCGGTCGGGTTGGCGCCGATGACAATCACCACGTCCGTCTGTTCGACACTGTCGAAATCCTGCGTCCCGGCGCTGGTGCCAAAGGTCTGGCCCAGGCCATAGCCGGTGGGCGAATGGCAGACGCGGGCGCAGGTATCGGTGTTGTTGTTGCCGAATACCGCACGGGTCAGTTTCTGGACCAGATAGGTTTCCTCGTTGGTGCAGCGGCTTGACGTGATCACACCGATGGATTTCCTGCCATGTCTGTCCTGCAGCCCGCGCAGCCTGCTGGCGGCGAAATTCAGCGCCTCGTCCCAGCTGACCTCGCGCCAGGGTTCGTCGGTCGTATCGCGGATCATCGGGTTCAGGATGCGGTCCTTGTGGTTCGCATAGCCGTAGGCAAACCGCCCCTTGACACAGCTGTGGCCCCGATTTGCCTTGCCGTGCCTGTAGGGCACCATACGCACCAGATCGTCACCCTGCAGTTCCGCCTTGAACGAACAGCCCACGCCGCAATAGGCGCATGTGGTAATGACCGAGCGGTCGGGTGTGCCCATCTCGATGATGGATTTCTCTTGCAGGGTTGCGGTCGGGCAGGCCTGCACGCAGGCACCGCAGGACACGCAGTCGGAGGACAGGAAGTCATCTCCGGTGCCGCCCGCTGCCACGCGGCTGTCGAATCCGCGCCCCGAAATGGTCAGGGCAAAGGTCCCCTGAACCTCTTCGCAGGCGCGAACGCACCGGTTGCAGACGATGCATTTCGAGGGGTCATAGGTAAAATACGGGTTGCTGTCGTCCTTGGGCAGCCATTGCGGATTTGCCTCGCCTGAGGTGTTGCGAGCGGTGAAATGATTGGCAAGACCACCGTTTTCCGGGGCCGTGTAGCGCACGTCGCGCAGCCCCACGGCACCCGCCATGTCCTGCAATTCGCAATCCCCGTTGGCCGAACAGGTGAGGCAATCAAGCGGGTGATCGCTGATATAGAGCTCCATCACACCCTTGCGGATTTTCCGTACCTTGGCGGAATTGGTGTCGACCACCATCCCCGGCGACACCGGCGTGGTGCAGGAGGCGGGCGTGCCGCGCCGTCCCTCGATCTCGACCGCGCAGAGCCGGCAGGACCCAAAGGCGTCCAGGTTGTCGGACGCGCAGAGCTTGGGGATCTGGATGCCCAGTTCGGCGGCAGCGCGCAGCACCGAAGTGCCCTCGGCCACGGTTACCTCGAATCCGTCTATGGTCAGGGTGACGGGCTTGCCCGCGCTGGCAGGGGTGCCCATGTCGCGGTCGTCTTGCGGGTTCATCGCGGGAATGATGAAGTCCTTCATTCTGCGGCCTCCTTCTGGCGGGCGAAATCGTCGGGGAATTGGGTCACGGCGGACATGACGGGGAAGGGTGTGAATCCGCCCAAAGCGCAAAGCGATCCGTCCTGCATGGTTTCGCAGAGATCGGCGAGCAGGGGCAGGGCTGCGGGGTCGCCCTCGGCGATGCGGTCGATGGTTTCCACGCCGCGAACCGCGCCGATCCGGCAGGGCGTGCATTTGCCACAGCTTTCGACCGCGCAGAACTCCATTGCAAAGCGCGCCATGCCGAGCATGTCGGTCGTGTCGTCGAATACGGTCAGGCCAGCGTGGCCGATCAACCCGCCCGCCGCGTCGAATTCCTCGTAACCCAGCGGGGTGTCGAATTTCGTCACGGGCATGTAGGCCCCCAGCGGGCCGCCGACCTGCACCGCCTTGACCGGACGACCCGAGCGGGTGCCGCCGCCAAGGTCGTTGACGACCTCGCCCAGGGTGATGCCAAAGGCCGTCTCGAACATGCCGCCACGCGCCACGTTCCCGGCGATCTGCAACGTCACGGTGCCGCGCGATCGCCCAAGGCCGAATTCGGCGTAATGTTGCGCGCCCTTCTCAAAGATCACCGGAACCGTGGCGAGGCTGATCACGTTGTTTACCACGGTCGGGCGGCCAAGGAACCCTTCCAGCGCCGGCAACGGTGGCTTGGCGCGCACGACGCCGCGTTTGCCTTCGAGCGAGTTCAGCAGCGAGGTTTCCTCGCCGCATACATAGGCTCCGGCCCCCTTGCGGATCTCCATGTCGAACGCCTTGCCCGATCCGAGCACATCGGCGCCCAGCAGACCCGCGGCGCGGGCAATCTCGACCGCACGGGTCATGACCGCAATGGCGTCGGGATATTCCGAGCGCAGATAGACATAGCCCTGCGTCGCACCCACACCGATCCCGGCAATCGCCATACCCTCGATCAGGGTAAAGGGATCGCCTTCCATCAACATCCGGTCCGCAAAGGTGCCGCTGTCGCCTTCGTCGGCATTGCAAACGATGTATTTGCGCGGGGCGTCGGCGTCATGCACCGTCTGCCACTTGATGCCGGTGGGGAACCCCGCGCCGCCGCGTCCGCGAAGGCCCGATGTCTTGACCTCGTCAACGATTGCCTGACCGCTCATGCCGAGCGCGCGCCGCAGCCCCGCCAGACCGCCATGCGCCTGGTAATCGGTCAGTGACAAGGGATCGATGACGCCGACGCGGGCAAAGGTCAGGCGGCTCTGCCGCCGCATCCAGTCGAGATCCTCGACCGGACCGAGCGCCTTGGTGCTGGTGCCGTCGAGAATTGCCGCCACGTCGTCGGGCGTTGCCGGGCCAAAGCCGTGACGCACGCCATCCATTTCGATCTCGACAAGCGGTTCGAGCCAGATCATGCCGCGCGTTCCCGTCCGCACGATCTCGGCCTCGGGCGCGGCGGCGCGCAGGGCGGCGGCGACCTCCTCGGCTCCCAGAGACTTGGCGGCGCTGTCCATGGGCAGGAAAATTCTCATGCGCCTGCCTCCGCCAGTATCCTGTCGAGTTTCGCGGCATCTACGCGACCGATCACGCGGTCATCCATCATTGCCGCAGGTGCGCAGGCACAGAGTCCAAGGCAATAGACCGGCTCGATCGTCACCGCGCCATTGGCGGTGGTGCCATGCCATTCGAGCCCGAGCCTTGCCAGCACCGCGTCGGCCACCGCGTTTGCGCCGACGGACTGACAGGATTCGGCGCGACAGACCTTGAGCACATGCCGCCCCGCTGGGGCCTTGCGGAAATCGTGGTAAAAGGAAATCACGCCATGCAACTCGGCGCGAGAGATGTTCAGGGCATTGCAGATGGGCTCGTGTGCGGTTTCCGGGATATGCCCGAACCTGTCCTGAATATCGTGGAGCATGGGCAAAAGCGGCCCTTCACGCCTGGCATGGGCGTTGACGAGAGCGTGCAGGTCATCGTCGGAAAATGTGGATGCGGCTGGTTGCATGGACTGGCCTCTTGGTTGAGTCCGCCCCAGTCAATCAGCCCTTATATTCAATAATCAATATCGAATTTCCGTCAAGTGATAGGGAATTTCTATCAAGGATTGGCCGATATCCTGCGTGCCTCGCGCAGCAGCGCGTCGAGCACAGGTGTGTGCGGTTCGTGATAGGGCGCGACCAGCCCCACGGTGTGATTTGGTTCCTTGCCGGTCATCGGAACGACCGACAGCGGCTTGCCGGCGACGAGAAACCGCGCCATGTCCTCGGGAAGAACCGTCAGATATCCGCCGGTTTCGACATAAGCCACCAGAACGATCGTGGAATTCGACTCGACACTGGGTGCAGGCGTGACGCCGACAGACGCGAAATTCCTGTTGATGATCCGGCGGTTCTGCATGTCCGGCGTCAAAAGGCACAGTTTCTGATCGAACAGTTCCCGCCACCCGACCGCGCTGCGGCTCGCGAATTCGGACTCCGACCGGCAGATCAGCATGAAACGCTCTTCGTAAAGCGCCTCGGTGCTGACGCGGCCCATCGGTTCGTTGTCGAGATAGGAAATGCCGGCGTCCACCTCGTGATTGTCGAGCATCGACAGGATTTCGGTCGAGGTGCGCGACAGGATCCGGAACCTGACATTGGGGTGTTTGGCACTGAACGCGGTGGAGAGCCTTGATGCCCAGGTCAGCGCCGTTGGAATGACCGCGATACGCAACTGTCCCGAAAGGCCGTGTTTCTTGAAGCGCATCTCTTCGCGCAACTGACGTGCATCGCCGACGATCTTTCTGGCCCAGACAAGGGCGCTCTGCCCCTCGGGGGTAAGCCCGCCAAATCGCGATCCACGATAGACCAGTTGCACGCCAAGCTGCGCTTCGAGTTGCTTGATCCCGGCGGACAATGTCGGCTGCGCGATGTTCAGCCTTTCGGCGGCCCGTCCGAAATGGCTTTCGCGGGCGAGGACGATGAACATTTCCAGCTTGTCGAGCATCGGGGTCTTTCCGGGATTGATGAGTCAGAAGGCCGGAACATCTGTAAACGCCCCGGCCCCCCTTGTCATTCGCCCGGAACGGCCTGCAACTCCGGCTCGTCGTGATGGTGATGTTCCTTCACCGGCCGCATCAGCAGGTTGGCAAACAACGCCACGACCAGCAACGCCGCCATGCAGTACATCGTGGTATTGTAGAGCGAAGGCGTCGGGTCGATCGTGCCTTCGGGCGCAATCTCCATCAGCTTGGCAATGGTCACGGTCTTGGCCGCGACCAGTTGATCGAGTTGCGCCAGCGGAGCGCCGAATTTGGCGGCAAAGGCGGCGGGATCGACCTTGGCGGCCAGGTCCTGGATCGCGCTCGTCACCGACATCTGCCGCAGCGACGTGATGGCCAGTGGCCCCAGAACGCCGGCGGTGGACCACGCGGTCAGCAGCCGGCCGTGAATGCCGCCCACATGCATCGTGCCGAACATGTCGGCGAGATAGGCCGGGATCGTGGCAAAGCCGCCGCCATACATCGAGAAGATGATCATCGTCGCGGCATAAAAGCCGATGAGGTAGATCATTGCCGGGTTGGTTGCGACGGCCGACGCGAAATAGGGAATCGACAGGTACAGGAGCGGTCCCAGCACGAAGAAACACATGTAGGTCGTCTTGCGCCCGATATAATCGGATGTCGAAGCCCAGAAGAATCGACCCAGCATGTTGAAGACCGAGATCATCAGCACATAGGTCGATGCGAACCCGGCCGTAACGACCAGCGGCATCACCGTGCCGAAGATTTCCGACATCATGGTCTTGGCGACACCGATCACACCGATCCCCGCCGTCACGTTGAAGCAGAGCATGATCCAGAGCTGCCAGAACTGCGGGGTTTTCAACGCCTGGTCGATGTGGACGTTGTTGTCACTGACCATGCCCGAGGCCGCGGGTTTCGGCGTCCAGCCGGCGGGCCGCCAGTCTTTGCCGGGGACCCGGTACTGGAACGAGGCAAGGATCATCACGATGAAATAGAAGATGCCGAGTGTCATGAAGGTTTGCGCGGCGCCCGTCGCCCCGGTTCCCACGACGTACACGCCGGCCTGCCCCGCAAAATCGGCGGCCTGCGTGGCCGAGGCGATCACCACCTCGACACGCCCGGCGGCGGTTTCGGCAAAGACACGGCCACCCTCGACAACCGTTGCGACCGCATCCTGCGTACCAAGGTAATCGGGCGCCCTGGCATAGAGGTTCAGCAGCCAGCCATTCACCGGTGCGGCGATCATCGCGCCGCCGCCAAAGCCCATGATCGCCATGCCCGTCGCCATGCCGCGCCGGTCGGGAAACCAGCGGATCAGCGTCGACACCGGCGAGACATAACCAAGCCCGAGGCCACAGCCGCCCAGCACACCATAGCCGAGATAGACGAGCCAGAGCTGGTGGCTGGAGATCCCGAAAGATCCGATGATGAAGCCGCCGCCCCACAGGAATGCCGCGACGACGCCGACCATCCGGGGACCGACCTCTTCCAGCCATTTTCCGGCAAAGGCGGCGGCGAGACCGAGAAACACGATCGCCACCGAGAAAATCCACACGACCGAGCCAAGGCTCCAGTCATCCGCGCTGGATGCGACCACGCCCAATTCCCGCGTGAGCGGTGGGTTGAAGACCGACCACGCATAGACCGAACCGATGCACAGGTGGATGGCGATTGAGGCCGGCGGCACCCGCCAGCGGTTGAATCCGGGTTCGGCGACGATATGGCTCTTGTGCAAGAACCCCAACGCGCCGGTCGCGGCGTTGCTCATGGTTGTTCCTCCCTTGGTGTGTCCGGCGCGCCGTCCTCCGGGCGCGCGGGGGCACGCAATGGCATGCATCACCAGAAAAGGACGGGTACGCCTTGCAAGGTCAAGATATTTTTATTAGCGTTATCAGATGGTTAGTGGACATTCTGTCTGGCGGCAGTCAGTATTGGCGAACGCGTTTGGACCAATCTGTCCGGCATCGGGTGGTTCAGATGCGGGATTCCGGGACACTCTGTCCGAATTCCGCGGTCTTCAGATTTTTTCCACCGGCAGGCGCACCGTGAACCGGCTGCCTGCGCCGGGCGTTGATTGCGCGGTAATCTGACCGCCTGCGCGACTCACGATCTGGCGGCTGATCGACAGGCCCAGCCCGGTGCCTTGCGCCTGTTTCGTGGTAAAGAACGGATCGAATATCCGGGCCAGCGTTGCCGGGTCGATGCCGTTACCGGTGTCTTCGACAGTCAGGATGATCTCACCGTCTTCTTCGGTGGTGGCCACGTGCAGCGTACCGCCTTGGGGCATGGCGTGAACCGCATTCAGGATCAGGTTGACGATCACCTGCTGCAATTCCGTGCGCGAGATGCGCACCGGGGATGTGCTGGTGGTTTGCGCAGTGCAGGTAATGCCCGCGGTCTGGACCTGATGACGTGTCAGGACCAGACAGTCATGCAGCACCTGCGACGGATCCACCAACCTGTCGGCACCGGAATATTCTTCGGGACGGGCGAAATGCAGCAGTTTTGAAACGATGACGCCGATACGATAGACCTGATCGTCGATCAGGCGGAATTCCTCGTCCGCCTTGTGCCCTGCCTCGCCCAGATTGCTGCGCGCCAGGTCCAGATTACCCTGGATTACGGCCACCGGATTGTTGATCTCATGCGCGACCGAGGCCGTGATTTCGCCGACGGCGGCGAGCTTTTCGGAAATGATCAGGCGTTCGGTGGTCTGTTCCAGCTGCTGATGTGCCTCGCGCAGGTCGCGCGTGCGGTCGGCGACCCGTTGCTCCAGCGTTTCGCCCCATTCGCGCAGTTCGCGGTCGCGTTGCTCCAGACCGTCGAGCAGGCTGTCGAAATGCCGCGCCACCTGCGCGATTTCGCCATCCGCCTCGACCGGCGGATTGCGGGCACTCAGATCGCCGCTTTCGACCCGGTCGATGGTGCGGGTCATGCCTTCGAGCGGGCGAAAGATGCGCCCGGCCCATCGCAGGAATACCGGCACCGACGCAAGGGCAATCAGCAGGAAGGCAACGCCAAGGACGATGATCGAGTTCCGTTTGGCCGCGGTAAAGGGCGTTTCAAGAAAACCGACATACAGCATGCCGACCGGTGTGCCAAAGCTGTCGAGGATCGGCTCGTAGGCCGAGATGTACCAGTCGTTGACCACAAATGCACTGTCCAGCCAGACCCGGCCTTCGCCGAGCACCTGTGCCCGGACTTCGGCAGAAACGCGGGTGCCGAGGGCGCGCACGTTTTCGAACAGGCGCACATTGGTGGAGATGCGCACGTCGTCAAGAAACAGGGTCGCGGTGCCCTGGCTGCCCTGTGGGAGGCTTTCGTCACGATAGACCAGTGCGTTGATCGTATCGATGAAGTCGAGGTTCCGGTTCAACAGAAGACCACCCACCAGCGCCGCCCGCGTGCCATCAGGCAGCGTCACCGGCGCGGCGGAATGAATGACCAGCCCGCGCGTCTCGACCGAGCGGTCGGTTGGCACGGCGCCGCGGGTCGGAACCAGCGGGATCGCGGCGCGGTCCGCCAGTTCGGGCGAGAGTGCCGCCAGCGTCTCCGCATCGAACACGTCGATCCGACTTTGCCATTGTCCGCCAAGCGCGCTCTGCACCACGGGCCAGTTCCCGTCGCGGGTGATGCGCAGGAAATCGAACCCCAGATCGGCGCGTTTGCCGGACAGGAAATCGTCAGGGCTGCCGGTCCGCAGTGCCTCCTGCAGATCGACCGAACGCGCAATGGCGTCCAGGCGCTCGCCCGAGGTTTCGATCAGCTGACCCAGGTACTGATCCGCGATGGTCAGATCGCCCGTCACCTTGTTGACGAGGATCGCGTCCACCTTGCCCGACCAGCGCCAGACCGTGCTGCCCAGCAGTATCGGAAGGAGCACCAGCATCGGCAGCAGCGCGATCACCAGCAGCCGTACCCTGACCGAGCGCAGGGCCTTGGGCAGGCGCGTCATCGATCAGAGGCCCCAGGCCGCGCATTTGCGGTCAATCGTCTTGCGTGACACGCCCAGCCGTCGGGCGGCTTCGGAGCGGTTGCCGTCCAGAGCGTCAAGCGCGCGCAGGATCTCGCGCTTTTCGGTGTCTTCCAGCGGAGTGATGTCACCGGGCGTGCCGGCATTGCCGAGCGTGTCGAGTGGAAATCGGCCAAAGATCAGCGCCCGTTCGACGAAATTGTGCAATTCGCGAATATTGCCGGGCCAGTCGTGCCGCAGCATGGCGGATCGAATGGTCGAGGTCATCTCGATCCTGGGCAGGTTGAGTGCCAGTGATATCTCGGTCTGAAACAGCTCGGCCAGTTCAAGGACATCGCCACCGCGATCCTTCAACGGCGGCATCGTCACTTCGATCACGTTGATCCGAAACAGCAGGTCCTCTCGAAATGTCCCGGCCTGCACGGCCATGTGCAGCGACCTGCTGGACGCAATGATAAAGCGCAGGTCCAGTTGCACATCGCGCCCGGTTCCGATTGGACGGATCACGCCATCTTCCAGCACCCGCAGCAGGGCGGTCTGTGCACTGGCGCTCAGCTCGCTGACATCGTCCAGGAAAACGGTGCCGCCCGAAGCATGCGCCAGCAGGCCCTCGCGGCCCGTCTGCGCACCCGGAAATGCGCCGGGGGCATGGCCGAACAGTTCGTATTCGATCATGTCGGCGGGGATCGCCCCGCACTGGATCGGCACGAATGGCGCCGCGCCGCGCCCGGAATGCAGATGCAGGTGCCGCGCGGCGACTTCCTTGCCCGATCCTGACGGACCGGTGATCATGACCGGTGTCGACAGGGGCGCGACGCGCTCGAGCAATGTGCGGACGTCACCGATGGCGGGTGAGGCCCCGACCAGTTCCTTGCGGCGATTGCCCCGCGAGGCGGTATCCAGTTCGCGCAGCAAGAGCGCATTCTCGCGCTTCAGTTGCGCCAGTTCCAGGCATTTGTGCAGCGCATTCAAAATCTGGTTCGACCGGAAAGGCTTGATCAGGAAATCCGAAGCGCCGGCCCGCATCGCCTCGATCGCGGTTTGCAGGTCCGCGTAGGCAGTGATCAGGATGGTGTTCGCAAAACCGCCCTTGCCGCGCTGCTCCTGCAGCCAGTCGAGCCCCTTTTGCCCCGGCATGATGTTGTCGAGCACCATCACGTCATACTGGCGCGTGGCCAGCAGCGTTTCGGCGGCAGTGGCGTCCTCGGCGCTGTCCACGTGGCGGCAGAGCGGCTGCAGGGTCTTGACGAGGAAGTGGCGCATTCCCGGCTCGTCATCGACGATCAGGATGCGCGCTGCCCGCAACGGATCGCTGCCGTTCTCGGCTGATCGAAGCATCGTTCCCTCCCGTTCCGCTCCGCCGACGGGCAGCGCGGTTTCTCGAATTCTCTCCTGCCCGCAATATCGCTTGCCGCGAGGCGCGGCATCCGCAAGATCGCCCGGTCGATATTCTGCTACCAGTGTCGCGCCCGGATGTCATCCAGCGGATCGGGACCGGCGGTCATGACGGATGCAGGTGTGCCTACTGCGCGCGCGAACGCTGACCGGGCAGACGGTGCCGGGATCGCGACTGCGTTTGGTCAAGCGAGGCGTCGTCTCAGGATTGACGGTGTCGCTGATCTTCGACGTTCGAGGGCGGCGCTGCAAGCGCGTCGCGCGCGAGTGCGCTGGCCTCCGCCCGATCGAGACGTTCGAGAATGGCGTCAAGGCTGGCGCCCTCGGCGCGCGCTTTCTGCCAGAGCCGTCGGCAGGATGCCGGCGACCACGGCAAGGCCGCCTGTGCCATCCAGGCGCGCAACGGTCGTGGCAGGGTGTCAAAGGCACGCATCGGGTCCGGACGAAAACGGCGGCGCAGGGTCGATGACATGTTGCGGCTCATCCTGCTTCCTCCGGATTGGTCACAGGGTCGAGGACCAGTACAAGTCGTGTTTCGCCGGTGCCCGCGACAGGTGGCGACCGGTGCCGCAGATCATGGTTCGCCCCCGCCGGCCAGAGCGTGCCGCGCATGACAAACGGCGCGCCGGTGGGAACGGTGTGAATGACGTCCGGCTCTCCCGCTGGCGAGACTCCGTACTGCGTCCCGGTGCCGCGATAGGTACAGACCAGCCTCGCTGTTACCCGATCGACGTGAAAGCGGCGGCAGGCGTTGGTATCGACAACATCCAGTCGCAGGCGCAACCATCGCGCGCGCATCGTTTGTGAAAAGACATCGGCCAGAAACGTGATGTCATCGATCAGCAGGCTCCGTTCAGGAACCGCTGGCAGCCCGGCACTGAGACATGTCTCGGTCAGGGTCGCGCGGATCTGCGTGGGCCGCAGCGTGACCCGCGTCCGGGGCAGCCTTCCGGGTTCGAGTCCGTCGAGCCACGCTTGCAGCGCATCGGGCGGGCGGCGTCGCCAGATCAAGGCTTCGACTCCGGGTGAGCGGATGGCGCCGAAATCCTCGCTGTCGCTGACCATAAGAACACCCGGCGGCATACCGGAACCGATGGGGCGGTGCAGTGTCACGCCGCCGCCCTCCGCCAGACAGGAAATGGGTCCGGCAGGTCTGGCAGCAGATCCGGCGAAGGTGCCAGGTTTTCAGGCACCAGCGCCTGGTCAAGCCGAGACTTCAGAACCGGCCAGTCGATACCGGCACCGATGAAAACGATCTCCTGACGCCGGTCGCCCCAGGGCTCCTGCCAGTGCCGGGCCAGATAGGCCCGGGCGCTCTCGTGGTCGGGATGATCGTGGCGTGGAATGGACGCCCACCATTGTCCAAGCGGCGTGACCGACGACAGTGCCCCGGCGAGCGAGAACTCCGCGACCCAGTCCGGGCGCGTGGCGATCCAGAAATGTCCCTTGGCGCGAATGACCCCCGGCAGGTCTCCGTTCAGCACGTCCATGATGCGCGACGGATCAAACGGACGCCGCGCACGATAGACGAATGACCCGACGCCATATTCCTCGGTTTCCGGTACGTGATCGGCGAAGCCGTAGAGTTCCCTGGCCCACATCGGGTGTTGATGCGCCTTTTCAAAGTCGAACAGCCCGGTGTCGAGTATCGCGCCCGGTGCCACGTCAGAATGATCGGTTTCGATGATGCGGGCATCGGCATTCAGGCTGCGGATGATCTTGCGGGCGGCATCCACCTTTTGCGGGTCTGCATCGGACACCTTGTTGAGTATGATCACATCCGCGAATTCGATCTGGTCCGTCAGCAGGTGGACGAGGGTGCGCGAGTCGTCGCTCCCCAATGTCTCGCCCCGGTCATGCAGGAAATCATGGCTGGTGTAATCGTTCAGCAGGTTCACCGCGTCAACCACCGTCACCATCGTATCAAGGCGCGTGATGTCCGACAGGCTCGCGCCGGTCTCGTCGCGAAATTCGAATGTAGTGGCGACGGGGAGCGGTTCGGAAATCCCTGTGGATTCGATCAGCAGATAGTCGAACCGGCCTTCGGCGGCGAGTTTTCTGACCTCCTGCAGCAGATCGTCGCGCAGGGTGCAGCAAATGCAGCCGTTGGACATTTCGACCAGCGTTTCGTCGGTGCGCGACAGTTCGGTATCCGCGCGGACGAGATCGGCGTCGATATTCACTTCGGACATGTCGTTGACAATGACGGCCACGCGCCGCCCCTCGCGGTTGTTGAGAACCCGGTTCAGGAGCGTCGTCTTGCCCGCGCCGAGAAATCCCGAGAGGACGGTGACAGGGAGGCGTGTGTCGGTCATTTGGTCAGTTCCATCTGTTCTGCGATGCGCGTGTCGCGCGGTACGTGTGGTTGCGTGATGTATCCGGTCGATGTGCCCGGACCCGCCACGCAGGTCGCGGTAATCATGAATGATACTTTATAACATTTCATTCTTATCCCGTAAGGCACAACGGGATGCAAGACTTCAATTGCGCTTGTCGGAAACTTCTCGCCGGCGGACGGTCGGGGACCATCGGTCAGTGCCGTGATCGCTTGTCAGACAGGGAACTCTGGTCGCGGCCCGGTGCACCGGTATCCGCGCGCCGATGAAGGCAGCGGTTCGGAAACGGGCTGTTTTCCGCTGCCGCTCAGGCCGAGCGGCGATGCGCGTCCGGCTGCTCGGGCGCTTGTACATGAACCTCTTCGATCAGCCGGTATTCGGTTTCGGTCAGATTGTTCTTCGCGCGGGCGCGCGCGTCTGCAGCCATTTGCTCCGCCGGTTCCGCGAAGACATCCGGCGAGATCGCGGCCAGAGCCTGCAGTGCCTTCTGGATCCGAATCTGCACCTCGATACAGCCGGCGCCATCACGGACGATCGGTCGAAATGCGTCTATGATGAGTGCATTTGGCGTCACGGCCGGTACAAATATCGCGTCGTATTCAATCTCGGAATCCACCGGCTCGCGCCACCGCGAGAGTATCCGGACAATACGTCCAAGAATGCTGATCGCGGTTCCGGGGTCGTTGACCGCAGGCGACAGAGCGCGCGACGCGATCTCGGATATGACGATCAGTCCGAACCTGGGATCCTGCTCAAAGCTGCGTTCCGTGCCGATGGTGAATGCATCGCGAAGGCGTTTCACCAGATCGTCGTCGCGTATTTCACGGTCGATGTAGATCAGCGCACGCGCCTGGTGCACGAACGAGCCGGGCAACGCCCGAAGCCATATTTTACATTGCAAGACCTTGGCGATGGTATTGAGTTCGCCCATATCCACGTGCAGCACATATCCGGCTTCGTCCGACAGCAGGGGCTCGCAACTGCCGGGAATGTCGGAAATCAGCGGGCGGCCCTTTAGATAGGGGGTCGCGAGCCGGTTCTCGAGCGAGGTGATCGCCGCCGATTCGACGCGATCCAGCGTATCGCCCATTCTGCCGAAGGACATCAGGTGGCTGATCCAACGCAGCAATGTCACGACGACCAGCCCGATCACGATCACCGTCGCGACGAACAGGACAAGCCGTCCGGCGCTGTTGTAGTATCCTGCCTGAAGGGCGATGATCCCCACCAGGCTGAACAGAAACGCGCCGATGAATGTTGCCAGAACGTTTTGTGCGGTCGGGTCTTCCTGAAGAAGCGCGGTCGCGCGCGGGGTCGCCGTGCTTGCTGCGGCGGCAAATGCAGAGGTGGCGATTGCCAGCGAGAACGTCGTGACCGCCAGCATCGAGGACGCAAGGATGTTCAGAACCTGATCGACCGACTCGGCGCCGATCTTCATGATCCAGCCCGATGGGATCAGCGGCGCAATGAGTTGCGCGAGCACGGCAGTCGCGACTGCCAGCAGTGCAAATGCGGTCACGCGGACCCAGACCTTTCGCAACTGCCGTAAAAGGTGCCAGCCTATTTTTGATGTCACTGTAGAATCCGCCGTAGCTCGCCAGTTGATTTTCCGGTCGACCGCAGGGCGTCAGGTGCTGCAGCAACCGCCAGCGAGACGTTAACGCCATTGTTTTCAGTTCCAAAGTGCAAACTGCACAGACATGTTTGTGGATGTCCTGATCTGCAACGAAATCGCCGGAAATCGTCCCTGCTGAAGACAAATCCTGCGCGAGCCGAAACCACACTGGAGCAAGCCGCTGCAACATGTCGCCGTCGCATTGGAGATGACCTGGTCGCTCTGTTGCCTATCGTGGAAAATTGTTTCTGTTCTGCGTCCTTGGTCACGGGTCTGCGGGAATTTTTACAAAACTTCGTGTTGACGGATAGTAAAATAACTTGATTATAAGGAATATCGAATTGCTTGAAGCCGGGAGGGTCGAAGAGGCATGTCGCTTGATGACGTCGGTATCTGGAAGTCTGGTCGTGGCAAGGGACGGCGCACGCCGAAAGGGCGTCAGTACGATGATGAGTCACTCGCCGAAATCCGTGACCTCCTCGGAGAAGACCCACGTCGCCGTGACCTGCTGATCGAATACCTGCACCTCATTCAGGACCGCTTCGGATACCTCTCTGCCACGCATTTGCGGGCGCTGGCGGAGGAAATGCGACTTTCCATGGCCGAAATCTACGAAGTCGCGACGTTTTATGCCCATTTCGACGTCGTGAAGGAGGGCGAGACGCCACCCCCGGCGTTGACGATTCGGGTTTGCGATTCGCTGTCCTGCGAACTGGCGGGGGCAGGGCAACTCAGGCATGCGCTGGAAGGCGGGCTGGACCCGTCGCAGGTTCGCGTTATGCGGGCGCCGTGCATGGGGCGTTGCGATACTGCGCCAGTGCTGGAACTGGGTCATCGTCATATTGACCACGCAGATCCGGACAAGGTGAAGGCGGCGATTGCCGCTGGCGAGACCGGGGCGGAAATTCCGGAATACGAAGCGCTCGATGCCTATGTCGCCCAGGGCGGATATGACCGGCTCGCAGCTTTGCGCTCGGGCGGCGACTGGGAAGCCGTGCAGGACATGCTGCTCTCTGCCGGCCTGCGCGGGCTTGGCGGTGCGGGGTTTCCCTCGGGCAAGAAATGGGGCTTCGTGCGGGCCGAAACCGGCCTTCGTTATCTTGCCGTGAACGGGGACGAAGGCGAGCCGGGGACTTTCAAGGATCGGTTCTATCTGGAACGCAATCCACATCTTTTCCTTGAGGGAATGCTTATAGCCGCCTGGGCGGTCGAGGCGGATCGCTGCTTTATCTACATGCGTGACGAATACCCGGCCGTGCTCGAGATCCTGCGCAGAGAAATCGACGCGCTTGAGGGCAAGGGACTGATCGAAAAGGGATTTGTCGAGCTGCGACGCGGCGCGGGCGCCTATATCTGCGGCGAAGAAAGCGCGATGATCGAATCGATCGAGGGCAAGCGCGGCATTCCGCGCCACCGCCCGCCGTTCGTGGCGCAGGTCGGCGTGTTCGGTCGTCCGACCCTCGTTCACAATGTCGAAACGCTCTATTGGGTCGCGCGGATCTGCCGCGAAGGCCCACAGATCCTGTCCGGCGTGGAAAAGAACGGGCGCAAGGGGTTGCGCTCCTATTCGGTCTCGGGGCGGGTGAAAAATCCGGGTGTACACCTGTTGCCCGCCGGCTCGACGATCACCGATATCATCGCGGCCGCCGGCGGCATGCTGGATGGACACGCGTTCAAGGCCTATCAGCCGGGTGGCCCGTCGTCGGGGTTGTTGCCCGCATCAATGGACGACGTGCCGCTGGATTTTGACACGTTGCAGCCGCACGGCAGCTTTATCGGCTCGGCTGCGGTGGTGGTCCTGTCGGACCGGGATTCGGCGCGCGGGGCGGCACTGAACATGCTGCGGTTTTTCGAGGACGAAAGCTGTGGCCAGTGCACGCCATGCCGGGCGGGGTGCGAAAAGGCGGTCAAGCTGATGCAGGCCGAGCGGTGGGATACGGACCTGCTGGAAGAACTGAGCCAGACGATGATCGATGCCTCGATCTGCGGGCTGGGACAGGCCGCGCCGAACCCGATCCGTCTGACGATGAAACATTTCCCGGAGGAGATCTGAGCGATGGGCGAGACAGTCACCTTCAATCTGGATGGCGAGGATGTCACCGCCGAGGCGGGCATGACGATCTGGGAAGTCGCAAACGGTCGCGGGCTCAGGATCCCGCATCTGTGTCACAAACCGGCGCCGGGCTATCGCCCGGATGGCAATTGCCGCGCCTGCATGGTCGAGATCGAGGGCGAACGCACCCTGGCGGCGTCCTGCATTCGCGAACCTGCCGAGGGCATGGTGGTCAAGACCGCGACGCCCCGTGCGGAAAGTGCGCGCAAGATGGTCATGGAACTGCTGGTCGCGGACCAGCCCGCGCGGGACGCGGCGCATGACAAGTCCTCGCATCTCTGGGACATGGCCGACGCGAACGGTGTCGACGCCAGCCGTTTTCCAAGTCTGGAAGAGGGCCGGATTCCACTGCTGGATGACAGCCATGTCGCGATGAGCGTCAATCTGGACGCGTGCATCCAATGCGGTCTGTGCGTGCGCGCCTGCCGCGAGGTGCAGGTGAACGACGTGATCGGCATGTCGGGGCGGGGTCACGACGCCTATCCGACCTTTGACTTTGCCGACCCGATGGGGGAATCGACCTGTGTCGCTTGCGGTGAATGCGTTCAGGCCTGTCCGACAGGCGCCCTGATGCCCGCGACCGTGGTGGACGAACAGCAGCGCGGTGACAGCGCCGATTACGACAGCGAAACCGAGAGTGTCTGCCCGTTCTGCGGTGTCGGATGCAAGGTCTCGCTCAAGGTCAAGGATGGCAGGGTCAAATATGTCGAAGGCATCAACGGACCGGCGAATGAAGGCCGTCTTTGCGTCAAGGGCCGGTTCGGATTCGATTATATCCACCATCCGCATCGGCTGACCAAGCCGCTGATCCGGCGCGACGACGCCCCGGCCAAGGGCTTGAATGTCGATCCGGGCAACCTGATGACCCATTTCCGCGAAGCCACGTGGGAAGAGGCGATGGAGGCGGCGGCCGGTGGCCTGTCAAGGCTGCGCCAGGCCCATGGCGGACAGTCGGTGGCCGGTTTTGGCTCGGCCAAATGCACCAACGAAGAGGCCTACCTGTTCCAGAAGCTGATCCGTCAGGGTTTCAAGCACAACAATGTCGACCACTGCACACGGCTTTGCCACGCGTCGTCGGTTTCGGCGCTGATCGAGAACGTGGGGTCCGGTGCGGTAACCGCGACATTCAATGAAATCGAGAATGCCGACGTGGCGATCATCATCGGTGCCAACCCGATCGAGAATCACCCGGTCGCCGCGACCTATTTCAAACAATTCACCAAGCGCGGCGGCAAACTGATCGTCATGGATCCGCGCGGGCAGGGCATGAAGCGCTTTGCCTATCAGATGCTGCAATTCCGTCCCGGCGCCGACGTGTCGATGCTGAATGCGATCATGCATGTGATCGTCGAAGAGGGGCTTTATGATCAGCAGTATATCGACGCCTATACCGAGAACTGGGAGGCCGAAAAGCACCACCTGAAAGCGTTCACACCCGAGGCGATGGAGCCGATCTGCGGCATCTCGCCCGAAGTGATCCGCGACGTCGCGCGCACCTTTGCCGGGGCCAAGGCGGCGATGATCTTCTGGGGCATGGGCGTATCCCAGCACATCCACGGCACCGACAATTCGCGTTGCCTGATTTCGCTGGCCCTGATGACGGGTCAGGTGGGTCGGCCGGGCACCGGCCTGCATCCGCTGCGGGGCCAGAACAATGTGCAGGGCGCGTCCGATGCCGGCCTCATTCCGATGTTCGTGCCGGATTACCGCTCGGTCGAGGATGACGCGGTGCGCGAGGACATCTTTGGTGTCTGGGGTCGCGACGAGGACTGGTCGAACAAGAAAGGCCTGACCGTGACCGAGATCGTCGATCAGGTTTATGCCGGCAATATCAAGGGCATGTACATACAGGGCGAAAACCCGGCGATGTCCGATCCGGATGTCGAGCATGCCCGCGACGCCTTTGCCAGGCTGGAACATCTGGTGGTGCAGGACATTTTCCTGACCGAGACCGCCAATTTTGCCGATGTGATCCTGCCGGCGTCGGCGCTCTACGAAAAGAACGGCACCGTCAGCAACACCAATCGCCAGGTCCAGCGGGTACGCCCGGCGGTGGCGCCTCCGGGCGAGGCGCGCGAGGATTGGCAGATCACCGTCGATCTGGCCCGGCGGCTCGGGTTGCCCTGGGACTATTCCGACGTCAGCGAAGTCTTTGACGAGATGAAGCTGGTGATGAAGTCACTCGACAATATCACCTGGGAGCGGCTCAAGACCGAAACCGTGACCTATCCGTCTCTGTCAGAGACCGATCCCGGGCAGGCGGTGGTGTTTGGCGACGGTTTCCCGCGCCCCGAGGGACGGGCGAAATTCACGCCAGCCGCCGTGATCCCGCCGGACGAGGCGCCGGACGAGACCTATCCGATGATCATGACCACGGGTCGGCAGCTGGAACATTGGCATACCGGCTCGATGACCCGCCGCGCCAGCGTGCTTGACGCGGTGGAACCCGAGGCCAACTGCTCTCTGCATCCGAAAACGCTGCGCAATCTGGGTGTGAGCCCGGGCGAAATGATCCGCCTGACCACCCGGCGGGGCAGCATCGACATCATGGCCCGCGCCGACCGGGCCGTTTCCGAAGACATGGTCTTTGTTCCCTTCGCCTATGTCGAGGCGGCGGCGAACGTGCTGACCAATCCGGCGATCGACCCCTATGGCAAGATCCCGGAATTCAAATTCTCGGCCGTCCGTGTCGAGGCCATCGCCAAGGCCGCGGCCGAGTAACGCATCCAACCAACAGGGACTTCTATCATGGCATTCAGAAGCGACATCGAGATTGCGCGTGACGCGCAGAAAAAACCGATCCAGGAAATCGGTGACCGGCTGGGTATTCCCGGCGAACATCTGCTGCCCTATGGCCATGACAAGGCCAAGGTGAGCCAGGACTTCATCAACTCGGTTCAGGACCGGCCGGACGGCAAGCTGATCCTCGTGACGGCGATCAACCCGACGCCGGCCGGCGAGGGCAAGACGACGACGACGGTGGGGCTCGGAGACGGGCTGAACCATATCGGCAAGAAGGCGATGATCTGCATCCGCGAAGCCAGCCTCGGGCCGAATTTCGGGATGAAGGGCGGTGCCGCGGGCGGCGGCATGGCACAGGTTGTTCCGATGGAAGAGATGAACCTGCATTTCACCGGTGATTTTCACGCCATCACCAGCGCGCATTCCCTGCTGTCGGCGATGATCGACAACCACATCTATTGGGGCAACGAACAGGAAATCGACCTGCGCCGCGTCCAGTGGCGGCGTGTCGTGGACATGAACGACCGCGCCCTGCGCAATGTGGTTCTGTCGCTTGGTGGTGTAGCCAACGGCTTCCCGCGCGAAGGCGGGTTCGACATCACCGTGGCGTCCGAAGTCATGGCGATCCTCTGTCTCGCCAAGGATCTCAAGGACCTGGAAAAGCGTCTGGGCGACATGATCGTGGCCTATCGCCGCGACCGCAGCCCGGTCTATTGCCGTGACATCAAGGCCGAAGGCGCGATGACCGTGCTGCTCAAGGACGCGATGCAGCCGAACCTGGTGCAGACGCTGGAAAACAACCCCGCCTTCGTGCATGGTGGCCCGTTTGCCAATATCGCGCATGGCTGCAACTCGGTCATTGCCACCACCACCGCCCTGAAACTGGCGGATTACGTGGTGACCGAGGCCGGTTTCGGGGCGGATCTGGGCGCCGAGAAGTTCATGAACATCAAGTGCCGCAAGGCCGGGATCGCGCCGTCCGTGGTGGTCTGCGTGGCCACGGTGCGGGCGATGAAGATGAACGGCGGCGTCGCCAAGGCC
>JAUIIJ010000005.1 GCA_030431825.1 Alphaproteobacteria bacterium
CGACACCCAATACCCCCGGTGCGATATCAAAAGCATAACCAAAAACCCGAAACAAACATGAATCCACTGCCTTCTCTAGTTTCATCAATCAATCTCCGCAACAACTCTCAAATAATACAAAGGATATAAATACAACTTTCGATTGTCGCCCGTCCGACCGGCGGCGGCACAGGCGGCGACGCAGGTCGTGACTGCGCTGGCCCGCCGTTTCCAAGTTGCCAGAACCGGAATGACCATATAGGAATTTATCATTATTGATTTTATTCCATTTCTGATTTTGCAATGCCTGGACCGCGATTTTATGGAAATTCAGCCCGGCCGCGGCTTTAGCGCCAAACCCCTTGCCCAGCTCGCCTGCAAATATCTCGGGCTCGATCAGGGCAGTTCGGAGGCGGCCGCCGAAACACGCGTGATCTGCCCGCAGCAGGATCTGCATGTCGATCCGGCATTTCATCTGGACGGTCAGTTCGAGCGTGCCGTGGCTGTCGCGGACCACACGTCGTTCGCGCTCGAAAAAAAGCGGGTTGCCGGCGGGATCAGTACCCATGAACCCACCATCGCCTACCGGATCGACAACGCCTTGTTCTGCGGCGGCCGGTTATTCACATATCGTTTTCAGAATATACAGGGCCCGCGCAGAAATCGCAAACTGATCGCGAAAGTGTCCGGGGAACTGGATACCGCCGCGCTGCCGCTTTCCTATTTCGCCACGCTTTATTTCGGGCACATGGTTTTTGACGGGGGCGCCACCGCCCTGATGGCCAGGGATTTCGCGGAAACCTGCTTTGACGGCGAGGTCGCCCTGAACATTTCCGATCACGTCAAACGGTACTGGGCGCTGTTCGGGCTGAATTATACGCCGGTCCGGGATGTCCGCATCCGCCACGCCTGGGTTTTCGAGGATCGCGGCCTGAACAGTCACAAGATCGGTCGGTTTCGTGAACTGGGCACGCGGGTCCGCTCGATTCCGGGCATCCGCAGCGGTCATGGCGTGTTCTTTCGCCGGCGGGGATGGGGCACACGCCGCGCCCCCGGAAACGAGGCCGAACTCGAAGCGTTTCTTGCCAAGCGAAACTATGAGATCATCGATCCGGGAAAGATGAGCGTTGACGATATCGTCTCTGCGACACGCGGTGCCGAGGTTCTGGTCGGCGTCGAGGGCAGCGGCATGACGCATGGCATGCTCGCCATGGACCCGGGCACGACCGTCGTGATGCTTCTGCCGCCCTGGCGGTTCAACATCATGATGAAGGACTATGCAGACGGGCTGGGCCAACGCTTCGGGTTTGTCGTCGGTCAAGGCCGGCAGGACGATTACTGGATTGATCCCGAAGAAATCCTGCGCACAATCGACCTGGCCCGGAGATGACAGGTGGCCGGATCGCATGAATCCACGACCCGGCCATATCACAGCCCGATCAGGGATCGGGACAGATGAAAGGTATATCCGAACAGATGCGTACCCTTCCCGATCTCATCATCGCCATTCTATGTACCGCGATCCTCGGCCTGTTCACCTGGATCATGTTGTCTCCGAGCGTCGGTTTTGACGACGCGAACATCACACAGAACTATGCGCAGAATATCGCAAACGGTCTTGGATACGTCTATTACGCGGGCGGTGAACGCGTCGAAGGGTCAACCTCGGCACTCTGGACCGCGTTCAACACGCTCGGCTTCCTGATCACCGATACACCCGAAAGGCTGTTCGCCGCGGTCGGGTTCGCATTCACGGTCGGCATGATCTGGTTCACCATGTCGATTGCAAGAGCGTTTCTGGACATGGCCGGACTACCCGAGCGTTTTGCGGCATTGCCCGTCGCCGCGATCCTGGCGTGTTTTCCCGCAGCTTTCGGCTGGACGGTCTGGAGCCTGATGGAAACCGGTCTCTGGTGTTTTCTGAGCGCCGGATTCCTGTGGGCCTCCATCCGCCTCATACGGTCACGCAGCCTGCAGGCGCCGGTTTCCGGCGGGGCGCTCCTGACCGTGTTCGCGGTTTTGATGGTGCTCACGCGACCCGAAGCGATCGTGCTCGTCTCGGGGATGCTGCTGGTCCTGGCGCTGATCGACCGATACCTGCCCGGTGCACATGCGACCGGCCTTGTCCTGCGCGCGGCACTCCTTTCGGTGGCGACCTTTGCTGCGCTGACCATTGCACGCCTCGTCTATTTCGGCGTTCCCCATCCCAACACCTATTACGCCAAGGTTTCGACCGACCGCCTGTCCGAGATCAAAGCGGGCGCGCGCTATACGCTCGATTATGTCAGCCAACCTGACACTTTTTTGCTGCTGCTGTTGGCCGTGCTTGGGCTCATCGCGATTTGGCGCCTGAGTGGCACACCGGAACGTCGCGGGCTTGTATCGGTGGTGATCTTTGCGTTGCTCGTGGCGCTCGGAACCGTAGCGGTTTACACAATGCTTGGCGGCGATCACTTCGGGTCGCATCGCTACTACCTGACTTTCCTGGTTTTGCTGGTGCCGGCGGCGGTGCTCGGCGTCGTCTGGCTTGCCATGCGATACCCCCCTGCCCTGCCCTTCCTCGCGCTGGCATGCGGCGCTGCGCTGATCGCGCAATGGCTGACCTTTGCCGAGGACAAGGGCGATTACGAAATCGAATTTCGGTTGGCAGAGGACTCTCGCGCCATTGGCAGCATATTGAACCGGCACGACGATACAGCGTCGGTCGCGGTATATATCGCTGGTGGCATTGCGATGACCTACGATGGACCGATCTATGACATGCTGGGACTGAACTGGTCCGCGATGGCCCATGCGGATCGCGGTCGCCGCGGTAGTTACGGCGCTTTTTCCAAGCCGGTGTTCTATCAGGCAGCCCCGGACCTCGTGAATCCGCAGCGCGACAACTGCGTCGCGGATTGGGCCGACAACCCCCACGTGAACGAAACCTTTGACAACCTGTTTCGCGAAGCTCGCTTTCTTGAGCTGTACGCACTCGATTGCGTTGATGGCGTGTCCTTTTTCCGTAAGATCAATCGAGTCAAGTGAAACATCGTGCATGGTGTTTGCGACCGGGCGTATACATTTGGTTGCAAATGTAACTAATTGATCTTCAGGTTTCCGGGTCATCAACGCAATTCCTGTGTCTGGCAACTCGCACCTTATGTCGAGTATCAACGCCGACATCGTAAGCGCCCTGCCCTCTTACAGACTGCGGGTTGCTTGCGGCAACAAGCGCGAACTTGTGACGCTGGAAAGATAAAACAGTATTTCTCGTAAGGCCAGAAGTCCGTGGTCATCTGAGGCGCTTTTACGTGTCATTTGCGTCTTACCTGTCGTGCGCATTGGTTGATGGGCCCGCTTTCATCGGTGCTATCCCATGTTTCAAACATGGCATGATACGGTACTGCCGCACTTCGGATGCCGAGATTGTCGATCTGGATTCATTTCCTGTCACCAATTGCCGCTATGATCTGCAAAGTTGGCCATGGCCAACTTGGTGGACAATGCTAAGCTTCCGGAGGTATTTGTCAGGGTCGAGAATATCAGCCGCGTTTCGCACCATTTGGTCTTCAATCGCCAGGGTTGGCCAGATCCCCTTCGCTGCAAGACAACGCGTCAGTGAATCCTTATTGATGCCAAGCATCTTCCCAAGTTGATATGCTATACCCTGCAGAGCATGATGGCTGCTGGGCAATTCAGGGAAAAACTCTCTGATGTGGCTCAACGAATCCCACCGGTCCTGATTGGTTGCAAGGTGCGGATTATGTGTATCTGGTTTTTCTGGTTCTTTGTGCCGGACGTTTTGTCCGTCAGTGGCGGTCAGGTTTTCGGTCTGCTGCTCATCGGGCAGCCGTTCCGGCGCGGCGGATTCGAGTATCTCGGAGAGTCTCTGGGCGATGTTGTTGGCCTCGGTCAAGGTGGTTGCCACACGGCGCAACACGTTCCTTGCTCCTTCGACAAAGGCGCGTGTCGTGTCGTCGAGAGACAGTTCCATGCACTGCGCCCGCAACTTTGAGATCCTGGCTTTCAGTCCGCGCAATGCAACAGCGTTTTCATCTGCTTGCTGGGCACGCCTGAGAATGTCATCGGCTTGGGACAGTAGGGGCGTCAGGTTGATACCAAATGCGCCAATCAATTTGCCGCCCTGATGAATGGGAAACCTCTTGCCGTTTGCGCTATCGTTCCGATGGATAAGGCCGCAATTCTCGAGTTTCTCAAGGTGCCGTCGCAGTTGCCGTTCGGTGATCCCCTTGGCCCGAAAGCACAGCGTATTGTTGCTGGCGAACACGGTAAGCAACATCGTCGGCGAGATCGGCAGTTCCTTTGCGCTTTTCGGGTCCTTGCAGGGCAGGCAGCTCAGAAGCACATCGAGAACAAGAACCGATGCGGGCCGAAGTCCGAGGTCGCGGCCGATCTTGTTGACCGCGGCCATGAGATCGCGCCGACGAACGGGTTTGAACCAGGGTTGGGCGGCGATGCTCCCCATGTCGGAAAACCATGGCGTTTGGGCACAGGGCTCCTGTGCCGCGGTATCAGCTACCGTGACATTTTGATCTCTCATCACATTTCAGACGACAAAATCGTACCGTTCACCGAAATCGGTGTTGCAGTGATTCGAATTTAGGGGTACCAATAAGGTGCTAGAAAATCGGGACCCTCTGGAGTGCTTCACCGCCTTCGGGGGGTTTCTTTTTTGTCCTTGGTCTGCTCCTTGCGTTTGTTTCTGCCTGTTCGTGGGTGTTGGCCATGGCCAACATTAATGAAATCAATGGGTTACGATGTTTTTTGTCATTTTTCCCGTTGCTTCCATTCCTGATAGAGCTTTTCCAGGTTCGCTTCCACGAACTCCAGAAAACCCTGTTCCTTCTTTTCGGATACCTCGACAACCAGCCGCTTGCCGCGCGCGGTAAAGGCCACGGGTGTTCCGTTGAGCTTTGACAGCGGGGCAGGGGAGGGGGCCGGGTCGGGTGCGGACTGTCTGGCTTCGGTCGATTGCAATGCCCCAACGGTCGCATTGAGTTTCTCTGCCGGAGTGCCCTTGGCGGGCACCAGCGACAGGATGTCTTTTGCACCGGTTGCCTTGATCAGACGGCGCAGTTCCAACCACGGTCGGCGGCCCGCGTCATGCGCCGCACCGATCGCAAAGATGACGTCATTGGGAACGTCCCGGGCAACGCCGATCAGCTTGCTCAGGGTGCCCTTGTCGACTGCGAGGACTTCTCCGATCTCGACACGATTGAAGCCCTGCTCCTCCAGCCGGGTGGCAAAAATGGCCTGCTCGATGAAGCTGCGCTCCAGACGCGCCGAATTCTCCAGGGCCTGGGATACCAGTGCCTCGCGCTGGTCCATTTCCTTGATATAGGCTTTGACCTTGATCCCGAGCACACGGCATGCTGCAATGCGGCGACGGCCATAGACCACCTCGTATCGCGGACCCGATCCACGGCGATATCGGAGCAGGGCAGGGAGCTGCTGTCCCGATGCCCGGATGGACTCGATGAGGTCTTCAAGGCCGTCTTCGACCTTGAACCGGTCCGCGATCTCGGAATCCGCAATCTCGTTGACGTCCACGTCCTGAGCCGCCTGCGCCGAGACCTGTGACAGGACATCGGACATGCTCTTGAGCGATCTGGGCGCGTCCTCTTGCGGTTTGGCAGGCTCGGCAGCCTTGGAGCCCATCTGGGCCAGACTCTTGCTGAGAAGATCACGTTTCATCGTTGCCTCCCCGGCCCCAGGCGGATTGAATCATCAGCTCGATGTCATTGGAAAAGCCGATCGCAGACTCAAGGGCACGCTCATAGGTCTTGCGGTTTTTCGAGCCGATCAGATCGACTTCGAAAATCGTCTTTTGTGACAAACCGGCTTCGCTTACCGCCGAAGACTTCACAAATGGTGTCCTGACCACACTGTCACCCAGCAACTGGCGAATCCATTCGGCCAGATCCTGTTGCGTGCTGATCGCCGTATCAAATCTGGTCAGCAGGTAGGCGAAGTTGTCATATGCGCCGATTCCGCCATTGGTGTGCAGCACTTCAAGGATCCCCGACGCCATCGTCAGGAACTGGCTGGCCGAGGCCAGATCGACCCGCTCCGGGATGATCGTCATCAACAGAGACGTCGAGGCGCACACGGCGGCCATGGTCAGGTAACCGAGCTGCGGCGGGCAGTCGATCAACACGATGTCGTAATCGTCTTCGACCTGGCGCAACGAATCGCGAATCCGGTTGAAGAATACCGGCTGTTCCCCGCGGCTGAGCGCGGTCGGAGTCTCTGTCTCGAATTCCGACAGCATGATCCCGCCGGGAACAAGATCGAGATTGGGAAAATAGGTTTTTCTCAGGATGTCGGTGATCGGCTGGCGAGAACTATCGCCGTCATTGTAGCGGATCGCGTCATAGAGCGTCCCGCCCTTGCGGAAATCGATCTCGGGCTGATAGCCGAAGAACGTCGTCAAGGAAGCCTGCGGATCCGCATCCACTAGACACACGCGATATCCGCGCAGCGCCAGCCGCATGCCCAGGGTAACGGTGGTCGTGGTTTTGCTCGACCCGCCCTTGAAATTGACGGTGGACCAGATCTGCAGTTTGTCACCGGGCCGACGGCCGGGCAGGAACTGGTCGGGGTCCTTGGCGTTGCGTGCAAGGATGTGTCGAATTTCCTGAATGTTCTCGGCCGTATAAAGTCGCTTGTTTCCCGGCCCCTGATTGACCTCGGGTATCCTGCCGTCAAAATGCGCCTTGCGCAGGTAGCCATCGCTGACCCGAAGCAATTCTCCGACCTCGGCAGTGGTAAAGCTGCGCAGGGTCTTTTCCTCCTTGGGAGCAAGGAAGAGTTTCGACATGTGTTCAAGCGCCTCGGACAGCCGGTCGGCATCCGATTGTAGCTTGTCATGCAGCACAGGGTGCATAATGGTCTGCCCGTATTGTCTCGCCTTTTCTGCGTTCCCTGCCGATCTTGAACGTCGTTTTGGCCAAGGAACGCGGTCGACGAATTTTCTTATGTTTCGCGTTACAGGTATGCAGCTTGCCTCTTTGAAACTCAAGAAAAATGTTCACAAAGCTGTGGCGTTACCAGGGACATCATCGCGGGGAGTGACGATGGAGCAGCGGATCGGATGCCGGATCGGCTCCGTAAGATCATGATATTTATGGATATAGTTATTTTCGGTTTGTCCACAGGGTTGCCCACAGGCCGAATCTGCGATCTGCGACTGTCGACAGTGTGTAACGCAAGAACCAGTCATTGTGCACGTGCCGCGTCTCTGTTGCGACAGATTTGATTCTTCGAAAGTGGCATGTCTCGCCGCCGCCCTTGCCTGTTACGTCCGGCTTACCGTTACTATCGGCATTCGGGGCAGGGGGCTTGCCACCGTTTATAGATGCGGCCGGGTGCTCGTGCGGTTTGATGTGAGAGAGGGTTTGACGTCAGGTCGAATTATCGCGACAAATGCGCAGTCACTGCTCGATGTGTTTGGCGAGACTTATCGGACATTTCGCGTGCTCACAATGCGGGGCGGTTAAGGCAAAGAATCGACATGAAAAGCGCCGCCGCGCAGAACGCCCGTGATCCCGAGGGTTCGATCCGCAGCTGCGCAATCCTACCCCAAATGCGCTGCTGACACATCGCGGGGATAACCGATTTTCCGACAATGTGACACTAACTGGCAATTCCTGCTCAGGAGATGTGGACATAGTCTTGGCCGATCGTGTGCGCCGTGTTCCGCAGGATCTCGAGATGATCCCTGACGACGTCCTGGACCGATCGGTCGCTGGCGTTCCAGACGAGGTTGATCGCGCCGAGCGGGTCCGGGCCTGCCATGAGTGGAACCGCGATCGCCGAGGGGAGTGCACCATAGTCCACGGCGCGTCCCCAATGGCCCGGAACGCGGGTGGCATAGCCGATCTCCTTGATTGACTTCAGTATCGAGGGCAGTTTCGGAATGGCGGCTGCGTCCTCTCGCGGCAACCGTTTCACAAGATCGCGCAACGCGTCGGCGAAGGCCTGTTTCGACAGGCTCGAAAGATGCGCTGCCCCGAGCGCGGACAGGATCGGCGAGGGACGAAATCCGACAGTATCCGGATAGACGCCGTGCTTCTTGAAAGCGCGGGTCGTATCTATGATCTCGGTGCGGCCGTTCCCGATTGCGACAGCGAGATCGACCGCCAATCCGGTGTGTTCTGACAGGAACACGATTTCGTTTTTTGCGACAGATACCAATCGGTCGGTGAGGTCGGGCATTCTGCCGAGGGACGGAAAGGCAGAGCCGAGTTGATACCAGCCATCGCTGCCCCTGCGCGACAGCCAGCGGCGGTTTTCGAGCGTTGTGCATATCCGCAGCAGTGTGGGTTTGGAAAGCCCCGTGCGCGATGCGAGACAGGCAAGCGAACAGGGGCCGGACATGTGAATGACCTCGAGCACCGCCAGCCCGCGTTCAATGGATCGGTTGAGTTTCGTCATGGGTTTCGTTTCACCTGGTGAAACGCAGAATCGACAAATTTGCGCCTCCGGTCAAGTATCACGCCCGCGTGTTCCGTGTGGGTCCGGACCATCCCCACGGGTACAGCCGGAACGCGAAAGGGAGGAAAAACGTGTCAGAACCCAACAGGTCAGCGTATCTGGAAGCCGCGATACTCGCGCTTTCGGCGGTCATCGTCGGTGTCGTGTTCTACGTCTCGCTCTTCGGCGTTTTTTCCGATTCCTACCTTCGCGTCGGCATGTTGTTCGTCGCCGGGTTGCTGCTCATCCTCACCAGCTTCGGAATGAACGGGGGGCTGCTGGATCGCGCGGTTCTGCTTGCAACGGCGATTGCGCTGTCGCTCGCGGTCTATCAGTATTTTCGCGCCGCGGGAGAGATCGAGACGGGGCTCTACTTTCTGACGTCGACAGACATCTGGATGGGCTTTCTCGGGCTCATCGCGGTTCTTGAAATGACCCGGCGCTCGGTTGGCCTCGTGATGGCTCTGGTGGCGGGTATCCTGCTGCTCTATGGCGCATTCGGGCATCTGGCGCCCGGCTTTCTCAGACATGCGGGCATCTCGACGGAAGAGTTGATGACCGTGCTGTGGTATTCATTCGACGGCGTTTTCGGTCGCCCGATGGCCACGGTCGTTTCGACCATCCTGATCTTCATCGTGTTCGGCGCGCTGCTCGAACTGCTCGCGATCGACCGGGTTCTTGTCCGGCTGGCACTGGCGGCAACCGGACGGATGCGCTCGGGGCCGGCGGCGGCGGCGACGGTTGCAAGCGGGCTGTTCGGCACCATTTCGGGCAGCGCAGTCGCCAATGTCGTGGGCACCGGCGTCATCACCATTCCGCTGATCAAGAGGCGCGGTTTCTCGCCCCGTTTTGCCGGTGCGGTGGAATCCGCGGCGTCCAGCGGTGGCCAGATCACGCCGCCGATCATGGGGGCCGTGGCCTTTATCATGGCGGATATCACGGGCCAGTCCTATCTGACCATCTGCGCGGCGGCTGCCGTGCCTGCACTGCTCTACTACGCCGGCCTGTTCGTCGCGATTTCAAGCGCGGCACGAAATATGGAACTGGTCGACGAAGCGCGCCCCGACATCACGTTCAACTGGCGCGAACTGACTCAGATGGGCATCTTCGTGCTCGCCCTCGCGGGTATCGTGGTGACCATGGTGGGCGGTTCGTCCCCGGCCTATGCCGGTTTTGTCGGTGTTGCGCTGGCGGCGATACTGGGTTTTGCCATTCGCCCCGATTTGCTGACCGATGGCAAGGCGTGGCTGAAATTCCTGCGTTCGGCTGGCGTGATCTCCGCCCAGCTGGTGGTGATCGTCGGTGCCGTCGGGATCGTCATCGGTGTCCTGAACCTGACCGGTGTCGGCCTGCGCTTTGCGACGTTGCTCTCGCGCCTGGCAGACGACCAACTCATCCTGTCGCTGCTCCTCATGGCCGTGGCCTGCCTGCTGCTGGGTATGGGAATGCCAACGGTTCCGGCCTATCTCATCATCGTTCTGGTGATGGGCTCGTCGCTTCAGAAGCTGGGCGTTCCGATCATTCACACTCACATGTTCGTGCTCTATTTCGGCGTCCTGTCCGCGATCACGCCGCCCGTGGCGCTGGCCGCGTTTGCGGCCGCACCGATCGCGGGCTCCGGGCCGATGGCCACTGCGCTGGAAGCATCGCGGCTCGCCCTGCCGGGGTTCGTGATTCCGTTTGCGTTCATCTACCAGCCCGCGTTGCTTCTCGGAACCGGGTTCGACCCCGGCGCGTCGGCACAATCGATCCTGTTCGTTCTGCTCGCCACGATCCTGATCTCGCGAGCCTGCTATCCGCGCCGGGGCAGGGCCCATATGGTGCCGGTCGGGCTCGGACTGGCCGCGGCGCTCATATTCTTCGGACCGACCGTTTCCTGGATCGCCACCGCCGCCGCTGTCGGCCTGATGGTCTATGACCGGCTGGAATTGACCAACAAACCCAAGATGACATGAAGTCAAGGAGGAGACCTCACCCATGAATGCCACCAATCTCAGCCGTCGTTCCCTGCTGGCGGGCACTGCTGCTGCCGTGACCCTTGGCATGATGCCGCGCGCCGGGCTGGCCAAGGAACTGTTGCGCATGTCCACGCTGGGTCCGGGCACCAGCCCGAACCTCGTGATGACGACCTTTGCCAACATCATCAATCGTGAACTTCCGGATTACGAGATCCAGGTCAACGCCACCGGCGCCGCCACCCGTCATGTGCTCGAAGTGGCGATGGGCAAGACCGCATTCTGCATGTCCTCGCCCGCGATCCACGCGTTGATGGCCAATCAGAAAGCCATGTACGAAAAGATCGATCAGGCGCCGGAACTGGTCAAGAAGCTCCGCACCGTTCTGAACTTTCCGATGGGTGTCTACCATATCGCCGTCTACGAGTCCTCGGGCATCACCTCGCTCGATCAGGTCAAGGGCAAGCGCGTCTTTCTCGGACCTCCGGGCGGGGCGGCCTATGCCACGATGGCCGGCCTGTTCAAGCAGGTTGCCGGACTCGAGGCGGGTACCGACTTCGAGGCGGTCAAGCTTGGCTGGGATGCCGCGGCTGCGGCGTTCCAGGACGGCAATCTCGACGTCTATTGCAACCCGACGAACGCCCCCAGCCCGGTGCTGACCCAGATCGCCGTGACCAACGCGATCCGCTTTCTCGGGATCCCACAGGAGCAACTCGAGTCCGAGGCAGTCAAGGCGCTGGCGGCCCGTCCGGGTTTCGGATTTGGCACGCTGCCTGCGGGCACCTATGGCGACAACCAGACGAACGAGAGCGACACCACGACACTGCGTGTGACCGTGGGGATCGTCACCAATGAAACCGCCGACGAAACGATGATCTATGAGATGACCAGGACCTTCTATGACGGCGTGGCCGGGATGCGCGACGGAGCCCCCTGGTTGCAGGCGATCACCCCCGACGCGGCGGTGGCGGACCTGAACCTGCCGCTTCATCCGGGCGCGCTGCGGGCGCTCGAAGAGCTTGGCGTGGAAATCCCGGACGCCGGCCGTTCATAACCCGTCCCCGGCCGGGGCCTGGTCGTCCCGGCCATCACTTCAGGTGGTTCATCCAATGCCCAAGAACGTTCTCTTCATCATGTGCGATCAGCTTCGCTGGGATTACCTGTCCTGCACCGGGCATCCGCATCTGCACACGCCGAATATCGACCGCCTGGCCGAACGTGGCGTCCTGTTCGACCGCGCCTATGTCCAGTCGCCGATCTGTGGCCCGTCGCGGATGTCTTTCTATACCGGGCGATATGTCAGCTCTCATGGCTCGACCTGGAACGGGATTCCGCTCAAGGTCGGAGAGATGACCCTGGGCGATCATCTGCGGCGCATCGGCGTGCGAACCGCCCTCTGCGGCAAGACCCACATGACGGCCGATGTCGAGGGTATGAAGCGCCTCGGTCTCGCGCCTGACAGCGAAATCGGTGCACTGGTCTCCGAATGCGGGTTCGAACCTTTCGAGCGCGAAGACGGGCTTCACCCCGACGGGCCGCGTTACCCCCGCAACGAGGCTTATGACACTTTCATGAAACAGCGTGGCTGGCCTGACGAGAATCCGTGGAACAGCGTCGCCAACAGTGCGCAGGACGAGAATGGCAACATCCTCAGCGGCTGGTTCATGGAAAATGCCGACAAGCCCGCCCGTGCCGCCGACGAAGAGAGCGAAACGCCCTATATCACCGGCCGCGCGATGGACTTCATCCGCGAGGCGGGGGACACACCCTGGTGTCTGCACCTGAGTTTCATCAAGCCGCACTGGCCCTATATCGTCCCGGCACCCTATCATGACATGTATGGTCCCGAGACGCATCTGGACCCGGTGCGCAGCGAGGACGAGCTTGCCGACCCTCACCCGGTCTATGGTGCCTTCATGCAGGAACGGGTCAGCCGGGCATTTTGCGACGCCACCACCCGGACCCGCGTATTGACGGCCTATATGGGTCTGATCAAACAGATCGACGACCAGATGGGCCGGTTGATGGCATTTCTGGACGAACAGGGCCTGACCGATGAAACGATGATCGTTTTCACCTCGGACCACGGAGATTATCTTGGCGATCACTGGATGGGCGAAAAGGAACTGTTTCATGATGCGTCGTCGCGCATTCCCCTCATCATCGTGGATCCGTCCTCCGCTGCGGATGCCACGCGCGGGCTGAAATCCCACGCGCTGGTCGAGGCGATCGACATCGCGCCGACATTTCTCGATTATTTCGGCGGCGACCCGGCACCGCACATCCTCGAGGGGAAATCGCTGCTGCCGATCCTGCACGGGCAGGTCGACAGCCTGCGCGACTTCGTCATTTCCGAATATGATTATTCCATGCGCGATGTCCGGCGGCGACTTGGCGTGCAGGTCAAGGACGCCAAACTGACCATGCTGTTTGACGGTCGCTGGAAATTCATCCTTGCCGAAGGATTCCGCCCGATGCTCTTCGACCTGCAGAACGACCCCGACGAATTGAGCGATCTGGGGAACGATCCGGCCCGGGCGGACGAGATCGCCCGGCTGGAAAGATCGTTGTTCGACTGGGCACGGCGAACGTCGCAGCGCACGACCCGGTCGGACGCATGGATCGCCGCGCGTGACACGATACGCGGAGAGGCGAGGTCCGGCATCCTGATCGGCTATCGAAACGAAGCCGAACTGCAAGACGTTCTAGGCGCGGCGCAGGCCGACGACACGAAAAATGGCAACACATCCTGATCGCGGCTGACGCTGTAACGACCTTCTGAACCCGGACACAGACCGTGGACAGGCGTGATTTGACGCGATCCGGCATGACGATATGCAAGCGTGCGGAAACCAAGAGCCGTTCTGATCGATGACGATCAACAAAGCGCGCTGCTCAGTTCATCGACCAAGGCGGCAGCCGCCACAAAACCGAGCTGTCTTCCGTTCTGCCAAGCGGTAGTGTCCAGTTCCAATTCAAAGATAAACTTCAAGCTCTTCAACGGGATTTAAACGACACGCTTGCATTCCTGACTAAAATAGTTATGTATCGCGCCCTGAACGTAATCGCATTGTTCACGACGTCGCGAGCCTCTCGAGCGCCAGCCACTTTCCGCAAATTCAGCTTCGAGAGATCTCATGTCAAAACCGTCTTTGATGCGCCTGTTTCTGTGCGCGACAACCGCTCTGGTGCCATTTTCCTCTTTCCCGGCAAGCGCGCAGGAGGATGAGAATGTGACGTTCACCCTTGATCCGATTATCGTGAAGGGCAACCGCGAAGAAAGCACGGTTCTCGACGTTCCGGCCAATATCACCGTCATCGAGGGCGAGGAGATCAAGCAACGCGGCATTACGGATTTTGGCGAGTTGACGCGTACGATCCCCGGCGTGACCGCAGGTCGGCAGACATCATCGGCCGATCCCTTCAGTACATTCGGCGGCATCAATATTCGTGGCGTGGGCGGTAACCGGGTGCAATTGCAGGTGGACGGCTCTCGGGTTGCGGAACGCATCATCGACGGGACGCGCGATTATGTAGACATGAATTTCGTCAAGCAGGTCGAGATCTTTCGCGGTCCGGCGTCGGTGCTGTGGGGGTCTGATGCGCTCGGCGGGGTGGTCGCGTTCGAGACGATCGATCCCGAAGACATCCTCAAGGGCCGCGACCAGGGTCTGGAAGGTCGGCTCGCCTACGACTCGTTCGATTCTGGCGCTTCGATGTCGTTCAGCTACGCGCAGCGGTTTTCTCCAACGGTCGAGGTTCTGTTGAGTTTTGCCCATGACGAGGCAAGCGAACCGACCCTGTCCAATGCCGAGGCAGACGGGGGCATCTATGGATGTCCGCGCAATCTGGACTGGGGCGCGACGCCCTGCAACGAATTCGACCCGACCGACACCTCGATTGATCACCTGCTGGCCAAGATGGTCTGGACCCCGGACACCCGTCACCGTTTCGAGTTTACCGCCGATGTGATGCAACGTGAAACACGTGTTCAGCAGAACTATCTTCTTGGTCCGCAATATTCATCGTTCACGGGTCTGCCCACGGGCGAGATCATTACCAGCAAGAACAGGCTGCTTGATCTTACGCGGGAACGCTACGCCATCGAACACACCTGGACGCCCGATTCCGGTTTTGTCGATTCGGTCCGGACCATGCTGGCCTACTCGCCCTATGGCTATGACCGCTCTGGCACCGAATTGTCCCGGTCACCGGAGGGCGACGACATCCGGACGCAGGATTACCTGAGCTATCAGGAAGATTTCATCGAACTCGATGTGCAGGCTTACTCAACCTTCATGACGGGTCAGACAGAGCACAATGTCATCTATGGCTTTGACGGCGACCTTGCCTCGACCGAATATTCCCGCCGCGATGTCGAAACCAACCTGACCACGGGCGCAACAGACGAATCCCGTGCAGGTGGCTTCAACTTTTCCGATTCCGAAACGCGACGGGCCGACCTTTTCCTGCAGGACCGGATCGTGTTTGGTGGTGGCCGGTTCGAGCTTACTCCGGGCCTGCGTTACGCGACCTACAAGATCACGCCAAATCCCAACGCCGACTATCAATATGTTCCCGGGCTTGAACCCCGCGTGCGAGAAGACAGCAAACTGCTCAAGAGTCTCGGGGCGATCTACCGGTTTAACGACACCTATTCGGTCTGGGGGAAGTATGGCGAAGGGTTCAAGATGCCGACGGCGCAGCAGCTCTACACATCGTTGCCCGGTACGTTCTTCGATCTGATCCCGGCGCCAGATCTCGAACCGGAGGAAGTGGAAAGCTATGAGATCGGCCTGCGCGGGGAATATGACAGCGGGTTCTTCGCGGTAAACGCGTTCCGGGCGGATTATTCCAACTTCATCCAAAGCTTCTACAACATACCGGGCACAGGGCAGTACACCTACAGAAACCTGTCGACTGTCGATGTCTGGGGGATCGAGGCCCAGGCGGCCTGGGCGTTCTCGGATGATCTGGGTGTGACATTTGCCGCGTCGTGGCAGAAGGGCACCCAACAGGTCTCTCCCGAGTCCGACGAAACGCCCCACACGCTCCCGCCGCTGACCGCCGTCATCAGCCTGCGTCAGGATATCCCGCAATATGATCTGACGCTCGAAGCGGTCGCGACGCTTGCGTCGGCCGTGACAGAAACCGCGGATCCGGATGATTTCAAACCGGCCGGATACGGGCTTCTGGATCTTTACGCGAGTTGGGAGATCGTCCCCAACGGGGTCCTGAACTTTGGTATCCAGAACGTTTTTGACAAGCGGTACTTTACCGCGAACGCGGCCACCTATTCGCAATCCGCATCGGCGGCGGTCGCACGGTCCAATCCGATCGAACTTCAGACCGGGCCGGGTCGTACCTTTACCGTTTCCTTCGACATGGCGTTCTGACTCCGGTGCGACGGTTTCTCGGGGCAATGGTCCGGCTGTTCGGACGGGCGGCGTTCGGCCCGCGCGGCTGGCTGGGGTTTGCGCTTTATGCCATCGTGCTCGGGCTCGAGTTCCTCGCCGTCTGGATCTCGGTGCGCATGATTTCCTGGACCAAGGCATTCTATGACGCGCTGGAACAATTCGACGTATCCGCCGCCATCGCGCAGGTTTGGATCTTTGCCGGGCTGGTCGGGCTCTGGGCGGGCACAGCGCTGTTCGGACAGTGGTTTCGCGACAAGTTGCTGTTGTTCTGGCGCGAACGTCTGACCGATGCCGCCGTGCGAACCTGGCTGCACAAGGCGGCCTACTGGCGGTTGCGACCGGGTCAATCCCCTGCGGCGGTGGATAATCCCGATCAACGCATCGCCGAGGATTGCCGCAATTTCATCCGTCTCCTGCTGGTGATCTCGGTCGATGTGATTACCAATATCGTGGCGCTTGGATCCTATGTCACGATCCTGTGGAACCTTTCCGATTTCGCGTTGGAATTTGCGATCTTCGGCAACGACTTTTCCATCCCCCGATACATGGTCTGGCTCGCATTCATCTATGTCGCCGGATCGACCCTGATCACGCATCTGCTGGGCAAGCCGCTCAAGGGGCTGGTGTTCAGACAGGAACGCCGCGAAGCCGATTTTCGGCATGCTCTGGTGCAAATCCGGGACAACGCGACCGAGATCGCCCAGGCCCAAGGAGAGGAGGCCGAGCGGCGGCGTCTTGCGGAACTCTTTCTTGCGATCAAGGGAAATTGGAACCGCCTGATCGGACGGGAATTTGTAATGGGGCTTTTCGTCAAGCCCTATTATCGTTCGATCCTGCGCATCCCGCTGTTCTTTGCGTTGCCCGCGTATTTTGCGCGGGCGGTGACCTTTGGTGGCTTGATGCAACTGGCCTCGGCCTTTTCATCGGTCGCGACGACACTGAGCTGGTTCATCTTCAACTACAGGGAAATGGCCGAGATTGCGGCCGTTGCGCAGCGGCTTGATGATCTGTTTGTCAACGCCGCCGATCCCGCGCCGATGCCCGGCGTACCCTGTGCCATCCGACGGGAACACGCGGCGACACGCGGATTGGACATCCGCGGTTTGCGGCTGTTTACACCCGACGGCAGACAGCTTGCGCCCGTGCCAGATATCGTGATCAAACCGGGAGACCGGGTCTGGATCTCCGGCCCGTCCGGGGTGGGCAAGACGACGCTTCTGTCGGCCCTGTCGGGATTGTGGCGATATGGAGAGGGATCGATCGAAAGTCCGGGCCCCGGAATGACCATGCTTCCGCAGGTGTCACGGGTGTTCGGCGAAAGCCTGGCGGCGGCTGCCTGCTACCCTGCCGATCCCGCGGATATTCCTAAAAAGCGTCTGCGCGCCGCCCTGACCCGGGTTGGATTGGCGCATCGGCTCGAAGAGCTGAACAAGCCCGGAGTCGAGACGGTCGAAGGCCTGTCGATGGGCGAAAGACAGCGGTTGGCGATTGCCCGATTGCTGATCCACAAACCTGCATCCGTCGTGTTGGACGAAGCGACCAGCGCACTTGATTTGCCGGCTGAACGGGCGTTGATGACGCTGATCAGGCAAGAATTGCCTGATGCGACGATACTCTGCGTCGCGCATCGGCCGCCTGACGCGCTGGCACCCTATCGCAAATGGGCGATTGGCCCGCATGACCGATTGGAAAGGAAAACCGCATGACACAACCAGAGAGCGGACGCTGGCATCTGGATGGCGTGAGGCCGCAAGAACTTCTCCTGAGGCTGCCCGGGATGGGCAGGCTGATGGTGATCTTCCGGGAAAACGGGGTCACGCACGAACGGATCGGGCTGGTCGAAACCGCCGACTTGGACGATGGTGTGGTGACGCTGGGCGGAGACTGTCACGATGCGAAGATCGAACTGGCGGCTCTGTCAGGCGTGGTGTTTGATACGGGCTCGGAAATGCAGGGCAAGATATATCCGCGCATCGAATTTATCGCAGACGGCGATGCGCCTGTCGTGGCCGTCGTAGGCATGGATGGTCCGGATCCGTTTGTAAGCGCAGTCGATGGTGCCGGTCGCAGCGAGGCGTCGCCGCGCGGATCTCTCCGGCCGTCGGATGTCTCGGAACAGCCAAAGCCAGAGACGGATTTGGGCCACATTTTTCTGAACGGGTTGCAGGGTGCGCAGGTCGAGATCACCGCGCGCAGGTCCGGGTTCAGTCAGGCATGGCAAGGGCGCGTCGAAGCAGTCAGACCGTCAATGGGGTTCAGCAATATCATGACGGCCGATTTCCATCTTCATCTGAAAACCGGCTCCGTATCCGACTGGCAGGAGGAGGACGGCGAGACCCGTGCCCTTGACGAAAAGGGCATGCCCACCGGCCTCGCGATCCGCCGCGTCGGAGTTTCGCGATGAAGGCCGGAACATGGGTCTCGCCTGCCGATGGGACTGTCGTGTCTCATGCAGAGGTGATCGCCCGGGCCAGCCGTTCGCGGGTCGTACTGCTGGGAGAACAGCATGACCGCGCGGACAATCATCGCTGGCAGATGCATGTCGCGGCGGGGTTGCTCGCGCATCGGGCGGACATGGTCATGGGCTTTGAAATGTTCCCCGCCCGTCTGACGCCGGTCTTGATGGAGTGGAGCCGTGGAGAGCTGTCCGAGTCCGGATTTCTCGAGCATAGCGAATGGCAAGAGGTGTGGCGTTTTGCCCCCGAGCTCTACATGCCGCTTTTCCGGTTCTGCCGGGATCACGCGATCCCGATGATCGGGCTGAATTGCCGCCGTGATCTGGTGAGCGAGGTCGGCAAGGAGGGTTGGGATGCGATACCGGAACGCTTGCGAGAGGGGTTGACACCGTCACGGCCAGCGACCCCCGCCTATCGGCAGTATCTGTTCGACATTACCGGTGGCCTGCGGCCGGGCAGGGCGGCCCAATCCGCTGACGACCCTGCCTTTGACCGGTTCGTGCGGGCGCAGCAGACATGGGACAGGGCCTTTGCCTGCCGGATCGCAGACGTCGCCCAACAGCCAGACGCGCCGCTGGTGGTTGGAATCATCGGCCGTGGTCATCTGGAATTCGGGCATGGCACGCCTTTCCAGCTGACCGACCTGGGCATCGGCGAATTCATGACCTTGCTGCCGCAGGATGCCGCCGCCCCGGTCGTTCCGAATGTCGCAGAGGCAGTGTGCTACATGGCCGGTCAAAGCGTTTCGGGACCGACCTGAGGCACCTGACGCCTTCTGAAATCAAAGGTTGCCGCGCCAGGTGACACCGGATGTTCAGGTCCATCGCGAGACGTCTGGATCCGTCTGGCCCCTCGGCGGACCCATGTAACTGCACAACCTGATCGAGCAGCATGTCCCGGTTGCCAAATCGCGGATACCAGGCCGGTTCAGGCGGCGTTTTCCTTTCTGGACTGAATGTCGGAACGCAGCGCCGCGCGCTGTTTTGCGACCTTCGCGGCATGGCGTGCGCGGACATGGCCATATCCGCGAATGTGCTCGGGCAGGTCCAGCAGCCTGGTGATCGCGTCCGCATGCGGCTCTGACCAGTTGGCGAGTGCGAAATCTATATCTGCCTGATAGTCGGCCAGAAGCGCGCGGGCGAGCTTTGCCTCGTCATTGTTGCGGAAGGGATCGAACAGGGTGCCGCGCAGGAAACGCAGGCGATTCATCATGTCGAAAAAGCGCAGCGCCGTCCTGCCCTTCACAGCGCCCTTGGTCATCTTGCCGGTCTTCTCGTCCCGGCCGCCATAGGGCCAGGCGCCAAAATAGAAGGTCAGTTCCATGTCGCCCTGGAACGTATCTTCCAGCCCCTCGCGGAAACTCGGCTTGCCGTAGAGGCGCGCGACCTCCCATTCATCCTTGACCGCCATCAATTTGTAGAGCCCGCGCGCAGCGGCCGTCACGGCAGCATCCGGCAGACCCCTGGCCTGCAATTGCGCGATCCGGTCCTTGTAGGAGGCGGCAAACGCGGCATCCTTGTAGGCGGTCAGCAGCTCGGCGCGATGCGCGATCACCTCATCGGGTGTCCGGGCGCGATACGCATCCAGTTCAACCGGCGCGTTCTCTCCGGCCAGCGTGCGCGCGGCCTGCGGATCGGCCATGGCGATGCGGCCAAGGTCAAAAGCCTGCCGGTTTCTGGTCACGGCCACCCCGTTGAGCTCGATTGCGCGATGGATCGCTTCCTGAGAAAGCGGTATCCCGCCCTGTTGCCAGGCGGCCCCCATCAGCACCATGTTGGCAAAGACCCGGTCGCCCATCACCTTTTCCGCCAGGCCCTGCGCATCGAAGGCGACGGCGGCGTCGCCCAGAACGCGGGTCAGGCGTTCGGCCTGTTCCGCACCGTTCAGCCGCCAGTCGGGATTGGCCGAAAATTCGGCGGTTGGCACCACGGTCGTATCGGTCACCGCCACGGATTTGCCCGGCGTCAGTTTTGACAGGGCTTCATCCCCCGCCGCCACCACCAGGTCGCATCCGATCAGCGCGTCCGCCTCGCCGCTGGCGATTCGCGTGGCCCGCATGTCATCGGGGCTGAGCGCTATCTTGATATGGCTGTGGACCGCGCCGTATTTCTGCGCCAGCCCCGTGATGTCGAGATTGGACGAGAAATAGCCGTCGGCATGGGCGGCCACGGCCAGCGTCTGGCCGACGGTCACGACGCCCGCGCCGCCGATCCCGGACACCAGGATGGACCACGAGCCGTCAATCTGGCGCTCTGGCGGTTCCGGCAGGTGGCTGGCGTCGATGGCGACCTCGGCTGTTGCGGCCTTGCGCGGCGTCGCACCGGTGACCGTCACGAACGAGGGGCAGAAACCTTCAACGCAGGAGAAATCCTTGTTGCAGGACGATTGATTGATCTTCCGCTTGCGGCCCAGTTCGGTTTCCAGCGGTTCGATGGCCATGCAGGCCGAAACGGTCGAGCAATCGCCGCAGCCTTCGCAGACCTCCGGGTTGATATAAACACGCTTGTCGGGATCGACCCATTTGCCGCGTTTGCGCAACCGGCGGCGCTCGGTGGCGCAGGGCTGATCGTAGATGATGACGCTGACACCGCTATGTGATGTCATCCCTTTCTGCACCATCTCCAGCTCGGTGCGCGGGTGCAGGGTAACGCCGGTGCCGAGCTCCTTGCCTTCGTATTTTTCGGGCTCATCGGAAACCAGCGCGATCCGTTCCACCCCTTCGGCGCGCAATTGCTCGATCATCTGGGTCGGACTGATTTCGCCATCATGCGGCTGCCCGCCGGTCATCGACACGAAGCCATTGTGCAACAGCTTGTAGGTCATGGTTGCCTTCGCCGCGATCGCGGCGCGGATCGCCATCAGACCGGAATGGAAATAGGTTCCATCGCCCATATTGGCAAACACGTGCTTTTCGTCGGTGAACGGGAACTGGCCCAGCCAAAGCACCCCTTCGCCGCCCATGTGGCTGACCGAGTTCGTCTTCATCGGATCGCGCAGCATCGCCATCGTGTGACAGCCGATCCCGGCCAGGGCGCGGGACCCTTCGATGACCTGGGTCGATCGGCCATGCGGACACCCGGCGCAGAACGAAGGCGGGCGGATTGCGCCGCGCCCAGGCTTGAGCGGTGTCTCGGGCCGGTTCGACAACCTCACACCGCAGGCGGGGTCGATCTCGTTGGCGACGCGCACCAGCACGCCGGTGACCATGTTCGGATCGATTTCGCCAAAGTTCGGAAAGGCACAGCCATCGGCGTCGGACGCATAGGCCTGGCCATGATATGTCTTGCCGACGATGCGCGGCGCCGTGTCCGATCCATACAGGATACTGCGAATCTGATCTTCGAGCAGTGCGCGCTTTTCCTCGACCACGACAATCGCGTCGAGCCCCTTTGCGAAGGTGCGGATCGCGTCGGCGTCAAGCGGCCAGACCATGCCGACCTTGAGTCGCCGGACGGGCATGCCGCCAAGTCGGCCATCCTGATACCCCAGCCCCGCCAGCGCCTGGGTCAGATCCTGCCAGGCCTTGCCCGCCGCGACGATACCGATGCGCGCGTCATCGGCGCCGTCATGCTGGTTGAGATCGTTGGCCCTGGCATAGGTCAGCACCTTCTTCAGTTTGACATCCCACAACAACCGTTCCTGTTCGAGGATCGGCATGAAGGGTTTGATCGTGGTATCCGGGCCTTCGTCGTCCGGCACGGTGATTGCCGGGCTGTCCGGGCCGACATGGACCGAGCCGCCGCCCTCGACCACATCGGTCACCAGTTTCATGCCGACAAGTGTTGAGCTGTAGCGGCTCATGGCGATGCCGTGCAAACCCATGTCGAGCACGTCCTGTGCATTCGCAGGGGCGAGCAGCGGCATTCCGAGCGACGCGAAATTCAGGTCGGAGTAACACGCCAGAGTCGAAGATTTTGCGCCGTGATCGTCGCCCACCAGCAGCAGCGACCCACCCTTCGGGTTGGTCCCGGCAAGGTTTGCGTGGCGGATCGGGTCCATCGAGCGGTCCAGTCCCGGCGCCTTGCCGTACCAGATCGAGAACACGCCATCGACCCGTGCGCCCGGAAACAGCCCGACCTGTTGCGATCCCCACGCGGCGGTCGCAGCCAGGTCCTCGTTCAGACCGGGCTGAAAATAGATATTGTGCTCTTTCAGCGCGGCCTCTGCCTGCCAGAGGTTCATGTCGTAGGTGCCCACCGGGCTGCCGCGGTAGCCGGAAATATAGCCACCGGTGTTCAGCCCCGCCGCCGCGTCGCGCTTGCGCTGCTGGATCGGCAACCGGACCAGAGCCTGCATGCCGGTCATGTAGACCCAGCCTTCGTCCTGGCTCAACCGGTCCTCGAGCGTCATTTCAAGTCGTTTCTGCGGTGAATGGTGGGTCATTTTGCCTTCCTTTTCTAACAGCTCGACGCGGGACGGTGTCAGGGCAACCGCCCCGGTGCGCTCGTCATCCGGCCATGATGAAATCCGCGCATTTCTCGCCGATCATGAGGGTCGGTGCCGTGGTGTTGCCGCCGGTCAGGCGCGGCATCACCGACGCGTCCGAGATGCGCAGCCCCTCGACCCCGTTGACCTTGAGCGAGCGGGCATCGACCACGGCATCTTCATCCGTGCCCATGCGGCAGGTGCCGACCGGGTGATAGTTGGTGTCCGCGCGCGAACGGATGATTTCTTCCCAGTCGGCATCGGTCTTGCATTGCGAGGTGAACAGATCCTCTTCGATGACCGGGGCCATCTGGCGCGAGTTGATGATGATGTTGTGGACGCGCTTGCTGCCCTCCACCATCCGCTGCACGTCATCCTCGGTGTCCAGAAAGTTCGGATCGATCAGCAGCGGGTCCTTGTGATCGTTCGACTTGAGCTTGACCGTCCCGCGCGAACTCGGACGCAGATCGAGGATGTGACAGGACATGCCGTGACGGGGCTCCAGCTTGCGGGCATGGTCGATGGCAAGGCCGACAACGAATTCATACTGGATCTCGGGGCGGGGGCTGTCGGGCGACAGGCGCATGAAGCCGTTCACTTCGGCAAAGTTGGATGTGAACATACCCCGCCGCTCTTTCTTGTAGCGGCGCCAGTTCCTGAAAAGGCTCCAAAGACCCTGGGGCGACATGCCCATCAGGTTCTCGCGGTCCTTGATATGGTATGCCAGAATGAAATCCATATGGTCCTGAAGGTCATATCCGACCATCGGCAGATCATGCACCGTTTCGATGCCATGCTGTTTCAGGTCCGAAGCCCGGCCGATGCCGGACATCATCAGGATTTGCGGCGTACCAAAGGCACCCGCCGACAGGATGATCTCGCGGTTCACGCGGATCACCCGTTTTGCGCCCTTGTGTTCGACCTCAAGGCCAACGGCCTTCCGGCCTTCAAACACCACCCGGACGGCCTGGGTTTCCAGCAGCACGTTCAGGTTCGGGCGCTTGTCCATCACCGGCACGATAAAGGCATGGGCGGATGAACACCGTTGGCCTTCCTTCTGCATCACCTGCGCGATGGAATAACCTTCCTGATGCGCCCCGTTCGGATCCGGGTTGGCCTTGAGTTGCGCCTCATCGAGCATCTGGCTCAGCTTGCCATGCCACGGGTTGTCGGTGCGGATACGTTCGACATTCAATTCGCCGCCCTGACCGTGAAACTCATCAGTGACGGCGGTGTTGTTCTCGGATTTCTTGAAATAGGGAAGAACGTCGTCATAGCCCCATCCCGGGCATCCCAGGTCACGCCATTCGTCATAGTCACCGCGATGCCCGCGCATGTAGACCAGCGCGTTGATCGCCGTCGATCCGCCAAGCCCGCGCCCGCGCGGCTGATAGCCGACACGCCCCTTCAGACCCTTTTGCGGCACGGTCTCGTAAGCATAGTTGTGCTTGTTCTTTTTCGGTACATTCGCGATCAGCAACATCGGAACGTCGATCGTTGCGCCGGTATTCGCGCCGCCGGTCTCGATCACGGCAACCGTGGTCTTGCCGTCGGCGCTCAGCCGGTTGGCCACCGGCGCCCCGCCGGGTCCGCTGCCAACGACGATGTAATCGTAAACTTCAGTCATGGTCTTCCTCCCTGATGCGGCGTCTCCCGTCGCCGCCCGATGATTTCACTGGTCTTGCGGGGGGTTGGGCTCTGCATCGGGCAGCAGCCTCCCCTGTTGCAGGATGCCCCGCGGATCAAAAAGCGCCCGGACCTCGCGCATCAGAGCGATCGCCCCGGGCGAGCGGCTGTAGCCGAGATAATCCCGCTTGTCGCTGCCCAAGCCGTGTTCGGCCGAGATCGACCCCCCAAGCTTGCCGACCTCGCCATAGATCAGATGATTGAGCGCCTCCTTGTCGGCGGTATCGGCCGCCCCCAGCGTCACCACGAGATGCAGGTTGTTGTCACCCATATGCCCAAAGGCGGTCATGCGCATGTCGGGCCAGCGTTGCGCGACGCGCGCCTCGACGGCGGCGACAAACTGTTCCATCCTGCCGAGCGGTATCGAAACGTCATAGCCGATGGGCGGCATGTAGGCGGCGATGAGGGCGGCAATGTTGTTGCGCAGGCCCCACATCCCGTCGCGTTCGGCATTCGAGCGGGCCAGCACCAGATCGTCAACGAGGCCGGCCTCGACCACGGGTTCGAGCGCGGCGATGAACATGTCATCGGTCATGGCGCGCCCGCCTTCGGCTTCGAAGATCACATAGTAGGCGCTGCCCCTTTCGACGGGGAGCGCACCGCTGGCGGCCGATGCCACCGCATCGAAAAAGCCCGGCCACATGATTTCAAAGGCGGTCAAATCATTGCCGAGCGCCTCTTCCACCGCGGATTTCAGCTTCAGCACGGCGTCGAATTCCGACAATGCGGCAAAGCCTGTCTGGCGGCTTGGCAGATCAGCACGCAGCCGCAGCACGGCACGGGTGACAATGCCCAGCGTTCCCTCGGCCCCGATGAACAGTTGCTTGAGGTCGTAGCCGGTGTTGTTCTTGACCATGCTGTTCATCAGGTCGATCACGCGGCCATCCGGCAGAACGACCTCGAGGCCCAGAACCTGTTCGCGCATCATGCCAAAGCGCAACGCCTTTTCTCCGCCCGCATTGCAGGCGATCAGACCGCCGATCGTCGCCGACCCGCGCGAGCCCAGATCGAGCGGAAAGCTCAGCCCCGCCTCGGCAACCCTTTCCTGCACATCCTGAAGTATCGCACCCGCGCCCACTGTCGCGACACGGTTGCCTTCGTCGATGTCGATCCCGCGCATCGCTTCGAGCGACAGCAGCCACTCGCCTTCGGCCAGAGCCAGCCCGCCGGCGAGCCCGGTTGCGCCGCCCATCACCGTCAGCCGCTGTCCGGCGGCATGACAGAGGCGCAAGACGGCTGAAACCTCTTGCGTGCTGCGTGGCCGGATCAGCCATGTCGCAGGGGCCTGACGACCGATCGGATCCAGGGCGCGGCCAAGAACGTCTTCGGGTGAAACAAGACGATCCCGCCCGATTTCAGCGGCAATCGTATCGGCCAGTCCGGTCATTGCACCGCCCTCCGGGAGGCGTCCGCCCGAAGATCGTGTCCGTTCCCGTGAACCGGACCCTCCTGCAATGGGATTCGCATTTCCGACATCCTTTCCCCCTTCCTTTCCTTTTCCAAGGGATTGGCGCGCCGCATCAGGGTCAGTTTTATTCAAAATGGGGTCATTTTAGGCCATTCGGCCAATTATCACCCCCTCCTGCGCGCAAATCCTCCCGATACTCCTGTGGTGTCACCCCGTGAAGGGCGCGGAACGCCCGCCTGAAATTGGCCACATCGCTATATCCGACGGCCAGTGCGACATCCGCGATCGTCATGCGGGTTTCACCCAGATAACGGCGCGCGATATCGCTCTGCACCGATTGCTTCAACAGGCGGAAAGACAGGTTTTCTTCGGACAGGCGGCGGCGCAGGCTGCGCTCTCCCATCCCGAGACGACGCGCCACAAAGGCCGTGGTCAGCGGCTTTTCGATATTCGCGATCATGACCGCCTGCACCTCGGCCGAGAATTTCGAGGCATTTCGCACGCTGGCAAGCGCATCGCCACAGAGCTTCCTGGCCAGTGCCGCGCCGACCGTGCTCTTGTGGCGCAGCGGAGCGTTCATGGCCCAGGGCTTGAGAACGATTGCATCTCTCCGGGCGTCGGGGATGACATGCAGCCCCTTGTCGCGCAGCAGATCCTGCGAGAGCTTGTCCGCCCGTGCCGACAGCTGGACGGCGGATGTGAAATCGTCCCGACCGATGGCATCGGAAATCAGCGACAGGAACATCCCGATGTTGAAATCCAGCAGTCGCGGATAGATGTCGTGATCCTCGGCGGTGCCGGGCAGGGGGTAAAAGACAAGCCCGCTGTCACCCTCGGCATCATGCACGTCCAGCCCGATCATCGGCGATGACAGCGGCCGGTACCGCATGGTGAACCGCAGGGCCAGCCGCAGGTCCGGCTGGCTCATCACGGCGAGGCCGAAAATGCCGAAATCGGTAAAGCGAAACCTCTGTCCGGCCCGAAACACGGTGTCGGCGCTGGCCACATGGGCGACGATCACGCGAAAGATCGCGAGAATCTCATCAAGCGCAAAGAGCCGGTCGACATTCCTGAACTCGTCCGGCCCGATACCGAAGGGCGACAGAAGCTGGCGAAGCGTGCCATCGGAGAGGCCCGCTTCATCGACCAGCGCCAGAAGTTTCGCCGAGGTGTGTTTCATGACCCCAGTCTACATCGCGTCCCGCCGCAAACAAAGCTGCGCCACGACACGCTTGCTCAGTCACGCATGCGCCGTCTGCGCGACAGGTTTGCTCCGGCTCTCACACGCTTGCCCGAGAGTGCCATAATGTCTGACGGCTGGATGCTCGATACACGGGTTATCCGCGCGGCCGCGTCCGAACGGTGATCCGCTATGCGTCGAGTCGTTTCGTGTCGGACAACATTTGCGTCAGCGCATCCCGTGCGGCATCCAGATGGGCAATGGATGCATGTCGCGCCTCCAGACGGTTGCGTTCGACAAGTGCCAGTGCAAGGCGGCGCATCTCGCGCAGGGAGTTCTGCCGCCTTTGCGGATCGCTCATCAACTGCGACCGCAGGTAAGAGATCCGGTCTATGACGTTTTCGAGCGCGCGCCGGATCTCGGTGTTGCGGCAACCGCTGAACACGATGGCGAAGAACCTCTCTTTCGCGTTGCGAATCTGTTCCACGTCATCTGTGAGCATGGTGCGTTCCAGCGCGTCGAACGCCTGCTGCAAATCCTCCAGTTCCTGATCGCTGGCACGTTCGGTGAACAATTCGATCGCAAGCGTTTCGACCGCTGCTCTCAACTCGAAGATCTCGTGGATACTGCGGATCGACAGATTTGCGACGGTATAGCCACGGTAGGATTGCCGCACGATCAGTCCCGTCGCTTCGGTATGGGACAGGGCCTCGCGCAGTACAGATCGGCTTGCGCCCTGACATGTGGAAGACATGCGTCCCGAGATCAGGGATCATGGCCCGGAAATCGGCAAGTTGCTGACGGGCATGCTGCTGGATGTGACGGGCGATGGGCTGGAAGGTTGCGGCAAGGCCAGCGTCGTGGGCATGGGCGGTGAGACCGAGCACGCGCAGGCGCTGACCCACACGCTGCATTTCGGCAACCCGTTCCGCGAGGCGATCAATGCCAAGACCTATCTGGTGTTTTCCAACACCCGCGGGGCGGCGGGCTGCCCGATCACGATTCCGCTGATGGACAAGGATGATGGCGGCCGGCGGTCTCATTACCAGACGATCCAGACCTGCATCACGGATGCGCCGGCAGAAGATGAAATCGTCGTGGCGCTCGGCGCATCCGTCGGCGGGCATCCGAACCATCGCATCGGCGACCGCTATGAGGACCTGCGCGAGATGGGGCGCGACGTGGACAATCCGGCGGGTGTCTGAATGCCGGTTACGCAAACAGGTACTGCCTATGACCTGAGCGGCCCGGCTGGTGCCCCGGTCATCGTTCTGATTCACGGTCTGGGGCTGACGCGCGGCGGCACTTGGGGGGCGATTGCCCCGGCGCTGGCCCGGCATTTCCGGGTTCTGGATTATGACCTTCCGGGGCATGGCGAGACGGTCCTGCCGACGGGGACGGCGACCCTGACCGCGCTCGGGGAACATCTCGTCGCGCTGCTGGATGAACTGGAGATCGACCGGGCGGCGCTTGTCGGATTCTCGCTGGGTGGCATGATCAACCGGCGCGTGGCCATCGACCATCCCCGGCGGGTGACCGCGCTGGCGATCCTGAATTCACCGCATGACCGGGGCGAGGAACAGCAGGAAATCGTCGAACAGCGCGCCCGCGATACCGCTGCGGGCGGTCCGGCGGCTGGCATCGAGGTGACGCTGGCGCGCTGGTTCACGCAAGGCTTCCGCCGGGATCATCCCGATCAGGTGGCGGCGGTGCGCGACATCGTGCTGGCCAACGACCCGCACAATTATGCGGCGCACCGGCAGGTTCTGGCGGCGGGTGTGCGCGAGCTGATCGCGCCCGATCCACCCCTGACATTGCCGATGCTGGTGCTCACCTGCGAGCATGACAGCGGATCGACCCCGGCGATGAGCCGCGCCATCGCCGGTGAAACACCCGGCGCGGAAACGGTGATCGTGCCCGGGCTCCAGCATCTCGGGCTCGTCGAACAACCCGAACAGTTTTCGCAACCGCTTCTGGATTTCCTCAATCGCGTTCTGCCCGACCAAGAAGGACGATACCCATGACACAGCTTTCCGGCGGACAGGCCGCCGTCGAGGCGCTCAGGACGGAGAATACGAAAATCGTGTTCGGCCTGATCGGTTCAGCCACGATGGAGATGTTCGACGCGCTTTACGATGCAAAGGAAATCAACTTTGTCGGCGTACATGACGAACGAACCGGCACCCATATGGCCGACGGATATGCGCGCGCTTCCGGTGAAACCGGTGTCGTTCTGGCCGGGCAGAACGGACCGGGCACGACCAATCTCGTGACCGGGCTGGCGCAGGCCAGGGCGGCCTATACGCCCATCGTGTCCATCGGTGGCGCGCTGGCTTCGGGGCACATGTATCGCGACGCTTTCCAGGAGGTGGACCAGCAGGCGCTTTTTGCCCCCGTGACCAAAAAGACCTGGACCGCCCCCTCGACCGATCGCGTGCCCGAGCTGTTCCGCGAGGCATTCCGTGTCGCCAATTCCCCGCGAAAGGGACCTGTCCATCTGAACCTTCCCCGCGACGTGCTGTCCGGACGGGCAGAGTTTGGAGACCTGTCTGGCCCGGATCGGTACCGCCCGATCAGCGCCGCAGCCGCGCCCGGTGCCATCATCGCGAAAGCGGCAGAGATGCTGGCAGGCGCAGCGCGGCCGGTCATCATCGTGGGCGGCGGCATCAAGAACACAGGAACCGCCGACCGGGCCATTGCGCTGGCGGAGGTGCTGAATGCGCCGCTTGTTTCCTCTCCCGGTCATGGCGACGCGATCCCTTTCGGCCACCCCCTCAACGCGGGGCAGATGGGGCCGCGCGGCAACGAAGTCGCCTCGCGCCTCGCGAAAGAGGCCGACGTGATCCTCGCGCTCGGAACGCGGATCGGCTTCAACGCCACCTTCTACAGCTATGACAACCTGAACCGCGATGCGGCCATCATCCATGTCGAGCAGGAACCCACCGCCATCGGGCGCGCGGCGGCACATGGCGAATGCGTTGGAGTTCGGTGCAACGCGGGAGGAGATCCTCGAAGTGATCCAGCTTACCTCGATCATGGGCATTCATTCGATGACGATGGGCGTGCCCATCCTCCTTGAGGAGATCGAAAAAACGACGAGGGCGGACTGAGGTGAAACGCCAGCACCATGTCGCATCGGACTCGATCCGGATGCCAACACGTTTCGCGAGGTGCGGACAATGACCGATGCCGCACCGGCAAGACTCCTGGACACCGTGCTGCGCGCGGTCGGCTTTGCACTCTTTGCTTATATGGCCTACGCCACCCTGTTCGGCCCCTACAAGACCACGGTGGTGCATTTGTCGATCTTCGCGGCAGCAACACCGATGAGGAACTGGTCTACCAGTTCACCAAGGCGTTCTGGGAAAACGTCGAGGAACTCAAGGCGAGCAACACCAGTTTCGCGGGCATGGACGTGACGCTGGGATCGAAGCTGTATGACGTGCCGATGCATCCAGGCGCCGAGCGCTACTTCAAGGAAATCGGTGCGATGTAGGGGTTTGTTCGCGGCGGTGCGAATGCCCTTGCGCATCACGCGGGCGTATGGCCGGGGCGCGCCGGGTTCTTGGGGTGCGAAACGCTGTCAGACCAGCGTGGCTTCCCAAATGCCGCGCTGTACCAGTTCGCGCGCCACATCCAGGGTCAGCTGTTCGACTGCGCGACAGGCACGGGTCATCACCCGTGCGGGGTTCGATACGATGTAGACCGGGCGTGTCAGCGTCGGAGCAATGATCGGAGCGCGCAAAAGTTCTCCGCGCTCGACGAAGTCCTGGGCCGCGACGGGCGCGAATATCGTGTAGCCCGATCCGCGCGCAACAAGCTCCTTGATCTGGGTCATGGCATCCATCTCGATCACGACGTTGAGCTTGATGCCGTGGCTGCTGCAATAGCCTTCGATGGTATTGCGCAGGCCGTTCGATGTCAGGATCATGTCCAGGGATTGCAGTTCCGCCAGCGGGACGGGTGTGCCCGGCGGGGTGTCCAGAGGCCAGGCGTCGGGCGCGGAAAAGAAGAACAGCTGCTCCTGCATCACCTGCGTCTTGCGCAGATGTCCCGCGTCGGTGAGATCGTAGAGAAAACCTATGTCGACCGTGCCGTCCTCGATCCAGGTCTTGAGATAGCCGCTCATGGACTCGACCGCGCGCAGGCGGACCTCGGGCAGTTCAAGCCGCACGGTTTCCGCCAGCGGGACCGACATGACCATCGAGCAGGATGGCGGCATGCCAAAGGCGACGCGGCCCCTGACCGTCCCGCCCAGTTCGCGCATGTCCGCGACGCAGCGATCAAGGCTGTCGCAGATACGGCGGGCATGTTCCACGAGTTCGTGCCCCTCCTGCGTCAGCAACGTGCCACGGGGAGAACGATCCATGAGCTTGACGCCAAGTTCCTCTTCCATGCGCTGCACATGCTGGGACAGCGAGGGTTGCGCGACGCCGATGCTATGTGCCGCCGCAGAGATCGACGGCGCGTCGGCGATGGCAAGAAAGTAACGCAGCTGCCGGATGTCGATCATCTGTCGAACTCGATCACTTGCCGGATCGCGGTGCCCTGGTCGAGCTGGTCCATGGCGCGATTGATATCGGCCAGTCTCATGCGATGGGTCAGCATCTTTTCAACCGGCAGTTTGCCCTGCGCATGAAGCGAGAACATGCGGGGCAGGTCGCGCTGCGGAACGCAGGAGCCGATATAGCTGCCTTTCAACGTGCGTTCTTCGGCAACAAGCTGCAGCGCGTTCAGTGACATGCGTTCATCCGGGTGGGGCAGGCCGGCGGTCACGGTCAGACCGCCACGGCAGGTGCAGCTCCAGGCGGTCTCGAGCGCGCGGCTCGACCCGGCCAGTTCGATCGCCACGTCGACGCCGCCGCCGGTGGCCTCCCGGATGGTTTCGATCGTATCGGCATCGGCCTTGATCGCACGGGTCGCACCCATGTCCAGCGCGGTCTGCATCTTTGTCTCGAACGTGTCGATGGCGATGATCTCTCCTGCTCCGGCGGCCGCGGCACCGAGGACCGCCGAAAGACCGACACCGCCCAGCCCGAAGACCGCGACCCTGGAACCGGGCATGACCCGTGCGGTGTTGAATACCGCCCCGGCGCCGGTCAGCATCGCGCAGGAAAACAGAGCCGAGACATGCGGCTCCAGGTCATTGTCGACCTTTACCAGCGACTGGCGCGCCACCACCGCGTGGCTGGCAAAGGCAGAGACACCGACGTGATGGTTCACCGGCCTGCCGTCCATGGTCAGCCGCCGATGACCGGTCATCAGTTCGCCGACGCCGTGATGCGCGGCGGCGCGCGTGCAAAGTGCCGGGCGACCTTCGGCGCAGGGCAGGCAGTTGCCGCATCCCGGCGCGAAAATGCACACCACGTGATCGCCCGGCGACAGGTCATCGACACCCTGTCCGAGCTCCTGCACAAAGCCCGAAGCCTCGTGCCCCAGGACCATGGGCAGCGGTCGGGGCCGTGTGCCGTTGATCACCGAGAGGTCGGAATGACAGACGCCTGCGGCCGCGATCCGGATCAGCACCTCGCCCGGTCCCGGCCGGGCCAGATCGACCTCGCGGACCTCCAGCGCATTGGCGGATTCGAAATCACGATCTATTCCTGTGCGCGTCAGCACGGCAGCTTCGATTTTCATGGTGGCGTCCTCCCGCTGGCCCATTCGATTCCTCTTCCGGCTAACCTAAGACTCCGGGCGCGATGTGAAACGCAATTTAGCCCGGGACATAGGTTAACGCTATGACCGGAATTGCATCACGGTATTGGCGGCTGGTCGCGGTCTGACCTTAGGATCCTGCACATCTCTAAGCTCTAGGAGGAAGCGATGAGGGGTCAACGGAACATTGATACTTGCAATTGCGCCGCCGTCGGAACGACCGCGCGATTGACCGGGCTTGCAGCCGTCGCGCTCGCGGCTTCGATCGGGGCGGCAGCGGCACAGCAGACCGCTTCTCCGGAATGGGCAGATCATGAATGGGGTGCGGAGGACGAACTGGGTGCCGCCAATCACATGACCGCGGAGCGGGTCAAGCTCGCGGCCGAACTGGTCACCGAAGGCAAGGTCTACAGCCTCGGCATGATCGTCGGCTCGGACACGCCGGCCTTTCCGCCGCGCAGCCTGTCGGTGACCATCCTGCAGCCGGGTCAGAACGGCAACTCCGGTCTGGGCGAAAACAAGTTCACCTACAATGACGACATATTCATGGGCTGGCTTGGCATCGGCCCGCAAATCGACGGGCTGGGTCACGCGGGTGTCGATCACGTCTATTACGGCGGGCGCACCTATGACGATTTCGCACCGGCGTCCGGGCTGACCCAGTTGGGGCTTGAAAAGCTTCCGGGTCTGGTCGGGCGCGGCGTCATGCTCGACATGGCCGAATATTTCGGCACCGACATGGTCGAAGAGGGCACGGCCTATACCGCAGAAGACATCAAGGCGGCTGCCGAGGCCCAGTCGGTCGAGTTACGCGAGGGCGACGTGGTCCTGTTCAATTCCAACTGGATGAACCTGCTGGAAGGTGACAATGCCGATCCGGAACGGTTCGGCGCGGCAGAACCCGGGCTGGGCGTAAGCGGCGCGGAATACCTGGCAGAAATCGGTGTCATGGCCGTCGGCGCGGACACCTGGGGCATGGAAGTCGTGCCCGCCGAGGTCGAGGGAGAGGCCTTTCGCGCGCACCAGATCCTGCAACCCGAGCACGGTATCTACATCCTTGAAAACATGGATACACGCGCCCTTGCAGCGGATGACGTGCACGAGTTCATGTTTGTTCTGGGGCAGGCCCGCGTGAAGGGCGCCGTGCAGATGATCATCAACCCGATCGCGATCCGCTGACCGATCTGCACTGAAATCCGGGAGGAATTCCAAGATGAAGAACCTGTTGACGACGACCATGCTTTGCGCCGTGCTGCCGTTTGCGGCCCTCGCCGCTGACAAGCCCGAGACGCTGAAGATCGGCATGACCACCTTCCTGACCGGCCCTGCCTCGGTCTTCGGTGTTCCGGCACGCGATGCAATGAATATCCTGGTCGAGAACATCAATTCCCAAGGCGGCGTCAACGGCGTGCCGATCGAGGTGACCTATATCGACGAAGGGGCCGGTGCCGAAGCCCTGACATCGGAATTCCGACGGCTCGTCCAGAGTGGTGGCGCCGAGGTCATGCTGGCCTCGATCTCTTCGGGCAACTGCCAGACGCTGGCGCCGCTGGCCGAGGATCTGAAGGTTCCGAACCTGATGTGGGACTGTGGCACGCAACGCATCTTCGAGGAAAACAGCTATGACTACGTTTTCCGCACGCAAGGCAATGCCACCTCGGAAATGCTGGCGGCGGTGACCTACCTGCTCAAAACCAATCCCGACTTCAAGACCATCGCCGTGGTCAACCAGGACTATGCCTGGGGTCGCGACAGCTGGGATATCTTCCGCACGGCGTTGCAGGTCATGAAGCCGGATGTCGAAGTGGTGGGCGAGTTCTTTCCGAAGTTCGGCGCGCCCGACTTCTCGACCGAGATTTCGCGCCTGCAGGCGCTGCGCCCGGATGTCATCCTTTCGACGTCCTGGGGTGCAGATCTCGATACCTTCGTGCAGCAGGCGTTCCAGCGCGGCCTCATGAACACGTCGACCTTTGTTCTGCCGCTGGCCGAAAGCTCGCTTGAGCGGCTGGGCAGCAGCCTGCCTGCCGGCCATATCGTCGGGGCCCGTGGCGATCATTACTTCCTGCACCCCGAGCGCCGCGATGACGCGGATTTCAAGAGCTTCATGGCGCAATACACCGAAGCCACCGGCGATATCCCGGTCTATCCGGTCTTTCATGCCAGTCAGGCGATCGCGGCGCTGACGGCCGCCTATGACAAGGCCATCGCCGAGAACGGCGTCGACTGGCCAAGCAAGGAACAGCTCGTGGCGGCCTTCGAAGGGCTGGAATTCCAGGGGCTCGGTCGCTCTCTGCACCTGCGTGAGGACAATCAGGGCGTCGAGTCGCAATTGATGGGAACCAGCGTGCAAAGTGGCGACTACCCGTTCGCGACCCTCGAGAACATCATGATCTTTGACGGCGAAGCACTGCTGCCGCCGCTGGGCGAGGTCTCTCTCGACTGGATCAAGGGGCTCGACGCGGGCTTTGCCGATAGCCTGACGATCTCGACCTACGAAAACTGATAGCGTAGCGGGCCGTACCAGACCGGGCAGCGTCAGTCGCTGCCAGAGGGCGGCCCGCACGACAGCGCCCCGGCGCGACCGGACAGGAGCGGCATGCCACGCAGAGGCGCTCTGTGCGTCCTTTATCCGGGCCATTGCCGAGTTGCCAATGAGAGGCGGTTTCATGAACCTGACGATCTTCCTGCTCGCACTGTTCGACGGGATATCCTATGCGGCGCTGGTGTTCATCGTGGCGCTCGGTCTGACCCTGATCTTCGGCGTCATGCGCATCCTGAATGTCGCCCACGGGTCGCTCTACGCGATCGGCGCCTATGTCACGGTGTCCCTGAGCGGCTATTTCCTGGCGCTCGGTTTCGCGCCTGTTTTCGCCTTTCCGCTGATGATCGTCTCGGCTGCCCTCGTGGGGGTGGCCCTCGGGGGTCCGATCGAATGGCTGTTGTTGCGACGGATCTATGACAAGCCCGAAGTCCTGCAGCTTCTCGTCACCTTCGCCGTCTTCATGATCCTCGAGGACGTGCAGCGGCTGGTCTGGGGGTCGCAGCCCTATTTCGAGGCCCGCGTCCTGCAAGCCCTGGGAAATGTGACCGTCTTTGGCGTGACCTACACGGTCTATCAGCTGATCCTGCTGCCGCTGGTCGCCACCGGCCTGCTGCTCGGGCTGCGCTTCTTTCTGCGCCGGACGGTGATCGGCAAGCTGATCCTGGCCACCACCGAAGACCGCGAGGCGGCGCAATCCATCGGCATCGATGCCGACCGCGTATTCCTGTTTACCTTCATGGTCGGCGCGGTGCTCGCTGGTCTTGGCGGCGCGCTTGCGTCGCCGACCACGTCGATCCTGCCCGGTATGGGCGCGGACATGATCGTGCTGTCGTTCGCCGTGGTCGCCACCGCGGGTCTGGGTCAGATCGGCGGGGCCGCGGTCGCCGCTCTGATGATTGGCCTTGGCCGGTCATTCGCGGTCTATGTCTGGCCCGAGGTCGCCGTTCTCGTGCCGTATCTCATCATGGTGCTGGTCCTGCTGGTGCGCCCCGAGGGACTCTTCGGCAGCCCTGTCGCCCGCAAGATCTGAGGACACCCCATGCGCGATACGACACGACACCCGACATCGGACAGCGCGAAACCCGGTGCCATGCCTTCGATACGCGCGATACTGACACTGCTCGGAATCCTGTTGCTGGCGGCGGTGCCCTTCATCGCGCCCTCCATGCAGTTGCTGATCAATCTCGCGCTGGCCAAGGGGCTCGCGGTGTTGGGGGTCACCGTCCTGCTGCGGGCGGGGCAGGTTTCTTTCGGTCATGCGCTGTTCTTCGGGATCTCGGCCTATGTCGGTGCCTTCCTGATGGCGTCGCTGCCCGGAGCGGATCTGATCCTGGTGCTTGTTGCCGGAGTTGGCGGAGCCGTCGTCAGCGGGTTGCTGGTGGGGCTTTTCGTGGTGCGTTACCGGGGGATCTTCTTCGGAATGCTCAACCTGGCCTTCTCGATGATCTTCTGGTCGATCCTCGAGAAGTTCTATCATGTCACCGGCGGTGCCGACGGTATTCGCCTTGCACGCCCGTCCGTCCTTGGGATGGCCATGGAACGCGCCGGTTTCGAGGCGGTGATATTCTACCTTTCGATCGTGCTCATGGTCGTGCTCGGCTGGTTCACGCTGCGTTGGTTCGCCTCGCCTGTCGGGCAGATATTCCAGACCATCAAGACCAATGAAACGCGGCTTGAATATCTCGGTCTGTCGCCGAGACGTGTATTGTTGTCGGGCTACGTGCTGTCTGCGGCGCTCTGCGGTGTCGGCGGGTCGCTCATGGCGTTGACGCAGGGTGTGGTGACACCGGAATATGTCTGGTGGGTGCGTTCTGCAGAAATGGTCTTCATTGCCGTGCTCGGCGGCGCAGGTTCGGTGCGCGGCGCCTTTATCGGCGCGCTGATCTACGAGGTCGTGCGGATCTATGCCTCGGCCTTCGCGGGTGACATCTGGCAGCTCCTGCTGGGCAGCTTCCTGCTGGTCATCATCCTGTTCGCGCCGGGCGGGATCATGGGTATCGCCGACACCCTGATCGGGCACCGCAAGAAGAGTGGCCAGCGCGCGGCGACAGCGGAGGAGGCGAAATGAGCGCGACATCGACATCGGGCACGCCGTTGCTGGAAACCCGCGATCTGGTCATCCGGTTCGGTGGCGTGACCGCGGCCGACAATGTGTCGATGCAGATCGAGGCCTGGCGCAACCTTGCCATCATCGGTCCCAACGGGGCGGGCAAGACCACCTTCCTGAACATCTGCACCGGCTGGCTCAAGCCGCAACAGGGCAAGGTCTTTCTGGAAGGCGAGGACATCAGCGCACTGCCGCCGCGCAAGATCGTTCGGCGTGGAGTCGCACGGGCGTTTCAGATCCCGCAGCTTTTTACCGAGCATACGGCGCTGGAAAACCTGTTGATCTCGGCGGCGGCGCGGGAAGGGTTGCGCAACCCGCTGCAAAGCCTGCACAGGATCAGGCAGCGTGACGAGATGATGCACCTGCTTGATCTGGTAAACTGCGCCGATGTGGCCGACCGCGTGGTGGTCGAACTGTCCGAAGGGCAGCGCAAGCTGATCGACATTGCGGTTGCCCTGGCCCTGAAGCCGCGGCTTCTGCTGATGGATGAACCCACGTCCGGCGTGGCATCTTCCCAGAAGCACGAGGTGATGGAAATACTTGTCGGTGCTCTGGCCGAAGCCGGGGTGACGTCGGTTTTCGTCGAACACGACATGGGGATCGTGTCGCGCTATGCCGACGAGGTCGCGGTCTGGAATGCAGGCAATGTGCAGTTGCGCGGCACGCCCGAAGAGATACTCGAACACCCCGACGTCATCCGCGATGTCATTGGCGAGGAAGTGGCCTGATGCTTGAATTTCGTGATGTGAGCGCCTCGATCGGAATCATCGGGATCCTGCGCAACCTGACCTTTCGCGTCGAGACCGCCGAGACCCTGGCCCTGATCGGGCGCAATGGCGCGGGCAAGACCACGCTTTTGCGCACCATCATGGGCTTTACCAGGATGCAGGCGGGCGAAATCCTGTTCGAGGGAAAGTCCCTCGGCCCTGTCGCACCACCGAAACGGCCCGGCCTCGGCATCGGCTATTCACCGGAAGACCGGCGGCTGTTCTCGGCCTTCACCGTCGAAGAGAATATCCTGCTGCCCGCCGATGCCGCCAGGCTTGGCCCGGTCGAGACGCGGCGCAGGCTGGACAGGGTTTACGACATTCTTCCCGAACTGCGGGAGATGGCGAACCGTCCGGCGGGCAACGTATCGGGCGGGCAGGGCAAGATGGTAGCCCTGGCGCGGGCGCTGATGCTGGGGACCAAGCTGGTGATGCTGGACGAGCCGTTTCAGGGCCTCGCGCCGGCGCTGGCCATGCGCTACGCGGATGCGCTGCGCGCCCTGCGGGACAGCGATCGCAGCATCACCCTCGTCATCACGGAATCCAATCCCTCGCTGTTGCGCGGTTTTGCCAGCCGGACGCTGGTCATCGAACGCGGCGAGGTCTCTGAAGGGTCGCTTGATCCGGAAAGGAAAACAGCATGAAAGATTTCCCAGTCAGCAAGCGCAGCCTCGTGCTGCCCAGGCCGCTGAACCTGATCGGCAACGCCTTTGTGCCGGCTGCCACGGGGGCCGAGTTCGATGTCCTCTCGCCACTGGACGGTCAGCGGTTCGCGGCAATCGCCGACAGCGGTCCCGAGGATGTCGATGCCGCCGTTGCGGCGGCCCGCGCGGCGTTTGACGGCGGGCCGTGGAGCAAGCTTTCGGCGACCGAGCGCGGGCGCCTCATGCTGCGCCTGTCTGCGCTGATCCTGGACCATGCCGAGGAACTGGCGCAGCTGGAAAGCGCCGACAATGGCAAGCCCATCGTGCAGGCGCGCGCCGACATGCAGGTGACGGCCCGCTATTTCGAGTTCTACGGCGGTGCCGCCGACAAGGTGCATGGAGAGATCATTCCCTTCCTGCCGGGATACAATGTCGAGGTACAGCGCGAACCCCACGGCGTCACCGGACATATCATTCCCTGGAATTACCCGGCGCAGATGTTCGGGCGCTCGGTCGCCCCGGCGCTGGCCATGGGCAATGCGACGGTGCTCAAGCCCGCGGAAGACGCGTGCCTGACGGCGCTGCGCATCGGTGAACTGTCGGTCGAGGCAGGCTTTCCGCCCGGCGCGCTGAATATCGTGACGGGGCGCGGGGATGTGGCGGGCAAGGCGCTGTCGGAACATCCGGGCATCGATTTCATCTCTTTCACCGGCTCGCCCGAAGTCGGTGTGATGATCCAGATCGCAGCGGCGCGCAATTTCATCGGCTGCACGCTGGAACTGGGTGGCAAGTCGCCGCAGATCCTGTTCGAGGACGCAGATCTGGATGCGGCCCTTCCCGTGGTGATCAACGCGCTGATCCAGAACGGCGGGCAGACCTGTTCAGCGGGCACCCGCGTGCTGGTGCAGCGCAGCCTCTGGGAGCGCGTCGAGGCCGGGTTGAAGGCCGCTTTCGAGGGCATCAGCGCCAGTGCGTCGGACGAGGCGGCGGTGCTGGGGCCGTTGATTTCCGCGCGGCAGAAACGCCGGGTAGAGGAGTATATCGAGACTGCCGATGCGCCTCTCATAGCGCGCGGTGGCATCGCTCCCGAGGCGCCCGAGGGCGGTTATTACGTGGCGCCGGCAGTTTTCGGCCCCTGTGCGCCGGACGCCCGGATCGCACAGGAAGAGGTATTCGGCCCGGTTCTGGCCATGATCCCCTTTGAAGACGAAGCCGACGCGATCCGAATTGCCAACGGCACGGATTACGGCCTCGTGGCTGCGGTCTGGACGCGGGATGGTGGGCGGCAGCAGCGTGTCGCCAAGGCGCTGCGCTGCGGCCAGGTCTTTATCAACGGCTATGGCGCGGGCGGCGGCGTTGAGCTGCCTTTCGGCGGTGTCCGCAAGTCCGGGCATGGTCGCGAAAAGGGATTTGCTGCGCTGCTGGAGTTTTCCCACATCAAGACCGTGGTGAACAACCACGGCTGAGACCCCGGGCGCGACAGATTGCGACGCGACCCGCGAGGTCGGTCAACCACACACTCAGATCAGGACAACGGAGAACGCAGGTGAGACTTCAAGGCAAGACGACAATGGTGACCGGTGCGGCTTCGGGCTTTGGCAAGGGTATTGCCGAAACCTACATTCGCGAAGGGGCGAAGGTCGCGATTTGCGACATCGACGCCGAAGGGGCCCGCGCCGTGGCCGGGGAACTTGGGGAAAATGCCATCGCGGTAGCCTGCGACGTGGCGCAGGGAGATCAGGTCGAGGCGGCCGTGGCGCAGGTGACCGACGCGTTCGGCAGCCTCGACATCGTGATCAACAACGCCGGCTGGACCAACGCCAACATGCCGCTGATGGAAACCGACGAAGCGACGTTTCGCAAGATCTATGATGTCAACGTGCTGTCGATCTTTCACATGACCAAGACCTGTGTGCCGCTCTGGCGCAGGCAGGGGGGAGGGGTGATGATCAATGTCGGCTCGACCGCCGGAATCCGGCCGCGGCCCGGGCTGACCTGGTACAATTCGTCAAAAGGGGCGGTGAACCTGATGACCCGGTCGCTTGCCGTCGAACTGGCGCCGGACAATATCCGGGTCTGCGGCATCGCTCCGGTCATGGGCGTGACCGGGCTTCTGGAGAAGTTCATGGGGGTGCCGGACACGCCGGAGAACCGCGAAAAGTTCATAGCCACCATCCCGCTCGGGCGTCTGTCCGAGCCACGCGACATTGCCAATGCGGCGCTCTATCTCGGCTCGGACGAGGCGGATTTCATCACCGGTGTCATCCTCGAAGTCGATGGTGGCCGCACCATCTGACGCTCTGGCGTCCGGTTCAGAAAGAGAGAGAGCTAATGCCAGGCAGCGACATGCGCGGGGCAGCAGGCCGGGGGGTGATGCCGGAGCCGGATGTCGTCACCGCCCGGATCCTTGCCCTTCTCGCGGGCGAAGAGGTGCACCGGGTCGTCGATATCGGTTGCGGACGGGGCGGGTTGGCGGCGGCGCTTGTCCGTCGGGGTTACTCGGTGACCGGTGTCGACCCGTCTGACCTGGCGCTGGACGTGGCGCGCGCCCGTGCACCCGGCGCGCGGTTTCTTCGGGCCGGTGCCGAGACCATTCCCGCCAGCGACAGCAGCTTTGGTGCCGCGATTTTCCACAACGCGCTCCATCATCTGCCGGAAGGCCGGATGGAGGCGGGCATCGCCGAAGCCTGGCGCCTGTTGCGACCCGGCGGGGTGCTGGTTGTGGTCGAGCCGCTGGCCTCGGGACGTTTCTTCGAGGCGATGCGGCGCGTGGACGACGAAACCGCGATCCGTGCGCAGGCGCTGGCGGCTCTGAACCGTTTTGCCGTGCGGCCTGACTCCTCGCTGGTCGAAGACAGTCGGATTGACCGGGTCAGCCGTTTTTCATCCGTGGATGAATTTCTGAGCTACCTGTGTGCGGCGGATCCGTCGCGACAGAAGGTCATCGATGCGAACCGGAACGCGGTGACACGTGATTTCCTGCGCCATGCAGAGGCGGCGGAAGGCGGCGCATTGATGCTGACGCAGCCTCACATGATGCGGGTGCTGCGCAAGAACGCGGTTTAGCCCGGTCCGCAGGCGTCGGGATCTACCATGTCGCGGTGGCATCCATTGCGATGGGCCCGCCGGGGCGCGCGGTCCATAGGCGCATACCATCATCCGTTGTCTCGGCGTTCAGTACGACGTCGCTGGTATCGAACAGCGGTGAAAGGCTGCGAAAGCGGAACTCTTTCGGGACCTCGCCACGCAGATCCGCGGCGAAATGAACGAGAAGCGTCGCCTGCAGCGGCCCGTGAAAGATCAGGCCCGGATAGCCCTCTTCGGCGGTGACATAGGGCTGGTCATAATGGATGCGATGGCCGTTGAACGTCAGCGCCGAGTAGCGGAACAGCAGCACCGGATCGGTTGCGATGACCTTTTGGTTTGCGCCGGCCCCGGCGATGGCGGGCCCCTGTCCGGCATCCGCCTGTCCGGTGGCGCGGTAAACGATGTCCTGACGCTCGGTCAGGGCGATGCCCTGCGGGTCGGAAATCTGGTGATCGACGGTGACGAAACACAGCGGCCCACTCCGTCCCTGCTTGAGCACCACGTCACGGATGGTCGAGCGACGGGTGACAAGTGTGCCGATACGCAGGGCGCGGTGGAAGACAAAGGCGCCGCCGGCCCACATGCGGCGGGGCAGGGGGACGGGCGGCAGGAACCCGCCCCGCGCCGGGTGGCCATCAGGCCCGATTTCGTCGGCCGGTACCGCAGGCTGGGTCAGGCAGAGATGGATCAGCAACGGGGCCGTGGCGCCCACACCGATGTCTCCCCTGCGACCGAGCGTGGCGTTGAACCGTTCCGCCAGTGCCGGTGTCAGGTCTTCGGAACGGGTTTCGGTCCTGCCGATCCAGCCGCGCAACATCTCGATATCAAGCGCCAGGTCTGCCCCTGTGCCGTCCGGTCGGGTCATTGATCCCCCTTCGTGTCGATCGCGGGAAGCGCCGGGACGGGACCATAGCGGCGGGTCTCGCCGGCGACCCGTGCGGCGGGCGCAGGATAGGCAACCGGGCCGTTGGGGGTGTGGATTTCGATCCGGCGCAGATGCGGATGCGCGGAAAGGCCCGACATGTCGTTGACCGAAGCCATCGCGATATCGGCCTGCCCGAGCGCCTCGATGGCCTGCTCATGGCACATCGAGGCAAAGGCCGCGGCGACGATCCCATCGGTTTCGCTGCGGTTGGCAACCCTTGCCACATTGGTGGCAAAGCGCGGATCCAGCCCCAGTTCCGGGCGTTGCAGGAAACGTTCGCAGAGCATGCGCCATTCCCGGTCGCTCTGGATCGAAATCAGGATCAACTGGCCGTCGCGTGTGGAAAAGGCGCTGTAGGGCGAGATCGAGGGATGCGCCATTCCGGCCCGCTTCGGCGACTTGTCACCTTCGTGATTGAGCAACGGGACCGTCATCCAGTCGGCCATCACATCGAACATCGAAATGGTGATCGCGGTGCCCTTGCCGGAAATACCGCGGGCGATCACGGCCTCCAGGATCGCTGCATGCGCGGTCGCGCCGGTGGCGATGTCCACGATCGACATGCCGACGCGGGCAGGTTCGGAGGGACCGCCGGTGATCGAGCAAAGCCCCGATTCCGCCTGGATGAGCAGGTCATAGGCCTTGCGATCCGCCATCGGTCCGTCTTCGCCATAGCCGGTGATCGAACAGGTGATCAACCTGGGATAGTCGCGCGCCAGCATCTCTGGCGTGAACCCCAGCCGTCCAAGCGCGCCGCGTTTGAGATTTTGCACCAGAACGTCCGCGTCGGCCAGCAGGCGTGCAAGCTCTGCCTTGCCGACGTCGGAGCGCAGGTCGAGCGCAACCGATGTCTTGCCCCTGTTGAGCCAGACGAAATAGCTGGACTGGCCGGCGGCGACGTCATCGTAACCACGTGCGAAATCCCCCTCCGGGCGTTCTATCTTGATCACCTCGGCACCGGCGTCAGCCAGCCGGCAGGTGGCGAAAGGAGCCGCGACCGCCTGTTCGACGGCAACGACCTTGAGGCCTTTCAGGGGCAGCGTCATCAGAAGCTCCGGGGCAGGCCGAGCACATGCTCCGCGATATAGGACAGGATGAGGTTGGTCGAGATCGGCGCGACCTGATACAGGCGGGTTTCGCGGAACTTGCGTTCGACATCGTATTCGTGGGCAAAGCCGAAGCCGCCATGGAACTGGATACAGGCATTGGCGGCTTCCCAACTCGCCTTGGCGGCAAGGTACTTTGCCATGTTCGCCTCGGCGCCGCAGGGTTTGCCCGCGTCGAAAAGCGCGCAGGCCTTGAAGCGCATGAGATTGGCGGCCTCGACCTCGATATGGCTTTCGGCAATGGGGAACTGCACGCCCTGGTTCTGTCCGATCGGACGGCCAAAGACGGTGCGGTCCCGGACATATCTTGTCACCCGGTCGATGAACCAATAGCCGTCACCGATACATTCGGCCGCAATCAGCGTGCGCTCGGCGTTCAGCCCGGTCAGGATGTAACCAAAGCCCTTGCCCTCTTCGCCGATGAGATTTTCCTCGGGGATTTCAAGGTTGTCGAAGAAAAGCTCGTTGGTCTCGTGGTTGACCATGTTCGGGATCGGCGTCACCCGCATTCCGGATTTCATTGCATCCTTGATGTCGACAAGGAAGATCGAGAGCCCCTCGGATTTTTTCTTCACCTCGGCAAGCGGCGTCGTGCGCGCCAGAAGGATCATCAGGTCCGAATGCTGCACCCGGCTGATCCAGACCTTCTGGCCGTTGATGACATAGCGGTCGCCGGTTTTCACGGCGGTGGTGGTGATCTTCGTGGTATCGGTGCCCGTGGACGGCTCCGTGACGCCCATGGATTGAAGGCGCAATTCGCCCGAGGCCAGCCTCGGCAGGATGCGCCGTCGCTGTTCTTCGCTGCCGTGACGGACAAGCGTGCTCATGTTGTACATCTGACCGTGGCAGGCACCCGAATTGCCACCGGCTCGATTGATCTCTTCCATGATGACCGAGGCTTCGGTCAGGCCCAATCCGGAACCGCCATACTCTTCGGGGATGAGCGCGGCCATCCAGCCGGCGCTTGTCAGCGCATCGACGAAGTTTTCCGGATAGGCGCGGGCCGCGTCGACTTTTCGGTGGTATTCGTCGGGAAACTGCGCACAGACCGCGCGCACCCCATCGCGAATATCCTGAAAGTCGCTCTCGACGTCTTGAAGCAATGGCCTCTCCTTGTCCTTGCAGTCCATCAACATGGCTGCCGCCCCTCGCGGCGCCTCGGTCGCACACTGACCCATCCGCGTGAGTATACGGAAATACCGCTTTGTCATGGGGGGCATATCGTAAGTCTATGGCCCCGGGGTCTGATGTGACTATTTCGAACCCGGGTGCTGTCACGCGAAGGTAAGCCAGTCAAGCAATGCCAGAGTGATTCATGGCCCGTTGACAGGCGGGTTCACAATGTGCCGGTTTCAAACGCGATACGTGAGGCACCGCACCGAAAACGGAATGGTGACCTGTTCTGTCCTTCCGGGCTGCAATCACGCGCACCCGGACCGTCCTGAATCCTTCGCTCCAGAATGCCGTGTTCCGGCCAATGGCCGCCAGGTGGTAATGTCGTTGACACTGCGCTCCTACATGCTTTACCGCTGGCAAGATGATCAGATCGTTCTTCGCATCGCAGGACTATTATCCGCCGCTTCAATAGCTGCGGGTAACTCATCATTGGTTTTCCGCTGCCCCTGTCAGCGGTCAACATGCAATCGACCTTGTGCCGGGTGGCAAATTCAAAGGTCGAAAGATGAAAAACAGAATTCGGAACACGTCTCTTGGCATCGTCGGGTTTGGTGCATTCGGACAGCTCGCAGCCCTCCATCTTGGCCAGTATTTCGAAATATCGGCCTATGATCCGTCCGCGGACGTTGCCAGGACCGCCAGGCAACTCGGAGTGCGGCTGGCATCGCTGCGGGACGTATCGCAGGCTGATGTGGTTCTCATTGCGGCGCCAGTGTCCTCATTTGAGCAGGTGGTCAGCGAGATCGCGGTTGCGTGTAAACCTGACGCGCTGATTGTCGATGTTGGCTCGGTCAAGGTGACTCCCTCGGAGATCATGAGGCGGTTGCTACCCAAGCATGTGGACATCGTGGCCTCTCATCCTCTGTTCGGTCCTCAGAGTGCCGCGAAAGGTGTTGAGGGTCTGAAAATTGCAGTCTGCCCCATTCAGGGAAAACAACATTTGCGGCTGGGTGCTTTTCTGCGCAAGTCTCTCGGTCTCACCGTCGTCATGACGACACCAGAAGAGCATGACCGGGAAGCAGCTGTCGTCCAGGGGCTGACGCACCTCATCGCCAAAGTGCTCCTGAGAATGGGACCGCTGCCGACGCGCATGACGACGAAGAGCTTTGACTTGTTATCCGAGGCGATTTCAATGGTTCAGCACGACGCGCCAGAAGTATTCGAGGCAATCGAGAGGGCCAATCCCTACGCCGAGACCGTGCGAAGAAGGTTTTTTGAACTGGCCGCTGGTTTGAATGCCGAGATGGAAACCGGATTGAAGGCACCGCCGCACAATCAAGGCGGACATTGATGGAGCAGCGCCAGGCTCCGCTCTGTCCGGATCGCCCGACAGGGTTGAGAGAGTACCAAGGGTGCGAGGTGCTTTACGCGGCCAAGGAGAGAGGGGGGGGCATCTCCGCTTGGGACGCTGCGGTGCAACGCCGTGGCGGCTCCCGCCCTGGCAGCGACCGCAATCCACGGGTGATCAATCCCGAGGTGAGAACGTCTGTTCGCAATGATGATCCACGACGCGCTGCACCATCGGTGCAAAATGGCTGAAATCAGGTGTGACCATGTCGGCGCGCTTGCCGGCCTCGTCCAGATAGCGCACCTGGATGATTTCCTTCAGGTTCGGGTTCTGCTCGAAGGCCGCCACCTCTTCTGCGGTCATCGGCCCCCCCTGCAGGGTCAAGGAATGAAGCGACGCCTCGGACAGCCGATCGAGATACTCGGGTCTTGTTGCGCATAAATATCGTTTTGCGGCGACATGATAGCGTACGCAATCTGTCACCAGCGTGGGGAAAAACGCGGCCAGCACCTGTGCACCCGCTTCTTCGTGCAGGCGATCTTCGGTGTCATCCATGGTGAACATGCCGAACTCGGAGGTGAAATGCCCGACATCGTGTAACAGGGCGGCAACGACAATCACCTCGTCCATACCATTGTTTTCGGCAATCGTCGCGCCCTGCAGCATGTGCTGGGCCATCGTTACTGGTTCGCCCAGATATTCCTCACCTCCCCGACGTTCAAAAATGTCCTGGAGAAAAGGCACGATCGTGTCCTTGGTCAGTTCGGTCATTCTGCGGCCATCCCCGTCTGGTGTTCCAGCGCGGAAAGTGTCGACAACAAGCCGTCCTTGTCCGCATAACATCCCTGAAGCCAACGCGATCCGGTGCCGGAATAGCCTGTGCGCGCGTGCATGACCCGTGTGTTGTCGACAAGAAAACACTCGCCGGGCTCCAGTTTGAAGCGCACCGCCATGGACGGATCGTCCACAAGCTGCGCAAACCGGCGATAAGCGGCGTAATAGGCCGCCATCTGTTCGAATGGCACGTCCACGATCGGTGCCGCAGACCGGTTGTTGAAGCGCACACCCTGCAACAGCCCATCCGCCGAAAGCTCGATAATCGCGCGGCGCGATTGCAGGCGCACACCCGCGCTCCCGGCATATTCAAATCGCGCCGGATATTGCGTCAGCAGGGCGAAGCCATCGGGATTTTCGGCGCGCAAACGCTCGGCCACTCGGAAACCGTCGACCACGATGCTGTCGCCGCCGTCGGCAGAGTTTTCAAGACAATACAGCAACTGCAATGTCGGAACCGGATCGCGATACGGATTGTCGGTATGGGCCTGCAATCCCAGCCCGGTGAAGGCGAGATTGGTCGGGTTCACTTCGGTGCGTACTTCGAAATGCCGCCCGTAATTGGTTTCGCGCACATGGCCGAACAGGTCGATCACATCAAACAGCGCGCCGGGCTTGACGGGGCCATCCGTGATTTTTGCAAACCCCAGCCGCTTCATCGCGCTCAACCAACCGCGCCGCACGGCATCCGAGTTCTTCAACTCCTCGAGCGGCGCGGAATACACCTGCATCTCCTCGCCCCAGGTGGTAATTCCGGGTTCCAGCATCCCCGAAACAGGCGCGACGTCATAGGCGTGCGCCATCAGCCAAGACAACGGAAATCGCGCCGTGAGACCTTCGGGTGCGAACGTCACGACCAGATCGGAGGCTTCGACCTCTGCCGCGTCGAGTGTCACGAACTCGGGCAGATCATTCAGCGTCACGAGGCGTTGGCCGTTGGCCGGGTCGCGGGTTGTCGGATCAAGCGAATTGTCACGCAGCCAGATTGCGTGAAACCGTATCTTGTCGTTCTGCGGCGTCAGGAGTGTCAGGTGATCGCCTTGCACGTCATGGAGTTTCATTTTGCCCTCGGCTTTCCAATGTCGCTTGCACTTAAGGGGAGTCGGGGGATAAACAAAAATGAATTATTCGCCGTCAATGACCATAGAATAGTTATGCCGGATCGCAATGATCTCCCTCATCTGGAGTGGCTGCGTGCTTTTGAAGCCGCCGCCCGCCTGCATGGTTTTACCGCCGCCGCACAAGAGCTGGGGATTACCCAGGTCGCGGTCAGCAAGCGGATCAAGCTGCTTGAAGAGCGGTTCGGACGTGCGCTTTTCTTGCGTCAGAACAAGGGGGTAACTCTCACGATCGACGGTGAAAGCTATCTGCCGGTCGTTCAGGCTGCGTTCAAGTCACTCAGTTTCGGGACCGAGAGCATATTCGGGCAGGACATCCGCGAACTACGGATCGGCAGCTTGTCCTCGCATCTGGACAACCTGCTGTTGCCCTGTCTGCCTGCGCTTTCCCGACGTCTTCCTGATTTGCAGATTTCCATCGAGAGCATCGCCAAACGATCGGAGTATGCCAGTGCCGTGTCACCGCTTCAAATTCGATATGGCCGCGGTTCCTGGCCTGATGTCGAGTCGCGCCTGCTCTGGAAAGAGACGCTGCAGCCGATGGCGAGCCCACGCCTGCTGTCTGAACCGCAGGACAGTTGGCGCCGCATCGAGTTGCGCGGAGAACGGCCTGCCTGGCGCGAGTGGGCCACCAGAACCGGCAGGACGCCGCCTCCGAAAAGTGTGCTCAAGGCAGACAGTATGGGAGTGGTGTTGCAACTCGCCGCTGCGGATGTGGGCATCGCTCTCGGCTCCAAGGTGCAGGCGCAGGGTTTCCTGCGCGACGGACGCCTGAAGAAACTGAAGTGGCCAAGCCTGAAAACCGGAGACGGATACTGGCTGACCTGGTCCCGGTCATTTGTGCGCGGACAACGCCATCAGGAGTTGGTAGACACCGTTGCGGAGTGTCTGCGAGACGGCCGGTAACCGACATCATGCCGGAATACCGGGCGCATTGTTTGGCGGATGAGCATCTTCCTCGCACATGCCGGCGCCTTCGAAAGGGCCACGGCATGCAGGACCAGAGCGTTTCGCGCCCAAAGCGAAACGCCCGATCATCCGATCGTCGGAATGGCCCTCGACGGGGTAAGGGCAGGGCGATGATCCATCGGATCGGCGAATTGCTGCGGACCCCGATCATGCCGGGGCCCCGGTGTCAGGTTCAGTTGCCAGCCAACGCCTTGTCCGTGATGACGGTTGTAAACGCGCCTTCCGGTTCCCTGGTGATCACCGGGTCGGATCCGCCCGCCAGCAGCGTTGCCACCGTCCGCTCGTAATCGGCGGCATCCAGCGCGCCATTCGAACCGGCGGTCAGCTTGGCGACCTCGGTCATCATGCGCACCTGATGCGCTTCGGTCTGTGCGCCGGTTTCGTCATAGTCGAGCACGATCATCGCCGCGTCCTCGGGATTCTCCTCGGCCCATTTCCAGCCTTTCATCGACGCGGCGACAAATTTTTCCATCCGTTCGACAAAGGCCGGGTCGGACAGGTTGTCTTCCATGACATAAAGCCCGTCCTCGAGCGTCGCGACGCCCTGATCCTCGTATTTGAAGGTGATCAGCTCTTCCGGCGCGACACCGCTGTCGAGAACCTGCCCGTATTCATTGTAGGTCATGGTTGAAATGCAATCGGCCTGACGCTGCAGAAGCGGGTCAACGTTGAACCCCTGCTTCAGAACCTCGACGCTGTTTTCGCCCTTGCCATCGGTTCCGATGCCCAGATGCGACATCCAGCTGAGAAACGGGTATTCGTTGCCAAAGAACCAGACGCCGAGTGTTCGGTTGACCAGCGTTTCCGGCCCCTCGATTCCCACGTCGCCCCAGCAGGTCAGCATCATCCCAGACGATTTGAACGGCTGCGCGATATTGACCAGCGGCAGGCCGTTTTCACGTGCCGCCAACGCGGCGGGCATCCACTCGACGATGACATCCGCCCCACCTCCGGCGATCACCTGCGTGGGCGCGATGTCCGGCCCACCGGGCAGGACGGTGACATCAAGCCCGGCCTCTTCGTAATACCCGTTCTCAAGAGCCACGTAGTACCCCGCGAATTGCGCCTGCGTGACCCATTTCAATTGCAACGTGACCTCGTCGGCAAAGGCCGGAACGGTCAGCGCGGTCGACGCGAGTGCCGCGATCAGCATGGATTTTGTCATGATAGTCTCCTGTTGGTTTTTTGGTCCTTGGTTTGCTGTTGCCTGCGGTTTTCAGCCGCGCTGTGACGGGTGCCAGAAGGTGAGCCATTTTTCGATCAGTGCCGCCAGCCCGTAGGCCAGCGTGCCGGTGATGGCCGCGACCAGAATGGCGGACCAGACGAGGCCAAGATCAAGCTGACCGATCGACGTCGATATCCGGAACCCCAGCCCCTGGGTCGGAGAGCCGAAAAACTCCGCGACGATCGCGCCGATCAGGGCGAGCGTCGTGCACACCTTGAGACCGTTGAAAATGAATGGCAACGCTGCCGGCAGGCGCAGTTTCAGCAGGGTCTCACCCCAGCTCGCGGCATAGGTGCGCATCAGGTCGCGCTGCATCGCGGATGTTTCCGACAGGCCCGCAACCGTGTTCACCAGCATCGGAAAGAACACCATCAATACCACGACCGCCGCCTTGGACTGCCAGCCAAAGCCGAACCACATCACCAGAATGGGTGCGGTGCCGACGATGGGCAGCGCGGCCATGAAATTGCCGAGCGGCAACAGACCCTCGCGCAGATAGGCATAACGGTCAACCAGCAGCGCGGTCAGGAAGGCGGCAGCGCAACCGATGACATATCCGGCGAGGGCGCCCTTGAGAATGGTCTGCACGAAATCGCCCCACAACATCGCGCCGTTGCCGGCAAAGGTGGCTGCAATGACGCTGGGCGGGGGCAGAATGACCTGCGGGACATCGAGACCCCGCACGATCAGCTCCCACATCGCCAGCACGGTCGCGCCGAATATCAGCGGAACCGCCAGCCGCGCCGCGCGCCCCTGTGCGCGTGCCGGGGCCGCGAGCCAGAGGTTCAGCGCAAAACCCGCCGCCCAGATCAGCAAGGCAAGGATCACGAGGTTCATGGCTGCCCTCCCATCGCGCGCAGCGTGCGCCGTTCCAGCCAACCGGTCAGCCAGACCAGCAACGCCGCCAGCGCCGCCGCCATGATAAGCGCCGCCCAGACCTGCGATGTCTGACCGTAATAGCTTCCCGCCAGCATCCGCGCACCCAGCCCGCCCTTCTGCACCGGCAATTCACCGACGATGGCCCCGACCAGGCTGGCGGCGATGGCGATTTTCAGCGAGGCAAAGAGATAGGGCACCGACGCGGGCAGACGCAGTTTGGTCAGCACGGTCATGGGGTCGGCATTATAGGTGCGCATCAGGTCAAGCTGCATCGCATCGGGCGAGCGCAGCCCCTTCACCATGCCGACGACCACGGGGAAGAACGACAGGTAGGCCGAGATCACCGCCTTGGGAATCAACCCCTGTATCCCGATGGAATAGAGCACCACGATAATCATCGGTGCGAGCGCAACAATCGGTATCGTCTGGCTGACAATGGCCCAGGGCATGATCGACATGTCCATGACGCGCGAGTGCACGATGCCGACCGCCAGCGCGATCCCCAACGCGGTGCCGATCACGAACCCGAGAAATGTCGCGCCAAGCGTGATGCCCCCGTGATAGACAAGCGATCGATTGGACAGGCTGCCCGACCTGACAATGCCGCGCCGTCCGTTGATCTCTTCGTCTATGGTTGAACGATACAGTTCCCCGGCGACCTGATGCGGCGCGGGCAGCCGGGGCCGGTCCAGGCTCCAGCTTTCACCCAGCAGGCCGGGATTGCGCATCACAAGGGCCCAGGCCCCCATGTCGCGCCGTTCGACCGCGGTTGGCGGCGAAACGGGTTCCCCTGCACGCTCTGCACGGGTCAGCACGTCCTGCACGTTCATCGGCACAACCGCGAGATACCAGATCGCCAGAACCGCCAGGACCATCGCCAGGACTGGCGGCAACCGCCAGCGGCCGGGTCTGCTGGTGCCGGCGCTCACTCTTCGTACCCCGCGCGCAGCCCGTCGCGCACCCGGTGGGCGATTTCGATGAACTCGGGCGTGTCCCGAATATCGAGCGGCCGTTCTTTCGGCAGCGGGCTTTCGATCACATCGCTGATGCGACCCGGACACGGGGACATCACCACGATATGCGAGGACAGATAGACCGCCTCGGGGATCGAATGGGTGACGAAACAGATGGTTTTCTGCGTCCGGTCCCACAGGCGCAACAGCTCTTCGTTCAGCCGGTCGCGCACGATTTCATCCAGAGCGCCGAAAGGTTCATCCATCAGCAAAATTTCGGCGTCAAAGGCCAGGGCCCGCGCGATGGATGCGCGTTGCTGCATGCCACCGGACAATTGCCAGGGGAACTTCTTTTCAAAGCTGCTCAACTCCACAAGCTCGAGCACCCGCGCGACGCGCTCGGCCTGTTCCGCCCTGGAAAAGCCCATGATTTCCAGCGGCAGGCGGATATTTCCGCCGATACTGCGCCAGGGATACAGCCCCGCCGCCTGAAACACATAGCCATAGGCCCGTGCCCGCCGCGCCTCGTCCGCCGTCATGCCATTGACCGTCAGGCTGCCGCCCGTCGGCGTTTCCAGTCCGGCGATACACCGCAGCAGGGTTGTCTTGCCACAACCCGATGGCCCGATGAAGCTCACGAAACTGCCTTTGGGCACATCGAGCGACACGTTCCTGAGGGCGTGGACCGGACCGTCGGCCGTCTGAAATGTCAGGTCCAGCGCGTTGGCCGCGATCACTGGTGTAGCAGCGTCCGGGGCCGGTGCGGGGTCGAGAGCGGAGACGCTCATGCGCGGGTCTTTGCGGTGCAAACCAATGCCATCAGACCCCCGTTGCGGGAATGCCGCTGCGCTCGACCGGGCGCGGCGCGGTCAGTTCCTTCCAGGTCGAAAGCGCCTTGTTCACCGTGGTGTTGGCCGCGCGGCTGACGAATTCGCCATGGCCTTCCTCGGTGCGGATTTCCCCGTCCATCACCGCGACCTGCCCGCGGGTCAACGTATAGCGCGGCAATCCCTTGACGGCCTGACCCTCGAACACGTTGTAGTCGATGGCGCTCTGCTGGTTTGCGGCGGAAATCGTCTTTTCCTTTTTCGGATCCCAGACCACGATATCGGCATCCGACCCGACCATGATCGCCCCCTTGCGGGGATAGCAGTTGAGGATCTTGGCGATATTGGTGGATGTCACCGCAACAAACTCCTCGGGTGTCAGCCGCCCGGTTTCCACCCCGCGCGTCCACAGCATCGGCATCCGGTCCTCGAGCCCGCCGGTGCCATTGGGAATCTTGGTGAAGTCGCCGACGCCATAGCGTTTCTGCTCGGTGGTAAAGGCGCAATGATCGGTTGCCACCACGCTGAGCGACCCCGATTGCAGCCCGGCCCAGAGACTGTCCTGATGCTGCTTGTTGCGGAACGGGGGCGACATGACGCGACGGGCGGCGTGATCCCAATCGGCGTTGAAATATTCGCTCTCATCCAGCGTCAGGTGCTGGATCAGCGGCTCACCCCAGACCCGTTTGCCCTGCATCCGGGCGCGGCGGATGGCCTCGTGACTGTCTTCACAGCTGGTATGCACCACGTAAAGCGGCACCCCGGCCATGTCCGCAATCATGATCGCGCGGTTGGTTGCCTCGCCCTCGACCTGTGGCGGGCGGGAATAGGCGTGTGCCTCGGGGCCGGTATTGCCCTCGGCCAGCAGCTTGGCGGAGAGTTCGGCGACCACGTCGCCGTTTTCCGCGTGGACCATGGCGATTCCGCCCAGTTCGGCCAGTCGCTGGAACGATGCGTACATCTCGTCGTCATTGACCATCAACGCGCCCTTGTAGGCCATGAAATGCTTGAACGTGTTGATGCCGCGATCCTCGACCACGGTCTTCATCTCGTCAAACACCTGCTCGCCCCACCAGGTCACCGCCATGTGAAAGGAATAGTCGCAATTCGCGCGGGTCGATTTGTTGTCCCACATCTGCAGGGCATCCAGCAGCCCTTGCCCCGGTGAGGGCAGCGCGAAATCAACCACCATCGTGGTGCCACCGGCAAGTGCCGCGCGGGTGCCGCTTTCGAAATCATCGGTCGAATAGGTGCCCATGAACGGCATTTCCAGATGCGTATGCGGATCGATCCCGCCGGGCATCACGTAACAGCCGGTCGCGTCCAGCACGTCGTCGCCGGTCAGGTCGGGGCCGATCTCGGTGATCTTGCCTCCCTCGACCCTGACATCCGCCTTGTAGGTCAGATCGGCGGTGACGATGGTTCCGTTCTTAATTGCAATACTCATTCGTCATTTCCTCTTCCGCTGTGGCTGGATCTGCCGTAAATCGCACCGGATTGCTCTCGGCATTCTCTTCGCAACTTACAATTTGTGAGTCGTCAGTGCTCGCAACGGGGAATGTGTTAGTAAATCCACCAACTAGAAGAATGCTAGTTCCTAAGGCAGCGAGAATTTTTGCAATTGTATATTTGGTCGCGCAGCTCACTGATTGATCGATATTATTTCGTATCTTTCGGTCGTGTAGTTCTCCGAGGACATCAACAACTTGTTCTTCCGTGAGGTTGGCTCCAACAGAGTCTACAACATTCTTGTAGAGTTCGCCACTGAGTGAATACCGTTTGGTCCCAGCGGACAACACGGCAAAGAGCGCTCCTAAAAAGTAAATTAACGCGGCAACAAATGCTAACACACTGAAGTTGTCGCTTAGATCAAGGCCGATAGAAACTGTTCCCGCTAATACCAAAAAACCAGCAAATGCCATGGCGCGCTGATCGGCGGCAATTGACTTCGTAAACTGCTGTTGAACCCGTGCTTCCGCCAAGCGCAGGGCTTCTTTTTTTAAATCGAGACTTGTGCTATCCTGCTGTAAATCAACCATCAAGGATATTCCAATGGGTGCCACCGAAGATAACGGCGATAAGCGTATAGGCGGAAAACCTCCTGTAACTCTGCCAAAGATTCCAGATACTACCGAACAAAGGAGACTTCCCCCAGAGGATTAGAATACTCTTAGAAATCACTCCACAATCTCCGCCGTTTCGGCAACCGCGTGCAACAGCACATCCGCCCCGGCGCGCGCCCATTCGCGGCTGATCTCTTCGGCCTCGTTATGCGACAGCCCGTCGACACAGGGGCACATCACCATCGCGGTCGGCGCGACCTGATTGATCCAGCAGGCGTCGTGACCGGCACCCGAAATCAGATCGCGGTGCGAATAGCCCAGACGCTCGGCGGCGTTGCGCACGGCGCTGACGCATCCTGCGTCGAACTCCACCGGATCGAACCCGCCGACCTTTTCGAATGCAACCTCAAGCTCCATGTCGTCGCAGATTTTCTGCGCTTCGGTCTTCAGGCGTGTCTCCATGTCCTGGATCACCGCCAGGTCGGGCGAGCGGAAATCGACCGTGAACACCGCGCGGCCCGGAATCACGTTGCGCGAATTGGGAAAGACCTCGATATGGCCCGCCGCACCCACCGCATGGGGTTTGTGCGACCATGCGATCTCTTCGACCTTTTCCAGTATCCGGGCCATGCCAAGACCGGCATTCCTGCGCATCGGCATGGGGGTCGAGCCGGTATGGGCGTCCTTGCCGGTGACGGTGACCTGTGTCCATGACAGGCCCTGACCGTGGGTCACGACCCCGATATCCTTGCCCTCGGCTTCGAGAATGGGGCCCTGTTCGATGTGCAGCTCAAAGAAGGCGTGCATCTTGCGTGCGCCGACTTCTTCCTCGCCGCGCCAGCCTATGCGTTCGAGTTCATCGCCGAACCTCTTGCCGTCGTGATCCTCGCGATCATAGGCCCAGTCCTGGGTATGCACGCCGGCAAAGACACCGGAAGACAGCATGGCGGGCGCATAGCGCGTGCCCTCTTCATTGGTCCAGTTGGTCGCCACGATGGGGTGCCGGGTCCTGATGCCAAGGTCGTTGAGCGTGCGGATGATCTCGAGCCCGCCCAGCACGCCAAGCACGCCGTCATACTTGCCCCCGGTCGGTTGGGTATCGAGGTGGCTGCCGACATAAACCGGCAGCGCCTCGGGATCCGTGCCTTCGCGCCGGGCAAACATGTTGCCCATCTGGTCGAGACCCATCGTGCAGCCGGCCTCTTCGCACCAGCGCTGAAACAGGGCGCGGCCCTCGCCGTCTTCGTCGGTCAGCGTCTGGCGGTTATTTCCCCCCGCGACGCCCGGCCCGATCCTGGCCATTTCCATGAGAGAGTCCCAAAGCCTGTCGGCATTGACTGTCAGGTTCGCTGATGGTGCGGTCATATCATCCCCGATCTTGCTAGCAACTGCTGGCCATTTCATGATTTGACCAACCGGTCAAAGTCACGCTACCACGGAGCCAAGGTCAGTCAAGTCCGCCGCAAGCAAAAGCGGCGATCGCGTGAAAAATCGGCAGGGAATGTCAGGCAATGACGAAAAGATCGGCGCGACCGCATCCCCGTGACGCCACCAAACCCAGAACCCGCATCCAGAAGCGCAACCGCGAGCTGATCCTCGGCGCGGCGCTCGAAGTGTTTTCGAAGCATGGCTATCGCGGCGCGACGCTGGATCAGATTTCCAGCGAAGCGGGTCTGAGCAAACCCAACCTGCTATATTACTACCCGTCGAAAGAAGCCATCCACCGCGAGCTTTTGCATGGATTGCTCGATACATGGCTGGACCCGCTCAAGGAACTTGATCATGGGGGCGAGCCGCTGGACGAAATTCTGGAATACGTGCAGCGCAAGCTCCAGCTGGCACGGGATTACCCGCGCGAGAGTCGCATCTTTGCCAACGAGATCCTGCAGGGCGCTCCGACGATCCTGCCCGATCTCGAAGGCGATCTGAAAGCGCTTGTCGATCGCACCGCGGCAACCATCCGGCGATGGATCGAGACCGGAAAACTGGCACCGGTCGATCCCGTGCATCTGATTTTCTCGATCTGGGCCCTGACACAGCATTATGCGGATTTCGATATCCAGGTCCGGGCCGTCAATGGTGGCGTCGATCCGTTTCCCGGCGCGGAACAGCATCTGAACACGCTGTTCCGCCGTATGCTCACACCCGATCAAGGCGCATCGTGACTAACCTGAAATATCCGGTATCGCCTGACGCGTTGAAATTTCCGGTTTCAGGTAGCGTCAGGTGACCCAGGTTGATCGCGGCATGCGCTGGCGTTCATTCCGCCGCACGCGCCATCGGATTGTTGGGATGCGAGGTCCAGTCCGCATGCTCGGCCGATACGACACGTCCGGTGCGCGGATCGGTCACGCCGGGTTCCAGCCGCTCCATGGTGATGCACCCTTCGACCGGACAGACATCGAGACACAGGTTGCAGGCAACGCATTCGCTGTCATCCACATCGAACACCCGGTCCGGACTCATGGTAATGGCCTGATGCGACGTGTCCTCGCAGGCGGCATAGCAGCGGCCACATTTGATGCAGGCATCCTGGTCGATCCGGGCCTTGGTGACGAAATTCAGGTTGAGATACTGCCAGTCCGTCACGTTGGGTGCTGCGCGGCCCTGGAAATCGGCGATCGAGGCATGGCCCTTTTCATCCATCCACTGCGACAGGCCGCGTTTCATTTCCTCGACCACACGGAACCCGTAGGTCATCGCCGCGGTGCAGACCTGGACGGTTCCACATCCGAGCGCGATGAATTCCGCCGCATCCCGCCAGGTGGTGACGCCGCCGATGCCCGAAATCGGCAGGCCATGTGTTTCGGGATCGCGGGCGATCTCGGCCACCATGTTCAGCGCGATGGGTTTGACCGCCGGGCCGCAATAGCCGCCGTGACTGCCCTTGCCGTCGATGCTCGGCTCGGGGCTGAAGGTATCGAGATTGACCGAGGTGATCGACGACACCGTGTTGATCAGGCTGACCGCATCGGCCCCGCCGGCACGGGCCGCCCGCGCCGGATAGCGGATATCGGTGATATTCGGCGTCAGCTTCACGATGACGGGCCTGTCGTAATATTGCTTGCACCACTCGGTGACCATCCGGATGTAGTCCGGCACCTGACCGACCGCCGCGCCCATGCCGCGTTCGCTCATCCCGTGCGGGCAACCGAAGTTCAGTTCGATCCCGTCGGCCCCGGTTTCGGCGACACGGGGCAGGATGGCTTTCCATGACGCCTCTTCGCAGGGAACCATGATCGACGCGATCAGCGCCCGGTCCGGATAGTCGCGTTTCACCCGCGTCATTTCCTCAAGGTTCACATCCAGCGGCCGGTCGGTGATCAGTTCGATATTGTTCAGCCCCAGAAGCCTGCGGTCCGCGCCCCAGATCGCGCCGTATCGCGGACCGTTGACGTTCACCACCGGCGGTCCGGCCTCGCCCAGGGTTTTCCATACAACGCCACCCCAGCCGGCCTCGAAGGCGCGGCGCACGTTGTATTCCTTGTCCGTCGGTGGCGCCGAGGCGAGCCAGAAGGGGTTGGGGCTCTTGATACCCAGGAAGTCGGTCGTCAGATCTGCCATTGTCTTGATCCTTTCCGGGCCGTCGCCCGTCATGATATGGGGCGCGTCACTCTGAAAGTGCGGCGTGAATATCCTCGGCAGCGTCGCGGCCCTCGGCCACGGCGACCACCGTGAGGTCTTCTCCCGGCGTGCAATCGCCTCCGGCCCAGACACCGGCAAGACTGGTGCGCCCGGCGCCGGATACGGCAATCTTGCCACGCTCGGTTGCAAGCCCGGCGTCCTCGGCCAGGTTCTGTCCGATGGCCAGCAACACCTGATCGGCGGGCAGCCGGATGCGCTCACCCGTCGCTCGCAGCGTGCCGTTGCCGGCCTGGGTGTATTCCAGTTCGATTTCCTGCGCCGCGCCATCGCCATGCACGGCAACCGGCGTGACATTGGTCATCAACTGAACGCCGTGTGTGGCCGCAAGATCCTGCTCGTATCCGCTCGCACCCATCGCCGAACGATCGCGCCGATAGGCGAGCGTTACGCTCTGCGCCCCGAGCAACCGCGACTGTACCGCGGCGTCAATGGCTGTCATGCCGCCGCCGATGACCACCACATTGCGACCCACGGCGAGGCTGGACTTGTCATCCGCCTGCCGCAGTTCGGAGATGAAATCCACTGCGTTGCGCACACCCGCGAGGTCGAAACCCGGCAGGTCGAGCAGGTTGACACCGCCAAGGCCGACGCCAAGGAACACCGCGTCATGATCGGCCTGCACCGTCGCAAGATCGACATTTTCGCCAAGAACCTGCCCGTGCACCACCTTGATGCCGCCGATACCCAGAAGCCAGCCGATTTCGCGCTCGGCGAAATTGTCGGCGGTCTTGTAGGCGGCGAGGCCGTATTCATTGAGACCACCCGCCCGCTCGCGCGCCTCGTAGATGGTGACATCGTGTCCTTTCATCGCGAGGCGATGGGCACAGGCCAGGCCGGCCGGCCCCGATCCCACGACACCGATGCTCTTACCGGTACCGGGCGCCCGCAGAAACGGGTGCCCCTGCCGGGCCATCGCGGCGTCGGTCGCATAACGCTGCAAACGGCCGATTTCGACCGGCTTGCCCTCTGCGGCCTCGCGCACGCAGGCTTCCTCGCAGAGTGTCTCGGTCGGGCAGACGCGGGCACACATGCCGCCCAGAATATTCTGCTCGAAGATGGTCTGCGCCGCAGCTTCGGGCTGCGCAGTCGCGATCTGGCGGATGAAGAGCGGAATGTCGATATCCGTCGGACAGGCCGTGACACAGGGCGCATCGTGGCAAAAGTAACATCGGTCGGCGGCAACGGCGGCTTCGTGAGGATCATAAGCCGGGTGCAGATCGGCAAAATTCGCGGCGATCTCGTCGGCATCAAGACGTCCGGCAACAAGGCCTGGGGTGTATGAGTTGGTCATTGAGTCTCCCTGGGCATTTTTACCGAGCCTGCCACAAGTCAGAATTTTATCAAACGGTAAAATTTTGGTAGCGCATGAATTCGCGCGTGTTTCTTCCGTGACAGGCTCGCGCAGAGGCCGCGCGTGCACGGACTGTCCCTGCCGCCCGTGCAATCGACGCGAGGCGCGGCAAACCGTCTTCCGGGATTAATTGGTATTTCATTTACCAATTGTGTTCGTTAATAACCGGTCGGCGGCATCAACAAAGGTCGGAACAATGCAACTGCGGAACTCAGACGGAACCACATTCGATACCGTGCGCCCAGAGCTGACCCGGAACCTGATGGAGGAAACCGGTCTCGACAACGCGCAACTGTCCGTTCTTGTTGAAGAGTTCTACTCCAGGGTACAGACCGATCCGCTCCTGGGGCCGATCTTTGCCACGCGTGTCACCGACTGGCCCGCGCATATGGAGCGCCTGACCGCCTTCTGGTCGTCCGTGGCGCTGATGACCGGGCAATACCACGGCGCGCCGGTTCCGGCGCATGCCGGTCTGCCCGTCACATGGGAGCATTTCGAACGCTGGCTGATGCTGTTTCGAGAAACCGCAAATCGGGTCTGCTCGCCGGACGGGGCGGAGCATGTGATCGAGCGGGCGGAACGCATTGCGCGCTCACTGCACATCGCGGTTCAGGATGCGGCGGCCACCGCACCGGGCACGATTCCCAACCTGCGCTGAGCGTCAGATTCTTGCCGACCGCGTAAAAACAGACCGCCGGAAAACTCCGGCGGCCCCGGCGAAAACAATTCGCCCTGTTCACTCGGCCAGACCCGCGGGCGGGCCGGCCTGATGCGTTTACCCGACCAGCGCGTTGTCGTTGCGCTTGATCGCCACGATGGTTGAGCGGGGCAGACCCTCGCCCGGGAAACCCGTGTCGGGATGCTGGATGCCGACGAACATCGTGCGCTTGTCCGCCGACCAGCAGACACCGGTGACTTCGGAACCATAGGGACCGGTCATGAAACGCTGGATTTCACCGGTTGCCGGGTCGCCCGCCAGCATCTGGTTGTTTCCCATGCCCTCGAAGTCGCCTTCGTTGCTGTAGTCGCCATCGGTCTGGATCCAGATCAGGCCCGTCGAGTCGATCGCCATGCCATCGGGCGAGTTGAACATGTTGCCCGCCGTGACGTTGCGCGAACCGGAATAGACGTCGTCATGCTTTTCCGGGTTGCCCGCCATCACATAGAGATCCCAGGTAAAGGCCGGATCGGTGTGATCCTCGTTGGCCGGATACCAGCGCACGATCTGGCCATAGCGGTTCTCGGCCCGCGGATTCGGACCGCCAACCGGCGTTTCGTCACCGCCCGCGTTGGCCTTGATACCGCGGTTCTTGTTGTTGGTGAGTGCGCAATAGGCCGCAATCTCGTTCGGGCTGACGGCAACCCATTCCGGACGGTCCATCGTCGTTGCGCCAACCTTGGAAGCGGCGATCCGGGCAAAGACAAGAATCTCGTCCATTGCCATATCCGTCGTTTCCGGGGTCAGCGGCAACCACTGCCCCGAACCGTTCTCGAGGAATTTGGCGACATAAAGGGTCCCGTTGTCGAGCAGGGTCGAGGTATCGCCACCCGGAACGTAAACGTCATCAGACACGAACTTGTACAGGAACTCTCCGCGCTCGTCGTCGCCCATATAGACCACGACACGGCCATCGGGCGCGATCGCGCAGGCGGCGTTCTCATGCTTGAAACGTCCAAGCGCGGTACGCTTGTTGGGCACCGAGTCGGGGTCGGTCGGATCGATCTCGACAACCCAGCCCTGCGTGTTCGGCTCGTTCGGGTCCCTGGAAATGTCAAAGCGCTCTTCGAAATTCTCGTAGCCGTAACGGCCCGTCAGACCCACGCCGTAACGCATCTGCTCGGGCGTACGCTCAAGCGTCTCGTCGGTCGAGCCGAAATATCCGTTGAAGTTCTCTTCGCAGGTCAGATAGGTGCCCCAGGGCGTCTTGCCCGCGCCACAGTTGTTCATGGTGCCGCGCGCCGTCATGCCCTGCGGGTCGGACACCGTCTTGAGCAGTTCGGAACCCGCAGCGGGCCCGGTCAGGTTGATCACGGTGTCCTGGGTGATGCGGCGGTTGTAGGGGCTGTCGACCACCACGGCCCAGCCATCTTCGCCCTCTGCCACCTCGATCACGGCGACGCCCTGCAGGTTGCGCAAGAGCTGCGCGTCCTCTGCCGAGCCTGCCTTGCCCTCCACATGGCTATTGGGCAGGTTCACCTTGTTGTTGGTGTATTCGTGGTTCACCGCGATGATCTGGCGGTTGCCCACCAGGAAAAGCTCCATGCCATCCGTGTTCTCGCCAAAGACACGCGCGGCAGAGGCGTGGGTCACCCCGTTTTCCGGGTCGAACGCTTCGGCATCCGAGAACAGAGCGTCACCCCAGCTGACCATCGATTGCCAAGTATAGCCCTCGGGGACATGCACGGTGCCATCCGTCGAGATCGGGACCGGTTTGAAAGCAAAGCGCGCTGCGTCCTGCGCCTGCGCCGAGGTGCCGTTCAACAGCCCGGTTCCAAGCGCCGCCGCGCCCGAACCGAACGCCACGAGACCCGAAAGAAAACCACGGCGCGACAGGCTTGCTTCGACCACGCGGTCGAACTCGGTGGCCTCCGGACGTGGGTCGTTTGCTTCGTCCCACTCGTCCCAGCTCATTGCGCTTGCGTCAGAATCGTTCATTTTCCCGGCTCCAGTAATGTTGCTGTGGCGGTAACTAGTCAGGATTTGAAACCAATATGTGACAGCCTGGCAGCAATGAAAAGAACATAAGGATTACAATACGCTATCTGGCATCCACTGACGCAATCCCCTCGATTGACATGCCGGGGGGCGTAGCGGGCAAGATGATGAGAGTGTGAAATCCCGATGCTCGCCGACGCGGAAAAGCACTTGATCCCACGACATGATTTCACACGAGAGTTCCAGCCACATCGATAAAGCAGCATCGAGCGCTGGAAATCCAGTGGAGTGGACCCCGATGACATGCTTTCCTGCGGCCCATAGGATTCAAGTGCAGAAATAGGGAAGATTCCCAAATGCCGTATGATGCAAAAAGGGTAGATGCCGCCAAATCGCAAAGATACCAATCACCATGCGATCCAAGTCAGCGTATAGATTTCTGGATAGAGGCTGACGTACCCAAATACCTCTACCGCTACATGGAAAGACAGTTTGCGGACGACTTGATCGGAAAGGGCCGTATAAGATTTGGCACCCTGTTTGAATATCGCCACGCGGACGCGAGCAAGCTTACCGAGGCTCAACGCGACGAATTCGAAGGGACTCATACCTTCACGGGGAAGGGCGTGGTAAATGGCAATGAAGTCCCAATGGTCGCGCCCATTGTGTCTTATGATTGCTGGATGTTGTGTTTGTCCGAAGTTTACGATGAAACATTGATCCACGAACGCGTTTTCGGAAAGGCGGACTGTATCGTTAAGATCGAAGCGGCCAGGTTCTTTGAGCAACTTTCGAGGGCACTGGTCCTGTTCAGTGACGCGGCATCGCTGCGCAAGGTGCAGTACTTGAAGGAATCCGATTATCAAGTTTCGGGTCTGGATTTAGCGAAGCCAGAAGAGGTACCCTTCGTAGCAATCGTGAAGCCGTGGCGTGAGGATTACGTCCGGCAGCGCGAGTGGCGGCTGACTTTCGATCCGCGCGCGGGCTTTTCCTCTCAGCCTCGCGACAGGGCTGTCGCCTTGCCATGTCTTGTTGATATACCAAGATCGGGTCCGGGCGTGCCGCCGCAGGCTATGGAACGTGTCTTCAAGAAAGTTAACAAGCTGCAACACCGGTTCATCACGGCTCCGGCGATACGCGGAGCATGTAGCATCGCATTCCATCGGGATTAGCTCCTCAGAGCACACCACTCCGCCCCGCCAAGTTCTACGAAATCGGAGGTCCCGAGCGTCAGAATTTGTGTTTTTTGTCAAACAGACTTTGATTCAAAAAGGACGGCACAATCATGATCGGTGGCTGGGGTGGTAGGATTCGAACCTACGATACACGGTACCAAAAACCGCTGCCTTACCACTTGGCTACACCCCAACGGTGAGCGGCTAATTAAGCTGCCGAGGCGGGCGGTGCAAGACCCGATTTGTCAAAATTCATCTATTCTTCGGGCGCTTCGGTTGTCAGCAGGTCGGCGGCTTGCAGGGAAAGGCGTTCTTCGGCGACGATTTGGTCGAGATCGCTGTCGGCTGTTGTCGCGACGTCCTGTGTCCCGGCATCAGCCGGTGTTACGGACTTTTGCGGGCGATCTCGTTGCGAATCGCCATCGGTGGCCGGGAGCAGCACGCGCATTCCCGGTTCCGGCATCGATATTCCCGCGGCGTCGAAGGCCAGCATGGTCTTTCGGATCGCTTCTCCGCGGGCGAGCACAAAGGAGGCGTCGTTTTGCAGGATCCACGCGGCGATCTGCAGGGTGATCGTGCTGTCGCCCACGGTCTCGATCCAGACCGAAGCGGCCGGGGTCTTGAGCACGAAAGGCAGCGAGTTCACGGTTTCGAGGGCGAGTTGACAGGCCTGCGCCAGATCTGTGTCGGGTGCGACACCGAGTTCGAAGAGAAATCTGCGTTCGTCGTTGCGCGTGTAGTTCACGATCCGGCTCTTGAACACGGTGGCATTGGGAATGCGGATATGATTGCCGTCAAAGCTGAGCAGGATCGTCGCGCGGCTGGTCAGCCGGATCACCTTGCCGATGTCGCCCTCGATCTCGACGGTATCGTTGGGCCGGAACGGTTGGCGTATCGACAGCAGGACAGATGCGATGAAGTTCTCGACCGTGTCCCGCACCGCGAAGCCGATGGCCAGACCGACAATCCCGGCCGCGCCGAGGATCGTCGACAAGAGTGCCGCGGCACCCATGATATCAAGTGCGATCACGAGCCCCGCCACAGCGAACACCAGCCGCACGATCTGTCGGTAAATATCGGCGATGAAGGCGTTTGGCGCCAACCGGTCCCAGGGTTGCCGCATGCGCGCAAGGAGGATCCCCACCAGAAACACCAGGGCAAACACCCCGATGGCGATCGCCAGCAGGGGCAGGAAGGCGATTGCCTGTTGCAGGCGCTCTCTGAAGCGCAGGAGAGCCGGGTTCAGGCGTTCGACGACATCGGTTGTCTCGGTGATGTCATTTTCGATCGCGACGACCCCGTCAACGCGACTGACCAGCGTCGTGAGGCGTTGGGCGGCATCGCTGTCCAGCGTGTTTCCGCGCAAGGTGACGATCCCCGAGGCAACCGTCACCGTGACATCCTGGAAACCATCCAGTTCCGCGAAGATGGTGCGAATGCGGTTGGCGATGGCGGCGTCTTGCGCCGCACTGTTTTCGATAGGGATCGGACCGTTCGGTTGATCGGTCTGCGCCACGAGCAGATCGGGAAGCAGCATGACAAGGCAGAGCATCAGAACGCGCATGGGCATGTCCTTTGGTTGATCTCGGGCAAGGTGGCGCACCGGACGGAAAATGCCAACCTCGCTTTGTGATACATGCGCACGGATCAGCGCAGGCTGCGGGCAGGACCCAAATCGGACGGGGGCGCGCTGAATGTCGGCACCCCAGGCAATGTTCGGGTGAAGTCAGGCATGATTCGCAAGCAACGGTCCATCTCGCCGCGCATCGCGCATTCCGTCAGGTAAATCACCCTCACGGAACGCTGCTTTTTGCGAAAGCACGTTTCAATTCGGTCACAAATCCGCGCCATTCCGGATTGAGCGCTTGAAAAACCACTTGAAAAGCATCATCTAGCCGCACGCCCTGCCTTTTGGCGGGACCCATCACTATGGAGACAACATGGCCAAGGAAGATATCCTCGAATTCCCCGGTGTCGTGAAGGAACTCCTGCCAAATGCGACATTTCGGGTCGAACTTGAGAACGGCCATGAAATCATCGCACATACGGCGGGAAAGATGCGCAAGAACCGCATCCGTGTCCTTGCCGGCGACAAGGTGCAGGTCGAGATGACGCCCTATGATCTGACCAAGGGTCGGATCAACTATCGCTTCAAGTAACGCCAGCTTCATGGCGTTCATTCTCGGATCGGGCAGCCCCCGGAGGCTGGACCTGCTGGAGCAGCTTGGGTTGACTCCGGATGCGATACGCCCGCCCGAGATCGACGAAGACCCGCGCAGGGGCGAGCTGCCCCGTCCCTACTGCGCGCGCATCGCCCGGGAAAAGGTGGCTGCCGTGTCGGCCGAAGCAGACGACGTCGTGCTCTGTGCCGATACGACGGTGGCGCTCGGGCGTCGCATATTGGGCAAGCCTGCAAACGCAGGTGAGGCGGCCGAGTTCCTGCTGGCCCTTTCCGGCCGACGGCATCGTGTCATCACTGCGGTTGCCGTGCGCCGGGGTGCGGAAATTCGCGAAACCGACGTTGTCAGCACGGTGCGGATGAAGCGTCTGTCGGATGGTGAGCTCAATGCCTATCTTGCGACCAATGATTGGCAAGGCAAGGCTGGCGCCTACGGAATCCAGGGGCCTGCCGGGGCCTTTATCCCGTGGATCAGCGGATCGTTCACCGGGATCGTGGGCCTGCCGCTTGCCGAGACCGCAGGACTTCTGCAAAGCATGGGCGTCACGCGCGGTCGGGAGCCGACATGAAGCGGCGTTGCATCATTCTGGACCATCTGGAAGGCCGGGAAGCCGCCGCGCTGATGGTGGACGGACAGCTTGACGACCTGCTGATCGAAGGCGACGCACCCGCACCGGGAACAATCTATCGCGCCCGGGCGGATCGCCCGGTCAAGGGACAGGGTGGCATGTTCCTGACGACGCCGGACGGCTCTGCCTTTCTGCGACAGGTCAGGGGACTCGCGCCGGGACAGTTGCTGCTGGTGCAGGTGACAGGCTATGCCGAACCGGGCAAGGCGATTCCGGTGACGCAAAAGCTGCTTTTCAAGAGCCGCTATGCAATCATTACCCCCGACGCGCCGGGTCTGAATCTTTCACGCAGCATTCGTGACGAAGCGGAACGCGACCGCCTGCTCGAAATCGCGCATGACACGCTCGGCGACGCGTCGTACGGGCTGATCCTGCGATCTTCCTGCGCCGGTGCAAACGAGGACGAAATCGCCGATGACATCGCGCGCATGGCCGGCCTTGCGCAGGATGTGCTCCGCGACACCGGGGGCGAGACCGAGACGCTTCTCGACGGCGACGGCCCGCATCTGCTCGCCTGGCGGGACTGGACCGATCCGGCCGAGATCATCACCGAGTCAGAGGGCTTTGCAGTGCACGGCGTGCTTGACGCGATCGATCTCGCAAGGGGAACGGCGGAACCGTTGCCGGGTGGCGGCCGCATGTTCATCGAACCGACACGGGCGTTGATTGCCGTCGATGTGAATACCGGTCCCGACACGTCTCTCGCCGCCGGAATCAAGGCCAACTTGGCCTGCGCCAGAGCCCTGCCGCGCGCCTTGCGCCTGCGCGGGCTGGGTGGACAGATCACGCTCGATCTCGCCCCGATGCCCAAGAAGGACCGGCGCGGCTTCGAAACCGCCCTGCGCGCAGCCTTTCGCAGCGACAGCGAAGAAACCGCGCTGGTCGGCTGGACACCGCTTGGACATTATGAGTTGCAGCGGAAAAGAGGCCGGACGCCGCTCGCTCAGAGCGTTTCGCGATAAGCCGACCGAAACCTGGATTTGGCGTGCCCGCGGTCGGGATGATGCCCCGCGCGTGGTGTCGCACGCATCACTGACGACCCCGGCGGCGCCATCGTGCCGGGAAACGCCCCGGAATCCGCAGGACCCCACCGATGCGAATTGATGCTGCCGGATCAATTCCGGGGTTTTGGCATTTATTCCCGCCGCAAGCCGTGACGATCTCGATGCCGGCGAATATACCTATGAGGGAATTGTACGTGACCAATACCGTAAAGGAGGTCATGCGCCATTGTCGCTGGCCCGCTGAAACACGCAATAACAAATACCCGGAGTTCAAAATGAACGATAACCCCGAGAACCGGAATGACGAAGTCTATGGTTCGCCTCTCCTGTCACAAACGTTGCCCAAGTCGGAATTTCCGTCGGCGGAAAATGATCCCGGCCGGGTATTTGCAGCGATTCGTGACGAGCTGATGCTGGACGGGAATTCGCGGCAGAATCTCGCGACGTTTTGTCAGACGTGGGAAGAGCCGGAAATCCACAAGCTGATGGATGCCTGTATCGACAAGAACATGATCGACAAGGACGAGTATCCGCAGACCGCCGAGATCGAGGCGCGTTGCGTCCGGATGCTGGCCGACCTGTGGCATGCGCCGGCTGGGAACCCGACCGGATGTTCGACCACCGGGTCCAGCGAGGCCGCGATGCTGGGCGGGCTGGCGATGAAGCGCCGCTGGGAAGCCCGGCGCAAGGCCGAAGGAAAGCCGATCGACAAACCCAACCTCGTGACCGGTCCGGTTCAGGTCTGCTGGCACAAATTCACCCGCTATTGGGATGTCGAACATCGCGAGATCCCGATGGAAAACGGCCGTTTGCTGATGACACCGCAAGAGGCGCTGAAATATTGCGATGACAACACCATCGGCGTCGTGCCGACACTGGGCGTGACCTTTACCGGCGAGTATGAACCGGTGAAAGCGGTCAGTGACGCGCTGGATCGGTTTGAACAGGACACCGGGCACGACATTCCGATCCATGTCGATGGCGCAAGCGGCGGGTTTCTCGCGCCGTTCTGTGCGCCCGATCTGGAATGGGACTTTCGCCTGCCGCGCGTCCGCTCGATCAATGCGTCCGGTCACAAATTCGGGCTGGCACCGCTCGGGGTTGGCTGGGTCATGTGGCGCGAGGAGCGCGACCTGCCCGAAAACATGATTTTCTGGGTGAACTACCTTGGCGGAAACATGAAGGACATCGCGCTGAATTTCTCGCGACCGGGCGGTCAGATCGCCTGCCAGTACTACAATTTTCTGCGTCTCGGACGCGAAGGATACCGCAAGGTGCATGGTGCCTGCTATGACTCGGCCGGCTTTCTCGCGAATGAGATCAGTGCGATGGGCCCGTTCGATATCGTGTTCGACGGTGATCGTGGCCGGGGTATTCCGGCAGTGTCGTGGAAGATGAAAGACGGGGTCGACCACGGCTTCAGCCTGTTCGATCTGGCCGATCGTCTGCGCGTGCGTGGCTGGCAGGTGCCGGCCTATACATTGCCCGCGCAGTGCGAGGAGCAGGCGATCCAGCGTATTCTAGTCCGCAACGGCGTCAGCCGCGACCTCTGCGCGCTGCTGATCGCGGATATGAAGGTCGCGCTCGCTCATCTGGACAAGCATCCCGCCCGGGTTCCACTGGGTCGTGACGATGCAAGCGGGTTCCACCATTGATCCGGCTCGCGCGCGGCCCGAACCCGGGTGCGGGATGACGGGTCGCGAAACCTTGCCCGGCGAGACAGCAAAAGGCGCGGGGCCCTTCATCACCCTGCGCACCTATCTGCACCACGGGGCACAGGTGCGCTGGCGGGCAAGGCAGCACCGCAAGGGCCTGTCTCGCCATCCGGATCAGACAGATGTGCCGGTCTGGCAACGGGCAGCGTACAACTGGTGGACAGGGCTGTGTTTCAGTGTGGGCTCGCTCCTGTTCATGTTGGGGGCGCTGTTGTCTGTCCTCCCGGATTCACTCGCTCCGGTTCAGATTGCGCGCATCTTCTTCCTCGGGTCGATTCCGTTCACGATTGCCGGTTTCCTGCAGAATTTCCAGGCCGCCAATGCGACGGAGTTTTCAAAAGACGCACCCCGGCCAAAGCGTCGCCTGCGCCTGCTGGGCTGGCGTCCGCATGATCCGGGCTGGCTCAGCACGGTTACTCAGTTTGCCGGTACGATTGCGTTCAATTTCAACACCTTCGACGCGATCAACCCGGTGGATGGCTGGTATCTTCAGGATTTGACGATTTGGCTTCCGGGTATGATCGGATCGGTGCTGTTCCTACTGTCGGGCTATCTGGCCTTCGTGGAAACGGGCCATGCCTACTGGTCGTGGAAACCGCATGACCTCGACTGGCAGATCGTGTTCATCAATCTCTTGGGCTGTATCCTTTTCATGGTGTCGGGGCTGCTGGCATATATCCCCAGGGGACCCGAGCCGGGCTGGGTTGCAGACCTTGCCAACATTCACCTGTTCTTCGGCGCGCTCTGCTTCCTGATCGGTGCCCTGCTGATGATGCGCGAAAGCCGCCAGATCGAAACGCTCGGCTCAGACACGTCAATGGAAATGTGACTGACCAAATCACGCACGGTAACGGATTCGCGGAGCAGGCCAGCATCGGCAAGGTGGGGTCAAGTCAGCGCTTACGAACTTAAGATCGATCGAACAAAGGAAAGGCGGGGCACGAAGCCCCGCCTGACATCTGGGTTGTTCAGGTTTTATTCCGCGGGTTCAGCTGCTTGCACGCCCGCTTTGTCGCGCAGTCCGTCGCGGTATAGAGCCTTGGCCAGGGACACGCACATCAGCCCCATGACCATGGCGAATGGCAACGCGCCTATGATCATGGCGTTGCGCAGGGCTTCCATGGGGTCGGCGTCGCTGTTGGTCTTGCCCGCGATCAGGAGCGCGCCGATCACCGCCGTAAGGATCAGGCCCCAGACGATCTTGTGCTTGTTGCCAACGTCCTGGTCACCGCCGGACATGATGGTGTTCATCACCAGGATGCCCGAGTCCGCGGATGTCACCAGGAATGTCATGATCAGCACCACGCACATGATTGTAATGGTCGACAGGAGCGGACCGGATATCATTTCGCCAAGCGTGACGAACAGCTTTGCGGTGTTGGAGGCACCGATGATGGCGCCATCGGCGCCGCCGGTCAACTCGAGGTCGATTGCGGTGCCGCCGAGGATGGTCATCCAGGCAAAGCAGACGAGGGCAGGGGCGATCATGCAGCCGATGATGAATTCGCGCACCGTCCGACCGCGCGAGATACGCGCCAGGAACAATCCGACGAAGGGCGAGAACGCGATCCACCAGGCCCAGTAGAAGGTCGTCCAGCCGGCCTGCCAGCCGAACTGGCGTCCCGGCTCACCTGCCGCATAGGCGGCTTGCAGAACTTCCGGAGAAAGCGCGGCTGCCTCCGCCCCAAGCCCCGACACGAACCCGTCAAAGGACCCCCATGCATTGGTTGCGCCGCCTCGGAGTGCATCGGCAAACGGTGCTGCTTCCGCTGGCAAGGCCGCATCGAAGGCCGCTGCTGATTGTGGTCCGTAGGCACCGAAGCTGATCGACAGGAAGTGCAGAATGTAGTCAACCAGCGCGGTTGCATAGGTGGTCATCGCGAACAGGAACGAGCCGAACACGACAAAGGTGAAAAGCAGGATCAGCGACAGGACCAGGTTGAGGTTGGAGAGGTATTTCACCCCGCGCCCGACACCGGATACCGCCGATATGATCGAGAGCCCCATGATCACGACAAGCCCGACGATCAGGCCAACGGTGCCCGGAGCCGGGGCGTCACCACCCAGATCCATCATCCATTCCATGCCCGTGATGGCATAGAGCCCGTCGATAAACTGCGAGACACCGAAGCCGATGGTGACCGAGACGCCCAGGATCGTTGCGACAACGCCCAGCACATCGACCACGTGGCCGAGAAAGCCGTTCATCAGCTTGCCGAAGAGTGGCGTCAGGGCGGACCGGATCGTCAGTGGCATATCACGTGTATAGGCATAATAGGCCAGCGAGAGACCGGTCACGACATAGATCGCCCAGGCGTGCAAGCCGTAGTGGGCGAAGGTATAGCGAAAGGCCGGTTGCAGCGCTTCTTCGGTGTTGGGCGCGACAGCGCCGGAAATCACTTCCGGGTTCGAGCCCCAGAGCCCCAGCGGTTCGGCGGTCGCGAAGACCATGAGGCCCACACCGAGGCCGGCACCGAACATCATCGAGAACCAGGAGAAGTTCGAGAACTCCGTACCTTCACCGGGTCGTCCCATGATGCGCTTTCCGGTCTGCGGAATGATTGCAAGTGCCACCAGGAATAGGGCAAAAGCACCAACTATCAAAATGTAGAAGACATTGAATGCCTCCAGCAGTTGCCAGTTCAGGCTTCCGAGAACGCCGTTGGCGTTGCCGGGCCAGATGAGCGCCCAGATCACGAGACCAACCATGATCGCTTTCGAGAGCAGCGCGATTTCCACGCTGTGGCCCTCGTAAAAGCCGGTCTCGGATGTCTTGACCTCAACGTCTGTAAAAGGTGGTTTTATTGACATGCGTTTCCTCCTCTGAATTCATGTTTTCCGACCTCCCGCCAGAAGCGCGAGATCCTTTGCTATGCGACGATTTTGATGTCGCGTTTCATTCGACGATTGCCTCAATTTTCTTTAATGTTGCCGTGTTGACCGGAACGCCCTGGAGTCTGGCGCGTGTCCGGAACTTCTGACGTCCTTCTCCGGGTACACGTGCGTTGTCCTGCGCGTGTATGGCGTCGAGCAGGTGTGACATTGATGCCGAGAATCCCTCGCCTGCCGTAAGATCCGGATTGATCGCGAGGAAAAACTGTCCGGTCCGTGGCGGGCCGCCTGCCGTGCCGGAAAATGGCGAAGCGTCGATCCCGAGCGTCGCTCCAGTCAATGCCGCTGCCATGATTTCCGTCATCAAGGCTGCGCCAACGCCCTTGTAGCCGCCGGACGGTGCCATGGAGCCCTTGAGACCGACCTCGGGGTCTGTGGTTGGATTGCCTTCGGGATCAAGTGCCCAGCCCACCGGGATCGATTTGCCTTCCCGCGCGTGCTTCATCACCTCGCTTTTGGCAATCGTGCTCGCGCTCTGATCCATGAGCAGTGCAGGTTCCCCGCCATCACCTGGAACGGCGATGGACATCGGGTTTGTCCCGACGACCGGTTTGGAGCCGCCGGACGGCGCAATCGACGCCGGCGCGTTGGTAAAGCCAAGGCCGACCAGGCCGGCCTGCGCCAGCCGCGATGTATGATAGCCCAGGACACCGCAATTATAGCTGTTGCGGATTGCAAGCCCCGCAATCCCACTTTCCCTTGCAAGCGGGATGAGTTTCTCAAAGCCCAGATCGATCGCCGGGTGCGCAAAGCCGGTCCCGGCGTCGACACGGATGGTGGAAGCGGCGGGCGTTTCCAGACTCGGCTTGGCGAGGCCATCCACCTTTCCACATTGCACGTGTTCGCAATAGATCGGGATGTAGGCCAGGCCGTGGCTTGCGATGCCGTCGGCCTCGGTCGCGGCGGTCGCAATTGCCAGGGGTCGTGCATTCTCTTCGGAAGTCCCGGCCTTGACCAAAGCCCGGAAGGCCAGGTCTTCAATTTCGCTCAGCGAGAGTGTCTTGGTATCGGTCATTTCTGCCCCTTCGCGTCAATCGTTGTCTGTTGTGCCCGCGCCCGCGCCCTTCAGGCGACTTTCCTCTGTGGCGGGCGCGAATGTTCGATGCGCAAATGCGCTCAGCCTGGACCAGTCACTTTCGCTGACCGTGGCCCGCAACACAGGCTCTTTGCGGCCCGTCATTTCGGCGGGTGTCGTGAAGACAAGACGATCAGCCTGCCCAATGCCCAGAGCGTCGTCGCTCGCGGTCAGGCAGAGTTGATGCCCATCGGTGGCCAGACGTGCATCCTGCCATTCAACGGCCACAGGTGTCCCGAGCCTCAGCGCCGCACCGCCCATGAACGGCACGGTCAGCAGCGGGAAAAGCACATTCTCCATGGTTATGCTTCCGCGCTCTTTCAGTCGCGTGGCGCTGTCGCTCAGCGAGGCGCCGGCGATCAACGGGCTCATACGGCGAACAGGCGCGTGCCAGATCTCGGCGCTCAGCGATACCGGAGAGACATCGATCGCAGGGATGCGGTCGTTCAACTCGAGAAGATCAGCCAGTTTCTCGGCACCGGGAAGTCCGAATGCAGAGAGCCATCTTGCGCCTTTCGCGGCCTCTTCCGCCAATCCCCAGGGCAGGCCCGAACCGCGACCGGCCCGTTTGCATAGCGCCTCGATCTCATTGAGTGAATGAGTCATGCCGCGGTCTCCCTTGCATTCGGGAAGACCCAGTAATCAGCGTTATCGCCGGTTAGTTCGAACGGCAGCGGGGCATTGCCATACATGCAGATCCGCACCCACCTGTCTGATCGGGGATCGAACTTGGTTGCCCCGAAGAACGACAGTTTGCAGCGCAGCATGTCGATCGGAAGAACCTGGTCCGAGATCGTGTTGTCACGAATTTCGGCGTAAGGCGCGCGCTTGGCGATCTGTGTGCGTCGCACGGTGTGGCGGCATTCCGGATGCCGCAAAAGAAAGTCCGCAATCTGCGCTTCGTCCGGCCAATGCGAAACGGCCGTGTAGAGTTGCGCAGCATCGCGGCCGGGTGCCAGGGGCTGTTCGTAGTCTTCGATCGGCTCCTCGAACCGCTCGCCAAGACGCGGCTCCAGCTTCTCTTCCGAAACATACCAGGCCCGGGCCCGGTTTTCGGGGCGCGCCCAGTCAGTGTTCAAGGCCCAGGCATAGACGTCTTCCAGGATGGCGCGCAGATCTGCGATCGTCATCGCACCCGCGATGCGGAAGGTCGCCGTATTGTCCGCGGCCATCTCATCGGCGAAGCCGTCGACCAGATGCCCGTATGGCTCGGTCATCAGCGACGCGATCCATTCCTGCCCTTCCTCCCCGAGGTTGGCTTCGCTCCATTGGTATAATGCGTTCCAGGCTCCGGGCTCTGAAAGATCGGTATCCTCGAGGTGACGCGTGACATTTTCGACATCCTCGCGGAGGCTTGCCAGCTTCTCGATCTGGATCGGGTGGTCCGAGTGCCAGGTCTTGATGGTGGTCTTGCCGCGTTCGACCAGTTCCAGAAACAACTCCACTTCGGACGCGCTCGCCCTGCCCACCGAGCGGACCGCCTGAATGGCTTTTTCCCGCGCCATGATCCAGTTGTTGAAGAGGACGGGGTGGTTGAGAAGAAAGGGTGCCATGCCGAGGCCCGTCGAATTGCCGATCCCCATGGAGCGTGCCAGGTCGACCGAGAGCTTTGCTGCTTCCCGGCCCGTCTGCCGGGCGCGGACATCCGCCATGTGCTGCACCAGTTCCGTGACGAACCAGCGCGTCAGGAAAACCGAGAGCATCTCGGCCTGAAACGGGGATGCGAACTCCGGACGGTTGGCGATCATCTCACGATCAGCGGCACCCAGCTTACCCGAGCCGTAAACCGCAGTCGTCCGCATCAGATAGCCGACGGCGTCGATCTGTCGGGCGTCGGGCTGTACGCCGGAGGCCAGCGAACTCACCACATGCTCCCAGAGCCGAACAGAGCGGTTGGCGCGAGAGACCGAGAGTTCCTTGCCGGTGACCCGGCCAGCCTCCTGGTAGGGAATATTCCGCGACAGGCGTTCGATATCGTCCGAGCCCGGCACGCCATCGTGCAGGGTGAAGGTGCAATCCCACGCCTCGGCGATCACCCGGTCCGACCGCTGTTCAGCAGGCAGGTCATGCGCAAACGCCACAAGCGAGTAGGACCGTTCCGGCCCATGTGCCGTGTAAACGGCATGTCCCACGCCGTCATCATCGATCTCGAAGGCCCGGCGCTCGAATGTCCAACCCTCGCGCGCCATGCGACGTGTCAGGATGCGCATGAAGGACAATCGGGATTGGTGCAGCGATCCAAGGCGCTTCAGGCGCATTACCAGATTGGGATCGCGAAACGCTATCTCAGCCATCTGTCAGACCTCCTCCTCAGGTCGAAATGGGTTACTTTCTCACCCGACACCTACGGGCATGTGCCGGGCACCGGTTCTGCGCCCGGTATCGTTTGCGCTGAGTGGTCAACGTGAAACCGCCAGTTTCGCTGGCCCGGCATCTTGTGGCGCGGTGGAGCGGGCCTGCGATTGCGGAATGAAGTTTTCAGCAAAGAACCGATACCAGTTTCCCCCCATGACTCCGGCGACTTCGGCCTCGTCGAAGCCCACGTCTCGAAGACCGGTTTCGATATTTCCAAAGTCGCGATTGTCGGCGAACCAGCTCGGCATCGCCGGAAATCCCGGCGCAGAGGCTGATCCTTCACCGTAGTCCATTTCCTTGGTCCAGCGTCCGACACGCATCCATTCGACGATGCTGTCTGGCTGGTCCTGGCAAAGGTCGGTGCCGATTCCGAGGCTGTGAACGCCATACTTCTCCGCGGCACGCGCAATCATCCCGCAAAAGCTCTCGAGCGTGCAGTCAGACTTGTCCTTCAGGTGATGCGGATAAACCGAGAAGCCCATCATGCCGCCGTTTTCGACGACCGCGCGGATCACGTCCTCGCGCTTGTTTCGCAATGCGGGCGACCATTCGTGCGGATTGGCGTGGGTGATGGCGATCGGCCGTTCGGAGATTTCAGCGGCTTCGATTGTCGAACGGTCGGCCGAATGGCTCATATCGACGACAAGGCCCACCCGGTTCATTTCCTTGATGACCTGTTTGCCCATCCGCGTGATGCCGGTATCTTCGGTTTCGTAGCATCCCGTCGCGAGCAGCGACTGGTTGTTGTAGGTCAGCTGCATGAAGCGCGCGCCCAGGGTGTGCAGAATCTCGATAAGCCCGATATCGTCTTCCATGGGGCTGGGGTTCTGGAAGCCAAAGAACACTGCCGTGCGCCCGGTCTCGCGCGCGACATCGATGTCGCTGGCCCATTCCCCTTTCATGATCAGGTCGGGGTATTGCTCGAACCACCGGTTCCATTTCTCGAAGTTCAGAACCGTTTCGCGAAATGTTTCGTGATAGGCGATGGTGACATGGACGGCGTCCACGCCGCCTTGCCTGAGCTGGCGAAAGATCTTTTCTGACCATCTGGCGTATTGCAATCCATCAATCAGCACCCGTTTCATTTTCTGCCTCCTTCAACAACGGAAGCCTTCGCGCCGGTACGCGCGTGGCCGGACGTCTTTCCCGTGGCACAGCCCAAGGCCGGCGCGTATCGGTGCGCCGTCTGGAGATACGCAGGCAGCTTTGTCGCCACCGGCTTCTCCGACGTCTTGCCAACGACCGACACAGGTGTCGCCTTCTCCGTGATGATCTCCTGGTATTCCATCATTCCGGTATCCCTGCGCTGATGTAGGCTGTCTTGACGGTGGTATAGAACTCGGCAGCTGCCTTGCCCTGCTCGCGCGGGCCATAGGAGCTGTCGCCGCGCCCACCGAATGGCACGTGATAGTCGGTCCCGGCGGTCGGCAGGTTGACTGTGACCACACCGGTACGCGCATTGCGCCGGAAATGTGTGGCCCGGGCCAGCGATCTGGTTGCGATGCCGGAGGTCAGGCCGAAGTTGGTGTCGTTGACGACGCTGAGAGCTTCTTCGTAGCTGTCGACCCTGATGACACTGGTCAGCGGCGCGAACATCTCCTCGCGGTTGATGCGCATGTCATTCGTCGTGTTCAGGAACACACCCGGCGACATGTAGAACCCGTCATGCGGCATATCGAGCCGGGCACCGCCGCAGGCAAGCTCGGCGCCTTCGGATTTGCCCAGAGCGACATAGGCCAGGTTCTCCTGAAGCTGTCCGTCGCTGACGATCGGGCCCATCTGCACGCCTTCGTCCAGCGCGTGGCCCACTTTCATCGATCTCGCACCTGCCACCAGTTTTTCGACAAAGGCGTCATGGATGGCTGCGTGCACCACCAGCCGGGAGGAGGCCGTGCATTTCTGACCTGACCCGCCGAAAGCTCCCCCAAGCGCGAGTGAAACGGCCAGGTCGAGATCGGCATCGTCCATGACCGCCAACGCGTTCTTGGAGCCCATCTCCATCTGAACCTTGGTCAGGTTCTGGATCGCGGCCGCAGCGATGCCCTTGCCGACCGGGACGGAACCGGTGAAGGTGATCGCATCGACCTGGGGGCTCTCGACAAGGGCTTGTCCAATCGCGCGTCCCGATCCCATGACGAGGCTGAAGAGACCTTTGGGAATGTCCTGCCGGTTGATGATCTCGGCCAGCGCGACGGCCGAGGCCGGTGTCACATTCGCAGGCTTCCAGACGACCGCATTGCCATAGCAAAGCGCCGGCGCGATTTTCCATGAGGCCGTCGCGGTGGGAAAATTCCACGGGCTGATGACAGCGACGACGCCAACGGGCTCGCGACGAACGTCAATCTCGATGTCGGGGCGTACCGAGTCGGCATTCTCGCCGATCTGCCGCAGGCATTCGGCCGCATAGTAGGTGAAGAACTGACCGGCACGAAAAACTTCGCCTTTGCCCTCGGCGAAAGGTTTCCCCTCTTCCCGGCTCAGGAGTGTCCCCAGCTCTTCGGCGCGCGCCATCAATTCAGTGCCGATGGCGTTCAGAACCGCCTGTTTGCGCTCAAGCCCATAAGCGGCCCACTCCCGTTGGGCGACGCGCGCCTGCGCGAGGGTGTCATCAAGTTGCCCGGTCCCGGCTTGCGCAAACAGTCCGACAAGGTCGCTCAGGTCCGACGGGTTGCGGTTCTCGATCGCATCCGAGCCTGCGGCCCATTCTCCGGCGATCAGGTTTCTTTGAATCTCAGCCATGACAAAGCGGCCCCCGTGAATTCTCATGTTCCCGATACTATGGACGCCGCGGCATATTTCAGGCAAACTAAAATTATTGAAGGAATATTCAGAACGGCTTAATGTCATGATGCTGAAAATCGAAGTTTTGCGCGGGTTCGTCACGGTTGCGCGTCATGGCAACCTGCACGACGCTGCAACAAAACTGGGACGTACCCCCTCTGCTGTCTCAATGATGTTGAAGCAGTTCGAAGCGCATCTCGGGGAACCGCTCTTCGAGACGGATCGAAAAAACAGATTAACGGCACTCGGCGCGTTTGTTCTGGAGCAGGCAGAGCGCGAGCTGGAACATTTTGACGGGACCGTGAAAGCCATCGAAGGCTATGCGAGTGCCAGCTTCGGCCGTATCAGGGTGGCGACCGTCCCATCCGTAGCCGGCACGATCATACCAAGACTGTTCTCGGAAAAAATAAGTAAATACAGCGATATACATGTGGAATTGCGGGATATGGACTCGCGCTCGGTTATCCATGAGCTGTCCAGAGGCCGGGTGGATGTCGGGATTGCGACCCTGGACCAGAGTGGGTCTGGCCTGCACAGTCGGCTGTTGATGGCCGACAGGTTCGGCGTTGTCTGCGCACGCATGCATCCGCTGGCCGCTCATTCTGTGCCAATAGACTGGAAAGATCTCGAGGGTGTGCGCCTGTTTGCCAACAGCTTGTCCGAGCGCATCGAAACAGAGGCGGCGAGAGAATTGCATCGGGCTTCGAACATATCCGCCCACAACGTGACCTCGATCATCGGGATGGTACGGGCAAATATCGGTGTGACGATCCTGCCCGAGATGGCCGCAAAGGCCGTGGAGCAATCGGATCTGGTTTTTCAGCTTCTGGCCGATGAGAGCGTAACTCGGGAAATACACCTGCTGCGACGCGCCGATTCGGCCCTGTCTCCTGTTGCGCGAATGTTCGAAGCCGACGTCGTCCAAACGGTAGAAGACATGCTTGCGGCAGGCGATCAATGACTGCTTTCAACAGGTCCGGGCATCCGTGACGCCATCAAGGTCCGTGTGTCGGGTCATGACGATGGCAGAGAACGAACAGCCCTGACAAGGCAATGGGGTCAGCACCGGTCTTTCCGGGTGCGTTGAATTCTCCGTGTGCAGCCCGATCGCGGTTGGATATCCCCACAAGAAACGACTATCTTCGCGCCATGATCATGCGCTTGGTTGTTTTTCTGGCTGTCTTGGCGTTCGCCGTGAGCACTGTACCGATGGTGGGACATGCTGCCTGCATGGGCAGCAGCAACGACCAGTCGTTGCAGGCAAGCCAGATGGAAGAATGCGACCTGGCGGCCACGGATCAGGCATCTCTTGTGCATGAAGCGGGCGATCAGCCGGGCGCGGACCCGTGTCCGACAATGTTGCAATGCCTGACGGCTTTTCTTCCGATGGGGCTTGTCTATGGCGCTCCGGCGGAGCTTGCCGCCAACCAGTTGCGTCCGGGCGATCGCGACGCCACAGGCCGCGACCCCGCCACAAGCAAACGACCACCCAAATCCCGTCTCCTCTGACTCCGCCGCGCGCAATGTCGCGGTGAACCAACAGTTTTGAAAACGGGGTGCGATGCCCCGAGGAGACGAATATGAAAACCATCTCAAGACGCGGCTTTCTCGCCGCAGGCGCGGCCGCAATGAGTGTCGCGCACATGCCCCGCGTTGCATTGGCACAGGGCCGCGCATCTCTCGCGCTTTCGGCTGCACGGCGGACACTCGATATTGACGGGCGGGCTGCTACTGTCCTTGGTCTCGCCGGGCCCGATGGGCAGGGGTTGATCCTTGACCCCGGTGAGTTGTTCCGGGTCGATCTGACCAATGAGCTCGATGTATCGACAATCGTTCACTGGCACGGGCAGATTCCTCCGAACGCGCAGGACGGCGTTCCCGACCTGCCGATGCCGTTGCTGGAGCCCGGTGAAACCCGATCCTACGACTTCGAGCCACGGCCCGGTACGCACTGGATGCACAGCCACGTGCCGGTGCAGGAGATGCAGCTTCTGGCCGCTCCGCTGATCGTGCGGTCACCCGAGGATCTGACCGCCGATCGGCAGGAGGTCGTGCTGTTCCTGCATGACTTTTCGTTCAAGTCACCCGAGGAGGTTCTGGCGGAGATTGCCGGTGACGAGAGCGGAGCACATGGTACTGGCCATGACGCCTCGCGCAACGGTGCCAGCATGCCCGGAATGGACCACGATGCCATGAACAGCATGCCGATGGATGGCATGATGAACATGGAAATGGACCTGAACGATTATGACTGGGATGCATATCTCGCCAACGACCGTACCCTGTCCGATCCGGAGGTGGTGCAGGTCGAGCGCGGCGGGCGTGTTCGCCTCCGGGTCATCAACGCCGCAGCGGCCACTGTCTTCTGGATCGACTCTGGCATGGTGCAGGCACGGCTCGTTGCGGTGGACGGGCATGACGTTCAGCCGATCTCGGGCAACCGGTTCGGGCTGGCGATGGGCCAACGTCTCGATCTCGAAATCGACCTGCCGGACGGGGGCGGTGCCTGGCCGATCCTTGCGCTGCGCGAGGGCGCGCGGGAACGTACCGGGCTGATCCTCGCCACACCGGGTGCCGGGATCCGGCGCATCGACGCAGTGGCAGAGACGGTCGCGCCGGCCTTTGACACCGATCTTGCGCAGGAGTCGCGCCTTGTCGCCCTTGGGGCGCTGCCGGACCGGCCGGTGGATCGTCGTCAGACGCTGATGCTGGGCGGTTCGATGGAGCCCTATGCCTGGACGATCAACGGCGCAACCTGGGGGGATCACCGCCCGGTCGTGGCGCGGGGCGGCGAACGTGTGGTGCTGTCGTTTCACAACATGTCGATGATGGGTCACCCGATGCACCTGCATGGACATGTCTTCCAGGTTGTCGGGCTGAACGGTCGCCGGGTCGCTGGCGCGCTGCGCGACACGGTCCATGTGCCGCCGATGTCGATGGTTGAGGTGGCGCTCGATGCGGGTGAAGCAGCCCGCTGGATGCTGCATTGCCACCACATGCCGCATCTTTCCACGGGTATGATGACCGAGTTTGCAGTCAGTGCCTCAGCCTGACCTTGTCCGGGGCACCGCATCGCGGTGCCCCGCAGCGCCTGAAGGCTGACAGGAGACAGGGTAGGAGGCGGCAGGCCGTTCCAGATTCAGAACGTACCCCTGATGCCCACACCGACCATCCTCGGTGCCGTCATGTTGGCGGAGATGAAGCTGTTGCCTGTGCCCCGTGTCGTTTGCATGTCGACCGGTGCGCGCTCGTCGAAGACATTCGAGACAAAGCCATAGAGCTCGATATTCTCGTTGATGGCATAGCTCGCGTTGAGATCCGCGATCGTATAGCTATCCACCGTGAGGCTTTCGGTGTTTGCCAGGTCGGTATAATAGCCGTCGACAAAACGTACCTGGCCACCCACGCGAAACCGGTCGGTCACATCCCAATTGGCCGAGAGGCTCAGATTGTATTCCGGTGCATCGGCAAACGAATTGCCTTCGAATGCCGCGTTGTCACTGACCTGTTGAAGTTTCGTCTTGGTATATCCGGCACCGAAGGCCAGCCATAGGGTGTCCAGCACCTGATAGTCCACGGCCAGCTCCAACCCGTAGGCTTTGGCGCTTTCTGCGTTGATCGTGTAGCTTTGAAACAGACCGGGCGAGATTTCGACAGGTATGTTCAGCTGGTAATTGTCATAATCGGTGTGGAACAGGTTTGCGTTCACGAACATCCGCTCATTCAGCAACGAGCTGCGGGTGAACAGCTCGTAGTTCCAGCTTTCCTCTTCCTCGAACTGTGTCCAGTCTCCGGTGTTGAAATTCAGAGACACGCCGCCCGGATTGTATCCCTTGCTGAGAAGGCCGCCGACGACAATGTCGGGTGTCGCTTCATACGCCAATACCAGTTTTGGCAGCACGGCCGAGAATGTGTTGTCATAATCAAGCGCAACCGGAGAAAAGACGCCTTCGCCCGTGCGCTCGATCCGGTCCTGCTGGTAACGTAGTGAGCCGGTCAACGACCAGCGTTCGGCAAAGCGATAGGTCATTTCGCCAAAGACACCGAGGTTTGTTTTGGTGTCGTCGAAAGATGATGTCCCGCGCAGGTAAAGTGCTTCATCCGATTTTGTCCGCGCGGTGTAAATCCCGACAAAACCGCTCAAGGCATCGTCGATTTGCCCAAATGTCATGCGGCCTTCGTAGGAATAGTTCTTGCTGTAGATATCCGCATCACCGGCATCGACCATACCGATGATCCGATGGGCCTCGGAATCGGAATACTGGAACTGATTGAAGACCTCGATGCCATTGCCGAAGTCATAATTGATGTCGAGAATCCCGACATTCGTGGTCAGATCCCAGGACGGCATCGAAGCGGCGATGGTTTCCAGGTTCTCGTATGGCGGCGATGCGGCCTCGAATGTCGGGCGGTTCGACTCCGAGCGCGCATAGGTGAACATCGCCTCGAAACCCGGCAGGTCGACAGGTTGCCAGAGCAGTTTCAAGCGACCGTTCAGGCTCTTGAAGTCATTGTCGACACTGCTGCTGCCAAAGTTGGGGTTAACATAGGTGATGAACGTGTCCCGCGCAGTGTAGTCCAGCGCGAGTCTTGCCGCGACGCTGTCGCTCAGGGGCCCGGAAACCATGAGCGATGCGCGGCGTCCCGAATAGCTGCTGCCCTCCAGCTGAAAGGCATATTCCGGGGTGAAGGTCGGATCATTTGTGTTGACTATGATTGCGCCGGCGATTGCATTCGCACCTTGCGAGGTCGTCTGGGGGCCGCGAAATACCTCGATGCTCTCGACGTCCCATATCGAGGACACACCAAAGAGGAATTCGTTGAATCCCTGATAGTGACCGTCAACATTGGTCGTGGCACGCGGGACGGTGCCGGAAAAAAACGCGACAGCACCGCTGTGAGGTCCCTGGGAATCGACGCCGCGAATAATGGGCGCGGAGACCGTACCAGGGTAAACCACGTTCGGGACACCGTTTATGGCTTCGCCAACAGAATTCGCGCTTGGTCGAACCTGGTCGAGCACCTCACTGGTCACGACGGTCACCGAGCTGGCGGTGTCCTTGATTTCACGTTCCAGCTTTTCACCGGTCACCATGATAGTATCAAGAACATAGACATCACTGTCTTGTGCCAGAGCGGGAACTGTGCCCAGAGCGGTTGCGAATGAGATGACGCTGGCACTGCGCATCAACCCGGAGGGAGTTGAAATCAACATATTTAATCCGTTCGGAGATGTTTCGGGAGACGCTGGCTAGGACAAACTGTAGCTTGTGCCTGGCAATGGCCGTTTCACAATCCATAACGCGTTCCGCATGTCAATACGGTCTCGCAGGCTTTGATCAGGATATGTGCGACGGAAACCACAGAAGAGGTAGACGAAATACATGGCAAATGAGGACAAGACGGCCGTCAAACGTTCGGCAAACATCCAGTCCGTGTCTGTCGCTGCGCGCATTTTGCGTTTGCTTTCGACATCCTCGGGCGCGCTTGCGCTCAGCGAAATCGCCCGGCGGTCGGACCTGGGGCGTTCGACGGCACATCGCTATTTGCAGTCGCTGTTGCGCGAAGGGCTGGTCGCGCAGGATGCCTCAAGCGGGCGATACGACCTGGGACCGGAGGCATTGAATATCGGGGTGGGTGCGCTCAAGCGCATCGACCCGATCGAAGTGGCTGCGGAGTCGATGAAAGGCCTGAGCCAGTCACACGCCTTCAGCGCAGGCGTGGCGATCTGGACCGAACGCGGGCCGACTTTGGTGCGCTGGTATCGCAGCGCCTACTTCTCGATCAACCCGCTTGCGCTTGGCGATGTGCTGCCCATCGACAACACGGCGTGTGGCCTGGTGTTTCAATCCTACCTGCCCGGCGCGATGATCGAACGTGCCAGGCAAAACCAGCCTGTCCATTTTCGCGGCACACCCCCTGATCCCGGGCGACTACGCCATATTCGCGAAACCGCCTGGGCAGAACTGACGAGCCATCTGCTGTCCAACGTGACCGGTCAGGCCGCGCCGATCTTCGACGCGCAAAATGAAATTGCCTGTGTTGTGACAACCGTTACCGATCTCGGGCAACTTCACGAGCCCGAGGACCGGGACCTCTTGCTGAGCAGAGCGAGATCGATCAACACGAAAACCAGCGGGCAGGCGATCTGAAGGGTTTCGCGATGACCCTGCAGCATCCTGTATCACCCAAGCCCTTGAAATCTTTGATTTCAGGCGGCACGAGGTGAGTCAGGTTTATCGCGAAGCGCTATAGTTGCGCCGCCTTTTGTGCGGTACGATCATCGGGGTGCCGCTCTCCGGATCCGGGATCACCAGCGCCGATAATCCGAAGACGCGTTCAACGAGCGCACTGTCCACGATGGCGGCGGGTTCGCCTTCTGCCACGATGGTGCCCTCGCGCATGGCGATCATGTGCGACGCATACCGGCAAGCCTGATTCAGATCATGCAGGACCGCCACGATGGTGCGCCCTGCGTCATTCAGAGTGGCGAGCAGGTCCAGCACCTCGATCTGATGTGAAATATCGAGATAGGTCGTGGGTTCATCCAGCAGCAGGATCGGGGTTTGCTGGGCGAGGGCCATGGCAATCCAGACCCTTTGCCGCTGCCCGCCGGACAATTCGCCAACAAACCGATCCGCCAATTCCGTGATATCGGTCGATCGCAGCGCCTCCTCGACCGCGCTGGCGTCTTCGCGTGACCACTGGCGCAAAAAGGATTGATGCGGATAGCGGCCCCGGCCCACGAGGTCGGCCACGGTGATCCCGTCGGGTGCAAGCGGTGACTGGGGCAGCAGCCCCAAACGCCGTGCCGCATCGCGCGCCGGCAGTTCTCTTATATCCTTGCCATCCAGCACGACCTGACCGGCGCTCGGGACCAGCAACCGCGACAGCGCGCGCAACAAGGTTGACTTTCCACAGGCGTTCGGGCCGACGATCACGGTGAATGATCCATTCGGTATCGCCATGCTCAGGTCCCGTGACACCGTCCGCTGGTCATAGCGCAGGGTGACGCGTTCTGCGCTCAGCCGCTGATTCATCGGGCATTCTCCGCAAGGTGTACCGAGACCGTATTGCATTGCGGAACCCGTTCTGCAATATGCAGGTCAGCCAGCCTGGCCGGTCTGTCATCCCTCGTCGGAACCGTCTTGCAGCCGAACGACCTGTACGGAAACGCCAACAGTTCCAGCTAGGCCAATGTAATGAAATCACAATTCCCTATTTCAGCCTCGCTGGGGCTGTTAGCGTCTTTTGCGGCTCCCGCCCAGTCTCAGGAGTGGCCGCGCAACGTGATCCATGAAGCCGGCATTTTGACCCTGGACGCACAACCCCGCACGGTCGTCTCGACCACGCCGAGCGTTACCGGAATTCTGCTCGCCATCGGTGCGCCACTGGTTGCGAGCGCCGCGACCACGCCGGGGTCCTTGACCGATGACAAGGGCTTTTTTTCGCAATGGGCCGGTTTGGCCGACGAACGCGGCGTCGAGGTGCTGTATCCGAACCTGACATTCGACATGGAGTCGATCATCGGCTGGTGGCCCGATCTGGTTGTCGCGTCGACAACTGGTGCCGACAGTATCCTGCCGCAATATCCGCTGTTGCAAAGCCAGGGTATTCCGACCATCGCGGTGAATTATTCCGACCGCAGCTGGCAGGACCTTGCGCGGGAGCTCGGGCAGGCGTTGGGCGTCGAACGTGGTGCGGCGGATGCCATTGCGCGCTTTGACGACAACATCGCCAAGATCGCGTCGACAATCACGCCACATGATGGCACGGTGACAATTGTCGGCTACCAACTCGCCGGAACCTATTCGGTGGGCAAAGTGAGCAGCCCGCAGGCAACGCTGTTGACGGCACTGGGCTTTGAGGTGGCGGGGCTGCCCGACCGGTTGCGGTCGCAAGTGACCCGGTCGTCGAATTTCGATTTCTTCTCGCGCGAAAATCTGACCGATGCGATTTCTGGCGACACCGTATTTCTGCTGAACGGGACGCAAGAGACCGTCGACACGTTTCTGAATGATCCGGTCCTTGCAAACCTGCCCGCAGTTCGCAATCGCCGGGTCTATGCGTTGGGCCAGACGTCGTTTCGGATCGACTATTTTTCCGGCCTGCAAACGGCAGAAACCGTGGCGACACAATTTGCCGCGCAATGACGGGCCATCTGTCAGACCGTGGTTGGCGTCGGCTCGGCTGGCTCGCGTTCGGTGCCGTATGTCTCGTCATTCTCTCGCTGCTCAGTCTCGCCATCGGCTCGCGTACAATCCCGCTGGACGAGACACTGGAGGCGCTTCGCGGATTCGACCCCCAGGATGACCTGCACCTGATCGTGCGAGAATTGCGGATCCCGCGCACCGGCCTGGCGGTACTGGCGGGCGCCTCGCTGGGTGTCGCCGGGGCAATGGTGCAGGCCATCACGCGCAATCCGATGGCTGAACCGGGCTTGTTGGGTATCAACGGCGGCGCGGCCATATTGGTGGTTGTCGGTATCGCGGTTTTTGACCTGACCGGCATGCATCAATATGTCTGGCTGGGCTACGCCGGTGCCGGACTTGCCGGGGTTGCGGTGTTTCTGCTGGGGCGCGCGCATCGGGCAGGGACAGATCCCGTGCGGTTGCTTCTGGCCGGTGCGGGACTGTCGGTGGTTCTGGGCTCGGCCACCAGCCTGGTTATTCTCAACGCGGATTCCGCGGTATTCGACACCTTTCGGAACTGGGCGGCCGGCTCCGTGGAAGGCCGCAACATGCAGATCGTGAGCACGCTGGCCTTGTCATTGCTGTGTGGCAGTTCAATCGCACTGGGCCTCGCCAGCAGTCTCAATGGCCTGGCGTTGGGCCAGGATGTCGGCCGGGCGCTCGGGATACGACCGGGGTGGGTCTGGTCACTGGCCTGCTTTTCCGTGATGCTGCTGGCCGGTGGCGCCACGGCTGCAATCGGCCCGATCGGCTTTGTCGGGTTGGTTGCGCCGCACCTGGCGCGCGCGGTTTGCGGACCGGATTACCGCTGGATTTTTCCGTACGCGGCATTGTTTGCCGCCATGCTGCTGTTGATCGCCGACATCATTGGCCGGGTCATCGCCACGCCGTCCGAAATCCCGGCAGGCATTGTTTCGACGCTCCTCGGAGGGCCGTTCTTTGTTTACGTGGCAAGGCGCTTCAAATTGGCCCGGCTATGAGGTTCCGCGACCGGCACGTCATCCGGACAGGACGGGTTTCGATCCTGCTGCCGCTTCGTGTGGTCGTGGTTTCATCGGTCCTGGTGCTGCTCGGTCTCTTGCTCGCGGCTCTGTTGCTCAATACCGGCACGCTGCGCCTTGGAGTCGCGGATGTCCTCTCCGGTCTTCTCGGCGACGCCAACGATCCCCGCATTGACCGGGTTGTAATGGGTATTCGGTTGCCACGCCTGCTGACCGCCGCGCTTGTCGGTGCCTCTCTCGGGCTGGGCGGTGCCGTGTTCCAGTCGATCACCCGTAACGCGCTGGGATCGCCAGATGTTATCGGCTTCACGACAGGCGCGGCCACGGGCGCGATCGTTCATATCATCCTGTTCAATGCCGGTCCGTTTCAAACCGCCGTTGCCGCCATCCTGTTTGGCATGGCCACTGCGCTGGTTGTCTTTCTGATCTCGCGGCGCGGCCAAAGCTCTGGCGGATATCGTCTGGTTCTGGTGGGGATTGGCGTTGGTGCGGTGTTGTCGGGGGCCAATACACTGCTATTGGTGATGGGCGATCTTGATCAGGCCATGGCAGCGCAGGTCTGGCTGGCCGGATCACTGAACGCACGTACCTGGGGGCATGTAGGACCGGCGGCGCTTGGATTGTTCCTGTTTGCGCCGGTTGGCGTTCTCCACGCGCGCAAGCTGGTGATGATGGAAATGGGCGATGACATGGCCCACCAGCTGGGGGTCGAGGTCGAACGCGTGCGCCTGATCATGGTGATCATGGCGGTCGGGTTGACATCGGTCGCAACCGCCGCCGCCGGCCCGATCGCATTTGTCGCGCTTGCCGCTCCGCACCTGTCGCGCAAATTGACCGGTACGCCCGAGGTATCCTTGGTGCCCGCTGCGCTGATGGGCGCGCTTCTGGTCATGGGTGCGGATCTGTGCAGTCAGAACCTTCTCGGTACGGCGTCGCTGCCCATCGGTGCGATGACCGGGTTTCTGGGCGGCCTTTACCTGCTCTGGCTGTTGGTGGCACGCGGGCGCTAAAGCCGGCGCTCGCGCAAATGGCCCAGAAAACTCCTGGATTTATAGTCCTTCCGGAACAGACCTCGCTGCGCCAATTGCGGGATCAAATCGTGCAGGGTCCGCTTCATCGAATCCACACCACCACCCGGCACGTTTATGAAACCATCAATCGCACCGTCGCGGTGCCATTCCGCAATCTGCTCGGCGGCATCGTCGACGGTGCCGATGATGCGCCAATGTCCTGACCCGGCGGATTCGGGGCGTTGCAGCAATTCGGATACCGTTGGTTCATCGCGCTGGATCATACGTCGCAAGAGTTCGGAATGCGTGCGGCTGCGCAGCTTGTCGGGCAGGGCGGGCAGGTCGGTGGCGCGGATCGGGCGATCCTCCGGCCAATCCGTCAAATCAAGCCCGATCATCTGCTTGACCATGTCCAGACGGCGACCGCGATCGATGCCGGCATTGGTTTCCATGAAGAGTTCCCGGGCCTCGGCGCGGGTCTCGGCCAGATAGCAATTCAGCCCCGGCATGATCACGATGTCGTCTGCGTCGCGCCCATGCGCGACGGCGCGCTTGCGAAGATCCGCGCGCAGGGACATCGCGGCGTCCTTGTCGGGTGTAGACGCAAAGATGGCATCCGCCACCTGTGCGGCGAATTCACGACCGGTCTCGGACGCTCCGGCTTGGATCAGGGGAATGCGATCACCGTCGGGGGCGCGCACGTTCAAGGGTCCTGCAACTTTGAAATACCGGCCCTCATGCTCGATGGGTTGTATCAGGGATTGATCGTATCCCTCTGGCCCGGGGGCAGGGTTGCTCGCCCACAGGCGCCTGACAACCTCTGTGAACTCTGCCGCACGGGCATATTTCTCATCTGGCGATGGCATATCGTCGAAACCGAAATTCCTGTGCCCATCCAGTGCCGTAACAATGTTCCATCCTGCGCGTCCGCCGCTGAGCCAGTGCAGTGTCTGAAGCTGTCGTGCGACAATATACGGGGGGAAAAAGGTGGTGGAGACGGTGGTCAGAAGGCCCACATGACTGGAATGCTGAGACAATGCCGCCAGCTTCAACGTCGGATCAAGTGAGCCCGGACCCGGTCCCTGGCCGCCCCGCAGGCCGCGAGGATTGGCGAACAGCGTATCAGGCAGAAACATGAAATCCAGCTTTGCGGCTTCGGACATGCGACAGAGTTCGGCGTCGGCCTCGATTGCATAGCCGTCATTGGCCGTGGCCTTGGAAGAGTCCTGGTCCCTGTCGTTCAGCCAGGTCGCCGCCAGTGACATGCCGATATGCAGGATATTCTCGTTTTCAGCCATCGAATTGGTACTTTCCATTCTGTACGGTTCGGCGCGCGCCAAACATTCCGTCGTTTGCGGTGTCGTCACATACTCCTCTCTGACTGTCGAGACACGACCGAACCGGCCTTCAGTCAGAGCCGGGATTTTACCTGCCCGCGAAGGCTCCGCCGGTTGCTGTTCTCGGTGTGTACTGAGCTGGCTCGTCAATCTTGCGGATCGGATGGCGGACCGTCGGCCCGCGACCGTCTTGGCCATCCGGCACAAGCCTATGGCGGCGCGGCGCAATCCTGTTTTTCATATCGATTGCGATGGGATTCCGAGATGCCACAGCCCGTGCAGCCGCCCGGTGAGCGACGCAATCGTCTGGAGCGTTTCGCGACCGATCCGGAATATCTGTCATCACCCAACACACTGAAAATCCGATTTCAGTCAATGCCAGGTGAGTCAGTTCGTCGCGAAACGCTCCAATTTCCTGTGTCGTCTCTCAGGCGTCACTGATCGATGTCATCGGGTCACGACAACCGCATCCAGCGCAATCGCGCCTTGCCCCTCAGGCCGGATCAGCACGGGGTTTGCCTCGATCGAGACCAACTGGTCGGCATGGGCCGCGGCGAAGGTCGAGAGCGCGACGATTGCGTCGGTCAGCGCGTCAATGTCTGACGGCGGGGCATTGCGTACCCCATCCAGCACCTTTCTTGCCCGGATTTCGTCGATCATGGCGCGCGCTTGCGTGCGATCGACCGGCGCGATGCGGAAACTGACGTCGCCCATGGCTTCCACCAGAACGCCGCCCAGCCCGAACATGACGACAGGCCCGAATGTCGGGTCCATCGTGACGCCAAGGATGGTCTCGACACTGTCCCCGGCAATCATCGGCGCGACGATACAGCCATCGATCCGGGCGTCCGCCACGGCTGCGCCGGCTGCCATGATGGCGTCGAAGGCGGCTCTTACAGCGGCTTCATCACGGAGTCCGAGTTTCACACCACCGATGTCGGACTTGTGCAGGATGTCAGGTGACAGAAGCTTCATCACGACCGGGTAACCGATGTCCTGCGCGGCGGCTACGGCCTCATCCGCAGTTTTGGCCATGCGTTCGGAAACGACGGGCAGCCCGGCAGTGCGCAGAACGTCCATCGCCTCGATTTCATTCAGCTGGCCGCTTGGGAGCCGGCTTCCCCTTGCCACGACGGGCTGGTCCACGGCATTTGCGAAGCTCTGTGCGAAATACCATGCGGCGGCCACGGCGCGGGGGCCGTAGGTCGGCTCGGTCGGGGCATAGGTTCCGTTGGCTTCAAGCTCTTGCGCGACAGCGGGCGGGTGCATGCCCGGCGCGATCATGAGCCGTTCGGGGTGCGCGGCGCGGACGCGCTCCCAACTGTCGATCAGCACCTTTCCCAGCCCGGGGTCCGAAGTCGCCGCGCCCAGGAAACACACGACGCTGCCAAAGTCGGTTTCGTTGAGAACCAATTCCAGAGCCTGTTCGAACAACGTCGGATCCGAAATCACCTGTGCGGTCATGTCCAGCGGATTTCGCACGCCGGCGAAAGGGATCAGCTTCTTGAAGCTGCTCTGCACGGTCTCGGGCAACGGCGCGACATCCAGACCGCGTTCTTCGGCCTCGTCCGCCATGAGAATGCCAACCCCGCCCGAAGGCGTGACGATCGCAATCCGGTTGTTGTCTGGCAGGCGACCGATGGCGAGGGCACAGCCGATGTCCAGAAATTCCTCGATATTGCGCGCGCGATAGACACCGAACTGGCGGAACATCGCGTCGAAAACAGCGTCCGATCCGGCCAGCGCGGCGGTGTGCGATTGCGCGGCTTCCGCGCCTGCCGCGGTCCGGCCAAGCTTGACCGCGACAACGGGCTTGCGGTTGGCACGTGCGATTTCCAGCGCCCGGATCAGACCGGGTCCATCGCGGCAGCCCTCAAGGTACATCAGGATGACATCAACCTGCGGGTCCTGAGCCAGTTCGGCCAGAACATCGGCGACGTCTACGTCCGCTTCGTTACCGGTCGTGACCATGTGCGAAATGCCGATGCCACGGTTGTTGGCCATCTGAATGCATAGCCCGCCAAAGGCGCCGGACTGGCTGATCAGGGCAATGCGGCCATCGCGGGGCAGTGTCTCGACCTTCGAAAATGCCGGGTGGAAGGTCGCAACCATGCCGGTGCCCATCGTGGCCACCCCCATGCAGTTCGGCCCCACCATCCGCATGCCGCCGGCGCGCGCCTTGGCTGCCATGCGTTCCTGGGTTTCGCGGCCGTCCTCGCCGAGTTCGGCGAACCCGGACGAGAACATGACGAGCGCGCCGACGCCGGCGGCCACGCAGTCATCGACCACCTGTTCCGCCAGTTGGCCGGGAACCGCGCAGATCGCCAGATCGACCTGCCCGGCATCGCCAATCGTGGGAAAGGCGGGCAGTCCTTGCACGGTGTCTGCCTTGGGATTGACCGGAGCAATGCGACCTTGAAAGCCGGAACGCTTGAGAAAATCGATCGGTCTGCCGCCGATCTTGCCCGGGTCCGTGGACGCACCAATCACTGCGATGGAGCGCGGATAAAACAAACTCTGAAGCGAGCCGGTTTTGCCATTCATGGTTCTTTTCCCTTTCTCTCCGCGGCGCTTGTGCAAGCCGTGCGGACGACCTCATCTGACTGGTGCGTGCGATCCGGATTGATCTGCGTGCTCTCGTTCCCGGGACGCCTTACATTCTTTGCCTTTAGCTGCCGACAGGCTCGGGATCGGGTATCCTGTATCGCCCTTCGAGAAGTTCGACACGCGGCAGGTAGGCGCGCAGGAAAAGCTGAAATGTGCCCGGTGGGGCCGGCAACCAGTTCGATTCACGATCGGCGCCGGGGCTGTCGTGCCCGATCCAGATGTCGAGCGATCCGTCCGCATTCCATTTCAAGCCCGGCGTTCGGTCACCAACGGCATAGCGGTTCATCGGATTGTGAACGAAATAGAACTCACCCTCTGCGGTCGGTTCGTACAGCGACAGCGACCAGAACGAGTTGGCAGGCAGCATCCGGTCGGCCGGTATGTGCAGCCGCCATGAACGGGTGCCGACAAACGCTTCGCCGCCCACACCGCCGGATCGGAAATAGCTGGCCTCTTCCAGCGGCAAGGCACCAAGGCCACCGACTGCGACGACCGCACGCAGGAAGTAATCCTGGCCATACACGCCGAGATTGCGTCGTGGCGGAACCCATCCCGCACCGCCACGTCCCAAGGAAGCCTGAATGCGCGCGATGCGATCGGCACAGATCCGCAGGCCCTCTGCAATTGCCTCGCTCTCTTCTTCGGTGAAGCGCGAAGGGGCAAACACGGTGTCCGGGCCAATGCCCAGGGGCGCGATCCGGCGCAGCATTTCGATATCTGTCGCAGGCGGCGGGTTGCGACGGATCAGACGGTTGGCTTCGGCAAAGAAGTTCTGCCACGGTGCATGCCGGTCAACCGCCGGGATCTCCTTCCCATCGTGGGTCGGGGCGTCCAGGATGATCGCATCTTGAATGCTGCGCGGCCATGTCAGATCGTTGGGATCGTCCACGAGAATGCGAAACAACCCCAGCACCGTCGGGGTCGGGCAGCGCACCACCGGTCCCTTTATGCCGGCGGTCGAGCCGGTCGGACCGACCAGCGTCACCTCGGTCGTGTCGGGCCCGGTGGTCCGGGACCCGAGAACCGCGATGGTGTTGGTGTAGGCATCCAGCAGATGAAGTGAAATATAGCGTCCCCGCGTGCCCGGTACGGAAACCCGCGCAGGACCTTTATCAAGGTCAAGCCAGATGTCCGTATAGAGCGTGTCGTTATTGGGGGTCGTGATATCGCGATCATCCGGAGTCAGCAGATCGCGGTAATGCAATGGCCGATGCATGGCACCGTTTTCGATCCGGCGACGCCTGAATGTCTCGAGAGCCAGCAAGGGCATGGCGTAGATATAGGCCTCGGAGGCAATCATCGCGAAATCGGGAGGCGCGACGGTCTCTGTGTCTCGGGGCATCATGTCCTTCCTGTCGGCACGCGGGCCGGGGTCAATGTGTTGCTGTCGGGTGCCTTCGCCGCTCGTCCGGTCGGGCGATGGTTGCCGGCGACGCAGTGACCCGAGACGCCGGCCTGTTTGCGGTCGCCGCGCCGGAGCGGGTCCGGCGCGGTTCTGTCACTGCGTCAGGAGGCTTCCGGCGGGATGAACTCGGCGGGCACCTCGATACCGTTCTCCCGATACCAGCGATAGGCACCGGCATGGACCGGCGCATTGAGCTGAAGGAGCGCGGTTTCGGGCGTGAAGGCCTTCATCCATTCCGCTGCGGCGTGCATGTCCGCGATGTTGTCGAACATCGCCTTTGTGACGGCATAGACCGTGTCGGTATCGACGCCCTTGTGGGACCCGATGCCGACCCAACTTCCGACGGCGATGATAGGTTCTTCGTTGATCTGGTTCTCACCATACACGTCGGGCGCAATCTCGGTCCTGGTGCGACCGGGAATCTGAAGCATGTCGGCAAGCGGGCTCTTCTGGAGGGCCTCTTCCGGGATTGACATGAGCTTGATTTCTCCCAGAAGCGCAAACTGCATGATCGCGGCCGAAGGAAGCTCCGTCGGGATGATCATCAGGTCCACCTGACGGTCCTGGAAGGCCTGCTGACCAGATGACCAGTCGAGCTTTGCCTGCTCGTAATCGCCCGGCTTCATGCCGGTGGCGCTTTCGAGGATGGCCAGGCCGACGGTGGTGGCCGCGCCACCCGGGGGGCCGATGAAGACGCGGCGACCGCGGCAATCGTCAAGCGTTTCGATCCCGGAATCCGCATAGGTGACAATGTGGTACGGCCCAAGCGGGAAATTCACCACCTGCCGGATGCTCTGGTAGAGGTCGGGGGCGTTCGGCATGTCTTTGAACATCTGAATGCCGTTCTTCATGTAGTGATTTATCGCGGGCGAAGAGATGAAGAGATCGACATTGCCGTTGGCCGCGTCGAGCGTCGACCGGGTCGAGGTCTGGCCCGAGGTCACGCTCATCCGGATCGGGGTTTCACGCTGAACGATCGTCTGCATGGTCGTGGTAAAGGTAAAGCCGGTGCTGCCCGGCGAAGTGGTGTGCACACGCAGGTTTTCCTGCAGTGCCCAGGCGGGTCTCGCCAGCGAGGCGAGGCTCAGGGCCGCCATGCTGGTCATGGCCGTGCGGCGGGTCATCGTGGTCATTCTTGGGTTTCCTCCCCCCATTGGACGGGCTGCGGAACGGGGATTGCATAACGTCCCTCGAGCAGCTCGGGTTTCGCGAAGTAGGCACGCAGCAAAAGCGTGTAGGGTCCGGCGGGCGCAGGAAGCCAGTTGGCCTCCCGTTCCGCGCCGGGGGATGTGTGGCCGATCCAGATATCGAGCGATCCATCGCCATTGCGGATCAGCCCCGGCGTCCGGTCACCGATGGCATAGCGCGACAGCGGGTTCTCGACAAAGAACAGCTCGCCGTCTTCGGTCGGCTCGTACATTGACAGAGACCAGAAAGCGTTCACGGGGATCTGTCGATCTGCGGGGATGTGCCAGTGCATCATCCTGTGCCCGTCAAGTGGTTGACCGTGAAACGACGTGGCGGGATAGTAGGTCGCTTCTTCCAGTGTGAGCGCACCGAGCCCGCCCACGGCGACGCGCGCGCGGAATTCGTAATCCTGGTTGTAGAATCCCAAACCCGCCTTCGGGTCTAGCCATCCGTCCCCTTCGGCGGCCATGATCATGCCGCCCTCGATTGCGCGACGGGCATCCGCGAGGCCGGTGGCGATCTGTTCTGCCTCTTCGGGGCTGAATCGCGACGGATCGAAGCCCTCGGCGTGGTTGAGCCCGAGCGGGGCAATGCGCTGCATGACCCCCATGTCGGTCGCGCGTGGGCGATGGAGGCGGAGCAGCGCTGCCGCCTGGGCAAAATACTCGGGCCAGGGGGCGGTGCGGGTGCCTTGCGCCGGGTCTCCCGCCGGGGTGTTGGGCGGCGGTGGTGTTTGCAGGACAAGGCCATCCTGAACGCCCCTCGCCGCAGCAAGGTCTTCGGGACCGGTCACGAGAATCCGGGCGAGAACCCAGCAGATCGGGGTGGTGGACCGTATGACAGGCCCCTGAATGCCGTCTGCAGGCGCATCGGGGCCGATGATGGTGAAACGGCCGCCGTCTTCTCCCGTGGTGCGCGTCCCGAGTATGGCGATGTTGTCCGTCCACATATCCATGACCGCGAGAGAGAAGTAACGGTCGCCGGTCCGGGGCAGGTCGATCACGGCCGGTCCCTGCCGCAGGTCCAGCCAGGCATTGGAATAGAGCGTGTCGTTGTTGGGCGCGGTGATGTGCCGGGATTTGAAATGCAGCAGTTTGCGTGCATGGAACATTTCATTCATCGGACCGAGCGTCATTCTGCGCCGCCGGAAGCTCTCCATTGCGACCAGGGGCAGCGTGTAGATATAGGCATCGCGGGCGACCATGCGCAGGTCCGGCGGGGTGGTTTTCTTCAGCATTTGATCGTCCTCATACCATTCCCGGTTGCGACCGCCGGCGGAACATCTCCGCGGCAAAGATCGCGGCGGTGAGGCCAAAGCCGATCACGTCGATTTCCGTCCCGCGGGCCAGGCAAAGGCCGGCGGCCACGATGTATGCACCGCGCCAGAGCGGTTGCAGGCGAGATAGTCCGAAACCGGCCAATCCGGCGGAAAGTGCCCATGTGATGCAGATGATCCTGAGCATGCCGAGGGTAAAATCCGCCGCTTCGAAGTTCTGGATAAGCAGGAGCGATGGGTTCAGGACAAAGAGGAATGGCACGATGAAGCCCACGATCGTCAGCCGCAGCGCGACGATGCCGATTTTCATCGGGTCGGCGTCTGCGATCGGTGCCGCCGCGAAGGCCGCGAGCGCCACCGGCGGCGTGATTGCAGACAAGACCGCATAGTAAAGCACGAACATGTGTACGGCGATCCGGGGTGCCCCCATGGCCGACAGCGCCGGACCCATCACAAGCACGATGATGAGGTAGGCGGGCAGGGTGGGCATGCCCATTCCAAGGGCGAGACAGGCGAGGGCCGTCAGGATCAGCGACAGGAACAGGCTCTGCGAGCCGAGAGATCCCACCGCCTGAGCAAAGTTCAGGCCAAGCCCGGTGAGGTTCATTCCGGCGACGACGATGCCGATGGCGCCGACCGCAATCATGATCCGTGCGCCCGAGATGCCGCCCTTGGCAAGCGCGTCAACCAGTCGCCGGGGATTGCGTCGCACTTCGGGATTGAGAAACCCGAGGGCCAGCGCCGAAATCGTTGCGCCGAAACCCGCCATGGCCGGGGACCGACCCATCAGGAGGATGCCGATGACCGTGAGGATCGGAATGACGAACATGAGGCTTTCGATCGCGTCGCGCCGGTTGAGCTTGGGCATGTCCTCCGGGGCCGTCGCGCCGATGCCGCTGCGACGTGCCTCGAGCCAGACGGCCAGGACCAGTGCAGCAATATACGCACCGGCGGGCACGAGGGCCGCGATGCAGACGAGCAGGTAAGGGGTGTTCGTCAATTGAGCGAGCATGAAGGCGACAGCCCCCATTACCGGCGGAATGAACTGCCCGGCGGTCGAGGCGGCAGCTTCGACCGCTCCGGCGAATTCCGGCCGGAATCCCTTTTGCTTCATCATCGGTATGGTGAAGGTGCCGGTGCCGGCGACGTTTGCGGTCACTGAACCCGACATCGAGCCGAAAAGGGTGGAAGCGACGATGGAGGCATGGGCCGGCCCGCCCGCGATACGACCGGTCAGCCGGACCGCGATCCGGATCAACGCATGTCCGGCGCCGGTGGCTTCGAGCACCATGCCGAAGACGATGTAGATGAACAGAAGCTCGATCACGACTGACACTGGCAGGCCGAAAACACCGGCATAACCGTACCACATTCCCTGCACCACCTGGTCCAGCGTGAAGCCCGCGTGCCGGAACATGCCGGGCAGGTTTTCGCCCCAGAGCACGTAGGCGAGTACGCCACCGGCCACCAGCGTCAGACCGAGCCCGAACTCACGCCGGGTCAGTTCCACGCATGCAAAGAGGGCGAGAAGACCCAGCCACTGATCGGTCACCGAGTAGCTGATCAGCATGTTCTCCATGGCGTCCGCGCTCACGATGAAACGTTGTAATGCCGTGAACACGATGCCAAGCAGGATGATGTCGATGATCCAGCAGATCGCCACTTTCGCCGGCGTGGGCGCAGACAGGCGCGCGGCAAGCGGCTTGAACATGACGGCGGCCAGAATGCACAGGCCAAAGGCTATGGGGCGATGCAGCCCCGGATCGAACATGCCGTAATAGGCGGTGTAGATGGCTTGCAGAGACAGCAGAACCCCAAGTGCCAGACCGATTCTTCGTGAGAGCTTTAATGTCATGAATCCCCTCCATCGGGACGGGTCTCCGCTCCGATCCCGAGGGCACATCACCACAAGTTTTAATGGAAGTCAATTAGTCTGTTGAGGCAGTAGAGCAGAATTCTCTTTTGCCGTGCTGGCTTTTGCCAGGGCTTCGGCGGTGCGTCCCGGGATTGGCGCATCCATCATCGCGATGAGGACCGACCGGAGTTCCTCGATGCGGAAAATGGCTTCGGCGCGACTGTAGCGTTCCCCGAGCCGGTCTTCGGCGCCCTCGATCTCGGCCATTTCAAACATCGAGAAATTGACTGCGCTGCGGAACCTGCTTCGTGTGACCTGCGCAGGGATGAGAGGGCGGGCGCGACGCAATTCCTTTTGCAGTTCAACAAGAGTCCAGGCCTGGCGTTCTCGTTCATAGCGGCGCCACGCATCGATGTTCATTCGAAGCTGAATCAGGAATCGCTGTGAAAAATGAGGGCCTTGAGTGTCTAGAAGGCGATCTACAATGGGCTGGAGGAGCAGGTTGATGATGGTTTCGGTCGACAGCGGTCCGCCATTTGCCGCGACGCGTGCCTCTTCCAGCATCCTGGCGCGTTGTGTGTTTGCCGGTGCAACCCTGAATGCAATGATCGCGTCGAGAATCGCGTCGCGAGATCCAAAGTGATAGTGAATCGCGGAGCTGTTCTTCTGCCCTGCTTCCGTGTTGATCTGCTTGATGGTCGTGGCGGCGATGCCCTGTGTGGCGAAAAGTCGCTCTGCCGCCAGAAGCAAGCCCATCTTGGTGTCACTAAGCTCGTTTTGTCCATCCATGAGTGGCCCTCACATTAGCTGTTGATTCTTTTTGCAACCGCGAAAATAATGCACGTCAATTAGACGGGCTGCGTATGAGGCGCCTCCCGATGATCTGGGAAGATAGACGCGATGTGGCGAATTGGCGAGAGTCCCGCGCTTCTAAACGACCATTGCACGTCAGGTGACTGGAGGGAGCAACCAGTGAAAACAGAGCTTTGCGAACGTTTTGGCATCGACATACCGATTTTCGGCTTCAGCCATGCGGTCGAAGTCGTGGCGGCGGTGACGAACGCCGGAGGCTACGGTGTCTATGGCGCGACGCGGCGTCTGGCCGCGGAAATCGCCGACGAGGTTAAAGCGATTCGTGACGCGGTCGAGGACCGCCCGTTCGGTCTCGACCTCGTGATCCCGGACAAGGTGCCCGAAAGGAACGACCGGGCGGAACTGGAGATGAAGGTGCCGGATGCGCACCGCAGGTTCGTCGAAGGCCTGGAGCGCAAGTATTCCGTCCCGAAACCCTCTGCGCCGGGGATGCGCACCCGCTTCATCCGGTCAAGGGAAATCCAGGACAGCCAGATCGCCGCGGTGGCAGAGTCGGACGTGAACATGGTTGCCCTCGGTATCGGCTGCCCGCCCGAAGTGGTGGAACTGATGAAATCGAAGGGCAAGACAACAGTCGCGCTGGTCGGTCAGGAGCGCCATGCGGCCCGCGCGCTTGAGGCTGGTGTCGATCTGCTGGTCGCGCAGGGCTATGACGCCGGGGGGCACACGGGCCAGATCGGGACATTCTCGCTTGTTCCGCGAATCGTGCAGATGGCGGGCGCCGTGCCGGTGCTCGCGGCAGGCGGAGTCGCGACGGGGCGTCACATCGCGGCGGCGCTGGCTTTGGGCGCCCAGGGCGTCTGGATCGGAACCGCATTTCTGGTGACCGAGGAGTACCGGTCGCATCTGTCGCCGGGCGAGCTTGACGCGCTGCTTGACGCCCAGGCAGCCGACACGGTCATCAGCCGGGCCGAAAGCGGCAAGCCGTTCCGCCAGACCCGCTCAGCGTGGTCGGAGGAGTGGAGCACGAAGGAAGCCCCGTCTCCGCTGAGTCACCCGCTGCATGACGTTCTGGTCGGGGACATGCTTGGCGCGATCATCGAACACGACATCCGCCCGCTGCAGCATTACGGCGCAGGGCAGGGGATCGGCTGGTTCGATCGTCTGCGCCCGGTGTCGGAAGTCGTAAACACACTGGTCCGCGACGGTGATACCGCGCTCGCGGGTCTCGGAAAACTCACGGAGCAGTTGGCATGAACATGCACGCCGGAAACGAAGTCGCCTTTCGCGACGAGATTGCAGACTTCTGCAAGAAGAACCTGGACCCCGAAGTGCGGCGGCTGAGCGATCTCGGTCTCCCGGTCGGAGAAGCGGCTTTGCTGGAGTGGCAGACCAAGCTGGTCGCGCGCGGCTGGGGTGCGCCCTCATGGGAAGAGAAATGGGGCGGGTCCGGTTGGGACATGCGCACGCTCTTCATCTTTGAGGAAGAAATGGCGGCGCACGGAGCACCGCTCGTCGGGACCTTCAACATCAAGATGATCGGACCGATCCTGCAGGCCCACGGCACGCCAGAGCAACAGGCGCATTATCTGCCGAAGGCGCTGAGCTTCGAACATGCCTGGTGCCAGGGCTATTCCGAGCCCGGAGCGGGTTCGGATCTTGCGTCGCTTCAGACCCGCGCCGAACGGGACGGCGATGATTATATCGTCAACGGGACCAAAATCTGGACCTCCGGCGGCCATCTCGCCAATCACATGTTCTGTCTCGTCCGTACGTCCCGGGAAGGACGCCGGCAGGCCGGAATTTCCTTTCTGCTGATCGACCTCGAGACGCCGGGCATTTCGCAGCGTCCCGTACACCATTTCTATGGTGCCCATGTGTTCAACCAGTTCTTCTTCGACAACGTGCGTGTCCCGGTTGCCAACCGGGTCGGCAAAGAGAACGCGGGCTGGGACATCGCAAAGTCACTGCTCGAACACGAACGGCTCTTTTCCGCCCGGCATACCGAAGCGCGGAGAAAGCTCGGGCGGCTGGAGAGGTTGTCAAAGGATGTTCGGATCCACGGCCGTCCCGCCATCGAGGATCCACAGTTTCGCGATGACCTTGCCAAAAGGAAAATCGAGTTGCGGGCGCTGGAAAACGCGACCATGCGGGCGCTTGAGCGGCTGGTCGACGATGGCGGCATCGGTCCCTTTGCATCGGTGCTGAAGTTGCGCGGCATCGAGGTGAACCAGCGACTGGATCGCGCGATCGTTCAGCTTCTCGGTCCCGACGCGCTTCCCGCGCAAGCGGCGTGGGAGGACGGGGCGCTCAACGCCTTTGTCCCGGACGAAGCGCGCAACGCGGCAGAATCGCGCTACTGGTGGCGTGGTCCGGCGATTGCCGGCGGCAGCCAGGAGGTGCAGCGCAGCATCATAACCAAGCATATCCTGAACTTGTGAGGCGACCATGAGATTTGCAGCATCAGAAGACGAAATCATGGTCGAGGACATGCTCGACCGCGCGCTGCGCGAGGCCCGCGACAGAGCCCCGCATGTCGACGGGCACGCGCCCAGGCCTGACCCCGACGTCCTGAGGGAACAGCTCGGATCGCTCGGGCTCTGGGGCGGCTGGCTACCCGAGGCGGCGGGTGGCGCCGATGGCGGGCCCCGGCTGCTGATGACCCTGGCGCGTGGTCTCGGGCGCGTGCCGACATATCACGGGTTGATCGGCGGCTGCGTTCTTCCGGGTGCGATCCTTGCAGGGACTGCGCGGCAGGACGCACTCGACCTGACTGCACGGTTGGTCGCAGGTGAAATGCCCGTGGCAGTCGCCGTTCTGGAGCCTGGGACAAGATGGGATTTCGAGATGCCGGTGACGCAGGCCGAGCCGGATGGCGACGGATATCGCCTGACGGGTGTAAAGAGCCATGTCGCCGAAGGTGCGACCGCCGAAGTCTTCCTCGTTTCGGCCAGAGATGGGGCGGGCGTCAGCCTGTTCCTCGTGCCTGCCGGATCCGATGGGCTGACCGTCTCGCCATTTCCGGCGACCGACGGTACGACATGGGCGATGATACGGGCCGAAGGCGTGCGCGTTCCGGCCTCGTCCCGCCTGATCGGGCCGGATGACGGGCTCGCGGCGCTGGAGCGGGCCTTCACGCTGGCTGCGTTTGCGGCCGCTGCGGAAAGCCTCGGGTCCTGCGAAGCTGCGTTGACCCAGACGCTGGAATATCTGCGCACGCGCGAACAATTCGGCCAGCCGCTGGCGACCAAACAGGCGTTGCAATTCCGGGTTGCCGACCTGCATGTCGATATCGAGATGCTGCGCTCGCAGGTCCTGGGCGCGGCGAATGCGCTGGCCGATGGCTATTCCGGACGCGCGCGGAGCGACGTGGCCGCCGCGATGGCGCTTGCGGTGCAGACCGGCGACCTTGTGGGGCGGGAAGCGATCCACCTTCATGGCGCGATCGGCATGACCCGCGAACTTGGGGTCGGCTATCACCTGCTGCGCGCCGACGTGCTCAGCCGCTGGCTGGGCAGTGCCGAACATTTCAGAGCGAAACTGATGGACCTGGAGGAGCACGCCCAATGAGTGATGTTGTCAGGACCGAGGCGGAAGGTCCCGTCCTCACGGTCACGGTGGATTCGCCGGACTACCGCAATTCCATGGGCGCACCCGGAGTCCGCGAGGGGCTGGCGGCTGCGGTGGATGGCTTCGAGGCCGATGAGAAGCAGCGGGTGCTCGTGCTGACCGGGGCGAACGGCACATTTTCAGCGGGCGGCAATCTCAGGGTGCTCAAGGATCTGCGCTCGCGTTCGCAGATGGAGGAGCGGATCACAAAGGGCGGCGGTACGATCGGCGTCATTCTGCGGTCGGACAAACTTTATGTCGCGGCGGTCGAAGGGCCGGCCTTCGGAGCCGGGATCGGGCTCGCCGCGGCCTGTGATTTGGTGATCGCCGCCAGCGGCGCGCGTTTCTGCGCGGCGCAAATCCGTGTCGGGGCCTCGCCCGACGCCGGGATGTTCTGGTCGGTGCCGCGCCGGATGGGGCGGGCGGCGGCCAAACGTCTGCTGCTGACCGGCGAAGAGATCGACCAGCCGACAGCGCTGGCCCACGGTCTCGCGGACTATTCGGCACCGGATGGCGGCGCACTGGAAGCGGCGCAGGCGCTGGCTCGGAAGCTCGCCTCCGGCCCGCCTCTTGCTCAGGCTACGGTAAAACGCTTCTTCGCGCAGGACATCGCCGGGATGGACGCGGTGCTGGACTGGGAACGCGATACCGCCATCGACAATTTCATGACCGATGATTTCAGGGAAGGCGCTGCTGCATTCCTCGAGAAACGTCGACCGGCCTTCAGGGGCGCGTGATGGACGACAACCCGACGACCGATCTCGGGCGACGCCTGACGAGGTTCATGGAACAAGAGATCTTCCCGCGAGTGCAGGAGATGAAGGCGTTCGTAGCCGCGAACCCGCCGGGCGCGCGGCCTGCCTTCATGGCCGCACTCAAGCGCAAGGCGCGGGGGATGGGGCTCTGGAACCTTGGCCTGCCCAATCTGCCTGACTGGGCGCCGGGAACGCGACTGACCAACACCGAATTCGCGCCCCTCGCCGAAACGCTCGGCTGGGTCGAATGGGCGGCAGAGGTCTTCAACTGTCATGCGCCCGATCTACCGACCATGGAAATGCTGGTTTCCATCGGGACCGACGAGCAGAAGGAAAGGTGGCTCAAACCGATGCTGGAAGGGCAGATCTGCACCGGTTTTTCCATGACCGAGCCGGAAACCGCATCGTCGGATGCCCGCAACATCGCGACCCGGATCGAAGACAGGGGTGACCACTGGCTCGTCAACGGGCACAAGTGGTTCACCGGAAACAGCGGCGTCCCGGGGTGGAGTTTTACGGTGCTGATCGGTGTTTCCGACCCTGAGGCTTCCGATTACGCCCGCCATTCGGCGCTGATCGTTCCGATTGATCTGCCGGGTGTGCATGTGGTGCGCGACATTCCGGTTCTGGGTTTCTCTCATCGCGCCCGTCCGAATGCGGAAGTCTTGTTCGAGAATGTCCGTGTGCCAAAGGAGAACCTGCTTGGTACGCGCGGCAATGGTTTTGCCGCGGCGCAGGTCAGGCTGGCAACCGCGCGGATTCATCACTGCATGCGTTCGATCGGCGGTGCGGAACTGATGGTGTCGCTCATGTGCGAACGGGCGAAGAGCAGAGAGACGTTCGGGCGCAAAATCTCGGATCACGGTAAGGTGCAGGAATTCGTGGCGCTCAGCCGGATCGACCTGCAGCAGGCCCGGTTGCTCGTCCTGAACGCCGCCGCAGCATTGGATGCCAAGGGCGGGAAGGGGGCGCAGGCCGAGATCTCGATGATCAAGCTGGCCGTGGCGCGGGCCTGCTACGACGTTGCAGACCGCGCGGTTCAGGTTTTTGGTGCAATGGGCATGACCGACGATTGCCCGGTGGCTGACTTCTTTGCCGGGATGCGGGCGCTGCGGATCTATGATGGTCCGGATGAGGTGCATGTGCGCACCATTGCGCGGCATGAATTCGGACGACAGGCCGCGCAGTATCCGGAGGGGTTGCTGCATAAGTTCTGCACCGATTTCTCTGATCGGTCCCGCTGGTCCGGAGATTGAGAAGTGGTCGCGGCAATCGAGGTCGGTATCTGGATCAGCCTTTGAAACGAAATGCGCCTGTGCGCATCGCGCGATCTGTTGCCGCCGGCCAGTTCGGCAGGGGCATCTCTGAGCTTTCTCAGGTCCGGCGTCTGGCGGTGGTGCGAGCGGCGAAATCCATCAGGCGCTTGAACTTGGGGCAGTCCATGTGGTTTTCGGCGGGGCAATCCGCCACGTGTCGCAGGGCGTCGCGCAAGCGTGTCAGATCGCGGATCTGCTGCTCGAGCGCGTCGGCGCGGATCAGCAACTCGGTGCGCGGCAATCGGGGCGTTCCGTCGCTGGCAAACATGCCCTTGATGTCCTCGAGCGAGAACCCGGCCATCTTGCCCAACGAGATCAGCGCGAGCTGCGTGATCGCCTGCGTATCGAACTGCCGTCGCAGACCGTGCCGGCCGACCGACCGGATCAGTCCGATTTCCTCGTAATAGCGCAGCGTCGAGGGGGCGACACCGCTTTGTTCCGAGAGGACCCCGATATCGAGCAATTTCATGGTTGACCTCAAGCTGACTTGAAGTGGCAGGCTATCTGCCAATGACCACAGAGGCAAGAGATCTACCATGTCTGCAATATCCGAGGCGCGCGCGCCGTTTCCCGTCCTGATGGCGCTGGCCGCCGCGTCACTGACCGCGTCTCTGGGGATCAGCGTCGCGTCCGTGCTGCTGCCCACCTTGACGCGCCATTTTGGGGTGTCCGTATCGGAGGCCCAGTGGATTGTGCTGGCCTATCTGATGGCGGTGACGGTCACCATCGTCTCTGCCGGACGTCTTGGCGATCTGTTCGGCCACCGTCGGGTGATGATCCTGGGACTGATCGTCTTTGTTGCCGCGTCGATGCTGAGCGCGTCGGCACCGAGCCTGGCGCTGCTGATCCTTTGGCGGGCGATTCAGGGAACTGGCGGGGCGATCCTGATCGCGCTGCCCTTGTCAATCGCGCGCGACATGGTGCCTCCCGGCAGGCTTGGAAGCGTCATGGGCCTGTTGGGGACAACCTCGGCTGCGGGCACCGCACTCGGCCCCTCTCTTGGTGGTCTCGTGCTGGCGTTGAGCGACTGGCGACTGGCGTTCTGGCTTCTCGCCGGGTTTTCCGGGCTGACCCTTGTTCTGGCGTTCCTCGCGATCCGGCGCGATGAGGGGCGTCCCCGCGCATCGGTGAGGTCACTTGACCTCGCCGGGACTTTGCTCCTGATTTTCGCGCTTGCGACCTATTCCCTTGCCACCAGCGGCGGCGTGGCGGGAATTCCGGTTTCCGTCGCCGTACTTGCATTGACTACGGTGATCGCGACCGCGCTCTTCGTGGTTGTCGAGACCCGCGTGGTCATGCCGCTAGTTCCAATGACCGTGCTGCTGGACCGGGTCGCGGGTTCCGGATTCGCCATGAACATACTGGTTGGCACCGTCATGATGGCAACGCTGGTCATCGGCCCGTTCTTCCTGACGTTCTCGCTTGGGCTGGACGAGGCGATTGTCGGACTGGTTCTGGCGGTCGGGCCGGTCGTTGCCGCGGTCTCGGGCGTGCCCGCGGGGCGGTTGACCGATCGCTTCGGTCCGCGTCGGGTGATGCGTGCGGGTTTGTTGCAGACCATGATTGGCCTGCTCTGCCTGGCCTATTTGCCGCGCAGCTTCGGTGTGGGCGGATACATAGCCGCGTTGATCTTGCTGACGCCGGCTTTTCAATTGTTTCTCGCGGCCAACAACACAGCGGTCATGTCCGGTGCCGGCAAGGAGGAACGTGGACGGCTGTCCGGTCTGCTCGGGCTGTCGCGCAACCTTGGATTGATGACAGGTGCCGCCGCGATGTCCACGCTGTTCGTCACCTTCATGGGAACGGGTGAGGCGGCGCAAGCACCGATCGCGGATATTTCGCGTGCCTTTTCGGCGACCTTTTCCACAGCGGCCGGCCTGATCGCGATTGCCCTGGGAATGGCAATCTGGAGCCAGCCCACGCGGCGCTCGCTGTCTTGACCTCGCGTTTTACGGCCTTGGCTGAGTGAAGGCACAGCGCGATTCCGGCGGCTGTGACGCGAACCGCGTCGTTGCAACGCAAGTCACGGATCGGTCGCTCCTGTCGCGCCTATCAGGGTCGGTTTGCGCAATCGTCGCTGCGTCTCGACCGGCCGGAGCCTTTCGCCGATGACGACTCTTGATGACATGGCGGGTGCCGGAGTCTAGGCTTCTTGCGAGGAGACTATCCACGGAGGACTTCCTTATGAAACTCACTATTTTATTTGCAGTTGGTTCACTGACCTTTGGGATCGCCGCAAGTTCAGCGTTCGCGCAGGAGAGCGCGCCGCCGAACATCCTGGCGATCATGGTCGATGACGTGGCCCAGACGAGCCTCAGCGCCTACAGCCACGGGATGCAGTACCCGACGCCGAATATCGACCGGATCGCGGCCGAGGGTGCATTGTTCACAGATCATTACGCCCAGCCAAGTTGTACAGCCGGTCGCGCCGCTTTCCTGATGGGGCAACTGCCGGTGCGCACCGGCCTGACGACGGTTGGCCAGCCCGGCAACCCGCTCGGCATTCAGCCCGAGGACCCGACGCTTGCCGAAGTCCTGAAAGAGCAAGGGTACATGACGGGGCAATTCGGCAAGAACCACCTTGGCGATCTTGACGAGCACCTGCCGACGAAACATGGCTTTGATGAATTTTTTGGAAACCTTTACCACCTGAACGTGTCCGAAGAGCCGGAGCAGGCAGATTACCCCAAGACCCCCGAGTTTCTCGAGAAGTTCGGTCCGAGAGGTGTGATCGAGTCCTTCGCGGACGGCGAAATCAACGACACCGGTCCGTTGACCAAGAAACGCATGGAAACCTTTGATGAAGAGGTACTCGCCCGCACTATCAACTTCATGGAGCGTGCGGTCGATCAGCAAAAGCCGTTCTTCATCTGGCACGCGCCCAGCCGGATGCACGTATACACGCACCTCAAGGACGAGAGCCGCAATCTCGCGACCGGTATCAGCTCGGAAGAGGACCTGTTCGGAAGCGGCCTGATCGAGCATGACGGCCATGTCGGCTCCCTGCTCGACAAGATCGACGAACTGGGTATCGCGGACAACACCATCGTTCTCTACACGACGGACAATGGCCCAGAAAGCGGCACCCAGTATCGGGCCGTCCGATCCGGCGCATCAGGTCCGGCCCGCGCCGTTCTGTCTGCGGCCATCGGTATCAAAGACATGGATCGACGAGGGCCGTGCGGCCAGGGCGATATCCGCACCACGTCGCACGTCCAGATCGCCGGGCAGTTTGGCGATGATCGGCTTGTCGTCGATGCCGACATCCGTGTGGACGAGTTGCCATTCCCCCAGATGCTCGATGTGGTCGATCCGGCCCCGGAACAACGGGGCGGCATCACCGGCCAGCGCAAGGTCTTCGGGTCGCACACCTAGTTGAACAGGACCGGCATCGAATGCACCGGCACCGCCGAGCACGCATTCGCCGCTTGCGGCATGGGTGATCGTTGCCCCGCCATCCCGATGATGCAATTGCGCCGGCAGGACGTTCATCGCGGGCGAGCCAATGAACTGGGCCACAAAGACGTTTCGGGGCGTTCGGTAAAGCTCTTGCGGCGTGCCCACCTGTTCGATTTCGCCGTCGCGCAAGACAACTATACGGTCCGCCAGCGTCATCGCCTCGACCTGATCGTGGGTAACGTAGATCATCGTCGTATCAGGCATGGATTGCTTCAATTTGGCAATCTCGATCCGGGTCGCCACCCGCAGCGCAGCGTCGAGATTGGACAGCGGTTCGTCAAAGAGAAAGACCCGTGGATCACGAACGATGGCGCGCCCGATTGCGACCCTCTGGCGCTGCCCGCCTGACAGCGCCTTGGGATAGCGCCCGAGCAGCGGAGTGAGTTGCAGGATGTCCGCGGCGCGTTGCACCCGCTCGCGTATCTCGTTCTTTTTTATGCCGGCGATCTTCAGTCCGAACGCCATGTTGTCAAACAGGGTCATGTGCGGATAGAGCGCGTAGCTTTGGAACACCATTGAAATTCCGCGCCGCGAAGGTGGCACATCGTTCATCAGCGCGCCGCCGATCCGTAGCTCGCCGCTGCTTATTTCCTCAAGTCCGGCAATACAGCGCAGCAAGGTGGACTTGCCGCAGCCTGATGGACCGACGAAAACCATGAATTCTCCCTTTTCGCATTCAAGATCAATGCCGTGCAGGACTTCGATCCCGCCATAGGTCTTGCGGATTTGGTGGAGCGTCATCTCTGCCATGGCGGTCGCCTCCTTCGATTGGGGGGTGGCGGCGTCAGCCGTTGCCCGGTGCGAGATTTGAAAGAAATCGGGTGAGCCTTCCGGGACGGTGTCCGGCGATCTCTGCCGCGTTTCGGCGGCGCACTGCGGCCCGTATGATACGCGCGCCGCAATACCGAATCGGTTCAGGCGGCAGCGCCCTGCGCCGAGCGACCCCCACGAGCCCGCTTCGCGCCCATTCATCCGCACGCCCCAGCACGAGGCTGGCCAGAATACGTCCGGCAACGGGGGTCTGCGCGATACCGGTGCCGTTGAAGCCGAGCCCGAAGAAGATATTCGGATGGCCGGGAAGACGATCAAAGATTGGCATGTGATCAGAGGTGCAATCCACCGGACCGGCCCAGTCATGGGTGATCCGGGCGTCGCTGAGCATGGGGTAGACCCGCGCCAGTTCTGTGCGGTTGGCCTGTCCCCGGTCCCGGCTTCGGTTGAACTCAGTGCCGAAATCGTCGCGAAAGGCGATCCTGCCGCTGCCATGTCCGAAGATCACCCGCCCGGCCTGGCTGCGTTGATAATACAAGACCTGCCGCTGCGAATCGCAGATCGCGGCTCCGTCCTTCCAACCGATTGCATCGAGCATGTCGGGCAAGGGTTCGGTGGCGATGATCTGGCTCTGCACCACGAACATGTGCCGGCGCAACGCGGGGATGCCCGCAAGCCAGGCATTCGCCGCCAGAACCACTTTTGGCGTACGCAGCGCGCCCCGGTCGGTCTCGACGGAACAGCACGCGCCCGGCACGATCCGGCGTATCGGCGAATTCTCGAACACCCTGACACCACTGGCGATGGCCAGATCGCGCAGACCCTTCGCAAGCTTCGCGGGATGTACGCTCCCGGCGCGGTCTTCGGCGATACCTGCGTAGGAGGCTGACGATCCGGTGCGTCTCGCGATTTCCTCGGCACTCAGGTTCCGGAACCGTCGCACCCCGGCAGCGGCGGTTGCGGCGGCGGCTCGCGCCCACGCGCCCTCCTGAGCCTTGGAGCTGGCGGTCCAGAGCCAGCCATCTAGCCTCAGGTCCATGTCGATCGCGCCGGAGGTCTGAAGCGTGGCCAGTTCTTCGATCGCCTCTGCAGACGCGGCGCAGAGCCGGCGGGCTTCGGTGTCTCCGACCACCTCGGCCAGCGTGTCGATCTCGGCGTACCAACTGTGTACCTGTCCGCCGTTTCGACCCGACGCGCCCGACCCGCAGCACCCTGCTTCGACCACGCAGACGCGGGTATCGGGCGCCATCGCGACCAGACGGAGCGCGGTCCAGAGCCCGGTATAGCCGCCACCGACGACCACGACGTCGGCGTTCGAGTCGCCGTTCAGCGGCTTGGTGGCCGCAGTCGCCTCGATGTCCTGAAGCCAGAAGGATCGGTCTTCCGCTGCTGCCTGAATGGGCCGTCGCATGGTGATCGCGGACATCAGAAACTCTCCTTCGCGGCGTTGATCGTATCGGTGTATTTCGCGCGAATCCAATCCGGAGCCGCGCGCAGTTCCTGTGGAAAGCCTCCCTTGTGTTGGCAGGTATCTGCTGCGGCTCGGGTTGCGGCGGTCATGGCGTCAAGAGGGGCATGGCCGTCGATGCAGAAGGCGTCGATGAAGCGCGCTATGAAACTGTCACCGGCACCACAGGTATCAAGGACTGGGACCCGGTGCGCGGGAACGGCGTGAAACGCGGTGCCGTCGCCATAGAACGCGCCGCGCTCTCCACAGGTCACAACGGCGCGCTGCGCGCCGGCCGCCAGCAGTGCCTCGAGCAGGGGTGCGACCGGACGGGCGGTGTCTTCGGGACCGGAGGCAAAGACCAGCCGCACGCCTCGCAATTCGAGGTCCAGATGGCGGGTTGAAACATCTACGCTAAAGGGGATCTGGTTCGTGGCCAGCCGGCGCAGCAGTTCCGGATTGGAATGCGTGCCCAGATGAACCCAGTCGGCCCCCGCAAGCGCGGTAAAACGCTCGTCAGAGGGCAGATAACCGTGACCGACACCGAGATCCTCGAGAAGGAAGTGTCGGTCCCCGTTGGTCTCGCGCAGAAGGGTGACGGCGGTTTTGCCGGCGCGGCGCTCGACATCCTTTACCGGCAATCCGGCGCGCGCGACCTCGTCGAGCAGGATTTCGGCTTCTGCATCGTCTCCGACGGCACCGAAATAGCGGGCGTTGCGACCTGCACGATGCCATTGCACCGCCACGTTGAGCGCGTTGCCGCCAACGGCCATCGTATTCTTGTCGATGTAGACATCCAGGCAATTGTCGCCAACGGCGATCAGGCGCGGGCGTTCTACTGTGTTCATGCCAAGGCCTCTGATGTGTCGGGATATGTTGCGATTGGCCAAAGCATGACCTTGCTCGGTCCCGGAGCCGGGGAACAATCCAGCCGGAACCACGTGACCGCGAGAACCGCGCCAGCCAGCTGCGCTGCAGCGCGCGCCGCCAGATTAGTGCTCGCGGCGGATTTCATTTGCCGATGCCTTCCGTGAGACCGCGGACGAAATAGCGCTGCATTGCAAAGAACAGCAGCACGATCGGCAGCGCCGAAATGGTCATGGCGGCAAAGACCTGCGCATAGTCTGTCCCATGTTTGGCCATCAGCGAGGTGAGGCCCACCGGCAAGGTCTGTACCTCTTGGGCATTGGTAAAGATCATTGCGAAGAGGTATTCGTTCCATGCGAAGAGAATGTGCAGGATCACGCTCGAGACGATGATCGGCCTGCACAGCGGCAGCATGATATGCCAGAATATCTGTCCTTCCGTAGCGCCATCCATACGGGCGGCTTCATCTAGATCCGAGGGAAGTTCCAACATGTAGGCGCGGATCAGGAAGGTTGTGAAGGGAATGCGAAATGCGGTGTAGAGCAGGATCAGCGCCCAATGCGTGTTGTAGAGGCCGACCGATTGCATCATGCGCACCAGTGGAATCAGGGCCACGGTCGGGCTGAGCATGAGGCCACCAAGAATGAAACCGGTTATCAGCGGCTTGCAGGGCATCCGCGTGCGGGTCAGGCCATACGCTGTCCATGCGCTGATCATGACTGTGCAGAACGCCGAGGTGGCGGTAACGATCAGGCTGGAAACCAGGAAACTGCGCACGCCCTCATTCCACGCGCCGATATAGTTTTCCAGGCTCCAACTCAGGGGTATGGCAAAGGGCGCGTTGAAAATCTGTGTGTTGGTCTTGAAGCCGCTCGCTGCCATCCACAACAGGGGGTAGAGCACGATGACGCCGAGGCAGACCAGCAGCGAATAGACAAAGGATTTGCTGATCGCGGTCCAGAAAAGGGCGGATTCGCTCGGAGGGTTGCCGGTTCCGACGGTCATAATTTTACCCTTCTTTTCGCGGTGTACCAGACCTGCGCAGCGCCGGTGAGCATGGTGACCACGAAAATCACTGCGGCAATGGCCGCGCCATAGCCGAATTCGTTCTGAATGAACGCTTGCTGGTAGAGCCACGTGCCGAGCACTTGGCTGCTGTTGTTTGGCCCGCCCGCGGTCATCACCATGATTTCGTTGAAGACCTGAAATGCCCCTGTGATCGTGACGATCACCATCAGGCCGGTCATCTCGCGCGACATCGGAAAGGTGATGCTCCACAACCGTCTGATTGGGCCTGCCCCGTCCATGATTGCCGCGTCATAAAGTTCGCGTGGAATTTTCTGAATGGCGATCGAAAAGAGAAGAGTGGAATATCCGAATCCTTGCCACTGGCTCATCGCGATGATTCCGAAGATCGCGGTTTCCTCGAGCGCGAGCCACGGTCTGGCCCAGTCCCCGAGACCGATCGCGCGGAGCCCGGCGTCCAGCAGCCCTACGTCAGGCTGGTAGATAAAGTAAAAGAGCAACCCGGTCACGGTGGTCGAAATTGCCGAGGGTATGAAATACATTGCACGCCAGAAATTGCGCGCCCGTTTGCTTTTGAGGCCTTCGATCATCGCTGCCAGAAGGAAAGCGCCGAACACCTGGAAAATAATCGACAGCAGTGCGTATAGCGTATTGTTCAGCAGCGCGCTCCAGACGACGGGGTCCTGCAACAGGCGCTCGTAATTGGCGAGTCCTACATTGGTGATCTCGCCGGTGAAGATATCGCGGTTGGTTGTACTGACACGGAAATTGTCCACGATGGGCACATAGATCAGCACCCCGATCAGCAGAACCGCGAGCAGGATCCAGCGTAGCGATATCAGCCCGGCGATGCGGCGCCGTAATCCGGAGCGACGCAACCACCCGCTCGCGGCGCGGTCGGTCGCGGCGCCGCGGGTCGGATGCTCTGCTGCAGTGACCATCGCGGGGACCGATCAGCCGCCGACGGCTTCGGCGGTTTCGCGGACCGAGATGACGACCTCTTCAGGAGATTTGGAACCACCTACGAGCGCCTGAAGACCGGCCAGCCATGCCGCAGCGACACGCGGATGATTTACCGTGTCCAGCCACGGCATCAGGTAACTGGCCGAGTCGATATCGGCCATGCCGGCGACGACGTTGGCGTTCATCGCGTCTGGGTCGGAGCCGCCGATGACGGCGCTTGGCTGTCCATAGGGCGATGCGGAAAGCACCTTGCCCACCTCTTGCGAAGTAAGGAATTTCAGAAAGTCGATTGCCAGCGGTATCTGCGCCGAAGACGCGCTCACCATGTAGCCCTCGGGCGCCCCCTCGATGGCATTGGTATCGCCCTTGGCACCTTCGGGCACGGGCAGGATGAAATATCCGAAATTTTCGGGTTTCAGGGTTGTCTCATCATTCGCGGATCCGTCAAATTCGAGAATTTCCTGATAGTACATCGCCGAGCGTTCGTCGCTGAACGCCTGAATTGCCGCCTGATAGGACATCCCGTTGGGGGCGTCGCGCATGCAGCGGTTTTGAAGTTCCGAAAATTGCGTCAGTGCGGTGACATAGCCGGGATCGGTGAATTCGGCGGTTTTGGGATCGAAATCCTTTTCCAACGTGGCGACCGGCACGTTGTATACCAGTAGTTGACCGGCATAATGCACGGCCGGCCAAGCATTCTTGTTGCCGAAGGAAATCGGTGTCATGCCGCTTTCCGAGATCGTGTCGCAAGCCGCGAGCAACTGCTCCAGGGTCTCGGGCTTTTCGATGCCGAGATCGGCGAAGATGCGTTTGTTATACCCCATGAACTTGGCGTCCAGATAGAGAGGCACACCGAAGTTCCGGTCGTTCCAGACAAAGGCTTCGAGCGCGGCAGGGGTGAAGGTCTTGCCCCAATCGGTGCCTGCGCCGATCACCGGGGTCAGATCGACGGCGCGATTGCCGCGCACGAAATTGTAGCCCCAAGTTCCGGTCCAGCTGAAGAATATGTCGGGCAGGGAGTTGGTCGCCACCAGGGTTTTGGTCTTGCCCTTCACACTGTCGTCGGTTTCCTGAATGAGTTCAAAGGAAACCTCGGGATGCAATTTCTGATAATCGTCGACGACGTCGCGAAAGAAGGGCGACAGATGCTGCGACCCGAATTTCGTCATGATCGACAAGGTGCCGCTATAGTCAACCGGGGCCGTCGGGTTGGCCTTGACCAGGTCGCCCGCGGCGGCTGCGGTCTGCGCTGTAGCAAGTGCCATAGCACCTGTCCACAGCGCTGCTGTCATTTTGGATGTTTTGTTCATTGTCTGACTCCCAGTTGATGGTTGGTCGATGAAAGGTCAGTACTCGACACGCTTGTAGTAGCGCCGCGTTGTCAGCGGATGCTCCCGGAGCACTTCGAGATGCGCGCTCAGCCGTTCGAGCAGGCTCGCAAGCACCACCGGCGATATCATCGCACGCACCGAATTGCTGATGCCGGGCAGGTCGGTCTTTGCGGTGTCGATCACCCGCAGCTGGTCGGTATAACGGGGCACGAATTTCTCGACCCGATCGGCAAGCGGGCGGTACGGGTCTTCGCCTTTCAGCAAGAACACGCTGACGCCCGGTTCGACCAATTCCAGTGTCCCGTGAAAGAAATCCGAGGCGTGCACCGGTCGCGTGCGGATCCATTGCATTTCTTCGAGGATGCACATGCCGTAGTAATGTGCTGCGGGCCAGGCTGAACCGGCGCCGGTGAAGATGTGATAGGTTTCATCCTTGACCGTTTCGGCCAAGGTTGCGGCCTCGTCTTCGAACGCGGCTTTCGCGTCGGCCAGCAACTCGGGCAAGCGTTGCAGTTCGGCGACGATCTCGTTGTAATTTCCGATCTCGCCGCGAGCGTCTAGGATGCTCAGCACCAGCAGAAGCGATTGCAGATGGAACATCTCGGAGGAAGTGTCGTCTTCAGCGAAATTCGTGAAGTTGTAATCCGCCTCCTGCGCCAAGGGTGTGTTGGCATGACCGGTAAGAGACAGCGTGCGCGCGCCGACCGACTTGAGATAACTCAGCAATTCGACGCTTTCCTTGGTGGTGCCAGACAGCGATGGGAGCACGACAAGCGCGCGCTCGTTCAATCCAGCTGGCGGGGCCAGCACAACTTGTGCCGGCATCTGCCCGCTGACCGGAAAGGTCGAATAGCGTGTAGCCAGTTCAATGGCCGGCTGTGTCAGGAATTGCACACCGCCGGTGCCCATGAAGAACACCCGCTCGACCCCCGAAGACAGCAATTCGCCCACGAGGCTATGCAATTCGTCGGCAATCCGAAGTGCGCCACTCTGGATGGAAAGGTATCGGTCGCGGTCAAAATTCAGCATGTTCTTACGATTCCTTGTTGGTGACTCTTTCCCGTGCCTACGCCCTTTCAACGGCGTGTGCCGGGTCACGTCCCGGTCTGCATTCACTATATGAGACCGATCTCATAACGATCTCAAAAAAAGACGGCATCGTCGCACTCCGCTTATGATACCGATCTCATATATACGCTGCCATATCGCGTGAAACCTGGCAAGAAAAATTCGTTTCGTAAGTTTTTCGTTTATACACAGTAATATAAAAGATATGGGCTGAAGTGAAACGTCAGACTCTGTCACGCGCCCCACAAATCGGCAGCCGGCACGATTCGCTGCGCTTTTGCTTGGCACTTTTGCTGTGGGCGTGCCAGTAGGTGCTGGGAAACGCTGCCCCAAGTGAAAGGTCCCGCCCGTGTCACGCAAGACCATTACCATCAAGGATGTTGCCGCCGAGGCCAAGGTGTCGCGCGCGACGGCGGCGCGGGCGTTGAACAACTATGGCTATGTCGGCGGAGAGGTATCCGAGCGGGTGCGCGAGGCGGCCCAACGTCTCGGTTATCGGCACAACAGGGTGGCACAGGCGCTGAGGCGCGGAGAACTCCCCCTTGTCGGGTTCATTCCCGGCGACGTGCAGAATCCCTTCTTCGCCCAGATTGCCCATGACTTGGATCGGAGCCTCAGACCCCAGGGTCACAACCTGCTGATCGCCTGCAGCGAGGAAGATCTCGAGCAGGAGCGGGCGGTGCTGGAGAACCTTCGCAGCCTGAGCGTTCGTGGTTTCATCGTGGCACCGACATCGGAGCAGGAAACGCAGCACTTTCAGGAATTGGCCGCAGCGGGCACGCCGATCGTCATGATCGACCGGCGCGCGGGGACAATCGGGTGCGACAGCATCGTGGTCGACAACAACGGCGGTGCGCGCGAAGCCGTGAATTACCTTGTCGCCAACGGACATCGCAGGATCGCGTTCTTGGGGGATGAAGCGCGGATATTCACAGCGCGAGAGCGGTTGGCCGGATATCGCAAGGCACTTGAGGAGAATGGGATCGAAAGCGACGAGCGTCTGATCGCCGTCTCGCCTTCGACGACCAAACATGCCGTCGAGACCGCGATCAGGCTTTTCAGACAGGCGCCCGCGCCGACGGCGCTGTTCACGGTCGACAGCCTGATGACCACGGGGGCTCTGATCGCCCTGCGCAGCATGGGGTTGAGCGTGCCGAGAGATGTCTCGCTCGTGGGGTTCGACGACTTTGATTTCGCGACCTTCACCGACCCGCAGATCACGGTGGTTGCGCAACCGATCGACCGTATCGGCCCGCTGGCGGCGGAAATTCTGCTGCGACGGATAGATGGCGACCAATCTGAGCCGCAGCACCATGTCTTTCCGACCAAAATGATCGTTCGGGGATCCGTTGCAGCTTTATGAACCGGAGCGCCGGCTATCCGGCAGCCGCTGCAACGGGAACGGCTGACCGTGGGCCAGCCGCCGATTGCCGCGACGCCTTGAACCCTGCGTTTCAGTGCATGAACCGTTCCGGCCGGAAGGGGTCCAGGAGTTCGTGGCGCAGGCCGAGTGCCATCTCTTCGGCCAGAAGCTCGCCGGCGATCAGGCCAAGCGTGGCGCCGCTGTGCGAGAACGCAAGGTAGCAGCCCGGCAGGGCGGTCACTTCGCCGAAAACCGGCTCGCCGTCACCGGGAATGGGCTTGGGTCCGTAATGCACCGTCGCGACATCGAGCGCGGGCGCGGGATCCATCACCTTTTTCGCTTCTTCAATCAATCCGTCAATGACCCATTGCTCGACGTGATAACTGCCATCGGGCTGTTGACGAACTTCGTCCTCGGGCCAGCCCGAGTCGAGAAAGAACGCGCCTGTTGCGGTCGGACGCACGGCCACGCGCGGGGTATTCAGAACGGCGCGCAAGGGGTGATCCACCGGGTGCGTCTCGACCAGAACCGCGACCGGTGTCGCGTCATCCACCCGAACCCCCATCTCGGCCGCCATGGCCGGCACCGCGGGGCCGGTGGCAACAAGTGTCACGTCTGCTTCAAAGCAGCGTCCGTCAGATGTTTTGGCGCCTCGCGCGCGCCCGTCGTGGACATGAACCTCGGCGGGGCCTGCGTCGGTTACGATTTCGCCGCCCTTGGCGCGCAGTTCCTCGGCCAGCAGCGCGATCAGCACCGGGAGTTCGACCCAGCCTTCGTTCGGGTTGAGAATGGCCCCCGGCTCGGTAATCGCGGTGCCGTTCACCCCCGGCACCCATGTCGCGACGTCCGCGCCGCCGATCAACAGGGCTTCGTAACCCAGATTGCGCTCATACCGATAGATCTCGGCGATCTCGTTTTCCGCGTCCGCTGCATCCCAAGTCAGACCGCCATCGAAACGCAGCCAATCGGCATCACGATGCCGGTCGGACAGGCTGCGATAGCGTTCCATACCTGCCTGCCGCAGCCGGTGATAGGGAATGGACCGGCGGCGGGACGAGTTCAGCCAGGCCAGCGAGCGCCCCGAGGCACCATTGGCCAGTGGCCCATCGTTGATGAGGGTCACGGCGACTCCCATGCGGGCCAGCTGCACGGCGGTCGATACACCAAAGATACCTCCGCCGATGATCACGGCGCTCTCGATTTGAAGATTGGAAGAAGACATCAGGCAACTCCTGCGATGGATTTCGTTTCTGCAACCGGTTCCCAGACTCCGGTTCGTGCGGCGCGTGTCGTGGCTTCAAGGGTCGCTGCATTGCCGCGTATCTCGTCCAGGGCGGTCGCCCAGCCATCGCGCGCGCGTACCTGCCGGACAAACGCCTCGGCCTGGAGCCGGTATTGGTCTGCGGCCGGCATGGTCTGAATCTCGCGGCCGCTGCCCAGCAGGTCGGTGCCGGGATCGATGACGAGCCGCGCGCGATGATCGCGCGGGCAATTGAATGGGGCGTCGAACACCAGATATCCGTCCGTACCCAGCAACGTCAGGCGCTGCACCAGCGCGGATTGCGTGCTCACGGTAAATCCGAGCTGTCCACCGCCCGCGAAACGCGCCGCTCCGGTGGTAATCCGGTCAGTACCGAAGGCCGCATCGCGCTCCATAGTGGCGGTGACGCTCTCAGGTGTCTTTCCAAAGAAAAACCGCGCGGTATCCAGCGCGTAACAGCCGATGTCATAAAGACCGCCGCCGCCGATATCCGCCTGATTGCGCACATTTTCCGGATCGTGATTGGCGTAGGAAAACAACGCCTGAACCGCGGTGAGGCGTCCGATCCTGCCGGCGCGGACAAGCTCTCTGGCGGTTGTCCATTGCGGATGGTGGTGCGTCATGAAGGCTTCGGCCACGAACCTGTCCGCCTGTTGTGCGGCCTCGGCCACCTGTTCGGCGTCTTCAAGGGTGAGGGCCAGCGGTTTTTCACAAAGCACGTGTTTGCCGGCCTTCAGTGCCTGCAAGGTCAGGGGTACGTGCAGGTGATTGGGCAGCGGGATATAAACCGCGTCGATGTCGGGAGAGGCGAGCAGCGCCTCGTAGCTTGCATGATGTCGGGGAACGTCGAAATCCCGGGCGAAGGCCTGCGCGCGCGCTGCGTCACGAGATGCGATCGCCATGACGCGGCAGCCTTCTGCTGATTGAAGAGCCGGCAACATGGCCTTGCGGGCGATGCCTGCCGTGCCGAGAATGCCCCAAGAGAGAATGGTCATCGATGCGTTTCCTGAATTGTCAGTTTAGAGAACTTCGGCGAAGAACTTTTTCAGCCGGTCGGTCCCGGGATTGGTGAACAGATCTTCGGGTGGACCCTGCTCGACAATCTGACCCTCGTCCATGAAAACGATCTGGTCAGCGACCTGCCGGGCGAAACCCATCTCGTGTGTCACCACAACCATGGTCATGCCGCGGCGTCCAAGGTCGGCCATCAGGTTGAGCACCCCCTTGACCAGTTCCGGATCGAGTGCGCTGGTCACTTCGTCGAACAGTACGACCTCCGGGTCCATTGCGAGGGCCCGGGCGATTGCGACGCGCTGCTGCTGCCCGCCCGACAGGCTGCTCGGACGATGATCGCCGCGCCCCTGAAGACCGACATCGGCGAGGCGGGCTTCGGCGATGCGGCGCGCCTCGTCCTTGTTCATCCCCTTGATTTTGGTCAGCGACAGCATGATGTTGCCCAGTGCCGTGTGATCGGGGAACAGGTTGAAATGCTGAAACACCATCCCGACCCGCGCCCGCAGACGCTCCGGTTTCATGCTGCGGATGTCGACACCGTCGAGCCGTACTTCACCCGCGTTCATGTCGACCAGCCGGTTGAGACTGCGCAGCAAGGTGGATTTGCCTGAACCGGACGGCCCGATGACACAGGTGACAGAGCCTTGCGGAATCTCGAGATCAATCCCGCGCAACACCTCGAGTTGCCCGTAAGAGAGCCGAAGCCCCTTGATCGACAGGCTGCCACCGTCGAACCGCGTTGCGTCACTGTCCTCGTGGCGGACGTTGCTGAGTTCCTCGACCTCCTCGAGACCGCTGGTCGGTTGCACGCGCTGCGGTGATTTTCCAGTGCGCAGACGGTGGTCGAAATAGTTCACCAGATGAGTCAGCGGGACAGTTATCGCGAGATAGAAGATACCGGCCAGCAGCAGCGGCGAGAGGTTGCCTGTCACCACGGCGGCGTCCTGACCGACGCGGAAGATCTCCCGCTCGGATGCCAGCAGCCCCAGGAAATAGATCAGGCTGGAATCCTTCACGTTCGCGATGAACTGGTTGACCATCGCCGGCAACACGCGCCGGATGCCCTGCGGAATCACGATCAGCCGCATTCCCTGACCGTAGCTCATGGACAGGGCGCGGCATGCCTCCATTTGTCCGGTGGGCACGCTCTGGATCCCGGCGCGAAAGATCTCGCCCAGATAGGCGCCTGCGATCAGGCTCAGGGCCAGGATTCCGAGCGGATAGGGAGAGGGCCCGAACAGGTCCCGGCCCAGTCCGGCCAGTCCCTGGCCAATCAGCAGGATGGTGACGATTGCGGGAAGGCCCCGGAAGATGTCGGTATAGATCCGTGCCGGCACGCGCAGCCAGAGTGACCGTGAAATGCCCATGACCGCCAGAATGATGCCGATCAGAATACCGATCACCGTCGAGGCAAAGGCGAGGATCAGCGTGTTCTTCAGGCCGGTCGTCATCATGATCGGCAGGATTTCGACCATCGCCTCCCAGTCAAGGAAGGTTCGGCGGAGGTTTTCTAGCCACATGCGGGGGATCTCCTCGGGCGCTTTGCCCGGTCACGAATTCAATGGTGCGGCCGCCGGGGAGGATGGCGACCGCGAGAACGGCCGCGTCAGCCGTCCTTGGGGAGATATTGTTCCGGCATCGGCGAACCGGGGAACCATTGCTGGTAGAGCTCTCGCCATGTGCCATCGTCCATGGCCGCCTGCATCGCTTCGTTCAGCGCATCGCGCAGGGCATCATTGCCGGGCTGCACCGCGAAGCCGGCGGGCGCATCGAATGAGGGAATGTTGATCTTGAGCGCGAGGTCGTAGCGTTCGCCATAGGTCTTCGCCGCTTCGTAATCGAGGAAATGGGCGTCGATCGTGCCGTTGTTGAGCGCGGCAACGCCTGTGTTGTTGTCAGGGAACTGCACGATGGCCGCGCCTTCGAAGTTCTTTTTGGCATAGAGCTCCTGCAACGTGCCCTGCACCACGCCAAGGCGCTTGCCTTCAAGCGTTGCCACGTCCTCGCCGATGTCATCGTCGGCGGACAGGACCGTCAGATAGCCCGCCAGGTAGCCATCGGTGAAATCGACCACCTCGGCGCGTTGTTCGGTGATGCCGATGGCGGCTGCGGCGATATCAAAGCGCCCGTTGGCCACCGAAGGCAGCAGGGCAGCGAATTCCTGCCCGGTGAACAGGATCTGATCTTCCTCAAAGCCCAGCCGCCCGAGCACGTTCTTTAGGAATTCCACATCAAAGCCGGAGAACTCGCCGGTGGCGCTGGTAAAGGCGTAGGGCTTTGCGTCGCCGAGCGAGCCCACGCTGACGGTGCCGGGCGTGATCAGGTTGTACGGGTTTTCGTCGGCCCTTGAGCCTGTCGCAGATAGAAGTGCTGCCGTGCAGAATGTCGCGACTGCGGTCTTCGCGGCATGAGAAATAAATGGGGGCATCATGTCGATAAGTCTCCACTGTTGTTGCTTTCGGGGCGCGTCTGGGCTGCGCGAACCGACGTATGGTGATACCAGTATCAATGCGCTCTGAGCGGCAATGAGACCGGTCTCAATAGATGTATTTGTCAGGAATGTTTTGATTCGCGTCAACGATTTTGTTACAGGTGCGGAAAAGCGAGCAGATGATCCCCGGATGAAGTCGAACACTGGCTCTGTGACGGTCGCCGACGTGGCGCGCGCCGCGAAAGTATCGAAAGCAACCGCGGCGCGGGTGCTGGGCGGTTATGGCGTGGCCAGCGAGAGTACCCGCGAAGCGGTGAACCGCGCCGCGGCACAACTGGGGTACGTAGCCAACGATCTTGCGCGCTCGATGAGCACCGGGCGAACGGGTCTGATCGGCGTCGTCGTCGGCGATATCGAGAACGCATTTTTCAGCAAGGCGGTGCGGGGCATATCCGATACTGCCAGGGCGGCGGGCCTGAATGTCATCATCACGAATTCGAGCGAAACCGTGGAACAGGAGCGGGAAATGGTTGGCGTGCTTCTTCGGCAGCGCGTGGCAGGACTTATCGTTGCGCCGACGGATTCCCGGGTTGTCGATCATCTGCAGGCCGCAATCGCTTCGGGCACGCCAGTCGTGACGCTTGACCGTGATCTGGCCGCTCTCGATGCCGATGCGGTCTGTGGCGCGGATTACGACGCGGCGCGGCACGTGATGCGACGGTTACAGGATCATGGACACCGCGAAATCGCCTATGTCACCGCGTTGACCGATCCGGTCCTGCAGAGTGACGATCTGGGCGGTGTTCCCATTTCGGCGGTTCGGGAACGTTTGCGTGGCTTTGTGGACGCGTCGCGAGAGGCGGGGGTCGCGCAGCCGGAGCAGCTGATCTTTACCAATGCCGTCAACGAAGACAGGATCTTCGGCATCGTCGCCACGCTCTTGCAGCGGCGGCCACGTATCACTGCCGTGCTCGCTTCCGACAGCATCATCGGTGCGGATGTGTTCCGCGCGCTCGCCAGCGCCGGTATCAGAATCCCGCAGGACCTGTCTTTCGTCTCGTGGTTTGACGCGGATTGGACAAGAATTGCCTCGCCGTCCGTATCCGTTGTGGACCAGCCGACCTATCGTTTCGGTGCGCGGGCGACGGAGTGCCTGATCGAGCGGCTGAACGGCAGCACGAGCGCGCCGCGCAAGCTGCAGATCGCGACGAACCTTATCGAACGCGGGTCGATCGGAGCGGCGCCGGGCAACTGATCACATGGCCTGCTGGCACCGCGATTTTCAGGAAATCTTGTCTGCTGTGCCGGTTCCGGATGCCGCCCGAACCATGCGCGCATAACAGTTTTTCGGGTCTTTGCCGCCGGCATTTGCTTTTGATTGTGAAAATAAATCGAACGGATAAGCTGCGGCATAAAGGAAGGGCAGAATGCAAAATCAAGACATTGCGGATGAGCGGTTCGGTCAGGAGGACTTCGCCCGGCTTGCGGCCTGTATCAATGCGGTCGGCACCGAGCGATTTCCCGAGTTGATCTGTCAATTGTGTATGGAATTTGTCGGGGCCGAAAAAGTTTACCTGACCGCGTTTTTCGACCGTGACCCGATTGTCGAACTGTATTCGAACCATTCAAGCGAACGCCATCTCAAGGCGCTGGAGATGTATTTGAAGGTCGCGTATTTTCTCGATCCATTCTTTCAGCGGTTCAGGGAACATCGCGGTGACGAACTCTTGCTGCTGGGCGATATCGCGCCTGACAATTTCAAGACGAGCGAGTATTATCAGCTTTTCTACAGGGATATGGGCCTTCAGGATGAATGTGGAATTCTGGTCCATATCGGCGAGAACTCCGCAATCTGCATTTCCATGGGCGCCGAAGAAACCGGGCATGGCACCAATCCTCGGCGGTTGTCCTCGGCGCTGCCCGCAATCTATGCGCTGATAAAACGCCACTGGACGCGCCTGACACCGGTCCAGACCGACGGCACCGGACGCCTGGCCGCGCAGTTGGAAGCGGCCTTCAAGGCGTTCGGCAAGAGCGTTCTCAGCCCGCGTGAATCCGAAATCGTGCGCCTCATCCTGCAGGGTCATTCCAGCAAATCCATCGCACGGGAATTCGATAACAGCCCCGAAACCATCAAGGTTCACCGTCGTCGGGTCTACCAGAAGCTCAACATCGCCTCGCAGGGCGAGCTTCTCTCGTTGTTTCTTTCTGCGGTGATGGCCGCCCCGCCGACCAGTTCCGAAGATCCGCTTTATCACTATTTCGCGTCGAAAACCTCTACGCCCGGCTGAGCCCGAGTATGTCACAGGCCGCGCTCAACAGGACGTTGGCGCCAGCCTCGACCTGGCATGGTTCGGTATGCTCGGCCTCGTTATGGCTGAGCCCGTCGCGGCACGGGATGAAGATCATCGTGGTCGGAACCTTCCGGGCCACCATCAGGGCATCATGTCCGGCACCGGACACGAGGTCCAGATGGCTGTAGCCATGACTGGCGACCCCGTTGCGAACGGCGTCGATCAATGTGGGGTCAAAGGCGACGACAGGCGAGTGCCAGATCAGGTTCGAGCGGATGTCTAGTTCCGCGAAATCCCTTTGAAGCCGTTCGAGCAGAGCCTCCAGACTGCGATGCATTTCGGTCAGCGTATCTTCGTTCGGATGGCGCAGATCGACGGTCAGCGAAACTTCGCCGGGCACCACATTCCGGCTGCCGGGGGATGCGTTCAGTTGACCGATCGTGGCCCTTGCGTGCGTGTCGATCGTACCGATGTCCCGGACACCCTGCAGCAGGGTGGGCAGGGCGGCAACCGGGTCGCGCCGCATCGCCATCGGGAACGGACCTGCATGCACCTCCTGACCGGAAATCGATATGTCATACCACCGGATGCCCTGCGCACCGGTGACGATACCGATGGTCTTGTCTTCCTGTTCGAGCACCGGCCCCTGTTCGATGTGCAGCTCAAGGTAAGAGTGGATGATCTTGTCTGTGGGATGCGGCATGCCGCCATAGCCGTGACGATCCAGTTCCTCACCCACGGACACCTTGTCGCGATCTTTCGAAGCGCGGATCTCTTCAAGGCCGAGCATGCCTGCAAAAACACCCGATCCCATCATCGCCGGGGCAAATCGCGCGCCTTCTTCGTTCATCCAGCAGGCCACCTCGACCGGACGTTTCGGTACGAGATCGTTTTCCGAAAGAACCCGCATGACCTCAAGCCCGGCAAGCACCCCCAGCACCCCGTCGAACTTGCCGCCGGTCGGCTGCGTGTCGAGATGGCTGCCGATGACCAGCGGCGGCAATGTGGCGTCGCGGCCATTCATCCGCGCAAACATGTTGCCGATCGCATCGTAGGTGATGTCAAAGCCAAAGGGTTTGCACCAGGACGCGAACAAGGCACGCCCTTCAATGTCCAGATCGGTGAGCGCCTGCCGGTCGCACCCGCCCCTGGCGGTGCCCCCGATCCGTGCAATGTCCATGAGATTTTGCCAGAGGCGATCCGCTTTGATGTTGAGCTGCATGTGACGGGCCTTGATGAACTGTGAATTCGGGGAAAGGGGTTCGGTTTCGCAGAAGATGCGCCGGCCCCGGAAGATCAGGCAGGGCGGCAGTTTCGTGAAAGCGATTATGATGCCGAAAAGAAATACTTGCGGAACCGGCCCCTGGTTTCCCAATACCCGGTGAAGCCGCGACGAAACAGAAAACTGTCGCCGGGTCCGTATGTCTCGGACGCGCCATCATCGGTCGAGAGTGTGACTTCGCCTGACAGGACGACGCACATCTCTTCGACCGGGCGGTTTTCGATGCGTTCCTTGTAGGCTCCGCATTCCCAGACGCCGGCCGTCACGCCCTTCTTGCTGAAGAACAGCGCGGCGCGCTCATCTGGGTCGCCCGAGACCACGTTCGCGCGGTCAACCAGGCTGACCTGTTCAAGTGCTCCGTTCGGACCATCGGGCAGCATCTTTTGCATGAATTTCGCCATGTGTCATTCCTTTCAATTTGCAGAGATCGCGTATGCGCAGGCCGAGCCGGTTCACTCTTTCAGCCGGTCGCGCATCATGTAGTATTGATATGTCACCTCGGCTCCGATCTTTCCCAAGGGGCCGAAGGTCGAGGTCAGGCCGAACCGGTCCGCCAGCTTTCGATACCGCTTGTCGTTTTCGGCAATTGCCGCGGCCAGCATGTCACCAGCCACATTCGTTGCCGCGACACCGTGGCCGCCGAAGGCTTGCGCGTACCAGACACCGGGTCGCTCTTCGCCGATCTGGGGCATCTTGTGGGCCGACCAGCTCATCCAACCTTGCCAGGCATAGTCGACTTTGACGCCTTCCATCTGCGGATAGACTTTGAGCAAATCCTGATACAGCAGATCCCTGAGGTTCTTCGGTTCGGTCAGGTTCGTGGCCACGCGTCCGCCCCACATGATCCGGCCGTCCACCAGCGGGCGATAATAGTCAAAGGCAAAGCGTGTATCGTAGATCGCGTGCTGGCAGGTAAAGGCGTCATCCCGGCGGGCGCCCAGCGGTTCGGTGACCATCACATAGGTCGAGATCGGCAACGACGCGCGCGCCAGAGGTTTGTAGAGACCCTCCAGATATCCGCCACAGGCGATCACGATGCGTTTTGCCCGGATCGTGCCGTTCGGGGTGTGCACCTCCTTGATCGGTCCGTCGGCCTTGATCTGCGTTGCGGGGGTGTTCGAATACAGGCGCGCGCCCTGCTTTGCAGCTTCGGCGGCAAGCGCCAGGGCATATTTCAGCGGATGGAAATGAAAGGCGTTCTTTTCGACCAGTGCACCGTTATAGCGGTGGGATTTCACGGTCTCGCGCAGTTCATCCGGCGCGATGTAATCCAGCTCGACGCCGAAACTGTCCGCCATGAAACGCCGATGATCGGTCAGTATGGATTCGTCCTTGAACCAGTTGCACAGCAGTACGCCGTCCCATATCGCATCGCAGTCTATGTCGTACTTCCCGATGCGCTCCCGGATGAGTTCGATTCCCTCGGTGGTAAAGCCGTATAGCTCACGCGCCTTTTCCTTGCCGACAGCCTTGATCAGGCCATGCTCATGCAGCGAGAATCCGCCAAAGGCAAAGCCTCCGTTCCGGCCCGAACACCCGAACCCGATACCTTCCGCATCGATCAGGACCACATCCTTGTGACCGCGTTCAACCAGCCCAAGCGCCGTCGAGAGGCCGGCGTAACCGCCGCCGATGATGCAGGTTTCGACCTCGGTGCTTTCTGTCAAAGGCGGAAACGCGTCGGCACCGCTTGCGGTCGCTGCGTAATATGAATCCGGATATCCCATCTCGTCTCCTCCTCTTGTCGGGTAAATCGCTGTCCTTGGCACAATCTAGGTCAGGGCGGGTGGCCTGAAACAGTCACCAGAACGGAGTACAGCGACGGTCATGGGGGCATCCGCCGTGAAACCACGTGAACGCGCGGATGGCCGGAACGTTGCAGATCATTGCCGGACCAGCCTGGACCGCAACCGATGGCAGCAGATGCGGCCCGGTTCTCGTGTACCCCTAAAGAAGTATCCCTAACCCCTACAGGTCACTGAATTTTCATCGGCCGCTTCGCTAGGCTGATGCCGGAAGGCAGGAGTAAACGACGCCTCGTTCCAGCCTGAAAGAAGAGACCTGGACGAAAAAGAAGGAGGAGGAGAACGTGGAAAATCCCGGAATTCTGGCATTGGTGCCCACATTGGTGGTGATCGTGCTCGCGGTTTGGTCGCGGCGATCGCTGGAGCCGTTGATCGCGGGCGTGATCGTCGGATATGCGATGATTGCCACCAGCGATGTGATGTCGAAAACACTGGAAAGCGCGCAATCGGTGCTCGCCGATGGCACGATGATATGGATATTGCTGGCGGTCAGCCTGTTTGGCGCGTTGACGCATCTGATTGTGCATTCCGGTGGTGCACAGGCCTTCAGCGGCAAGCTGGTGAAGTTTGTTCGCAGCCGCAAATCGGCCCTGATGACCACATGGGTGCTCGGGCTTGTCATCTTTATCGACGATTACCTGAACGCGCTGACGGTCGGGTCGTCGATGAAGGGACTCACGGACAAACACAAGGTGTCCCGCCAGATGCTGGCCTATATCGTCGATACGACCGCCGCGCCGATCTGCGTGTTGATTCCGCTGTCGACATGGGCGGTCTATGTTTCCGGTCTGCTGGAAGCCAACGGCGTTGCGGGCGATGGCGAAGGGTTCCGCACCTACATCGGCGCGATTCCCTACATGCTGTACCCCATCGCCGCCGCTCTGCTCGTACCGCTCGTCGCTCTCGGCGTCGTTCCGGCACTCGGTCCCATGAAAAAGGCCGAGGACAAGGCCGCACGCGGCGAAAGCACGATCACCGCGCGGGGCGGAGCCCTGACGATCGATCACGAGTTCAAGGGCGATCCGAATATCTGGAACTTTGTCGTTCCCATTGCAAGCCTGCTGTTCTTTACCTGGTGGTTCGGCATCGACATTCTGATGGGGGTCTCTGCGGCTCTTGTCATCACGCTGGTTTTCTATGGTATCCAGCGCGTTTTGACGTTCAACCAGATGTTCGACTACGCGATGGAAGGTATCAAGGGAATGCTCCCTGCCATTGCCATCATCGTCGTGTCTTTCATGCTCAAGGACGTGAACGATACGCTCAGGTTGACCGATCTGGTGATCGAAAGCGTGCGGCCCTTCATGTCTGCCGCCCTGTTGCCGGCGATCTGCTTTGGCGCGCTTGCCCTGATCGCATTCGCGACCGGCAGTTTCTGGGGCATGTACGCCATCGCGCTGCCGATCGTTCTGCCGCTCGGTGCCGAACTGGGGGTTGATCCGGCCCTGACGATTGGCGCGGTCGTTTCCGCCGGCGCATTCGGCAGCCACGCGTGTTTCTATGGCGATTCGACCGTACTTTCTGCAACCGCCACGGATGTCGAACCGATGGATCACGCGCTGACTCAACTGCCCTATATCCTGATTGCTGCGGCAATCGCGCTTTTGGGCTTCGCTTTGCTGTGACGCAGATGCTCCGGAAAAACTGCGGGCGCCCTTGTCGGGCGTCCGCGATTCAAGATCGGTGAACCGTCCATTTGCGCGCGGCAACCGGCCATGACAAAGCCCCGAATGACATTCTCCAGGACGTCGCGCGTACCGTGGCCGTCCTTTTCGGGCTTTCAATCTGTGCGTGAAATGCCGGGATAATCCACAAATCCCGCGCGCCGCTGCAGTGTTGGAATATCGCTGTCGAAGGGGGCTTGCGATATCTGACTTTTTTTGTCAAGAAAGGCGTGCCCAGTCACATTTGCAAGCAAATCCGCCCGGCATTTCACCAACACCCGAGATCCGGAGCCTGCATGAGACATTCCCGCAAACTCGACGACACCCCCTGCATGCGCCAACTTTCAGACAAGGAAAGCCTGGTCATTCACGCCGACCTCGAGCCGGATGACCTGAACTGTCTGATCGTCATCCGAAAGTTCTGCCAGAGCTTTGCGCCGAACGGGAGTGGCGCATGGATCGATGGCTTCGTGACGGCAGAGGATACGTGGGGCGAAAAGGATGGCGTGCGGATTGCCCACCGTCTGATGCATGTGTTGCAGGCCATGCGGTCCAGCCGGTCGTCGGTGTTTTCGTTCAGTTCACCAACCTGTCCCGTGTGCTCCCAGATATTGACGGAACACGAACGGCGGCTGATCACCGCGATCCGCTCTGCGCGGCAGGGTCGGCCGGAGCGGGCCGGCCTGCAACTTCTCATGCTGTGCGAAGGCAATCCGACCGAGGATGTGATGGAGCAGCTGAAACGCCTCGCCACCGTGTTTTCAGAAAGAGATGACAGCGCCCCGAGCGAACGGGCGAGACCGGTGGCGTTCTGATGAATACGCTCAGGTACCTTCTTGCGATCGACGATCAGGCGCAACGTGCCGGAAGCGGTCTGAATCCTGTTCTGAGGCGGGCGATCGAGGCTCAGTTGCGGTTCCCGTCCAAAGGGGCGGGCCCCTCCCTCACTGTCGAACTGTCGGAGAAGGCGTTGCCTGCAAACGTAACCCGATTGTTTCCAATCCCTCTGCAACCAGAACGGCGAAATGCATGAGCAGGTTATCCATGACAACGTGCCCCAACCTTCTGCACATCAACCAGTTGCAATGCGACGATTTCGAGCGTGCAGTCTTGCCGGTGGCGCGCCATCTCGCCCTGTCTCTCAATCAACCGGAACATCACAACTGGCACCGGGCATTCGTGATCGCGGTGGAGCAATGGGACGAACCCGTTGGCCTGAGCGTCGCGTACCATCTGCAAAAACTTGTCAGGGCATTGTGGCATTGCCGCACCGAGGGTCCGACCTTTCAGGATCCGCTATGCATTGACGACAAGTACACGGTGACCCGAGACGAGCGGCTATTGATCGGCATGATCCACAACATGCGCCGGGATCGGACACCGGAGGCGCGGGAATGTGTGTATCAGATCACAGAGGGCCGAATGGACCCGGTCGTGATCCGCGCCGGCCTGCAATTTGCCGCTCGCTTCTCCTGCGGAAGGGGCGGCGTCATACGGCGCACCGCCGCCGCGCCGGTGTTGCGCGTCGTACAATGATCCGGCACCGGACCCGATCTGCTCCGTCACGCTGACAGGGCAAATCGGCATCTGGCGCTCTTGCCGGTCGCCTTCGGTATCCGAAAGCCAGCGGCAGGGTCGTGATATGAGAGTTCGTCTCGCGAATATGGCCTGAACAGGTGCAAAGCGTCGACCAGGTGCAGATCCGGCCGTTGGATCTCGGTCGCCTCTGGAATTCGACCCACATTCAGACATGTTTCAGCCGCGGTGGCGAGTTCATTTGTTTTTGAGTTTGATAAGTTAAGGCACAAATGCAACATAGCCATATATGACCGCCCGAAAGGGAGCGATTCGATGGCGGATGGACGATCCATCACTGACCTTGTGTCCGCGCGGTATGGCGAACTTACCGAGGGTTTGCAGCAAGCTGCGGATTACGTCGTCGCCAACCCGATTGACGTGGCAACGCAAAGCCTGCGCTCGGTCGCGGCCTCCAGCGGTATGTCCCCCACGACCTTTTCGCGCCTGAGCCGGGCGCTTGGCCTCAGAAATCATGACGAAGTGCGCGCGCTGTGTCGCGTGGCGCTGACGACGCCCAGAGCGAGTTTTGCCGACAAGGCGCGCGATTTGCACGGCGAAACCCTCGGGGCCGATGGCGCAGGCGCGCTGTTTGTCCAGCAGGCCGAGGCAAATCTGAGGAATGTCTCGGACCTGGTCAATTCGATCAATATGCAAAAGACCGTGCGCGTGGTCGAAAAACTGGCCGGCGCGCGGCGGGTGTGGCTGCTGGCGGGTGCAATGTCGCAGGCGCTCGCGAGGTATCTCGACGAAATGGCCGTATGGATCACCGACAACTGGCGGCTTGTCGCTGATGATGGAACGTCGATGTCGCGCGCGGTGTCAACGGCGACGGCAGACGACGTTGTGATCCTGATTTCCAAATCGCTGTTTACCGCTGCGCCCATCAGGGCGGCGGAACTTGCGGCTGGGCGTGGGGCCCATGTCGCGCTGATCACCGACTCGCATACCTGCCCGGCGCTTGCCTTTGCCAGCGACTATTTCGTGTTGCCCGCAGACAGTCCGCATTTCTTCCCGTCCTATGCGCCCGCTGTCGTGCTGCTGGAAGCGATGATGAGCATGCTGGCTGCACATCTGGGCGACGCGGCCGAGGAGCGGATCCAGCAGACCGAAACGATAAGGCGCGACCTCGGGATCTATTGGGAGTAGCCGAGACCGTGCGGCCATTTCCGCACGGTTCATCTTGACAGTTCGACAGGAGAATTTCGATGAAAACCCATGCGCAGGCCGTTGTGATCGGTGGCGGGCTTGTCGGTTGCTCGATCCTTTATCACCTCGCAAAACTCGGTTGGACCGATGTTGTCCTGCTGGAGCGGAACGAATTGACCTCCGGCTCGACCTGGCACGCTGCGGCCAACATCCACGGGCTGCATGACAACAACAACATCACCCGCATTCAGCACTATACCATGAACCTCTACAAGGAACTCGAGCAGGCAACCGGGCAGGGCTGTGGCGTGTTCCAGCCCGGTTCGCTCTATCTAGCGCAGACCAGCGAGCGGGAACACCAGTTGCGGCTGCAGGCGGCCAAGGCAAAATTCTACGGGCTGAATTTCTACGAAGTCAGTCGTGAAGAGGCAAAAGAACTTCATCCGCTGGCGCGTTTCGATGACGTGCGCTGTATCATGTTCGAACCCGAAGGCGGCAATGTCGATCCCTCGGGTGTGACCATGGCCTATGCGGCGGGCGCGCGCGCGATGGGGGCCGAGATCGAACGGTTCTGCCCGGTGATCGGCACCGATCAGCAACTGGACGGCAGCTGGATCGTGCGCACCGAAAAGGGCGATATCCACGCCCGCTGGGTTGTCAACGCGGCGGGGCTGTGGGGGCGCGAGGTTGCGGCACTCGCCGGTCTCACCTTGCCTCTGCAGCCGACCGAACACCAGTATTTCGTGACCGAAACCATCGCCGAGGTCGCCCGGCTGGGTCGCCGCCTGCCATCGATTGCCGATCGCGACGGCGAATATTACTTCCGTCAGGAAGGCAACGGTTTCCTGATCGGCGCCTATGAGCGCGACATGCGGTTCTGGGCACAAGACGGCACGCCGCTGGATTTTGCACATGACCTGTTCCCGGACGATCTCGACCGGATCATGGACAACGTCATCCGCGCAACCGAACGTGTACCCTGCGCCGAAACCGCAGGTGTCAAGCGTGTGATCAACGGCCCGATGATCTGGTCACCCGATTCCAATGCGCTCTGGGGTCCGGTGCCCGAATTGCGGAACTACTTCCTGTGCGGTGGCATCATCCCCGGCTTTTCCCAGTCCGGCGGTCTGGGCCTGCTGTCGGCGCAATGGATGATCGATGGCGAGCCGCAATACGACATGTTCGCCTGGGATCTCGCCCGATTTGGCGACTGGGCGGACAAGGCTTTCACAAGGGCCCGCGTAAAGGATCAGTACGCCAACCGCTTTGCCATCCACTTTCCGAACGAAGAACGCAGCGCAGGCCGTCCCGCACGGGTGCGTCCGGCCTATGAGATGCAGAAAGAGATGGGCTGCGTTTTTGGCATGAATTGCGGTTGGGAACATCCGCTTTGGTTTGCAGACAGGCCCGGCGTCACCGACAGCAACAGCTTTACCCGCCAGAACTGGTGGGAACCGGTGGGGCGCGAAGCGAGGATGTTGCGCGAGAATGTCGGGATCATCGACATTTCGAATTTCGCCAATTACGTGGTGAAGGGACCGGGCGCGCAAAGCTGGCTTGACGCGCTGGTTGCCAACCGGGTGCCGACCGCGATCGGTCGGTCCTGCCTGACACCGCTGATCTCGGTGCGCGGCGGGATTGCCGGCGATTTCACCATCACCATGACGGGCGATGACAGTTACATGATGATCGGCTCCGGCATGGCCGAGCGGTATCATCAGCGCTTTTTCAACATGGTCGAGCTTCCCGAAGCGACGACGTTCGAGGTGGCCACGAACCGCATCGCGGGTTTCAACGTGGCGGGTCCCCGCTCACGCGAGATGTTGCAGCGCCTGACCAATGCAGACCTTTCAAATGACGCCTTCCGTTTCATGCGGTCGCGCACCATCGAGGTTGGCGGGGTGACATGCCTTGCAATCCGCGTGTCCTTTACCGGCGATCTGGGATGGGAACTTCACTGTGCCGAGGCGGATCAGGTCAAGCTCTACGCCGCGCTGCTGGCGGCGGCCGGGGAATGCGATGGCGGCCCGGTGGGCGGCCGCGCGCTGGCGGCGCTGCGCATCGAAAAGGGCTATGGGTCATGGGGGCGCGAATACAGCCAGGAATACTGGCCGCAGGAGGTTGGTCTGGACGGACTTATCAAGCTGGACAAGGATTTTCTGCACAAGGCGGCCTATCTAAAGATCAGGGAGAATGCCCCGCGCGAGCGCCTGTGCTTTTTCGAGATCGACACCACGCATGATGCTGATGCGAGCGGGGGCGAACCGGTTTTCACGCCGGATGGCCGATCCGTTGGCCGGGTTACGTCTGGTGCCTATGGTTACTCGGTGGGAAGGTCGCTTGCCATCGGCTATGCAAATCCGCAGATCGCCGGACCCGGCGACGAGGTCGACGTGATGATACTGGGCATCCCGCACAGCGCCCGCATTCTCGCCGCGCCCGCCTTCGATCCCAGGGGAGCGCGCCTGCGAGCGTGATCCCGGACATTTCGGAAATCATAGCATTTCGCGAAAGACCTGACTCACGTAACGCTGCCTGAAATGAAGGATTTCAACGCGTTAGCTGATGCGAGATGTTTCAAGTTAATCGCGAAACGCTTTAGATGGACATTCGACCGGAACAGGGGTATCAACATCCCGTTTTTTGACGAGTTGCAAGGTGATGACGATGGGCGGACTTTCCGAAGGGATTGGCGAGGGAAATATCTGTATTTGCTCGATCACGACGGATCTCCCGAAATATCCGGCCAAGATCGACTTTACCACGCAGTCCGATACGGGCAGCATCGAGTATGCGTATATCGGCACATTCCAGAATGCGTTCGATATCACCGGGTTCGGACTTGAGGGGCATGACGGCTGGCTCCGGACCGGATTGTATCTCACCGGCAAAAAGGGCTTTCAATTCGAGTCAGTCACGCTGGACGGTGAAGTGCTCCAACGCGAGTATCTGCGTGAGATCCTCAATACCGGGACGATAAGTGGCAGAGAGTATTCCATATTCAGTGCGAGCCAGATCGAAACGCTGATCCGCAACGAGGGTGAGCTGATCGGCGATGTCGTGCTTGGCGATGGTGTCGACCAGCTGATCAACACCGGCAGGATCTCCGGTTCCGTCTTCACTGGCAACGAAGGTGCTCTTTCATCTCGGCACCATGACATCATCGAGAACCACGGTGTAATTACCGGACCCGTGAACCTGGGCCGGGGCGATGACGTGTTTACCTCTGTCGGTGACGGGCGCGTGGGCAGCGAGAGCAGGCCAATCGCTGTCCGGGGGATGGACGGGGACGACACCCTGAAAGGCGGGGCGCGTGATGACAAGTTTCTTGGCGGCCGGGGACAAGACACGCTGATCGGCCGAAAGGGAGATGACAAGCTTTTCGGTAAGGCCGACGATGATGTTCTGCGGGGCGGTGCGGGCGACGACCTGATCTCGGGAGGTCGCGGAACCGATCTCCTCTTCGGCGGCGCGGGAAATGACGTCTTTCAGTTCCGAAGCGCCGATGCCTCTCAGCGGGGCGCTCTGGCCGACCGTATCAAGGATTTCGAGCAGGGCGAAGATCGGATCGATCTGTCCTCGGTGGCCGATGAAATCGACTTTATCGGATCAGAGTCGTTTTCCGGCGCGGGCAATGCCGAGTTGCGTTTCGTCGCGGCCGGTAATGGCACCGCGCGGGTGCTTGTCGATGTCGATGGCGACGGGACGATCGACATGCGTATAAATGTCAGCAACACCCCGGACCTTCTGGAAACGGATTTCATACTCTGATCTTCCCGGAACGGCGCATCGTACCGTCCGCGCCTCGGCTGAAACGCTTTTGCCTGCGTCACGGGCCTTGCATCGTGCGATCAGGTGCCGGGCAGGCGCTGGCGCACCAGGGTTGACCAGTAAGAGCACCCCCAAGCGATGACATCGTCGTTGAAATCATAGGCCGGGTGATGAAGCCCCGCCGACGGACCGTTGCCGATGTTGATCATCGCACCGGGTACTTCGTTCAGCATGAAAGAGAAGTCTTCGCCGCCCAGCGTCGGCGCCATGTCGAGCGTGACCTTGCTTTCTCCCGAAACCTCTTGCGCGGCCTTGGCCGCAAGCAGGGTTTCCCGCTCGTGGTTCACGGTCACCGGATAGTGGCGGATATATTCCAGTTGGCCGCTGCCGCCAAAACTCGCGGCGGTGTTCTTCACCATGCGCTCCAGTTGCCGCTCGATGTGGTTGCGGACGTCCTCGCGCAGGGTGCGCACCGTACCGGTGAGTGTAACATCCTGTGGCACCACGTTGAATGCCTGGCCGGCGTTTATGGTGCAGAGCGACACCACCGCGTTGTCCATCGGATCGATGGTACGCGAGGTGATCGTCTGTGCCGCCTGAATGAGCGCCGCGGCCATGGGCAGGGGATCAATTGTCTGCTCGGGGCGGGCGGCATGGCCGCCACGACCGGTAAGCGTGATCCTGACCTCGTCGACCGAACCCATGATCGGACCCGACGCGATGGTGAATTCCCCGACCGGGAGGTTCGGGCGGTTGTGCATTCCATAGACTTCATCGCAGGGCCAGCGCTTGAACAGACCGTCATCGATCATCGCCTTGGCACCTGCTCCTCCTTCTTCGGCCGGTTGGAAGATGAGGATCACCGTCCCGTCGAAAACCCGGCTCTCGGCCAGGTGCCTGGCGGCCCCCAGGAGCATGGTGGTATGCCCGTCATGGCCGCAGGCATGCATCTTGCCGGGGCTTTGTGACGCCCATTCCGCACCGGTTTCCTCGGTAATTGGCAGGGCATCCATATCCGCACGCAGACCGATTATGCGCCCCGACCTGTCGGACTGTCCGCGGATCACCCCGACGACGCCGGTGCGGCCGATGCCCTCGACCACCTCATCGACGCCCGCCGCACGCAGCGCCTCGGCAACGGTGGCTGCAGTGCGGTTGACGTCATAGAGCAGTTCGGGGTTGCGATGCAGGTCCCGTCGAAACGCGGTGAGACCCTCCACCTCTTTGGCGACCCAGTTTTCCACGGCCATTTGTCAGACGTCCTTCTTCATCCGGTAGCGGAAATCGCAGTGCGATGCGCCCTTCATGATCGTCTGCGTCCGGGTCAGCTCTATTTCGGGATTGTAGCCGATACAGAAATCGCCGTCACGGTTGCAGGACAGCAGATGGCCGATGTCTCCCAGCCCCATTTCGCGATACATCTCGGAATAGCGACACCGGGTGACATTGAAATCCATCCTGGTTTCGCTCGCCTCGACCATCTCGATCCGAAGCGCATCCTCGCGCGTCCAGTTGGGCATGATATCGGCAAAATCCCCGAGATCGGGTGCATGCCCAAGTGCCCCGGCAAGCTGTTCGCCCTGTTCGATTGCCGAGCGCGAGCAGGTTTCACCGATCACCGCTTCGCCCTCTTCGCGACCCGATCGTTCGGTGATCACATCAAGCACATGCTTCAGGATCATCGCTTCGATCCTGCGTCGCAACAGGATCGGGATGTCGTTGATATCCATGCCCTCCGGCACGGTGGTTTCAGTCGGGCTCATCGCATCCTCCTTACAGATCGGGTTCGCGCAGGTCCTGGCGCTTCAGCCAGGCGAGATAGGTCGGGGCCACGCGCCTCACGATCGCGTGAAGCGGGAAAGGTTGCGGCTCGGTTAATGGCAGGGCCAGTTCCGCCTCGGGCCAACCCAGGGCGGCACGCGCCAGTTCACGCCCCAGGGCGGTGCCAAGCGCAACGCCCCGCCCATTGCACCCGATCCAGGCCCAGCCATCGGGACCAAGCCGGTGCACCCGTGGGAACCGGTCGCGGTTCATACCGATATAGCCGGACCAGACATGGGTCATCTCGGACATCCCAAGATCCGGAAACGCCTCTGCCAGATTGCGTGCGGCCTTGGCGCGCACCCGGTTGGCAACATCATGGCTGCCCATCACGGCACCGCCGGTAATCAGCCGGTTCCGCGCATCATAGCGGAAAAACCGCAGGTCGCCACGCGTGTCCGATACCGCCTGCCGTCCGGGCAGAAGCGTTGTTCGCAGATTGTCGCTGACTGGTGGTGTCGACATCTGCCAGCTCAGGACAGGCACCACCGAACGCGCGATGCGTGGCGCAAGGCGCGGTTTCAGCTCGCCGGTATAGGCGTTGGACGCGAGGATCAGGGCACGTGCCCGCACGATCCCATCGGGTGTTTCAATCACCCATTCCGCACCGTCCCGTCTGTATGCGGTCGCCGGGGTGGCTTCGTGGATCACCGCGCCCAATCCCTCGGCCGCTCGTGCCATCGCCCGAGCCAGAGCCAACGGGTTGATGTGGCCCCCGGTACGATTGTACATGCCGCCATACCAGAAATCCGAGCCGAGCAGGTCGGCGGTTTCCGCCGCATCCTTGAGTTCCGCGGGGAAACCGTAGCGTTGCCAGGCCTCGACCCGCTTTTGCGACAGCTTCACCCGCCCGGGGCTGTGTGCCGGCTGGAACCAGCCGCTCTGTTCGGCTTCGGCCTGCATGTCGAACTCGCGGACCAGATCAAAGAGCGTATCGGCGGAATGTCCGATCAGATCGACCATGCGACGGCCTGCATCGCCGTAGCGGCTGACCCAGGCGTCGGGCTCGGCCGATGTGAGGATCGGGATGACCTGGCCATTGTTTCGTCCCGATGCGCCCCAGCCCACCGCTTTGCCCTCGAGTACAGTGACCGAACGGCGATCGCGCGCTGCCTCGATAGCGGCGGAGAGGCCGGTGAAACCGGCCCCGATAATTACGATGTCGGTCTCGGCCGAGCCCTGCAATGGCGGACTGAGCGGACGCTCCGGGGCGGTTGCGGCCCAGAGCGATTGGGGAAATTCGACGGTTTCGGGCATCAGGCGGCATCCGTTCCACGAACTGGTGGCGTCCAGTGCCGCCCCGGAATTGAAGACAGCAAGGTGCGGGTATAATCGTGTTGCGGATCGGCAAAAACCGAGGCAGTCGGCCCGCCCTCGACGATCTCTCCCTTTTGCATGACGATGATGCTGTCGCAGAGCTGGGCGGCAACGCGCAGATCGTGTGTCACAAAGAGCAGCGACAGGTTCATCCGGTCGCGCAGGTCCGCGAGCAGTTTCAGAACCTGGGCCTGGACACTCACGTCAAGCGCCGACACTGGTTCATCCGCAACGATGACCTGGGGTTCCAGCGCGAGCGCGCGCGCGATGCCGATGCGCTGTCGCTGGCCCCCCGAGAATTCGTGCGGAAAGCGATTGGCGGCGGCGGGCGACAGCTCGACCAGTTCAAGCAGGTCGCGTGCCCGGTTGCGCGCCTTGAGCGGGTCCTCGCCGTGCACGATCGGTCCCTGTGCGATCAGATCGACCACCCGTTTGCGAGGGTTTAGCGAGGCCATCGGGTCCTGAAAGACCATCTGGATATCCTTGCGCATCCGTCGCATGTCGCGCGGGCTCAGGGCCAGCAGGTCCTGAGCCCCGAGATTGACCTCTCCGCCGTCGGCATCGAGCAGGCGCGTGACCAGCCGCGAAACCGTTGTCTTGCCCGATCCGCTTTCACCGACGACGCCGAGTGTTTCGCCCTGGTGCAGTTTGAAGCTCAGGTCTTTTACCGCGACCACTGCCTTGCGTCTGCCGGATAGCAGGCCGCCGCGTGCAGCAAAGGTTTTCCTGAGGTTTGTCCCGCTCAGCACCACGGGCTTTCCCGACATCGGCTTGGGGGGCGGCGGTACAAGATCAGGAACCGAGGCAATCAGCGTCTTGGTATAGGGATGCTGCGGTGTATTCAGAACCTGCGATGCCGGCCCCTGTTCGACGACTTCGCCTTCACGAAGCACGATGACCTGATCCGCGATTTCCGCGACGACACCGAAATCATGGGTGATGAAAAGGATGCCTGCATCGTCCTGTTCCTGAAGTTCGCGGATCAGCTTCAGGATCTGAAGCTGGGTCGTCACGTCGAGTGCGGTGGTGGGCTCATCGGCAATCACCAGCCTGGGGGAAAGCGATAGGGCCATGGCGATCATCACACGCTGACGCTGACCGCCGGAAATCTGGTGGGGATAGGCATTGTAGGCCGATTCAGGATCGGGAATATGCACCCGGTTCAGCATCTCGATCGCCCGCCTCCTGCGCGCCGCCTTGTCTGCGGGCGCGTGCAGCCGGAAAACCTCGTCGATCTGCCAGCCAACGGTTTTTTGCGGATTGAGCGCGGTCATCGGCTCCTGGAAGATCATCGACATCCGGTTGCCCCGAAGATCACGCATTTCGCGTTCCGATTTAGACAGGATGTCTTCGCCCATGAAGCGGATATCTCCCCCTGCCAGCCGGACATGCGGTTCCGGCAAGAGACGCATCACCGCGCCGGCGGTCAGCGATTTTCCCGAGCCGGACTCGCCCACCATGCAGACGATCTCGCCGGGGTTCAGAACGAGATCGAGCCCGTCAAGTGCATAGGGTCTGTCGGCGCCCTTGGGCAAGGCGATACGCAGGTCGCGGATCTCCAGAACCGGCGTCTTCTTCCTGTCGGCGATCATGTCTGTTTCTGCCTTGGGTTCAGCGCATCATTCAGCCCTTCGCCAAGCAGCGAGAACGACAATACCGTAAGCACGATGGCGATACCGGGGATCGCGGCGCAGTACCACGCCGTGCGCAGTACCGCACGACCCTGACCGATCATGTTGCCCCAGCTCGCGTAATTCGGATCGCCTAGTCCAAGGAATGCCAGCGCGCTTTCCAGCAGAATCGACAAGGCCATGATCACCGATGCATAGACAATGATCGGCGGCAGGGCATTGGGCAGGATTTCACGAAAGATCAGTGCAGTGTTCGAGACGCCCAGGTTTCGGGCGGCATCTACGAATTCCCGGTTCCGCAGCGACATGAATTCGGCGCGCACCATGCGGGCGGGTGCGGTCCAGCTGACGATGCCGATGGCCAGGGTGATCCATTCAATCCTGGAACCGAGAATGGCCACCAGTGTCAGGAGCAGCACGAAATTCGGGATGGTCTGAAACGCTTCTGTTATGCGCATAAGAACGTCGTCCACCCACCCGCCGAAATAGCCTGACAACGCGCCAATCACGATGCCGATAGCGATCGAGATCAGAGTGGCGACGACCCCGACCAGAAGCGATATGCGTGCGCCGTAAAACAGTCCGGCAAAGATATCGCGACCCAGCTGGTCGGTGCCAAGGGGGGTTGCGGCGTCGACAAACGGCGCGGTCAGCGGCTCGCCGGCGCGACCCAGCGGATCGCCGGGGGCGACAAGGCCCGCGGTCAGTGCCATCAGGACGACGATCACAAACAGGAACAGGCCGAGCAGCGCCGCGCGGTTGCGGCGATAGCGCTGCCAGAGAACGACCAGGCGCGAGGGTTCGGGGGGGCGCAGATCCGTGTCCAGAGTGGTCATGCGAGTTCGATCCGGCTGTCGAGACGTGCATAAAGCAGGTCGGTCAGGAAATTGACGGCGACAACGATCACCGAGCTGAGAAAGATGATACCCATCAGAGTGTTCATGTCGCGCTGAACCACCGATTGATAGGCAAGCTGGCCCAGACCCGGCAGGGTGAAGATGGTTTCAACCACGACCGATCCGCCCAGAACCGTGGAGAATTGCAGCCCAAAAAGCGTCACGACCGGCAGGAGCGCGTTGCGCATGATGTGGTGGAACATCAATCGGGTCTCTCCCGCGCCCTTGGCCCGTGCCGTGCGTACGAAATCAAGCTCGGCGACCTCCATGACCGAAGACCGCATCAGCCGCAGGTAGAAAGAAAGGTAGATCAGCGACAATGCCGCCGTCGGCATGACGAGATGCAGCGCCACGTCGACAACATGATCCCAACCGGTATAGAAGGCGGCGATGCTCTTGATGCCGCCAACCGGCAACCACCCGAGCTTGACCGAAAAAAGCAGCATCATCATCAGTGAAAGAAAGAAGCTGGGTGTTGCGTAGAACACCAGCCCGAGCGTCGAAATCAGGTTGTCGGTCAGCGAGTAAGCGCGGCGTGCGGCGATGGCTCCAAGCGCGACGCCGACCGTGAAGGCGATGCCTAGCGAGGTTGCCATCAGCAACAGCGTGACCCCGATCCGGTCGAGAAGCACTGTTGATACCGGTTGCTCATAGACGAAAGACCAGCCGAAGTCGAAAGTGGCGAGCTTGGCCATATAGCGCCAGAGCTGTACCCAGACCGGCTGATCGAGGCCATATTCTTCGCGCAGGCGTGCGATGAAATTGGCGTCGGCGCCGCCCATGTCACCAACCAGCGCATCGACCGTGTCGCCGGGCGCAAGCTTGAGGAGAAGAAACGTGCCGATCATGATCAGAACGATCACCGGCACCGCCTGAACGAGGCGCCTGAGCGCATAGAGCAGGATCGGAGGCAGGGTTAAACGCATGGGTGGGGCATCCACTTCCGGGACGATTTGATCGCGCCGGGCCGCATGGGCGTGTTGATGCCCGCCCCGGATGGGCGGGCGTATGCGCGATGCCGCCTCGTCCCCGTGTCGGCCAGGGATCGGGGCGGCGCCGCGTCAGATCATTGCGAGAGCCACAGGTCGTACCAGCTGGACGAGTTCCAGCGGGGCGTATTGTGGTGATTTTGAGCCTTTTTCGAGGTGACCGAGATGAAGGGATGTTCGATGGCGAAAATCACCGGCAGCTCTTCCATCGCCTTACGTTGGATTGCGTGGTACATGTCGGCGCGCTTTTCCGGGTCGAGCTCGGAGGCTGCATCGTCGATCATCTGGTCCATCTCTTCACTCTTCCAGCCGAACTGGTTCGTCCAGGGCGTGCCGTTCGGCTGGCCCGAGCGCAGCCAGACCATCGTGGACACCGCCGGGTCGGACCGGAATTGATGCCAGCCATTGGCCGTATCGAAGTCATGGTCGCGATAGACACCGTTGAGGAAGCCGGGAGCATCGTTGGTCAGCAGTTCGACGTCGATGTCGATTTCCTTCATCGCCTGCGCGAAATACTCGGCCCAGAGCTGGGTATACTCGCCCCAGGGTGCCGGCCGGTGGCGCAGTTTGAAGCGGAACCCGTCATCCTTGACCGGATAGCCGGCCTCGTCGAGCATCTGCTTTGCCAGTTCCGGATCATAGGGGTAGGTCGGTACGTCGTCGGTGTAGTTTGCGCCCCCCGCACTCGGAATCGGGCCGCGACCGGGCTTGGCAAATCCGCGCATGATCGTGTCGATGGCATAGTCGATATCAAGCCCGTGATACATCGCCTGGCGCACCTTCAGATCGGCCACGATCGGATTGCGATGATTGAATTCGACTGTCGAGTGGGCGACGTTGTTTTCGTATCCTCGCGTTCCGACGTCGAATCTTTCGTCATTGGAGAGCCGCTCGATATCGGCCATCGAGACACCGATGAATCCCGATTCATGTACTTCCCCGGCCTCCAGCGCGGCGGCGGCGGCGGATTTGTCCTTGATGAAGCGCCAGACGATCCGGTCAAGATACGGATATTCAGGGCCGCGCCAATACTCATCGTTCCTGACCGCCATGACATACTGGCCGCGCTCGTATTCGACGAACTTGAACGGCCCGGTGCCGACCGGCGCGGTATTGTGCTTGTTCTTCAGGATGTCGGTGCCTTCGTAAAGATGTTTGGGGACGGGGTGTCCCAGATCGGGCATGGCAGCCACGAACAGTTCGATCGGCATCGGCTTGGAATAGTTGAAAACGGCCGTGTACGGATCGGGGCAGTCGACCCCTTCCAGATTGGCTTGCAGCGCCGAGGAGTAATTGAGCAACTCCTTCCACATCTCCATGGCGGTAAAGGCTACGTCATCGCAGGTGAAGGGCTTGCCGTCATGCCAGTTCACGCCTTCGCGCAGCTTGAGGGTGATGCTGAGCCCGTCTTCCGAGCCGCTCCACTCGGTGGCGAGAACCGGGACATAGCCATCATAGCTCTTGTCGATGAGCGGCTCCACGATCTTGCCCGATATGTTGTAGACGCCTGTCGAGGCGCGCAAAGCCGGGTTGAGTGTCCGCTGTTCCGAAATCATATGCGTGATGAAAGTGCCGCCTCTCTGCACATCCTGCGCTGTTGCGCCACCGGGCAGAGACGTCAGCGCGGCAATACCGAACGCGGCGCATCCGAGCCACTTGAGCAATCCCTTCATAATATTTCCCCCTGTTCGCTGCCGTTCGTGAAAAAATTTGGCGACAGCATTGTTAGACGTGGGCAGTCTGTGCAGGCAAGGTGTGTGGGTCAAGGAAAATTGCTACATTTGTGATGAAATAAAGAAATCGAACCTAGGAAATACGCAAATACTAGGATACTGAAATCAGGAACCCTGATGAAAGAGGGGATGATGCAACGCGTTGTCTGGATGGCGGGCGCGGGATCGGGACTCGGCGCGGGGATTTGCACGCGGAACCGCACTGGGCCGGAAATGCTGATTGCGCATTTGCCACCGACATCCCCACCACATCCGGCGATGTGACGGATCGGACCGGTAAGGAGCCAATGTCTGCCGGACCGGGAAAAGAGACGAATGACGACCATATCTCAACAGGAGTTTCCACATGAGTCATCCCGTGAAAGGCATCGATCACTGTTACGTTCTGGTTCATGATCTCGACGACGCCGCCGACCGCTATCGGGCAATGGGATTCACCCTGTCTCCGCGCGGGCTCCATTCCGAGGCAAAGGGATCGGCAAATTACACGGTCATGTTTCCGGATGACTATTTCGAACTTCTGGGGCTGGTTCGCGCGACCGAGTTGAACGCCAACCGGCGCGCGGCACTGGAGAACCAGGGGCAGGGGCTGCATGCGGTGGCTTGCCGTATCGATGATGCCGAGGCGGCGGCAGACGCGCTGGCTGAACTTGGCATCGGCACCCGTGATCCGAGCAGTTTCGAGCGCCCTGTGCCGCTGCCCGGAGGGGACACCGGTGTGGCGGCGTTCTCGACCGTGGCCTATGCCGCAGAAGAGGTTCCGCTGGGCACGGTATTCATGTGCCAGCACAAAACGCCCGAAACGGTTTGGATCAAAGAGCTTTTGCAGCATGCGAACACGGCTTGCGGGCTTGATGCCATCATCGCCCTGAGCGCGCGGCCCGAGGCGGATGCGACTGCTTTTGCCCGGCTCTGGGCCGATGGAAAGATGGTGCAGGGCCGGCTTGGCGTGACCGTTGAAACCGGGGTGAATTCGGCTCCACTGGTCCTGATGCGAGAACAGGAGATGACGGCGCATTACCCCGGCGCAGACCTGAGCCGGATCGCGCAGAAGGCGTTTGCCGGGCTACGCGTCAAGGTTGCCGATTTGGATACGGCGCGCGACTGTCTTGGCAACGCCGGGATCGCGGCCATCGAAACGCCCGATGGCGTCGCGGTTCCACCGGAATGTGGTTGTGGTGCAATCGTGGAATTCGTCCCGGCATGAGCGGCGATGTCGGCAACACCAGCGAAGAGAGCGACGGCAAGCCCGTCGCCCGGCCACGACGTACGGGGATCAAGCCTGCCGTGTCCCTGACCTTTGACGAGACCGACCAGAAAATTCTGGATATCCTTCAGGAGGATGCTGATACCGTGGTCAGCTCAATCGCCAGAGAGGTGGGGCTGTCACAAACCCCGTGCTGGCGCAGGATCAAGCGCATGGAAGAGGCAGGGCTGATAAAGAAGCGCGTCGTGCTCGTCGATCAGTGTAGGGCCAATGTGCCGATGACCATCTTCATCGGCGTAACGGCATCACGTCACGAAATATCCTGGCTTGAAAAATTCTGTGAATTGGTCGAGGAGATTCCCGAGATCGTCGAGGCCTATCGCATGACCGGCGCGATTGACTATATCCTGAAGGTCGTGGTGCCCGACGTGGCCGCCTATGATGCGGTTTACAAAAAGATGATCGAACGCCTCGATTTCACGCATGTGAACTCGATGATCTCGATGGAAGAACTGAAATTTACCACCGCGATACCTACGAAATATCTATGAGTGGGCCGGTCGGGATTTGTCGCCCGGCCGATCCCGTCTACACAGGCGCTCGCTGCACGTCTCGTTGAAATACTAGCCTGCAGGAATGTCGCCTGCGGCCCTGGGCACGTGATACCCCCTTTTCACCGCATCGCGGGCAAGGAGCCGCTGATACCAGGCGCGGACATTCGGATAGTCTTTCAGGTCGATGTCCTGCCATTCATGGCGCGATACCCACGGCCAGATCGCCATATCGGCGATGCTGTAGTCGTCGCAGACATGCTCGCGCCCCTCCAGACGCGTGTTCAGGACCTTGTAGAGCCGCCGCACCTCGTTGCGAAAGCGGGTTTCCGCATACTCGGCCTTGCCGGGATTGAAATGCAGGAAATGATGCGCCTGACCAGCCATGGGGCCAAATCCGCCCATCTGCCACATCAGCCATTCCAGAACACGGGCGCGTCCTTCGGGGTCGTCAGGAATGAACCTGCGGTATTTGTCCGCCAGATAAACCATGATCGCGCCGGATTCCATCATGTGCAGACCGTTCTCTTGATCGACGATCGCCGGGATCTTGTTGTTGGGGCCGATGGCCAGGAATTCCGGCGTCATCTGCTCATCCTTGCCGATATCGATTGCGTGGGCGGTGTAGGGCACCCCCAGTTCTTCCAGCAGGATGGAGACCTTGCGCCCGTTGGGCGTGGTCCAAGTGTACAGGTCGATCATGCGACGGTCCTCTTTGTTTTCCGGCGTGAGTGCGGGGATAGGCCAGTTTACATCTATCGGGCTGTTATATGAGCACAGCTCACTGAAGGCCAAGTAAGGAAACCTGTCCTATGGTCGGGAAATTCGGGTGTTCCTTCAGGAACGCCGCATCTTCCATATCCTGCGGGCGGATCAGGTCGAAGTGCAGGTTGCCACCGCCGAAACGGTAAAAGGGTCAGGGGCATGTAATCCATACACACCCCGATCCTCGACTCTCTTATGCGGTTTCCCTGGCCCGCGCGGCCTCTCGCAGGCGAGAGATCGTCGTTCGGGTCGAAATCTGTTCAGGGTTGGTCACAAGCTCGATGACGGCCGGTCGGCCCGATGTGCGGGCGCGCTCGAAGGCCGGTGCAAAATCTTCGGTGCGCGTCACCCGCTCGGCATGGGCGCCGAGCCCTTCGGCCATCTTGACGAAATCCTGGTTCTGCAAGGTCGTGCCAGAGACACGTTCAGGGTGTTCGCGTTCCTGATGCATCCGGATCGTGCCATAAATGCCGTTGTTGAACAGCAGCACGACAGGGCAGGCGCCATATTGTGCGGCGGTTGCGAGCTCGTTGCCGCTCATCATGAACCCGCCATCTCCGACAAACGAAAGCGCCAGTCGCCCCGGCTGCGTGATCGCGGCGGACACAGCGGCCGGGACGGAATAGCCCATGGCGCCACAGGTCGAGCCGACAATTCGGCCCGGCCGGCCGAAACGCAGATAGCGCTGTGCCCAGCCGGTGTGATTGCCCGCGTCCAGGGTCACGATCATGTCGTCGGGCAGGCTGTCACGAATCTGGCACAGGGCCACCCCCATATCCAGTTTCCATTCCTCGCCGTTCGGACTTTCGCTATCGTTCAGGTAATCCCCATGCAGTTTACCGCACCAGTCCGCCCAGTCGTTCGCGCGCCCCAGATCCAGCGCGGCCAGACCTTCGGCCGCGGCGGCAGAGCTGGAAGCCAGTCCCAGGTCCGGTGAGTAGACGCGCCCGATCTCGTCCGGATCGGGATGCAGGTGGATCATCCGGACCGCCGGATTGGGCGGTGTGAGAGTGGTGTAGGTCCTGGTGGTCATCTCGCCAAGCCGTGCCCCGATCACGATCAGCAGATCGGCGTCACGCTGGTTGGCGTAGAGACTGGGTGCGGTCGAGGTGCCGAAATCGCCTGCATAGACCGGGGACAGGTTGGGCACGATGTCCTGACGCCGGAAGGAACAGCTGACCGGAATGTTGTTGGCCTCGGCAAATCGCGTGATGCGCCGCGCCGACGCATTGTCCCAACCCGAGCCGCCCAGCAGCAACAGGGGCCGGTCCGCTGCACTGATTTCGGCCCTGATTGCTTCGATCTGCGCCGTCGACAGGCTGGCTTGTGTCGGCTGATAGGGGCGGGCATCGGCGATGTCGACGACATCGGTCAGCATGTCCTCTGGCAGGGCAATGACGACCGGTCCCGGGCGGCCCGATGTGGCAACCCGAAAGGCGCGCGCCATGTATTCCGGAATGCGTCTGGCATCGTCGATCTGCGTGACCCATTTGGCGATGGGGCCGAACATGGCGCGATAGTCGACCTCCTGGAACGCCTCGCGGTCGGTGGTGTCGCGGGCAATCTGTCCCACCAGCAAGATCATCGGCGTGCTGTCCTGCTGCGCGATGTGAACACCGATCGACGCGTGGCAGGCACCGGGGCCACGGGTGACCATGCAAATTCCGGGTTTGCCGGTCAATTTGCCATGCGCTTCGGCCATGTTTGCCGCACCTGCTTCGTGGCGGGCATTGATCAGGCTGAACCGATCGCTGACATCATGCAGCGCGTCCAGAACCTCGAGATAGCTTTCCCCCGGCACGCAGAACGCCGTGTCGGCGCCGTGGATCAGCAGTTGATCCACCAGGATCTGTCCACCGGATCGCGATCGGAGGGCGTTGGGGTCTTGCAGCATGGTTCAGGCTCCGTTTCTTCGATTAGTGACCGGTTTCACGGACCGGCGTGGGCCGGTCGCGTCTGCGCAGCCTTTGCATCGCAAAGATTGCGCCCGCGATACCGAGACCCAGCAGCGTCACTCGCAAATCGGGGTAAATCAGACAGATCGAAGCTGCAAACAAAAGTGCGGCCTTCCACGCCTGCATGCGGCCGAAGAAGTAACGTTGGAGCGCCGCAGCCAGCAGGATGACGCCGATGGTCGCCTGCGCGATCACGATCGCCACGTTCACCCAGTTGCCCTGCATCGGGATCGCGGGCTCATAGACAAACATGAATGGCACGATAAAACCGGTGGCACCCAGTTTGACCGCCGCCCAGCTTGCCTCGACAATCCTGGCCTGTGACAGGGTGTTTGCCGCGTAGACCGCCATTGCCACCAGCGGGGTGATCGCGGACAGGATGGCAAAGTAGAAGACAAACAGATGCGCCGCCTCGACCTGAACGCCGAGCTTGACCAACGCCGGCAACACTGAAAGAGCCTGCAAAGGGCCGCATAGGGCGCAGATTAGCTGTTTGCTCCCACGGTTTGATGGTTTGATCCTTTCGCAGGAATGGAAGGAAGCATTATGGGACAAGTTCGTCACGGGAGCGCCACGACGACGCACGCCG
>JAUIIJ010000070.1 GCA_030431825.1 Alphaproteobacteria bacterium
CGAAATCTCGTCGAGGATACCGAGCAGCCTGCGGGCATGAAGAACCAGTTCAGCCCCCTTTCCGGTGATTGTGGGGGGTCTGGACGACCGGTCGAACAACAGAACCCCCAATTCTTCCTCAAGGGCCTTGATGTGCAAACTGACTGCCGAATGGCTCAACCCGATGGCCGACCCGGCTTCGACAAAGCTGCGGTTTTCCGACACGGCAACCAGCGTTTTCAGATTCTGGATTTTCAACACCTCACCCTTCGCAAAACCTTGGCGGCCATTTATCCATATTTTATAACACTAATAGTTAGAAAATATCGCTTTTAGTTTAGAACTATAACATTACCCTGTTCGCCACGACAACAGGGAGAAATGGTGTGATTGAGAAGCGCAACGGGTTCCGGGCCAAGACGGCGACCATTGTTTCGGTCTTGATGGCAGCCGGCCAGGCGATGGCCGGCGGCGGTGACCTGCGGATCTACAACTGGTCCGACTACATCGACGAGGACATCATCGCCCGCTTTGAACAGGAAACGGGGATCGATGTCACCTATGACGTATTCGACTCCAACGAGGTTCTGGAAACCAAGCTTCTGGCCGGTGGATCGGGTTATGACATCGTCGTGCCGACGGCATCTTTCCTGGCCCGGCAGATCCGGGCCGGCGTGTTTCAGAAGCTCGATCTCGCAAAGATCCCGAACCACCCCAACGCCTGGGCGGCGATTACGGCGCAAACCGCTGTCTATGACCCGGACAACGCCTATTCGGTCAACTGGGGCTGGGGCACAACGGGGTTGGGCATGAACGTCGACAAGGTTCAGGCCCGCTTGGGCGATGTACCACTGGACAGCTGGGACATCCTGTTCAACCCGGAAAATGCCGCCAGGTTGCAGGATTGCGGTATCATGATCATCGACGCACCCAACGAGGTCTACCCAACTGTCCTCGCCTATCTCGGGCTTGATCCGACAAGCACCCGCGAGCAGGATCTCGAAGCGGCCGAAGAGGTTCTGACCTCAATCGCGCCTTACGTTCGGGCCTACGATTCCTCGTCCATACTCAGCGCAATGGCCAATGGGGATATCTGTCTGTCGCTCGACTGGTCGCCGGACGTATACCAAGCACAAGCCCGCGCTGCCGAGGCCGGAAACGGGCACGACATCCGCTATGTGATCCCCAAAGAGGGCGCTTTCATGTGGTTCGACCAACTGGCCATTCCCGACGACGCCACAAATGTCGACAACGCGCACAAGTTCATCGACTTTGTGATGCAGCCCGAAATCATCGCGCAGGTCAGCAATTACACCTATGTCGCCAACGGCATCGAGGCGTCCATCCCGCTGCTGGACGAAGGCGTGAGGAACGACCCCGGAATCTATCCGCCCGTGGAAACAGTGGAGCGTCTGTTTGCGATAGACAGCTATCCGCAGAAATTCCAGCGGCAGATCACCCGCAGCTGGACCCGCGTCAAATCCGGCCAATAGGGTCGCTTGTCGCCGCAATCCCGCACAGCGCTTCGCATCACTCACCAGAAATGAACAGGATGTACAAACTCTATTACACGACGCGTTCGTTCACGACTGAATCCACGGCTCTGATTGCCCGGATCGCGCTGGAGGAACTGGGCCAGCCTTACGAGGTGGAAGAGGTCGAACTGTCCCCTGCCCCGCCCGACTGGTACCTCGGGCTCAATCGGCATGGCCAGATTCCGACATTGGCGATGACATCTGACACGGGCGGACCAGCTCTGGTTGCCCCGTCCTCCGCCATTCTCCTGGCTCTGGCCGAACGCCATGCCGACGAAGGCCTCCTGCCTGAAACGAGCCAGGACCGCGCCGCCTGCTACGCCTGCCTGTTCGATATGGTCGAAAAACTGCACAGCCGGTACATGCAGGTATTTTCGCCGGAACGATACACTGCCGAGAGTACGCACACCGACGCCATACGGCTTGCCGCGTTTCGGGCGATTGGGGCCTACTTCGCTTTCATGGACGCGGCGCTGGCAAATCAGCCATTCGTTTCCGGAGCCCGGTATTCGATCTGTGACATCTATTTCTACGTCATGGCGCGCTGGTATGTGGATGTCAGCCCGGCCGACGGGCTGCGCCCCTTTGAAAGCCACGGCAACATCGTCGCCTATTGCCGCCGGATCGAGGCACGCACTGCCGTTCGCGCATCCTTGCGAATGGACGACATCGCACTGATCGCGGCAACCGGGGCATCTGCCAAACAGGGGGCCGCGTAATCCGCAATGCCTGCCCGATCCTGATCGACCCGCAAGCGATCAATCGGGCGACGCCACGTGTCTGAACCGAGAAACAACAACAGGGAGAACCACGATGGAAAACAGCCACAAAGGGCAGTGCTTCTGCGGAGCAGTGAAAATCGAAGTGACGGGCGACCCCATGGGCATGGGGTATTGCCATTGCGTGTCCTGCCGTTCATGGGCCTCGACGCGGGTACATTGCTGGACCGCCTGGCCGCCGCAGGCCGTCATTGTGACCAAAGGCCAGGACAACATCGGCTCGTTCAGCAAGACGGAAAACAGCGACCGCCGGTTCTGCAAGACCTGCGGCGGCAATATCATGACCCTGCACCCGACAATGGGCATGACCGATATCTGCGCGGGAACCTTGCCTACCCTGCCATTCGAACCGGGGCTGCATACGCACTACGCGGAAACCATACAGCCGATGGCGGACGGTCTTGCCAAGTTCAAGGATCTGCCGGCGGATTTCGGGGGCTCAGGCGACATGCTGCCCGAATAGTAGGGCAATAACACGCCTGCATGGCTTTGGCCCTACAGTCAGGCAATATCGCGACCCAGCCGCAGAACTTCACCAACCAGCCGGTCCAGATCGGACTGCCGCGTCCTGTGGTTGTTGATCGCCACGCGCAGGCAGTGCCTTCCAGACACCGTCGTGTCCGACAGGATCGCGAACCCGCTTTCCTGCATGCGCAGCATGATTTCGGTGTTGATCCGTTTGAGGTGCTGCTCGCCCAATTGGCCGGGATCGAAGCGGAAGCATACGATATTGATCGTTGGCGCAGCGACCATCGCCAAATCGGTCTCGTCCTCGATCAGTGCCGCAAGGTATTTCGCGTGTGCCACGTCCTGATCGATGAGCCTTCCGAACTTCTCGACTCCGTGTTCCTTCAGCGCCATCCAGACCTTCAGGGCGCGAAAGCCACGCGATGTCTGCGGGCCGTACTCGTAAAGCCAGTCACCGGCGGCCAGGCCGCGCTCGGTTTTTTGCAGGTATTCCTGGTCGAGCGTGAAGGTCTCGAAATGCGCTTCGCGGTCGCGCGTCAGAACGCAGCCGACATCGAACGGCGCGTGCAGCCACTTATGGGGGTCCAGCGCTATCGAGTCCGCCTGTTCGATAGCGGCGACCCGCCAGGCATTGTCAGGAGCAATGGCCAACAGCGCGCCGATACAGCCATCGACATGGAACCACAGGCCCTCCTCGCGGCAGATCTCTGCAATGTCCCGCAGGTCGTCGATGGCACCGGTATTGACCGTGCCAGCGGTGGCGATCACGCAGGCGGGCTGGAGGCCCGCCCCCCGGTCTGCGGCAATCGCCCGGCGCAGGGCGTGGGTATCCATCCGCAGCTGCCCGTCCGTCGGCAGTTTTCGCAGCGCCGTGTTGCCATGGCCGAGGATTTCCAGCGCCTTGCGGTGGCAACCATGTACTTGATCGGATGCGTAAAATACCATCGCTGAACTGGCGCCCGCGACACCCGTTTCGCGAATCTGGCCGCCGGACTGCACATTGCGGGCCACTGCCAGGCCGATCAGATTGGCCATCGATCCGCCACTGGTCAGCGTGCCGCCGGCCGTCGCAGGGAACCCGACCATGTCCTTCAGCCAGCCGATCAACTGCTGTTCGACCCTGGTCGCGGCATGATCGCCACCGCCGAGGTTCGATCCGACCACAGCGGCCAGGAAATCGCCGAGCGCACCGGTGAAATTGCCAGCCCCCATATACCACCCCCAGAACCGGGGGTGAATGTTGCCCATCGGATAAGGCATCAGATTCTCGGACAATTCCCGATAGACGCTGTCCAGAGGCTGCGGGGTCTTCGGCAGCGGCGTGTCGAAATAATCGCGCACGCTGTCCGGCATGGGCTGCCAGATCGGCCGGTCGCGGACGCCTGCGACATAGTCGATGGCATCGTCCACCATGCGGTGCGAGAGGGCCCGCAAGGCCCTCCAGTCCTGCGGGTCCAGCGTTTCCGGCGTCACGTTCGTGGCGCCGACCGTATGGCTGACCGTGTCTCCCATTGGTCAATCAAGCCAGCTGAAAGCCCGGCGTCGACCGCGAAATCGCCAGTT
>JAUIIJ010000006.1 GCA_030431825.1 Alphaproteobacteria bacterium
AGCTGTGACAGCATTGGAATGGCGGCCTCGAATGCCGGCGCGCCTTGGGCGCCCAAATCTTCGACCGCATTTGCCATGCCCTAGAGCTTGAGACTTCGCAGCATGATCACAATGGATGCTCCGGCTGTCCGACGTTGCAGCTTCGCCGATCTCCGCCTTGTCCAGCACCTTCGAGTCAACGCGAAGGGTCTTGTTCGGGGCCTGGAGCTCCGGCCAATGGGCATCACCTTGGTTGAAATAGTTCTCAATCCGCGCCGCTGTCTCTGTCCGATTGCAGACGGTCAACATGACCGGCGGCGAGTGATGCCCGGCTTCGGCCCAGTTCTTTGCCGTCTCACGCCAATCCGCCCCAAGCAGCGTGTAAGCGTCCTGCACCAGTTTCGGCAGTGCTTCGTGGGGTTCCGCCTTGGCACGGTTCAGGTCTTCCGAGATCTACTTGTCACGATAGATGTGGTAGAGCTTTGATTGAAGCGTTTTTGCATCTGGCAGCGCATCGTCGCGCACCACGACGCGCGGCGTCTTCACCAGCCCCGCCTCAATCGCATCGTTCAGTCCGAAATCCGAAATGATCCAATCGAACAGCGCCGTATCGGTGCTCTTCTTGCCAGTGGGGGCAAAGGGTGTCGCAGACAGATCGAAGCAACGCTGAATGCGCCGCGTCTTGTGGATGCGGTCCAAGCCTTCGATCCAGCGTGTGGCCTCGTCCAGGTCGATACCCTGATCAGCCGCCTGCTTCTTTGAAATCTTCAACTCAGGCGGCTTGCGGTAGGCGTGGTGCGCCTCGTCGTTGATGACGATGATGTCCTTATGCGCGGCCAGCTTGCCCAGAACGCGGCGTGTGAAGGCCTCATCTGACTCCTTTCCCTTCTGGACGACTGACCGCTGCACCTCCTTCAACGGCATCAGAGTATGCCAGTTCTCGATCAACACCTCCGCCTGCTTCAGTTTCTGGCGCATCGACTCGGACGGGCAAAGGTTGAATTCGTCGTAGTAGCTGCCCTCAGACGGCATCAACACCTGCAACCTGCCCTTCACGGTCAGGCCCGGCGCGACGATGAACACCGCGCGGCTGAAATCCTTGTTCCGCTTCGGATAGGTCAGCGCGACCAACACCTGCCAGGTGATGATCATCGCCATCACGGTCGTCTTGCCCGCGCCGGTGGCCATCTTGTTGCAGAGCCGTTCCCACGCACCGCCATCGCCGGGCACGTGGATGCCCTGTTTGTAAGCCTCCGCACCCTCGACCCACCAGATCAGGGTCTCAATCGCCTCCAACTGGCAGAAATAGAAGGGGTGCTGGCGCGCGGTCTCATCATGCCAGTGCTCCAACAGCTTGCGCGTCACGATGGTCACACCCGGATAGCCATCCTCGCGCCATTGATCCACGCGGTCGCGGATTGTGTTGACCATGGCCAGCACTTCGGTCCGCTTGGTGTTATTGCGCGCGTCGAACACCTCGTAGCTCGCTGGCCGCCGCTCCGGCTCGATCTCCAGCTTGCCGCCTTTGCCCTCGACCCAATGCTGCTCTGGCCGCTCCCACGGGCGGTTGATGATCAGGGACATGGCTTATCCCTCCAGCGCGACGATCTTGCGGGACTCGATCCCCCGATCATCCACGATCTTCACCGCGATCCGCTTGTTGTCCCCGGCCTCGAAAGGCAGCGAGACGGTGCCATGGAACTGCTCCAGCAGGTCCTCGTCCAGCTCTGCCCGGATCGTCTTTTTCAGCCAGTTCCAGCCGCCCTTGGCATCGGCCATGGGGAAGAACACCTGATGCGGCATCAGGGAGCGCTGATCGTAGAGCGATTGGCGCGAGGTCTCGCCAGAGCGGGCGACGGTGCTGTCGGCCTCGCCCATAGGCAGGCTTACAACGGCTTCTCGACTGTTTGGCACCGCTTCAAGACCGCCCTTGAGAATGAAGGCCTTATCGAAAAAGGCCTGACCCTCAAGGGCTTGCGGCACACGGTCGCCACAACTTTGCGCGAAGCAGGCCTCGACGAACGCCGTATCGCGGACCTTCTGGGACATAAAACACCGTCCATGGCGCGGCACTATTCGCGGTCTGCGAACCTTGCCGACAAGAACCGCGAGACCATGGCGACATTGGAAGAAGAGAACCGAAGGCGGGCCGAAAGTGTCAAACCTTCGCAGAAAAGCGTCAAACCTGACCGAAGCGAGGATCAGTCATGAGCAGAAAATACAAATATATCAGCTTGTTAAATGGTGCCCGGGGGCGGAATCGAACCACCGACACGAGGATTTTCAATCCACTGCTCTACCCCTGAGCTACCCGGGCAACGGAAAGGCAAGGGCCTTTGGGTGCGGGCGTTTTAGGCGTTGCCTGAGGTAGTGTCCAGAGGCTTTTTGCATGGCACCCTGACAGATTTCGCCCTGGAAATTTGATCGTTCACGCGAAAGAACAAACCCTTGAAGCTGGAGTTGGGGTTGCCTCGCGACAATTTCGCGCTTTGTTTAGCCAATGGCCATTCTTGAAAACACCTATGCGGGCCTGTTTTGTCCTGCGGGCGGGTTTCATATCGACCCGCTGCGACCCGTGGACCGGGCGTTGATCACCCATGGCCACGCCGACCATGCCAGGGCAGGGCATGGAGCGGTGATGGCAACCGCGCAAACGCTCGACATCATGGCGATCCGGTATGGAGAGGCGTTCGCCGGTATGCGGCAGGTGGCGACACCGACACGCATTGGCGACGTGGACGTATCGTTTCATCCGGCCGGACACGTATTGGGATCGGCACAAATCCACATCAGCGGGCGCGCCGGATCGGTAACGATATCGGGCGATTATTCCCGCACGGCCAACCCCGCCTGCGCGCCGTTTCAACCCGTACCCGCCGACATTTTCGTGACCGAAGCAACATTCGGCCTGCCGGTGTTCCGCCATCCGGATCCGCTGGATGAAATCGGCAAGCTGCTCGCTTCGGTCGCCGCACAGCCGGAGCGTGCGCATCTCGTGGGGGCCTATGCCCTGGGCAAGGCGCAACGGGTGATCATGCTGCTGCGCGACGCCGGATGGGACGCCCCGATTTATATCCACGGGGCCTTGCAACGTTTGTGCGACTATCACATCGCACAGGGCATTCCGCTCGGCGATCTGCGCCCCGCGACCATCGACCGGAGCACCAAGGCGCAGTTTGCCGGGCAGATCATACTCGGACCTCCATCGGCCTTTGCGGCCACATGGGCGCAGCGGTTCCCCGATCCTGTCATCTGCTTCGCAAGCGGCTGGATGCAGGTACGCGCACGGGCGCGCCAGCGCGGCGTGGAATTGCCGCTGGTGATCTCGGACCATGTCGACTGGCCCGATCTGACCCGTACGATTACCGAACTGGACCCTGCGGAAACATGGGTCACACATGGCCGTGAGGACGCGGTGATCCGTTGGTGCGATTTGCAGCAACGTGCCGCACGTCCCCTGCGGCTGGTGGGTTATGACGACGAGGCGGAGGCATGAAGCGCTTTGCCCAGCTGCTGGAGCAGCTTGCCTTTAGCCCGCAGCGCACCGGCAAGACACGTCATCTCGTGCAGTATTTCGCCGCCGTGCCCGACCCTGCGCGCGGGTATGCTCTGGCGGCGCTGACCGGAGACCTCGCCCTGCGCAAGGTCACCCCATCCATGCTGCGCGCGCTCGTGGCAGAGCGTGTCGATGCAGAACTGTTCGCGCTGTCTTATGACTTCGTCGGTGATCTGGCCGAGACGATTGCCCTGATCTGGCCCGGCGGCGGCGGTGCCGATCCCCCCCTGCCCGAGGTGGTCGAGGAACTGGCCGCCACTGCCAAAACTGCGCTTCCCGGGGTGATTGCCGCGAGGCTTGACACGCTGGGACCGTCGGAACGCTATGCCTATCTGAAGCTTGCGACCGGGGGTCTGCGCGTTGGCGTATCCGGTCGCATGGCGCGGCTGGCAGTGGCCGATTTCGGCACCCTGCCCCTGACCGAGATCGAAGAGCTGTGGCATGGCCTGACCCCGCCCTACACCAGCCTCTTCACGTGGGCGGAGGGGGGCGCGAAACCGGTGAACGCCGCGAAGGCGCCTTTTCGACCGGTCATGCTGTCCACGCCCACCGACGCCAAGGCACTGGCCGCGCTGGACCCCGCCGATTTTTCCGCAGAATGGAAATGGGACGGCATCCGCGTCCAGGCAGTGTGCGACGGTGGCGTCAAGCGGCTCTATTCCCGCACCGGAGAGGACATATCCGCCGCCTTCCCGGATGTACTGGATGCGTTGAGCCATGACGCGGTTCTGGATGGCGAACTGCTGGTGCGGCGTGGGGATGCCGTCGCGCCCTTCAACGACCTGCAAAAACGGCTGGGCCGTAAAACCGTCAGCGCCAGGTTGCTCGCCTCGCACCCGGCGGCGCTTCGTGTCTATGACGTGTTGATCGACGGCCCCGACGATCTGCGCGCCCTGCCCCATCACGCGCGCCGCGCAAGGCTGGAGGCGCTGCCGCTCGATCCCGCGCGGATCGACCTGTCACCGCTGCTGCGCTTTGACACGTGGGACGACATCGCCGCGCTGCGCGCCGAACCGGGAGATCCGGTGATCGAGGGTGTGATGATCAAACACCGCCAGAGCCCCTATCTGGCCGGTCGGATCAAGGGGCACTGGTTCAAATGGAAACGCGACCCGATGCTGATCGACGCGGTGCTGATGTATGCCCAGCGCGGGCACGGGAAACGGTCTGGCTACTATTCCGATTTTACCTTCGGCGTCTGGGACGGCGAGGCGCTGGTGCCGGTCGGCAAGGCGTATTTCGGCTTTACCGACGCCGAGTTGAAAGAGCTGGACCGTTTCGTGCGCACCCACACCACCGAGCGCTTTGGTCCGGTACGTGCCGTGGCACCGGAAAAGGTGGTCGAGGTCGCGTTCGAGGGGCTGGCCGAAAGCTCCAGACACAAATCCGGGCTGGCCATGCGCTTTCCCCGTATCAACCGCATCCGCGATGACAAACCCGCAGCCGAAGCCGACACGCTGGAAACGGTTCGCGCGATGATCCCCCGCTAGAGTCGCGAGGCCCACGCCCGCGTGGTGGCGCCGAAACAGTCGATCAACGAATCCGTGCCCCATGTCTGCCCCTCGGTCGTGCGACCCAGCACCGACAGCCCCGGCGACAGGCTACGCAGGCCGCAGTCGGCCTTCAGATGGCCATCGGCGACAAGCCCCCGGACCAGAGGATCGGTGATGTCATCCGGCGCAGGCCCCGGCAGAACACAATTGATCATCGTGTCTGCCAGCAGCCCGGCATCCAGCCGCCAGCCGCCGGCTTCGAGCGCGATGGATGGATCATCCGCCATTGTCAGCCTTACGATCCGTGCCGCTGCAAGGGCTCTCAGCAGGCGTGCACTGTAAACCGGCGGCCCATAGGAGATACGCTTGAGTCCACGCTCGAATCCCAACATCGCCTGCCGCGTTTCGCACGTGCCCCCGCCTGCGGCAAAAGGCGGCCGCAGATCGACCTGCAGCTTGCGCCACACCTGCCCTACCGCATAGCCGACCGTCGGCGCGGCGCGCCCTTCCGCCATGGCGATCCCGTGGTCCAGCGCGCTGGCAGGATCCCGTTGGTCCTGCGATCCGGGCGCGTGGCGCTCGATCTCCAGCCATCGCTCGGGATCGTCGCCTGTGATCCGCCGCACTATGGGAGCCAGCGCGGCAGTCAGCCGGTTCAACGCGTCATCCGGCTCCGATGTCAGCGCCTCGGCCACCGCCTGCACCATCGCCGCGCGCTCGGCCTCTGTGGGGTCGAAGATTGCGTCCAGCCCTGCGCTGGCCGGTTTTGGCGCCGGCGGTATACCGTCCAGCGAAAAAGGCGCGATAACACCGGGTTCGCGGCCCGAAGGCGCGTAGGCTTCGCCATCAAACCGCCCACCCTGCCCGACGGTCAGCAACGCCACGACGTCCAGCGTCGACAGCGCCAACCCGCGCAGCGCCACCCGCCGACCGGACCAGACGGCGCCGGCAATCGGCCCTGTAGGATAGGCGTCCAGCAGTGTCAGCCCGTTTGCGTCCGCATGGGCGCGCCAGCGCTCGACCTGCTCATCCGGCGCGACCGGTGGCTGGCCCTGCGTCAGCAGCACATGATCGTAGGGTCCGCGCCCGTTTACCCGCCAGCCGCCCTCATGCGTCGCCCGCGTGGCGCGCTCGGGCACAAGGTGAAGCCGGGGGCGCAACGCCTGCCATCGCGCGGTCAGATAACGCCCGACTGCGGCGCGCGGTGGATAGCTCTCGGGCGGCGCGGACAACCATTCGCCGATGTCAGGCGCACCGAGATCAAGCGCGCGCACGGGCAGGTTCAGCAGGCACTCGGCCTGTTCATCGGGACGAAAATTCGGGCCGACGCCCGGAAACGGACCCGGCTCGAAAACGTCGATCCGCAGGCCCGGAACCGCGCTCAACGCCGCCTCTGCCGCCGCCAGCCCGCGTGGCCCGCAGCCCACTATCGCAAGGGTTCTCTGTTTCATGGCCCAGCGTTAACGGAAGCAGGCAAGCGGGGGAAGCATTGACGTTCGACACCTGACAGGATGTTCCGGATGCGCACGGCTTCCATCTTTGCAATCTACAGACCCGAATTCCATCCCATCGGAATGCCCTTGTCGGACCGGCCTGCTGTCATGGTTCACCCGCGTTCGATCCGGTATTGGCGCATTTTGCGATAAAGCGTGGGTCGCGATATTCCCAGAACCGCCGCGACCCGCGTGAGATTGCCCTTTTCGGCCTGGATCGTCCGACGAATGGCGCTCGCTTCTATGCTTTCAAGGTCGCCGGAATTGCCGTTCAGGATGCTTTGAAGTGAATCCGCCTCGGGTTCATCGAAATCGTCGCGCAATTCCGGTGGCAAATCGCGAATCTTCACGACCGGCCCGGAACCGACGAGATAGATGCGCTGCACGGTATTTCGCAGCTCCCGCACGTTTCCGGGCCAGCTGTAGCCCAGAAGAAGATCGGTCGTGTCGTCGGCAAAGCTCATCCGTGGTCGTCCGATCTGGTCGGCGAAATGGGCCGAGAAATGTTCGATCAGCGAAAGAATGTCGCTGCCGCGTTCGCGAAGCGGCGGCACTTCGATCGTTATCACACCGATCCTGTAGAAGAGATCGCGCCGGAACGTTCCCTTGTCGATTTCGAGTCTCAGGTCGCGGTTCGTCATCGTGACGAGCCGCACATCGACGGGTCGCCGCTTGTCATCGCCCATACGGTAGATGGCGCGCTGTTCAAGCGCACGCAACAGATAGGGCTGCAGTTCGATGGGCATATCGCCGATCTCGTCAAGGCAAAGAAGCCCGCCATCGGCCTGTTCGAACTTTCCCGCCCGTCCGCCACGCACAGCGCCGGTAAACGCGCCGTCGACATAACCGAAAAGCTCGGCTCCGATCAGATCGCCGGAAATGGCCGCGCAGTTGACAGGCACATAGGGCGCGTCCGCCCGGCCAAGGCGACTGTGGATCAGGCGGGCAAAAAGCTCTTTGCCGACACCGGTCTCTCCCTGGATGAGAACCGATACGTTCACTTTCGCCGCTCTTTCGGCCAGTTCGATGGCTTCGAGCATTTTCGGAGATGCACCGATGATCTCGATTGTGTCCTCGGGGACATTGCGTCGGGGCTGGATACTCAGAACATCTCTTCGGGACCGCGTTTCGGGCATTTCGGAGCTCAGAAACAAGGCCGCGCCGCGATAGGTGTTATCGAAGATCAGCCGCTCCAGACCCTGCGCCTCCAGATGCGGAGGAAGCAGGGCCGGAAGATCATTTTCCGAGAAGGATTCGAGGTCCGGCAACAGTTTGCTGCCTACCAGAAGTTTTTCCGAGGCGGGAAGGGTCGTGTCGTCTATCCCCCGCCGGAACATGATGCGTCCGTTACGGTCCAGAAGAAGAACCGAATTGTCTCCGTGGCTGTACTTGGACTGAAGGAACGCCTCGAGAAGCTGGGTCCTGTCCTGCCGCTGTTGCTCGGCGAGCGCGATCTCGATCTCGCGGGCGGCCGCAAGGACCAGCGCCACGTTGTGGCGGCGGAAGATGTCGGGCGGCCCGGACAGATCCACGACCCCGATCAGAGAATTGTCAAAAGGGTTTCTGATCGGCGCTCCGGCGCAGGTCCACGCCTGAACCCCCTCGACGAAATGTTCCGCCGCGTGCACATATATCGGCTTGCCGGTTTTCAGCGCCGTGCCGATCCCGTTGGTTCCAACAGCCTTTTCATCCCAGTGGCCGCCGATTTCCAGGTGGATCTCCTGCCCATCGTCGAGCACAGATTCATCCCCGATTGCATCGATGATGACGCCCTGGTCATCCGCGAGGATCAGGATCGACTTGGCATCACTCAGATGTGGTTCGAGCCGCTTGAACGCCGCCGAGGCAGCCCTGCGAAGATCGGCGTTTCGCTTGCGCCGCAGGGATATTTCGTTTTCATCCGATATCTTGCGGGACCCGAGAATGCCTGCATCGACACCCAATTCCATGCTGCGTTGCCAGGATTCCAGAATATCTGCTCTGACCGGGCCCGGTCTGACGCGGCCGGATTGATCGGATGTCACGAAAGTTTCCCAGGCAAAACGTACCTCGCGCTCCGACGGAACGCTGGTTCCGATATCCTTTGGTAAAGTTTCGTCCTTGCTGGCTTTATAGTAGCTCGCTCGAGTCATCGTCAGGTGTACCGTCCCTCTTGTCCGTTTGGCTGTCAGAACGGTCCAGGATCTCGCTCGAAAGGCCCAGCGATTCTTCGAGCCTCAGAACAAGTTCCTCTTCCGTGAAGTCAGCGTTCAACCCGATGTCGTCATATTCGATGAGCGACTCTCGAATTTCATCGCCGAGCGGAGAGATAAAGCCGTTCTCTTTCGTCGCGAGAACAACGCGCCTTATCCCCGACTTGCTGCGGATCTCACCCAACAACTGAAGTTGTCTTCCGTTGTTTCGATCAGCAAGCACAATTCGTCCGTTCAAGCTCAATCGCACATAAGGGTCCGGGTCGTCGGATTTGGACGCACCGGATCCAGACATGGAATAGATGAGAAGACCCTCGGGCTTGGGCTTTTCTTTGCGCCGGGCCTGATCCTGGCGCATCCTGGTGAATCCGCCATTGGAAATCTGATCCGCCAACCTGCGTATCGTTCCCGCATTTTCAGAAATGAGGCGCTTCGCACGGGCGTCTTCAGGACGCGGTCCGTCCCGTTTTGAAAAGATATCCAACGCGTATTCCTCCCGTCGGGGAACCTACCACCTCACCCATCACGAGGCTACGTCAAAATGTCGCAATGTATGCGAGTGCTCAAAAACTGAACGTATATTTTTGGCATTGGGCAGCCTTGAAACCGGCACATACCGATATCCGGGACAACGGCCGGACCAGGCCACAAATATCCGGGCGCCAAAAGGTGCCGCGCGCGTTCATATCGCTCCTCGAGCGGATACCAACCTGTCTGTCCTCGCGCTTACAAGCCGTTCCGGACCGCCCCGCATCACCGGATGCGGGACGGTCGCCGGGTCAGATTTCGCCGCGGCTCATCGCGCCCGAGATGAACTCTGCCTGCCGTATGGCCAGCGCAACGATCGTCAGCGTCGGGTTCTCGGCCGCGCCGGTGGTAAATTGCGAGCCGTCCGAAACAAACAGATTGGCGATGTCATGGCTCTGGCCATGCTTGTTCACCACCCCGTCGCGCGGATTCTCCGACATCCGGTTGGTCCCGAGATTGTGCGTCGAGGGATAAGGCGGCGTCGGCAGGACACGGGTCGCGCCGACCGCCTCATAGATCGCGCTGCCCCGGTCATAGGCGTAGTTGCGCATTGCCACATCGTTCGGATGGTCGTCGTAATGCACGTCGGCTGCCGGGAGGCCATGCTGGTCGAGCAGCTCGGTGTTGAGCGTGATCCGGTTGGTCTCCTGCGGCATATCCTCGCCGACGATCCACATTCCGGCCATGTTCTCGTAGCTGTCGAGCGCCGAGGTGAACTCGCGCCCCCAGCTGCCGGGATCGAGGAAGGCCGCCGCGAACGGAAGCCCGACCGAGACCGTCTCCAGTTCGAAACCGCCGACAAATCCGCGTGACGGATCGTGCCGCGCCTCGTCCTGCACGATCCCCGCCATCGTCGTGCCGCGCCACATGCGCACCGGCTTGTCAAAGACCCCATAGACCGAACCGGTGGTATGACGCATATAGTTGCGTCCCACCTGGCCCGAACTGTTGGCAAGCCCGTCAGGAAACATCGACGAGGCCGAGTTGAGCAGCAGGCGCGGGCTTTCGATCGAGTTGCCCGCAACGCAGACGATGCGCGCCGCCTGCATCTGCAGATTGCCGTCCGCATCGAAATATTCCACGCCGGTAACCTTGCCGGTATCGTCATGCAGGATGCGCGCCGCATGGCTTTTGGTGCGCACTTCCAGGTTGCCGGTCGCTTCGCCCTGCTCGATATCGGTATAGGCCGACGACCATTTGGCGCCCCACTTGCACCCCTGGAAACAGAAACCTGTCTGCTGACACATCAACCGATCCTGGCTGTCGGTCGAGTTGATCGCCATGCGGCCGGTATGAACCTCTTCATATCCCAGCGCCCTGGCGCCGGCCTCCAGCACCTTGAAGTTGTTGTTTCCGGGCAGGCCCGGCTGACCATTTGTCCGGGTGACATTCAGCTTCTTTTCCGCCTTGTCATACCATGGCGCCATTTCGGCACCGTCGATGGGCCAGTCGAGCAGGCTGGCACCCTGAATATTCCCGTAGGTGGTCGCCGTCTTCCATTCGTGGTCCTGAAAGCGCAGGCTTGCGCCCGCCCAGTGGACGGTCGAGCCGCCAACAGCCTTGACGATCCAGGTCGGCAATCCCGGGAAATCCCTGGCGACCCGCCAGTCACCGCTGGTGCTGCGCGCATCGGTCCAGGCCAGCTGCCCGAAGCTCTCCCACTCGTCGTTGATGTAATCATCCGGCAGATACCGCCCGCCGGCCTCGAGCGCCACGACGCTCACGCCCTTCTGCGCAAGCTCGTTGGCAAGAACACCACCGCCCGCGCCGGTGCCGATGATGACAACGACGCCGTCGTCGTTCAGTTCAAAAGGTGCAGCCATGGTTCCCTCCCTCAGAGCCAGTTGATGTCGTTGAAACCGCGGTCGATATAGCCACCCTGGGAAAAGCTCTCGCCCTCGTAGCCAAACAGCGGCCAGATCGCCTTCTGGTTATAGAGACCGGTGACCAGCCCGGCCCTGATCTGCTGAAAAAAGGCTCCCTCTTCGATCGCGCGCAACAGGTCGACGCGATCGCGTTCCCAGCCGACAGCGAGATAGCGCGCATGACCGCGCCCCTGTGCGGCACCATCAAGCGCCGCGATACCGGCCTCGATCCCCGGCGCCGCCTCGGCCGTGTCGTACCCCTTGACCGCAATCACGTAGAACGCGTCGGACACACGGTCATGCGGATAGATATCGCGCGCCATCTGGACGAGCGTCGCGAACGTCTCGGGCGCAAGGTGTTCGGTCTCCGCGGCCCAGGCCGCATCGGGAGCGGCGATGAAACCCGCTCCGATCACGAAACTCGCCCCTGCCGCGCTGGCGCGCGACAATAGCTGGCGTCGGGTAAGATCCCGGTTGCTTGCTTTCTGTCTCATCGATTTCCTCCCTTGAGATATGTCGGCGAGGCTCCTCCGCCCCGCCATCAGGTTCATTTGAAACGACCGCTCCGCTCGAGCACTTCGATCTGGTAGCCATCGGGATCGGCCACGAAGAAAAACCGCGCCACGCGTGTCCCCGCTGGTGCAAATTCCACCAGCTTGCGCGGCTCAAGCCCCTCTGCCTCGAACCGCGCATGCTCGGCATCCAGATCCGCGACCGACACCGCGAGATGGCCATAACCATCGCCCAGATCGTAGGGTTCGGTACGATCCTTGTTGACGGTCAGCTCAAGCTCGAACCCGGTCTCTTCGTTGCTCAGATAGACGAGCGTGAATTCGGGGAAGTCGAACCGATCCGCGATTTCCAGCCCGAAGGCACGGCGGTAGAAACTGATCGAACGCTCTTCGTCGAGTACGCGGATCATCGAATGAATGGCTTTGGCCATGGTATCCTCACTTGGTTGATAGGGTACCGGCCAGCCTATCGGCCGACCGCAGGGGTGTCACCGGTGAGCGCCGTCGCCTAGGGTACGATGACCCCACGTCCGGTGAATTTGCGGGCTTTGAAATCCGAGATCGCCAGGTTGATGTTATCGAGGCTGTACTCGGTCTGATGCATCTTGACCTTGCCATCGGCATTCATCTCCATCAGTTCGACCAGTTCGACAAAATCGCCCACGAGGCTGCCGCCGATCTTGATCTCGTTGGCGACGAGCTCCAGCGTCGGCACCTCGACCGTGCCGCCATATCCAACCATGATCAGTTCGCCGCCCTGCCTGAGCAGTTTCCAGCACAGGTTCTCGGTGCCGTGCTCGCCGACAAAGTCGATTGCCACATGCGCGCCACCTCCGGTGAGGTCCTTGATCTCCTCGACAAGGTTCGGACCGCCGGCAATGACGATGTCTGCGCCAAGATCACGGGCCAGCTTCTGTGCGCTCGGCTCCTGATCGACGGCAATGACGCGCGCGCCGCTGGTATGCTTGAGCACCTGAAGCGCGATATGGCCAAGGCCACCGATACCCAGCAGCACGACGTAGCCACCGGGATGCAGCAGCCTGGCAGCCTTTTTGGCCGCGCGATAGGCGGTGATCCCGGCATCGGCCATCGGCGCCACGGATAGCGGCGTGATGCCGGTGTTGAGTTTGATGACCGCCCGCTCGTTGGTCTTGAAATATTCGGCAAAGCCGCCGTCAAGGCCAAGTCCGGGGAACTTGCCGTGATCGCAATACATGTCGTGCCCGTAGCGGCAATTCAGGCAGATTCCGCAGGCGTTGAACGGATGACAGATCACCGCATCGCCCGGTCTGACAGAGGTCACGGCGCTGCCGACGTCCTCGACCCAGCCTGCGTTCTCGTGTCCCATGATGTAGGGCAGAAGGCTGCCCTCGCCATCCATGATGTCCTTCCAGACACCTTCGATGATATGCAGGTCGGTGCGGCACAAGCCGGCCGCACCGACCTTCACGATCACCTCATCCGGAGCTGTGATTGTGGGAGGAGAGACATTCTCAATCTTCAGCTGCACGTTCATCGCGGGATCGTATTCGTAGAGTCTCGCTGCTTTCATGGTCTTGTTTCCTTGGAATGGGGCGGGCACTCCAGGGTGCCGCGCCCGGTATGTTGGCTGCTCTGACTATTGACGCCCCAGAAGCTCTGCTCCGCCGCCGAGCGCCGGGCCTTCGGTCGGGTCGGCCTCTCCCTCTTCAAGATCGCCAATCAGGGTCTCGGTGGTCAGGATCAGCGTGGCGACCGAGGCCGCATTGACGAGCGCGCTGGCAGGCACCCGCGCCGGATCGATGATGCCGGCCTCGAACATGTCGCCAAATCCGCCGGTGGCCGCGTCATAGCCGTGATCCCTGGCCGCGTTTACCACCTTTTCGCAGACGGTCTCGTCATCGGCCCCCGCGTTGCGCGCGATGCGGCGCACCGGCTGGGTCAGGATCGACCGCACCAATGCGACACCGCGGGCCATGTCGCCGGACACGTCGAGATCGTCCAGGCAAGGTGCGATCTGTGCCAAGGCCGTACCGCCACCGGCGACCACGCCATCCTCCGCCGCCGCGCGGACCGCGCAGAGCGCATCCTCGATCAATTGTATGGTGCGCTTCTGTTCGACCGGCGTAAACCCGCCAGCATAGATGATCGCGCTGCCTCCGGTCAGCTTGGAAAGCCGTTCGCGCAACTTGTCCTTTTCGATATTCGGCGGCGCGACGTCATGCTGGCGCTGGACCTGGGCGCGGCGTGCCCTGATCGCGTCCGGATCGCCTTCGCCGCGCAGGATCGACGTCTGCGCCGCCTGGGTGCGCACCGACTCGGCGCCGCCAAGCTGTGCGCGGGTGACGTTTTCGATCTTCTTGCCGAGATCACGAGCCAGCACTTCGCCGCCGGTAAGGATCGCCAGATCCTCCATCATCGCCTGACGCCAGTGACCATACTCCGGAGGATGCACGATCAGGTATTTTCCGGCTCCGCCATTGTCCAGCAGCGTAATGACGACTTCGGGGGCGATCTCTTCTGCAATGATCAGCAGCGGACGGTCCTCTTCGTCTGCGATCCTGCGTGCAGCGTCCAGTACACCCGGCTTGAGAATTTTCTGATCGGTCATCAGGATCAGGGGATTGCGCAGCACCGCTTCCATGTGTTCGCGGTCGGTGACCATGTGATGTGAAATGTAACCGCGCTCGAAAGACATGCCTTCGACCACCTCCATCGTGGTATCGATGGTCACCCCGAAGTCGGCAGAGATCACGCCGTCGCGCCCGACGCGGGAATAGGCTTCCGCCACCAGCGCACCCAGCTTCGGATCGGTTGCCGAAACACGGGCGACCGCATCGAGATAGGCGGGATTGTCGTCGCAATCGCGGGACGAGGCGGCAATCGCGTCGACGATGGTCTGCACCGCCAGATCAATGCCGCGGCAGAGGTCCACGGGCCGCACGCCATTATCGGTCATGTCGACACCGTTCTGGATCAGCGCGTTGGCCAGCACGATCGCGGTCGTGGTCCCGTCACCGGCGACATCGTTGGTCTGCATCGACACTTCGCGCACGACCTGGGCACCCATGTTCTCGAACCGGTCTGTCAGTTCGATCTCGGATGCGATGCTCACACCGTCTCTGGTCACCAGCGGTGTGCCCACAGGACGGTCCACCATCGCGTTCAGCCCCTTGGGGCCCAGTGTCGGTTCGACCGCCGCCGCCAGCCGCGAGACGCCGCGCGCGAGACGATTGCGGGCCGTCTTGCCATGCACCATGAGTTTAGCCATATCTTCCTCCTTGGACCCAAAGCGACCTTGGGCCTCCTCCCTCTGTGTGTGTGATGGTTCCGCTATTTAGCGGCCGGTCTCCGTGATCTCTCGGGGCGGCACGCGACCGGCCATGAAATCGACCAGCGTCGGCCCCTCCGGACCGATCTCGACCTCCTTGTAGCGACTTTGGGCGAGTTCCCGGCACAGGGCGCCGCTGAACTCCATGTTGATGCGCGTGCTGCGCAGACGACCGAGATGGTCTTTCAGATCGTCGGCGGCGATGGCCTGTCCCTGCCAGGTCGGGAACGCCAGGTCTTCATCCGCCGAGGCGAGATCACAGGTTGCGAGGATATCGAGATACCGCGGCAGTTGCCGCAGCTCGTCCTCACCTGTGAAACGAACCCGTTTCAGGGTGCCAAGGCGCATCCCGACGATCTCGTCCACCGCCCTGCCCTGCGCTTCCAGCCCGAGCAGGATCACTTCCTGCCGCCGATCGAAAGCCTTTGCCAGAAACTTGTCCACGACCTCCTTGAGAACCGCGCCGTCGCAGTTCTCGGCAAAGATCTCGTGGAAGGGGCGACCGCTGTTGACGCCCTTGTTGACCTCGTCACCGAGACAGTGGTCCATGAGATGCACCTCGATGCCACGCACCCAAGGCAGGGCCAGGACCTCGGAACGGATGCCGAAAGCCATCAGGAAAGCGAAGTTCGGTGAACACCAGTAGGTCGGCAGCCTGAATTCGACGCGCACCCGCAGGTCATCGGATACCGCCACGGATTCGACGAAGTTCATGTCGGTGATCGGCTCGTCCAGTTCCGGATCCGAGACTGCCGCAAGACAGTCCCAGACCTCGAGTTCCCGTTCGGCCATAACTTGGGCTACGAACATCGGATCACTCCGCCGCGATCTGGACCGGTGCGCCCGAAAGCTGCTTCTTCTTGCTCTCGACGTCGATCCCGTAGAGCCTTGCCGCGTTGAGACCAAGAATCTTTTCCTTGGCCTGATCGGTCAGTTCGACACCGCGTCCCGCCACAACATCTTCGGGCAGTTGAAGCGCCCACAGCCGCTCGACGAGCCAGCGCGGGGTCCAGATCCCGTAATCCGAGCCGAACAGGATCTTGTCTTCGCCAATCCAGAACAACAGCTCGGTCATGATCTCGGCAAAGTGGCGCGGCCGGTTGTAGATCAGGGGAAGCGCCACGGCGATGCCGCCGTAGACGTTGGATTCCTGCGTCGCGATCCAGGTGAAGTCATCCAGGCGCGGCAAGCCGCAATGCTCGATGATCCAGTTCAGGTTCTCGAAATCGGTTGCCGCGTAGTCGACATCGCTGACGTCAAAAGCATCCTTGGACAGCGGCTTGATCGTCGGTCCCTTGTGGACATGAATGTTCCTGATGCCGAGCTTCTCGCAAAGCTCGAAGCAGCGATAGGCATCAGGATCATCAAGCCGCCAGCCCTTGGAAGCCCCGTTCCATTCGGCCGTATACATCTTTACGCCCTGGATGTCGTAGGTTTCCTTCATCCAGTGGATATACTCCAGCGCCTTTTCACCGTCGCGCGGATCGAACGACCCGTTGACGATGAACCGCTCGGGATAGCGCTTTGCAACCTCGGCATTGCGCTCGATCGTATTGAAACCGTTCTTGTAGAAATCCTTCAGATAGGTCGACTGGATGATCGCCATATCGTCGGGGCCGTCGATGAACAGGTCGGTATACAGATCGTCCTCACTGTATTTCTCGAACTTCTCCTTGGGCCACAGCTCTTCCTTGGGGCTGAAACCGGTGTGATAGGCGTAGAAACAGTCGATGAACTGCTTGCCGTGGATATTGGCCTGGTTCTCGGGACTGCCGTCCCAAAAATGGACATGGCCGTCGATGACGAAGATCTCCTTGCCGTCAGGTGTCTTGAACATGGTATCCTCCCTGGATGTACGTGAACTGTCTGGGGTTTAGGGTGTGATCGCGATCTTCAGCACGCCGTCACGCTGATGGCCGAAGAGATCGTAGGCATCTTCGATGTCGTCGAGCGAATAACGATGCGTGACCAGGCCCTTGAGGTCGACGCGACCCGAGCGGACCACATCCATCATTCGCCGCATGCGCTCTTTTCCACCGGGGCAGAGCGCCGTGCGGATCGTCTTTTCACCAAGTCCGGCTGCAAAAGCGTCCAGCGGAATCTTCAGATCATCCGAGTAAACGCCAAGGCTGGACAGGGTGCCACCGGGGCGGATGACATGCAGCGCCGCTTCGAACGTCGCCTGAAGGCCCAGCGCCTCGATCGACACGTCCACGCCACGCCCGTCGGTCATGTCCATGATCGCGCTGACCGGATCGTTCGACGCGCTGATGTCGACGACATCGTCCGCGCCCATCTTGCGCGCCATCTCCAGACGCTCGGGAATGCGGTCGACGACGATGATCCGGCTTGCCCCCATCAGCCGCGCGCCCGCCGTGGCACAGAGCCCGATGGGCCCCTGGGCGAACACCGCGACCGTATCGCCGATCTTGATGTTACCGTTTTCCGCCCCGGCAAAGCCGGTCGACATGATGTCCGGACACATCAGAACTTCTTCATCCGTCAGGCCGTCGGCGATCGGTGCGAGATTGGCCATCGCATCGGGCACCAGGACATATTCGGCCTGGCATCCGTCAATGGTATTGCCAAACTTCCAGCCGCCGATCGGCTTCCAGCCGTGTTTGGTGCCGGCACCGTCCTGGGAACAGTAGCCGCACAGGCAGGCGTGGCTCCAGCCCGACGGGGTGATCGCTCCGGCAATGACGCGCTGGCCCTCTTCGAACCCCTTGACCGCCGAACCCAGTTTTTCGATGACGCCGACCGGTTCGTGACCGATGGTCAGACCCTTTTCGACCGGGTATTCGCCTTTCAGAATGTGGATGTCCGTGCCACAGATCGTGGTCGTCGTAACCCGCATCAGCGCGTCGTTCGGTCCGACATCGGGGATCGGTTTGTCTTCGAGAACGATGCGACCCTTTTCGACGAAACACGCCGCTTTCATCATGTTAGCCATTGCAACCTCTGGATATTTTCATGTGTACGCCGTGGGCACTGGCAACGCGTGCCCACGACAGGCTTTGATCAGATGTATTCCATCACTGCGTTCATATCGCCGAACAGGATCACGGTGTTGTCGTCGACCCGGACCATCCGGCCATAATGCGTCGATGTGTTCACCTCGAAGATCTCGGCAGTCATTTCGCGGCCGAGATATTCGGTAATCTCGTCCATCTTGAAGATCAGCTTGCCCTCGCCGTCGATCCGGATGGTCGCCGGGTTGTAGGTGATCGTGACCTTCGGGTCGTTCTCTTCCATGAACTCGGCAATGGCCCGCGCCTCGACGCTGTCATTCATCGTCACACCGCACTGATGCGACACCTCGCGCGAGTTCATGTCGATGTCCTTCATCGACTTGAAGATGTTCTGCTTGGATGCGTTACGCGCTACTGTAGACATCTTGTTTTCCTTATCTGTTTGTTAGTTGAGGCCCAGCTCACCAAGAATCTGGGACAGGCGCTCGCGCGAGATCTCCTTGACCTCCTGGAACGAGACCGGCTTGGAATGCGGTTGCGACCAGATCGGCTGAAGTGCGTCGGCGGCTTTTTCGGCAAGGGCCCCATGCTTGGCGAGCCACGCCTTGAAGAGCTTGCGATTGTGATCGCCATGCTTTTCGTCGTTGGCGAGCAGATAGATCAGGTCGACGGTATTCGCGAGATTGCGCTCGTAATCCGCCTCGGCCGCCGAAATCACCGGCGGGGTGATGAAATCGCTGTTGGCCGCCGCCGCCTGCATGAAGAAGCCCGAGCGGACCAGTTCGCCCACCAGCGGCTCGAACACGATGTTGATCGCGAAATACTGTTCGAGATAATCTTCCGAGCCCATGATGGTCTCGACCGCCTCGCGGCAGGGCTGCCAGATCGGATCCTCAAGCCAGGTCTTCTTGCCAAGCTCGTCATCCCAACCCTCGATATCCATACCGATCTCGGCGAGATAAAGCGTGATGTCCTGGGTCAGGCGCATCTTGTACGACGAGTTGGTCAGCGTGGCATTGTTGATCATCTGCGTATAGCCATAGCGCTGCGCCTGCATGAGCGACGTACCCAGCCCGAACTCGGCGTGCTTCCATGCGCCCAGGTGCTTTTGCAGGATGGTCAGCCAGACCTTGTCGAGAACCTTGTGCGCACCGGCCTTGCGGGCATTGGTGATGACGTTCTGCACCATCGTCTCGATCTTGGACTGGCGCTGGTAATGGGTCCGCTCCCATTCCTGGTCAGGCGCGCGAAAGGCATGCCAGTTGCTGGAGAGTGCGGCGGTATTGTCCTTCTGGTAGGCCCCGCCGCCCTTGCCACCTTCGAATTCGATGATCCAGTTCTGGATCAGGTAGCGTTCGGGATCGGGCTGGACGTCAACGGTGACATCCTCGTAATGGGTGGCGCGCTTGCCGCGCGGCTGGAAATAGTTGTACTTGCGGCTTTTCGAGCCGACGAACTCGGCAGCGCCCGCAGCGCCGGATCCTACTGAACTGGATGTTGCTACCATTGTAGCCTCCCTTGATTGCTGTCACGTCACTAGCGTTCGGGCCGGTATCAGTGGCCCGAAGAACCGGAAGTGGGCGTGAACTTGTCGTAGAAGATGCGATCCGTATCGAAATCGTGCATGAAGAGCACAGGCGTCAGCGCGTCGATCATCGGCGGTGGGCCGCAGGCATAGACGTCGCCTTCGCCATCGATGCCGAGTTCCTTCAACCGGCGGTCGACCACCTCATGCACAAAGCCGCGTTCGCCGGTCCATTCGGCGTCGTCGTCGGCATGGCTCAACACCGGGATGAATTCGACACCCGGATTGGCGCCCGCGAGCGCATCGATTTCGTCGAGCAGGATCAGGTCGTCGCGTGACCGCGCGCCATAGAAGAAATAAACCGGCCGGTCCTCGCCGCTTGCAGCGTGATCGTTCAGGATCGACCAGACCGGCGACATGCCCGATCCGGCACCAACCAGGATCACCGGTCCTTCCCGGTTTTCCCGTCGGAAGCACATCCCGTAGGGTCCTTCGACCTGGACTTCTGCTCCGGCTTTGATTCCTCCGTCGTCGAGTTCGTTCGAGAACCGTCCGTCGGGGTATTTTTTGATGATGAAGGCGAGTTCTTGGGTTTCGCTCGGCGGATTTGCCATGGAGAACGAGCGTGTAATCTCCTCCCCTTTTTCCGTCCTGACCGTGATGTCGACATATTGACCCGCCCAGAATTTGAGTGGTGCATCCAGTTCGATCTGAACGCCTCGAATGTCATGGGTCAGTTTCTGAAAATCGACGATCTTGCCCGAGTACTGCCGGATCGGAATGGATTTGGAGAGAACCTCTTCGTCGTAATTCAGAAGCTCAATTTCCACGTCGCTGTATGCCATGGTGCGACACATCAGGATGTGGCCGCTGTCTTTCTCCATGTCGTTCAAGGCGAAGGTGGAGTAATTCAGCATCTCGGTCTCGCCATCGAGCTGTACGCATTTGCAAGCCGAGCATTGTCCCTCTTTGCATCCGTGTGGCAGAGCGATGCCCTGGCGGAATGCGGCGTCGAGGATCGTTTCATCCTCCTCCACCTCAAATTCCACACCAACAGGCTCCAATCGGATGGTATAGGTGTCCGTCATTCTTTCCTCCCTGGGACACGGCGCGCGTCGGTCGCGCGACCGAGGGTACGGGAGCCGCAGTCGCGGCTCCCGGTCGTATCGTCTTAGTTGCAGGGGTTGATCGTGAACCCGGCGCGGTATTCGGCAAGATGCGCCTCGCGCTCTGCGTCGTTCATTCCGCGCAGGATGTTCAGTGGCGAACGCAGGGTGTTGCCACGCACATGTTCGAGCTTCCACATGTCCTTGTCGTCAAAGCGCAGATGCGGCTGCGGCACCAGGGTCTCACCGTCTTCGCGAACGAAATTCAGGTCGACGATCGCATCCGCCAGATCCCAACCGTCATAGAGCGTCTCCCACTCGCGCTTGCCCGAGAACTTGCCCATGGCGGGCGTCGGACGGCCCTGATACTCGTCGGCGAACGCCTCGACCGCTGTCCAGCGATCCAGCTCATGCGCGAAGGTGTGCAGCTGACCATCGATTTCATCGACAACCATGTCCTCGCGGATGAGACAGGGCACGAGGCACGACCAGCAGCGATGCGGATAGACATATCCGGTATGCTCCTGAGCGAAGGTCATGACCGGCTGCCCCGGCTTGGAGAACTTTGCGTACCACTTCCAGAACTCGCCGAACTCGGCATACCAGCCGGGATACTTGTGCTCGAACCACTCGAAATCCTTGTCGGTCTGCGCTTCGATCCGCCAGAAATTCACCGGCCAACCAACGGCAAAGAACTGTGCGACCTTGTGGACGTAGTTCTTCTTGGTGATCCTGTTCCACGCTTCCTGAACGTCGTCGTGGTGAATCTTCACGCCGTACTTTTCAAGCGGCAGCATGTAGGTCCGATAGTAGTCCTCGAAAATCCAGCGGTGCCACATTTCCGCGTAGGATTCCTTCTCCTTGTCGCGGTTTGTGGTGCCGTATTCGATGAACGTGCCGATCGCCGCATCGACGATGGCGTGGTTCTGCCAGAACGCGTAACGCAGGTCGCGCTCCAGAAGCAGGTGGTTTTCCGGCTCTTTCAGTGCCGCCATCAACAACGAGTGTCCATTGCCGATATGCCGGCTCTCGTCCGACTGCACCGACAGGAACACCGTCGGCAGCGCATAGTCGCCGTTGCGCGCGGCTTCCGAAGGCATCGCAACGAACAGCGTGTTGGTAAAGGCGGTTTCCGCAACCACGGTCAGGTACATGCAGGCGGCGGTCATGGTGTCGCCGGTGATGAACCCCTCGCCGAACTGGCGGCCGATAGTCGTGGCGTAACACTTGCCGAACGCTTCTTCGGTGATGTCAAAGCCCGCCGGGTCGATATAGTTTTCCATGTACCACTTCTTCAGGTTCATCTGAATCGTGGAGTGACGGAATTCATCGACCATCTGCATGGTAAAGCCGGTACGCAGATCCTCGCCCGGGGACAGGCGCGCAACCATTGCCATCGAGCGTGCGGCCGAGATTTCCGGGAACGGGATGATCGCGAGGAACAGCTTCATCCATTCGATCCAGCGCGGCTCCACGTTGCGGAACATGTCACCGCGAAGCGCGGCATCAAGAGCCCCATAAACGCGGTTGTCCTTTTCCTCTTCCATCGGGAAGTAGGAGCGCAGGACCTGCTTCATCGGGTCACGTGGCGCCTTGGTGATCTTGTAGTCTGTCGGGAAGGTCGCTGCCTCCTGAACATAGGAGGGGTTCCAGCCAAGATCAGCGATCTTCTTGGTCGCCTCCCCGACCGAAATACCGCGTTGGGACGTGATTTTGTTGAGCGTCAAAGTCATGCCATGAGCCTCCTTAAAGCTCTGTGACCGGTCAGCCGGTCACATTGGGTGGCTTTCGCCGTTTCATTTGGATGCGCCGGGCATCTGGCCGACGACACATCGGTTCTCGGCAAAGGTGGGGGACATCCGGTTGCTGCGCATGGCCAGTCCTGCGGCAATTGCCGGGCGCCAAGCGACATCCTTCATCCCGGTCCTTCGTTCTTTCGTGTTCTCCTGCACTGGAAAGCGCGTGTTATGCCTTTCTTCATGCAACGATGGTTCCAGATCGGCGGATGTGCATTTGCAGCATCCGGGTTTTTCAATGATGCGGCTGAAAATGTTGGCTGTTTTCCTGAAAAGATATTTTTTTAAAGCATCTATTCGCACTCGCAGCATTCTGTCCGGCAAAAGCGAGTGTTTCATTGTCTTACGCCTGCAGTTACACAGCCGGTCACCGGACGTTACACATGTGCTTTACGCTCGGGTCGGAAGCAGCGGAAACGCAGTACGCCAATTGATCCGGTAAGCGCCGGAAAAGGGCCGATGATTGTCGGCAAGTCGCTATTTTATAACAAGAATCAGGCGCGCAGGCGTCGCTGCGCAACCGGTGCGAAACCAAGTTCCTGGCGGTAGTTCGCGACCACGCGTCTTGACACGGTCAGGCCCTCGGCACCGAGCCGGTCGGACAGGCACTGGTCGCTGAGCGGGCTGCTCGGGCTTTCTGTCAGCAGCAGCTCCCGAAGACGCGCCAATACCCTGGGTTTGGAAACCCCGCGCTGCGCGCAGCGCGACGAACGCCGTGCACAGAGGATGCGCGCCGGCACGATCCCATTCGGCCCTTCGATCAAAAGACCGTTCAGAACCCGGCTCACCGTGCTGAGGTGAAAGCCGGTCCGTTCGGCGATTGTTGCCTGGGTAAGTGGCTTCAGGGCCACAGGGCCATCCCGAAAGAAATCACCCTGAACCTCGATCATGGCCCTGACGATATGCTTCAGGGCGTTCTGCCGGAGTTCAAGCGCCTGTTTGAGCGCGCGGGCCTCTCCCACGGCCCGCCGCAGCTCCGGATACCCCTCGCCCGACCCTTTGGGCAGTACGTCCACCGTTGTCTCGAAACCCGGCCTGAAAACCGGCATCCAGCCATCGCCATCCGGTTCGACCCGCACGTCCGGGTCGCGCAAAAGCGTCGGGTCACTGGTGAACCGGCTTCCGGGTTTGGGATCCAGCCGCCGCAGGCGGGCAAGATGTTTCGATAAGGTCGCGGGGTCCAGAGCCGCCGCCCTCGCAAGCGCGTCCGCGCCGCCGGTCTCAAGAATGGCAAGATGCCCGAGCACACGCTCCATCTCTTCGTCCAACAGATCCTGATCTTCGAGCTGCAGACGCAGGCAATCGGCAAGATCGCGGGCAAACAATCCGGCAGGCGAGACTCGGCGCTGTACCAGCCGCAAGGCCGACTCGACCACCTCGCAACCAAACCCCAGAGCCGCCGCGATTTCGGGAACCGGTCGGCCGATCCAGCCCGTCGGTTCAAGCTCTTCGACAAGACCCACGATCAGCCGCTCCATCGCACCGCCCTGTGCAATCAGCCCCGACAATTCACGCAGGACGTGATCGTAAAGGCTGTTTGGCGCATCCACCGGACCGGATTCCGGAGCATCGTGGGCGGCACCGGTCCGGATCCAGGCATGTCGGCGGCGCCGCACGACGAGAAACGGGTTGTTCTCGGCAATGCGCAAAAGATGCGCATCCAGTTCCTCCTGGGACATCCGTATCACATTGACCACATGTGCCATCCGAAACACCTGTGCCTGGCCGACGCACGTTCGGGTCGAAACTCTCATCGTCCGATTTCCGTTGAAATGTCTGGCCAAGTTTCAAAGCCACAGGTTACGCTTGGCACACCGTTTTCAGAATGACGGACGATATGGCCGACTCCACTCCCTTTGCTGCGATTGCACCGCTCTTTCACGCCCCGCCGGAACAGTCTTACCCGGGACTGTCGCCGCAGCTTCTGGCACGGATCAAACAGCTCTGGTCTGCCCGCGGGCTCGATTTCGACCAGATCTGGCGCGAGGGTATCCGCGCGTTGCCCGGGTTTCGGGCAGTGCCGCAGATCGATACGTCGCATGACAGCGCAGCGGTCGATCTGGTTTTTCTCTTCGATCAGGCGCTTTTGTGGGTCCGCGCGCTGCATGCCGCCACCGCCGCCGGCCACTCTGTCAGTATCGAAGGCTTGTCGGCGGCCCAGTGGCATGGGCTTGCCGGTGTCACCGCCCGGTTGATCGAACAGATGACGGCACTTCGATTGCTTGCGCTGACGGAACTGCCCCTGCCGGCGATGCAGGTCGCGCGTTCCCTGTCCGAGGATGCGGATATGGCGCTCGTTCTGCTTATCCGCCCGATGTTGGCGCGGAGGTTTTCCGAATGCAGCACGGCGGAAGACGCCAGCGACTTCTGGCGCCGCCACATCGCGGGCGGGCGCGCGTTCAAGGCGATCTCGGAAAAGCTCTACAACGTGGGTATCGACCATTCCGCCGATACCGAATACGCGACATGGAGAAAATCGGTGCTGGCCACGCTCAGCACCGCGGTGCACAGCAATATCCTGAACACCGCACCCTCCGGGGGGCGGCAGGACAGAGCATTGCTGAACGATGACAGCCTGTATTTTGCAACCTTTCGAATACATGAGCTATGCGCCTATGCCCAACTTCTGGCACCGGAACTGACCGACCTGCTGGACAAGGCAGGCGAAACGGCGGCAGGGACCTTTGCACCGCTGGCCGCGCCACTCAGCGGGATACTCGTGAGCCAGATCCAGTGTTTGAACTCTCCGGCTTCTGAGCGTCAGCGCCACGAGCAGGCCGGCCGCCACTAGTGCTTGGTTTCGTCGGCATTCCCCAGGCGACCCTGAGATATCCATTGCGCCGCAAGGATCAGCGCCCCGGTGGCAAAATCCTTGCCGTGATCGTCAATCATCTCTTCGGCAATCTTCGCCAGTTGCTGGAAGTACCGATCTTTGCTTTGCTCTTCGGTGCTCAATGCTTGTTGCATGGTCTTTTTCCTTTGGAGTTATTTGAACATCGCCCTGGGGAACGTCACGATCTCGGCCTTTCCCTTGCCGGTCCCGATCGCGAGGTGATTTCCGTCTGGCGACCAGGCCAGCGCGCTGACCGGATCGCCATCGCCTTCGCGCAGCATCATCTCTTCGCGCTTGCCGATCTGGCAGATCGTGATCAATCCGTTGGCATAACCCACGGCACACAGGTCGCGCGTCGGGTGGGCCGCAACCGTCTCGACAACAGTCAGACCGGGCTTTCCCGTCTCCACCGGCGATCCCGGGTGTTCTCCGAACGGCAGGTCCGGCATCCGCCAGCCCACCACACGGAAAGCCCCGGACGAGATCATCGCCTCGGCTTTCCTGCTGAAATCGACCGATGCGATCGGTGCAGGGAAGCCCTCGATCCGGTCTGCCTGTCCCTTCGCGACATCCACGAGCAACAGCGCCTTGTCGTCGCATCCGCCCACCAGCCATCGTTCATCCGGTGACCAGCACAAGCCTGTCAACGCGCCGTCCGCCGCAATGTCCGCAACCGGGCCGAGCCCGTCGGTCGCGAGGATCGTTACATGCCCCGAACCCCAGCAGGCCAGCCGGTCCGCGCCCGGTGAGAGAGCGATATAGCGAATGTCGTGGGCCAGTTCGGCCGAACCAAGCGCCTCCCCGTTTTCGGGCGACATAACCTCCAGGCTGCAACCGCGCGCAACAAGAAGACCGCGTTTGCCGGGGAGTGCGGCGAGCGCCGTGACCGTCGCGTCCTTTGCCTTGGCGACACGCAGGGTCAGACCCTTGGCAGTGGCGCGCCAGATTTCTCGTCCTTCGCGGTGCACGAATGCAAAGCCCTGCTGCGCGACCTGACACAGCCCCGTATCGGGGTCTGCAATGGCCCCTTCGGACCGCACCGGAACAGGCAGCGGTTTCGTGCGCGGTCGGATGGTCGCGCGACCGGTATCCGCTTCGGTCCGCATCCGGGTTTCCGGATCCTCTCCGTCCTTGACTCCCAGGAAAGCGAGCGCTCCGTCCGCCAAGGTAACGGCCACGGACGAGCCGATGACGTTGAATTGCACGTCGATGATTTCGCTTCCAAGCTCCCACGAGCGCGCAATCAGGTCGAACAGGGATATGGATGGTGGCGTCAGATGTTGGGTCATACTACTTTTTTCTTTCGGTGGCGGCCTCGAGTTCACGATCAAGGACAGCCAGTTTTGCTTCGAGCTTTTCGATTCCGGCGGTGCAACGGGTCAGTGCGGTGTCATTGGCGGCACGATCCTCACGACGCGCGTCTCCGTCCGTGCCCTCGACCTCGTCCTTCTGATCGAGGATCATCATGCCGCCCGCGATCTGATTGAGCCGCAGGTTCTCGCTATTCGCCGCCGCGATGGCCTGAATGATCGAGAGGCGCTCATTCAGTATCGTCTGGATATCGCGGGGCGGACTCGTCATGATGCCGCTCCGACACAGGCATCACAGCAACGACCGGAGGCATTGCCATGATGAACGATCCTGCCGACACGCGATTCCTGAGCGCGCTGCAACTGGCGCTCGCCGACAGTGACGACCCCGATTGCGAGCGTTGCAGCGCCGCCGTGAACCAGGCCCTCGCGACAGGCGCCCCGCCCGATTTGCGCGCGGCGCGCATCAGCATGGACTCGCTTCCTGACCAGCTCCGGGACAGGATAATGGCGCAGGTGCACGCACGGATGGCTTCGGATCTGTCGGCGATCTGGGACTTGATGCCAGGAGCCCCGCGCACCCGGCGACCCAACTGAGAACTTCAGGGCCATGTCTGTCCCGGTCTGAACGGCTGCGTCAAACACCGGACCCTTCTCCCTAGAGCTTCCGTCGATTGAATGGGAAGCAGACTAGCGCCGTTATTTCCGCCCGCGCAAACGAAACTGCGTGCGAAAAAGCGGATTCATGCCAGAAACAGAAGATCCGTAAAGTTTCGTTACGCCTGGAGAGGACTTAACGTAACGCATTGTTCCAAAATAATTTTATCTGCGCGACCCGGCGCCGCAATATCCGGGCACTTGTCATTCGCCCGCTTGATTCGCGCGGCAATCCCGCCCGCGATCATCTGGCGCACATCGCCGTGAGTGGCGAACCTATTGGCCGCGCACAACCTACCGCGCGAATGTCAGCGTCGATGGAATGAATGGTAAAGCCCCGGATCGGGCCGTGGATGCCAAGACATTCGGTAGACATTCATTACGCCCCAATCCATCTGTCACAAGGCCCGGTCTCGGTCGTCGCGATGTCTTGTAGCGGAACAGGGGCCGCAGCCGCCTGTCATTTCCTGCCTCGCCGGGGCGTCGTCTGATCGCTCAGAACTGCATGTTCAGGGCAAAGTAGATCTGCCATTCCGGCTGCCCGATCCCTTCGTGGGCGATGTTGTATTGCGGCTCGACAAACATGTTGTAGACGGTGTCGTTGGCCTTGATCACCTTTCCCAGCCGCAGACCAAGCGGCATGCTGTAATCACCGTTGTTCAGGTCGAACGTCCATAAAGGCGCGCCGCCGGTATACCAACCCTGGCCAAGCTGGTAGAACGCAAAGGGTTGAACAGCGGCGAGTTTCACTCTCTCGCGCCCGTTGGTGTCGCCGACACCGTTTTGATAAGTCAACAGGTAGCCATACTGAAACTTCGAACTCGTCGCGTTGAAATAGACATTGGCGATGCCCAACTGCCACTGATCATTGCCCAACCGGTCATCCTGGGCCGTGGGCGCAACGATCTGGGGACCGATGGCAAAGCTGATGTCCGGGTTGGCAGATTCGAACAGATATGCGGCAAAGATACTGATATCACCCAGATCGGTCACATCGTTCATGTCCGTGCCGACAGGCAGGGTGTTGACCGGCACCGACACGCGCATGAGCCACGTACTGTCCCCTAAGGAAAGCGGCGTGGCGTAGCGTATGACGAACTGGTTGGCGGTCTCGTCGCTGTCACCGGTCAGCGCGCCGATATAGTAGTTCTGCAGGTTGAGGGCCTGGATTTTGGCCAAGGGGTTGTTGGCTTGGGCGGCGGCGTCCTGCGCGGTCGAGACATCAGCGCTGGACATCGCGGCGACGGTAAGCATCGCGAGTAGAGCTTTCTTCATTGAAATGCTGTCCCTTCTGGTTGTCTTGATCCGATCTTCGCTCAGCTTAACCCAGACTCGTTGCGCGACCAGATAAATATTGCGCATCGCCTCTCGTTCTCATCTCACTGCGCTATTTTTGTGGGTCATGCCCGCCTCCGGCCCCAGTGTCCCACAGACAAGGGCCGGTCTCGCGGCGACCTTGACGCGCAGCCTGATTAAAATGCGGATCGCTGATGGACGTTCGGGCGATCGGCAATCAGAGCGACAAGCCCCAGCCCAATGAAGATTCCGCCGACACCGTAACTGCCCAACTTCCCGAACACACCAGATCCGGACAGGAATCTGGATGCTCCGCTCGCGGCAAGCGCATAGGCCGTATCGGTCGCTGCAGCCATGGCAACAAATACCGCGCCAAGCGCCATGCTCTGAGCGGCGATATTCCCCGTCGCAGTCATGAATTGCGGAAGAAAGGCCGCAAAGAAAATGGTGGTCTTGGGGTTCAGGAGCGCGACAAAGAACCCGTCACGGAAAATCCGCATCACCGATTTAGGGGCTGGCTTCACACTCATTCTCGCGGTCTTGCGCGCGTCCCGTATCGTCTTCACCCCAAGATACACGAGATAGGCCGCCCCAGCCCATTTGACCAATGTGAAAGCGACCGCGGACACAGCAAAAAGTGCGGCCAGCCCCAAAGACGCACCCATAGCATTTCCAAAGTTTCCCAATGCCACGCCACCGACCGATGCCAGGCCATATTGTCTGCCCTGAAGACTGCTGCGCGCGACGATGTAGAGAACACTCGGTCCGGGAGTAACGGCAAGGATGAAACTTGCGAGGAGAAATGCACCGAGAATGGATCCGGAAGGCAGCAGTTCGGTCATCATGTCAGTCGGATTCGCTTCGTTTTCATTTCCACTTTTCGTTAGCAGAGTTTCGCGGCAATACAGAGCTATTTCGGTATGCGTTCTCCCGAGCACGATGCAGCTCGCGCGCGGCGCGGCAGGCACCTGGGCTGGCCTTGGGCTTTGCTTGCCAAAGCAGTCGCCGCACCACGACACGCCTTGACCTCGCCGTTGGAGAAGGACAACAACTTGTGCGGAATATCGGGGGAACTGCGCATGACTGCCTTGACGCTTGATGAGAACATTGCCGCGCGAATAGCACAGGCGGTGGATGATGGTTTCGATGCGCAGATCGGATTCCTCCGCGATTTTGTCGCGATACCCAGCCTGCGTTTTCAGGAGGGGCCGGCGCAGGACTTTATCGCCGATGCCCTGCGTGCGCGCGGTTACAGTGTCGATGACTGGACGATCCGGCTCGCCGATCTGGAACCGTTGCCCGGCTTTGGTCCGATCATGGGTGATTTTTCCCGCGCAAGGAGCGTTGTCGGCACGCATCACCCGGTCGAGGTCAAGGGCCGCTCGCTGATCCTTCAGGGCCATCTTGACGTTGTCCCGGAAGGCCCGACCGAAATGTGGACCCATCCGCCCTTTGATCCGGTGATCGAGGATGGCTGGATGTATGGGCGCGGTGCGGGCGACATGAAGGCTGGCACCGTCGCCGCCATTTTCGCGCTTGACGCTCTGGCCCGCGCCGGGGTCGAACCGGCGGCACGGGTGCATGTCCAGTCGGTGATCGAAGAGGAAAGCACCGGGCTTGGCGCACTCTCCACGCTGCAGCGCGGCTATCGCGCCGACGCGGCGGTCCTGCCGGAGCCGTCGGACTTTACCATCAATCGCGCGCAGGTCGGGGCGCTCTGGTTCCGCCTGCGCCTGCGTGGCCGTCCGGTGCATGTCGCCGTTGCGGGCGAGGGATCGAATGCGATCCTGGCTGCCCATGACGTGATTCGCGCCTTGCAGGGGCTGGAGGCCGACTGGAACGCCCGTGCAGCGCAGCATCCCGTCTACGGTGATGTCGCGCATCCGCTGAATTTCAACGCCGGCAAAATCTCGGGCGGCGACTGGGCGTCGAGCGTGCCGGCATGGTGCGACGTGGATTGCCGCATGGGCGTATTGCCCGGACAGGACCTTGCAGAGGCCCGTGCCGAGATCGAAGCCTGCGTTGCCGCCGCGTCGCGCGACCATCCCTTCCTGTCAAACACCCCGCCCCAGGTGATCTGGAACGGCTTCCAGGCCGAGGGGTATGTCCTGGGCGCGGATGCCGATCCGGCGCTGGGCGTCATGCAATCCGCCTATGCCCGCACCTTTCAAACCGACGCACCCCTGCAGGAGCGCAAGATGACGGCGTTGACCGATACCCGTTTTTACGGGCTCTATTACGGTATCCCCGCGTTCTGTATCGGTCCGCGCGCCGAAAACATCCACGGGTTCGATGAACGGGTCGATCTGCAATCGGTCCGCGATCTGACGCGCATGCTTGCCTTTTTCATTGCCGAATGGTGCGGTTTAAACCCCCGGAACCAGCGCGATGCGGCTGACGGTTGCGGCGTCGACCGCCTCGGCTGAATAGTGCATCGGAACGTAATCGCCAGCCGCCCACATCGGCGCCAGGTCGTCGTAATGTGTACTGCCCGGCACTCCGGACTGTCCGGGCGCATTGATCCAGACGCTGTTGTCCCAGGCACCGACATCGACCACCATCCGAACCGACGCGCCGGTTTGCACGCGGAAGTCCGACGCGTCGTAATGGCCAAGCATCACGGTCGTGCTGCTGCCGCCGGTACTCAGGGGGCCAACGTCGTGGCCGGTGCCAAGGGGCGTCAGGGCATGACGGAAATATCCCTTGTGCAGGTCGCCCCAGCGCCAGCCGGCAGGATCGTCTCCGAAGCGTTCGACGGCCTCCTGCCAGGCGGCGGCAAGGGTGTCAGTCAATAGCGTCTCGCGGTCGCCCAATCGCTCGGCCAGCGCCGCGCGCGCTCCTGTCAGGGCGCGCAGGACGGTGGGAATGTTGCCCGGAACGAGGAAACGGCGCAGATCCGGGTCGGGGGCAAGCGCATCAAGCAGGGCGGGCCGAAGGTGCCGCGACAGCCACAGCTCGAACAGCAGCGCAGCCGCGCTGTCGTCGCGCGCGTAGCCGTCCCAGCCGCGCAACAGATCGCGTGCCGGCGCCGGGGCGCCCTCGGGCACCAGCGCGGCAATGCCGGCGGCGGCCGCCGAGAATGTGTCGCATTGCAAGGCGCAGCTACCCGCCACGTCACGCGCATTTCCGTTGCCGATCATATCCGCGATGCGGTCGGCGCGCCCGTCCTCGAACCATTCAAAGCCGATCGGACGTGAATCGTGATCCCAACCTTCGGGGACGTTCATCTCGTTTGCGGAATGGACAAAGCCGCATTCCGGGTTGCGCAGACCGGGCAGCTCGGCAGCGGTGAAGTAGCCTTCCCATTCGTGGCTGCCATCGCCCGCGACCGGGACCAGCCCGCGCCAGCCGCTGCGACGCGGCACATAGGCGGCGGGCTGCCAGCAGATATCGCCCGAGGTGTCGGCATAGACCATGTTGACAGATGGCGCGCCCCAGGTTTCGAGACTTTGGCAAAAGCTGCCGACATCGGTGGCGCGCATGGATTTGAGGCTCGCCATATAGGGCGCGGAGCCGGGATCGGTAAAGACGGTGCGCACCGCAAGCGCGGCTCCGTCAGAGTTCCAGACCACCGGACCGTGGCGCGAGAAGCTGAGCGTCAGGTTCTGGTCCGGCGCACCCTTGACGGCAAAGGTTTCGGTCACCTCGGTGAATTGTTCACTGCCGTCACCATACCGATAGGATCGCCCCTGGTCGGTGGTTTCATACACCATCACGTCCTCCTGATCCGCGCAGAAGATCGTCAGGCTGAAGGCCGCCTTGCCATTGTGACCGGCCATGATGCCCGGCGAAGACGGTTCACCCGCGCCGATGAGGTCGAGGCCCGGACCGGTGAGATGCACCATGTAGCGCAGCGAAGGCGCGGCGTGCTGACGGTGGGGATCGCTGGCCATGATGGCGCGGCCGGTTTCGGTCATGTCCGGCGCGATGGCCCAGTTGTTCGACCCCTCCATATCGCGATGCACTGTCTTTTTCGCGTCGACCTGGCTCCATTGCCCTGCCTCATCCAGCGTCGCGGCCAGCCTTTCCTTCGAGAAGGTGACAGGTGCGGTGGCAAGTTCGTAGACCGCGAGCGCGTTTGCGGGCAGGTCGGCGCGGGCCATCTGCCGCCATTCCTCTGCGGGGACGGGCGGGCTGAGCGGCGCGCGCAGCAGGTCGGTTTCGGGGTCGGCCAGCCGATGCACCTGCATCCGTGCCAGTTCCGACGCCGCGTTGCGCGACAGGCAATGCGTGCGAATGCGCACGACATCCTCCGCCTGCCAGTGCGCGGGCCGGGTGCCAAGGGTTTCGAACTCCGGCGGCAGCGGCATTGACCCGGCCAGCACCAGATCGACAGCGGCATTGATACCGTTGGCAAAAGCCGTACAGATCTCTTCCGCGTCCTCACCGTAGGCAGCCCATTCGGGTGCCATCTCGCCGCGGTAGAGAAACAGCCGCGCGGCGCGGTCCTGCATCAGGTAGCCCGGCCCGAAATCCGCCGCCAGCAGGCCAAGACCGCGCTTGCGCCACAGGTCGATCTGCCAGAGCCGGTCTCGGGCGGCGTTGAACCCCTGCAGAAAGAACACGTCATGCACCGTCCCGGCGCGGATGTGAGCGAGGCCCCAGCGATCGATCGCTATGCTGGCCGGGGCGTCGAGGCCGGGCAGGGTCAGGGTGTCGTCCATTGGTATCTCCTTGTCGCGTCAATAGCGGCTGAGCGCGCGCGCCGCATGCTGGCCCGATGCGGCCACGCTGGCGACGAAATCCTCGGGCGTCCAATCCGACAGCGATCCCGCGATATGGATTGCCGCCACTGGCGCGCCTGTCGCATCGAGTATTGCAAAACCCATCGCGATCTCGCCGGTCAGGATTTGGTCGAGCGCCAGCGCGTAGCCGTTCGCCCTTGTCCGGGCGACATTCTCCATGACCTCGGCCACGTCGGTCACGGTATGAGGCGTGAAAGGACGCCGGTCAGAGCGTTCGACCAGTGCATGGGCCTCCGCCACCGGCAACCGGGCGAGGATGGCCCAGCCGCCCGAGGTGCAAAACGTCGGCACACTGTGCCCGATGATCGATGCGTTGAATGACTGGCGCCGGGATTGCAAGCGGCTGGCGTAAATCATGCGCAGGTCGTCAAAAAGCGACAGATCGATCCTTTGGCGCACCTCGGCGCGCAGGTCCTGCAGCACAGGTGTGGCCTGACGCACCAGGGGGTTGAGTCGCAGGAAGTCGAGCGTGTGGTCCAGCACCCGCACGCCGGGGACGTAACCGTGCCCGCTCGTGTCGCGTTCGATATACCGCAGCTTGCGCAGCGTATGGACCATGCGCTGCGCCGCAGAGCGATCGAGGCCCGCGCGCTCGGCAATTTCGCTCAGCTTCAGAGGCCCGGCGGCGTGATGAAAGGCGGACAGCACGTCAAACGCCTTTTCGACCGATTGCACGAAGAGAGCACTTGCGCGGTCCTGCTGCTGCAGATCGGGTTTGCCCGGCTCGGCAAGTGTCGTGTTCCTGGGCATCGCCGCCTTTCTCCCCCTGCGCAGGTCGCACCCCATTGACTTCGCGTCAATCTGCGTCCTACGCTTGTCATACGATGATGCGGTATCGTATGGCAATACCTTGCTGGAGTATCCCGCAGCGCGAAACTGCGGATTGCCAGATCGGGAACGCACGGGGGACATAGATGACAAAGCGCGTCGCGCTGGCTGGGTTTCTGCATGAAACCAATACGTTCGCTCCTACAATGGCGCGGCTCCAGGACTTTGTGCAGGGTGGCGGCTACATGCCCATGGCGCGCGGTCAGGCGCTGATCGAGCAAAGTCGGGACATCAACCTAGGCATCGGGGGTGCGGTCCAGGTGGCCGAAGCCGAAGGCTGGGATACCGTGCCGATCCTCTGGGCCGGTGCCATCCCCTCGGCGCATGTGACGCGCGACGCCTACGAAACGATCAGCGACGAAATTGTCACGGGCGTGCGAGATGCGGGCCCGGTTGACGGTCTCTTCGTCGATCTGCACGGCGCGATGGTGGCCGAACACGAAGATGACGGCGAAGGTCGCCTGCTGGCCCGTCTGCGCGAGACGGTGGGGCCGGACGTGCCCATCGCCGCGGCGCTCGACCTGCATGGCAATATCACCGAAGAGATGGTCGCCGCAGCGGACGTGCTGGTGGGATTTCGCACCTATCCGCATGTAGACATGGCCGAGACCGGAATGCGCGCGGCGTCGATGCTGCGCGAACTGATGGCGGGCGCGCGACCGGCAAAGGCGTTCCGCAGATTGCCTTTTCTCGTGCCCATCGCCTGGCAGAGCACGCTGGCGGAACCGGGACGCAGGCTTTACGCGCTGGCAGCGGATTGCGAGGGAGAGAACGTACCCTCGACCTCTTTCTTCTTTGGCTTCCCGGCAGCGGATTTCCCGGGCTGCGGCCCAACCGTGGTGGCCTATGGCACCACGCAGGCCGACGCGGACGCCGCCGCCGACACGATCGAGGCGGCGGTATTGAACGCCGAGCCGGAGCTTGCGGGCAAGGCATACGACCCCGAAGAAGGCGTGCGCGAGGCCATGCGCATCGCCAAGGGTGCCAAGCGCCCGGTCGTCATTGCGGATACCCAGGACAATCCCGGCGCCGGCGGCGACAGCAACACCACGGGCATGCTGCGTGCGCTGGTCTCCGAAGGGGCGACACGCGCGGCACTCGGCAACATGGTCGACCCCCGCGCCGCCGCCGCCGCCCATGCGGCGGGCGAAGGCGCCGAGATCGAGATCGCCATTGGCGGCTTTTCGAACGTGCCGGGCGACGCGCCTTTCGAAGGGCGCTTCACGGTCGAAAAGCTGTCTGACGGCAAACTGATTGCCAAGGGGCCATTTTACGGCAGCGCGCCGCTCGATCTGGGGCCTTGCGCCTGTTTACGGATCGGCGACGTGCGCGTCGTCGTCACCAGCCGCAAGGCGCAGATGGCCGATCGCGAGATGTATCGCTTTGTCGGGATCGAGCCCGAGGCGCAGGCCATTCTCGTCAACAAGAGTTCGGTGCACTTCCGCGCCGATTTCGATCCGATTGCCGAGACCATTCTGACCTGCACGGCCCCCGGCCCTATGCCCATAAGCCCCGCCAGCCTGCCGTTCACGCGGCTGGCTCCGGGGATGCGGCTGGAGCCGATGGGCCAGAACTTTGCGCAAGGGGACAGCCTGATAACGACATGAACCACCTCGCGGAACGGGCACCAAAGACCCCCCGCACTCCAACCATAACAGGGAGAAAGACATGACACTTCAACTGAAATCCAACGCCATGGGCAGGGGTTTGCGATCAACCCTTCTGAGCGCCATGCTGGCCAGTTCCGCCTTGCTGGCAGGGGCGGTCGAGGCGCAGACGCTGCGCGCGGTCAAGCACTCGGATCTGCGCGTTCTCGATCCGATCCTGACCACCGCCTACATGAGCCGGAACCACGGCTACATGATCTTCGACACGCTTTATGCGCTCGACGCCGATCTGGTTCCACAGCCGCAGATGGTCGACAGCCACGAGGTCTCCGACGACCAGCTGACCTATACGTTCACCCTGCGCGACGGGCTGAAGTTTCATGATGGCGCGGATGTGACCGGTGCGGACGTGGCCGCCTCGATCAAGCGCTGGGGCGAGCGGGACGGCATGGGGCAGGTGCTCATGTCCTTCACCGAAAGTATCGAGCAGGGCGAGGCACCCAACCAGTTCGTGATTAAGCTGCGCGAACCCTATGGTCTGGTGATCGACAGCCTGGCGAAACCTTCGTCGAACGTCCCGTTCATCATGCCGGCGCGGCTGGCCGAAACGCCGTCGACCGAACCCATCCCCGAACAAATCGGCTCGGGCCCCTTCAAGTGGGTGGCAGACGAATATCAGCCCGGTGTGATCGCCGTCTACGAGAAGAACGAGGAATACGTGCCGCGCGACGAACCGGCGAGCTTTGCTGCCGGCGGAAAGGTGGTCAAGGTCGATCGCGTCGAATGGGTGGTGATGCCCGACGACCAGACCGCGCTGAACGCATTGCAGGCCGGTGAGATCGATTACTGGGAAGGCCCGCCGTCCGATCTGTTGCCGATCCTGGATGCCAACCCGGATGTCACGGTCAGGAATCTGAATGCGCTTGGCTATCAGACGATCATGCGGCCCAACACGCTGAACGCACCGATGGACGACCCGCGCATCCGCCGCGCGGCAATCGCCAGCGTCAATCAGAAGAACGTGCTGGATGCCTTGGTGGGCAACCCCGAGCTTTATAACCTCTGCGGGGCGATGTTTGTCTGCGGCACGCCGCTCGCCAGCGACGTGGGTTCCGAGACCCTGACCAAGGGCAACGGGATGGAGAAGGCCAAGGCCCTGCTCGAGGAAGCGGGCTATGACGGCACGCCGATCGTCATCATGCACCCGACCGATGTGAACACTCTGCGCACCCAGCCGGTGGTGGTGGCGCAGGCCATGCGCGACGCGGGCTTTGAGGTCGACCTGCAGGCGATGGACTGGCAGACACTGGTCGGCAAGCGTGCCAGCCAGGCCTCGATTGCCGATGGCGGCTGGCACATGTTCGTGACCAACTGGGTCGGGGCCGATGTCTTCAACCCGCTCGTGAACAACATGGTCAATGGCAAGGGCACCGACGGCGGCTGGTTCGGCTGGCCCACCGTGCCGAAACTCGAAGAACTGCGGATGTCCTACGCAACCGCGCCCACGCTGGACGAGCAAAAGAAGCTTGCCGAGGAGATCCAGGCGCTGGCCTACGAAGAGGGTATCTATGCCCCCATCGGTCAGTATTTCGTGCCGTCGGCATGGTCGAACAACCTCGAAGGCGTGCTCGATGCACCGGCGCCGCTGTTCTGGAACATCTCCAAGAACTGATGTCAAAAGCCCGGCCCTGCCCTGAAATGGGGCGGGGCCGGTGCTGCCCGTAACGCGATACTCCAGCCGAAAGGTCAGCGCGATGCTCCTCTACATCCTGCAACGCATTCTCGCAGCGGTTCCCGTCATCGGGTTCGTGGCGCTTTTCGTCTTCCTGCTGTTACGACTCACCCCGGGTGATCCCGCGGCGATCATCGCGGGCGATACCGCTACACCCGCACAGCTTGAGGCAATCCGCGACTCGCTCGGCCTCAACGAACCGCTGCTGATACAGTTCTTTACCTGGATCGGCCAGCTTCTCCAGGGAGACTTCGGCACGTCGATCCTGTCGCGCAAGCCGGTGATCGACCTAATCGCCGACCGGATGGAACCCACCATCAGCCTCGCGCTGACAACGATCACGCTGTCGGTGCTGATCGCCGTGCCGCTGGGTGTCATTGCTGCGTGGAAGCAGGGCACGCTGATCGACCGCTTCGTGATGCTGCTTTCGGTTCTGGGCTTTTCGGTGCCTGTTTTCGTCATCGGCTACCTGATGATCTCGACCTTTTCCTTGGGGCTGGGCTGGTTCCCGGTGCAGGGTTTCAAACCCATCAGTGACGGCATCGGTCCGTTTCTGCACCGTATCACGCTGCCCACGTTGACGCTGACGCTGCTTTATATCGCCCTGATCGCGCGGATCACCCGCACCTCGATGCTGGAGATCCTCGGCGACGACTACATCCGCACCGCCCGCGCCAAGGGCCTGCCCGAGCGCACCGTGCTGATGCGTCATGCGCTGCGCAACTGTTCGGTGCCGATCATCACCGTCATCGGCATCGGCTTTGCACTGATCATCTCGGGCGTGGTGGTCACGGAATCGGTCTTCAACCTGCCGGGATTGGGGCGGCTGACCGTCGATGCGGTTCTGAGCCGGGATTATCCGGTGATCCAGGCGGTCATCCTGCTGGCATCGCTGATCTACGTGGCGATCAACCTGTTGATAGATATCGCCTATGTGCTGCTTGATCCGAGGATTCGCTACTCATGACCGACCACACCGTATCCGCAGCAAGTCAGGCCGGAGCCCGCGTTTCGCCCCTGAGCCGTGTGCGCGAAATCGTTTTCTCAAGCCCTCTTGTCACGCTGGCGGCCATCATCCTTGCGGTGATTGTCCTGTCGGCTATTTTCGCGCCCCTGATCGTGCCGCATGATCCAGTGCGCCTGTCGCCGGGCGAGCGACTGAAACCGCCGAGCAGCGAGTACTGGCTGGGCACCGATGCCTTTGGGCGCGATCTTTTCAGCCGCATCGTCTATGGCGGGCGAATTTCGCTTGTCGTCGGCGTGATGGCGGCGGTGGCCGCGGTCGGTCTCGGGCTGATCCTGGGTCTGCTCGCGGGATATATCCGCTGGCTCGACGCAGTGCTCATGCGCATGGTGGACGGGCTCATGGCGATCCCGTCGATACTGCTGGCCATCGCCATCGTGGCGCTGTGGGGGGCAAGCATCTGGACGGTGCTGATCGCGATTACCATACCCGAAGTACCCCGCGTCGTACGCCTTGTCCGCTCTCTGGTCCTGTCGGCGCGCGAGGAACCCTATGTCGAGGCGGCGATTGCAGCCGGCTCCTCGACCTGGCTGATCATGCGGCGGCACCTGATGCCCAACACCATCGCACCCCTGATCATCCAGGGCACCTATATCTGCGCCAGCGCGATCCTTGTCGAGGCGATCCTCAGTTTCCTTGGCGCGGGAATAAGCCCCGAGACCCCGAGTTGGGGCAACATCATGGCCGAAGGGCGCATCTACTTCCAGATCAACCCGGGGATCGTCCTCTGGCCCGGGCTGGTCGTGTCGGTCGCGATCCTGTCGATCAATCTGCTCGGCGACGCGGTACGTGACGCGCTCGACCCGCGCATGGCCAAGCGGGGGATCGAACGATGAGCCTTCTGCGGATAGAAAACCTGCGCATCGCGCTCAACGGCGACCCGCAGGCGGAGGTCGTGAAGGGCCTCGACCTGGCCATCGAACCGGGTCAGACCATGTGTCTCGTCGGTGAAAGCGGGTCGGGAAAATCGCTCACGGCGCTGGCGACGATGGGGCTGTTGCCGAATGTTCTGCAAGTGACCGACGGCTCCATCCGGATCAAGGACGAAGAGCTGCTGCGCGCCAGTCGGTCACGAATGCGCAGCCTGCGCGCCACCGCCATGTCGATGATCTTTCAGGAGCCGATGACGGCGCTCAACCCCGTTGCCCGCGTCGGCCAGCAGATCGAGGAGGTGCTGGAATTCCACAGCGATTTCTCGGCGGCGCAGCGCAAGTCGCGCGCGATGGACATGATGGAGGCTGTGCATCTGCCGGATGTGGAAAAGATGTACCGCAGCTTTCCGCACCAGCTTTCGGGCGGACAGCGCCAGCGGATCATGATCGCGATGGCGCTGGTCATGCGACCGCAGTTGCTGATCGCGGACGAACCGACGACGGCGCTCGACGTAACGACACAGGCGCAGATCCTGAAGCTTATCCAGGAGCTGCGCGAAGAGCAGGGCACGGCGGTTCTGTTCATCACCCACGACATGGGCGTGGTGTCGGAGATTGCCGACGATGTGACCGTTCTCAAACTGGGTGAGGTGATGGAAACGCAACCGGTCGAAAGCCTGCTGCGCCATCCGAAGACGGACTACAGCCGTGACCTTCTCGCCTCGGTTCCCAGCCAGGTGCCGCGTCCGGCCCGGGATCCGAGCTCGGACCAGATCGTGCTTGAGACCCGCGACCTGTGCAAGACCTATGGTGGCGGCGGGCTCCTGAAACGCGGGCGCGAGGTCAAGGCGGCACAGGACGTGTCGATCAGCCTGATCAAGGGACGTACGCTGGGCATCGTGGGCGAAAGCGGCTCGGGCAAGTCCACTGTCGCACGCTGCATCATGCGGTTGATCGATCCCAGCTCGGGCGAGATCGTGGTCGGCGGCACCGACATCGCGACCCTGTCGCAACGCGCGCTGAAACCGGAGCGGCGCAAGATACAGATCGTCTTTCAGGACCCGATGCGCTCGCTCAACCCGCGTATCGAGATCGGCCAGTCGATCATCGAAGGGCCGCTCAACTTCGGCGGATCGCGAGAGGCGGCGATGAAACGTGCCCGCGAACTTCTCGAACTGGTCGGCCTGCCCGCGAGCGCTGTGAACCGCTTTCCACACCAGTTTTCCGGAGGGCAGCGCCAACGCATCGCGATTGCCCGCGCGCTTGCGATGGATCCCGACGTGCTGGTCGCGGACGAGGCCGTCTCGGCGCTGGATGTCAGCGTGCAGGCGCAGGTTCTGGACCTGCTCTCCGAACTGCAGGAGCGGCTGGGCCTTGGTATCCTGTTCATCACCCACGATCTCGGCGTCGCCGCGCAGATCTGCGATGACGTGCTGGTGATGCAGCATGGCCGTGTCGTCGAATACGGCCCCGCCGGAGAGGTTCTCGGAAATCCGAAGCAGGATTACACCAAGGCACTGATAAAGGCCGCGCCCGGCCGCCACTGGGATTTCGCCAATTTCCGCCCCTTTGCAGAGGCCGCGGAGTAAAGGAGACGACTATGAACATCATGCCCATCATCGCCGACAGCACCGACGAGCTGACGTCGATCTTCAAGGATCTTCATGCCCATCCCGAAATCGGGTTCCAGGAGCACCGCACCTCGGAAAAAGTGGCCGAGAAACTGCGCGAATACGGTGTCGACGAGATACATACCGAAATCGCGGGCACCGGCGTCGTCGGGATCATCAAGGGCAAGCGTGAGGGCGCGCGGCGTGTCGGACTGCGCGCCGACATGGACGCGCTCCCGATCGACGAGCTGACGAACCTGCCTTACGCCTCAAAGAATCCCGGCGTGATGCATGCCTGCGGCCACGACAGCCACACCACCATGTTGTTGGGCGCGGCCAAACATCTGGCTGCCACGCGCGATTTCGCCGGCACCGCCGTGCTGATCTTTCAGCCTGCCGAAGAGGGGCTGGGCGGTGCGCGCGGGATGCTGGCCGACGGGCTTTTCGACCGGTTCCCCTGCGATGAGGTGTACGGCATGCACAACTCGCCCAGCGGAGAGCCGAACAAGGTCGGCATCTGCAAGGGTGCGGCAATGGCGGGCGCGTCCTTTTTCGACATCACCGTCCAGGGCAAGGGCAGCCACGCGGCCATGCCCCAGCAATCGCGCGATCCCTTGGTGATCGCCAGCCAGCTGGTCGGAAACTTCCAGACCATCGTGGCGCGCAACGTCGCGCCGCTGGACACCTGCGTGCTGTCGGTCACGCAGTTGCATTCCGGATCGGCCTATAACGTCGTGCCCGACACGGCGACGCTGGCGGGCACCATCCGCTATTTCAAGGATGAAGTGTGCGAGCTGGTGCATGCACGGATGCGCGAGATTTGCGAAGGGTTCGCCAAGGCCTATGGCGTCGAGATCACGATCGACCTGCGCAACATCTTCGACGTGTTGATGAATGACGCCGATCTGTCGGACGCCTATATGGAAGCCGCCGCCGACATCGTTGGGGCCGAGAACATCTCGAACACCGATGAACCCGCGACCGGTTCGGAGGATTTCGCCGACATGCTCAAGGTCGTGCCGGGCGCCTATTGCCGCATTGGTCATTCGGGCACGATCGGGCTGCACAACCCCGGTTTCTTTCTCGACCCCGCGCTGCTTCCGGTGGGGGCCTCGATCATGGCGCGCATCGCCGAACGCCGCCTGAGCGCCTGAAGGAACGCCATGATGAACCCTCTCGAACTGCCCTTCGACACCGACGAGATGCTGGCCGGGCTCAAGCCGTGGATCGAATGCGAAAGCCCCACCTGGGACGCCGCCGCCGTCGATCGCATGATGGACCTGGCCGCCTATCGGATGGCGACGATGGGCGCTCGGGTCGAGCGCATTCCCGGCCGCATGGGGTTCGGCGGCTCCGTGCGCGCCCGCTTCCCGCACAAGGACATGGGCAAACCCGGCATCCTGATTTCAGGGCATATGGACACGGTGCATCCGATCGGCACGCTGGAGGTTCTGCCGTTCAGGCGCGAGGGCGACATATGTTATGGTCCCGGTCTGATGGACATGAAGGGCGGCAACTATGTCGCGCTCGAGGCGATCCACCAACTGGCGCGCGCCGCGCTGGAGACGCCGCTGCCTGTCACCGTTCTGTTTACCCCCGACGAAGAGGTCGGCACCCCGTCGACCCGCGACCTGATCGAGGCGGAAGCCGCACGCAACGCCTATGTTCTGGTGCCCGAACCCGGCCACGACGACGGCGGCGTGACCATCGGACGCTATGCCATTGCGCGGTTCAACCTGCGCACCACCGGTCAGCCCAGCCACGCGGGCGCGCGCCTGAAAGACGGCAAATCCGCAATTGCCGCCATGGCGCGGCGGGTCATCGAGATCGAGGACATGACCGACGAGGACTGCACCTTTTCCGTTGGCGTCATCCACGCGGGCCAATGGGTCAACTGCGTGTCATCCTCCTGCGCCGCCGAGGCCCTGAGCATGGCAAAAAAACAGGAAGACCTCGATCGGGGTGTCGAGCGGATGCTGGCCCTGCAAGGCACACGGAACGGCGTGGAATTCACCGTGGAACGCGGCGTGACACGTCCGGTCTGGCGCCCCGACACACCAGGCACGGCCAGGATCTTCGAGATTGCCAGGGAGATTGCCCGCGAGCTCGGCTTCGAGATGAAGGGACGCAGCCAGGGCGGCGGCTCTGACGGCAACTTCACCGGCGCGATGGGGATACCGACGCTCGATTCGCTGGGTGTGCGCGGAGAGGGGCTGCATACCCTGCAAGAGCATATCAAGGTCGATAGCCTGACCGAGCGCGCAAGACTCATGGCCGGGCTGTTGATGCGTCTGACATAGTCTCCTGTCACCGGGGTATGACAAAGGTGTCGCGGCCACGCTCGTGATCTGCGATTCCGGGTATCGCGCACCGCGCTGCCGGCGAGTGTGCGCGCGGTCCCATGCCATCATGACATTGCGACACGCGAAGGACATCTCATTTCGCGATAAACCAGGAGCATTCAACGCCGCCTGAAATCAAGTATTTCAACGCGTTAGGCGACGCCAGGTGTTTCAAGCCAGTCCCGCAACGCCCTTGACGAACCGGAGCAAACGCCGGCAAGGAAATCGTGCGAACCTCGGGCGGACAGCCTCACCAGAGATGATCAGATACACCACTTTAGGTAGAGCTTCTAAACATAAATACACGTCTATTTGTATAATTTTTGGCAAAGATTGACTCAATGCAACCGGAAGGTGTTTACTGGTTAACCCTAAGTGATGGTATGAGTGGGGGAAAACCATGTTATCACAAACCTTTCGGACCGTGATTGTTGCGCTGGCGCTGGCCAATGCGGCGTCAGCCCAGACAGAGCTGACTATCGCGACAGTCAGCAACCCGGATATGGAGCGGATGCAGAGGTTATCCGACATATTCGCAGCGCAGAATCCTGGCATTGAATTCAACTGGGTCACGCTCGACGAAAATACCCTGCGCCAGCAGGTCACGACCGATATTGCGACAGGTTCAGGGCGTTTCGACATCGTTACCATCGGCACCTATGAAGTACCGATCTGGGCCGAGCGCGGGTGGCTGTCCGCACTCGACGGGATGCCCGCGGAATACGATGTTGACGACCTCCTGCCCTCGATCCGCAACAGCCTGAGCTATGAAGGTACACTATTTGCCGCGCCGTTTTACGGCGAGTCGGCCTTCACGATGTATCGAACCGACCTGTTCGAGGCCGCCGGGCTGGAGATGCCGGATGAACCGACATGGGATTTCATTCGCACCGCCGCGTCGACGATCAGCAAAGCAAACAGCGACGTTAGCGGCATCTGTCTGCGCGGCAAGCCCGGCTGGGGCGAGAATGTCGCCCTGATCACGACGATGGCGAATTCCTATGGTGCGCGCTGGCTCGACGAAGACTGGCAACCACAGTTCGACACCGAAAGCTGGGCCAGCGCGGTCAACGATTACGTAAGCCTCGTCCGTGATTTCGGGCCACCCGATGCCGCGCAACATGGTTACACCGATTTGCTTGCCTTGTTTCAGAGCGGGCAATGCGCGATCTGGATAGACGCGACCGTTGCCGCGTCGTCGATCACCGATCCCGAAACGTCAGATGTTGCAGACCGGGTCGGCTTTGCGCTCGCTCCGGATCGGGGCCTTGGCAAGCGCGCCAACTGGCTCTGGGCATGGTCACTCGGGATTTCCTCCGGCTCGGAGCATCAGGAAGAAGCCCGGCGCTTTGTAGCCTGGGCAACATCGCAGGCCTATACCGAGATCGTGGCCGAGGAAGAAGGCTGGCTCAATGCGCCTCCGGGCACGCGGGCGTCGCTCTACCGGAATCCCGATTACCTTGCCGCGGCGCCCTTCGCCGACATGGTGCTGGCGTCGATCAACGCGGCCGATCCGGCCAATCCCACGGTAGACGTGGTGCCCTACACCGGCATCCAGTATGTCGCGATCCCCGAGTTCCCGAGCATGGCCACCGCCGTCGGCTCGCAGATTGCCAAGGCGCTCTCGGGTGACATTTCGACCGGCGAGGCACTGGAAAATGCCCAGTGGGTCTCGGACAAGGTCATGGAACGCGCGCGCTTTCTCAGAGCCGACTGATCCCGGGCAGCTCGGTACCGAATTTTACAGAAATTCATGAAGAATGGAGGGCAGGACGAAATGACCCATGCGACGGACGCCTACCAGAAACCGGTCTCCGAGATGGATGACGAGTTACTCCCGGTTCCAGAGCACCGACTGCACGGGCCCGGCCATTTTCTCGGCCTGTATGGCGCCGAGCACGTGGCCGCGACCGAATTTGTCATCGGCGCAGCCTTTGTCGCGATGGGCGCGTCGATCTACGATATCCTGTGGGGTTTGCTGATCGGTAACGCACTGGCCGCTATGAGCTTCTGGCTGATTACGGCGCCGATCGCGGTGAAGACACGGCTCAGCCTCTATACCTATATCGAGTATTATATGGGCGATCTGGTGTCTCGCGTCTACAACGGCGCGAATGTGCTGATATTCGTCGCAATCTCGGCCGCCATGATTACCGTATCGGCAACGGCGGTGCGTGTGCTCTTTGAAATTCCGCCCCAGACCTATCCTTACCCGACAAATTTCTACTTCGCGATCATCGCGGCGTCGGCCAGCGTGATCGCGGTGGTCGTGGCCTATTTCGGGTTTAACGTGGTGGCCGAGTTCGCCACCATCTGCACACCCTGGCTGATGGCGATGTTCACCGCCGGGGGCATGGTGTTGATCCCGTCTCTCAACGAGACGCTGACAGGGTATACGACGCTGGAGAGTTTCGCGGATTTCGTGAACCTCGCGGGAACCACGGTATTTACCGGCATCAACGCCGAGGGCGAACCGGGGATCGGGATGCTCGAGGTCATAGGCTTTGCGTGGGCGGCGAATACCTTCGCCCATTTCGGCCTGATCGATATGGCGCTGCTGCGCTATGCGCGCAAGTCGATCTATGGCCTGTGCACCGGGACCGGCATGCTGTTTGGTCATTATGTGGCCTGGATTTCCGCCGCCCTGATGGGCGCGGCGACAGCGTCGATCATGAAGCTGAGCATTGCGGTGGTCTCGCCCGGTGACGTCGCCTATTACGCGCTCGGCGCGACCGGGTTCGTGATCGTGATCGTGGCCGGATGGACGACCGCCAACCCCAATCTCTACCGCGCCGGCCTGGCCGCGCAGGCGGTGTTCCCGGACGTACCGCGCCAGAAAATCACGCTGATGGTCGGGGCCGTGGTCGTAGTGGGGAGCTGCTTCCCGTTCATCTATCGCAGTATCCTTCCGATCCTCGCCTATGCCGGTCTCGTTCTCGTACCCATCGGCGGCATCGTATTCGCCGAACAGCATATCTTTCCCAGGCTCGGTCTCAAGAGCAACTGGCGACGGCTGAAGGGGGTCAAGGACAACATGCCCGCGCTGATCACCTGGGCCGTCTGTCTGGTGTTCGGCTTTGGGCTGAACGCCATCGACATCATCCCCTTCGTCTACCTGTTCCTGCCGACCTGGGCCCTCTCGATCATCCTCTACACGATCCTTGCAAAACAGGCGGGCGCTGGTGAATGCTATCCCGAGGCCGAACGGCGCGAGGCCGATTTCAACCGCCGGGTCGCCGAATACCACGCCGAGCTGGCACGAAAGGAAAGTCACGAGCACGTCAAGGATCGCTCGGCCCTGACCAAGGTGATCCGGGTGATCTACATCGGAGTCGGGTTGCTGGTGCCCCTCGTGCTCGCCTGGCGCGTGCTCTTCAAAAGCCCGGACCTCTACGACTATTACGTGAACCGTGAAATGTTCTACGACGTCACCATCTGGTGCACGCTCATCTATTTCGTGTTCGCGTGGTGGGATCTGCAGCGCGGCAAGGCAGTGCAACGGAATGCGCCGGGTCAACCGGTCGCAAGCGCCGGGAACTGAACGCTTGCAGATCGCCCGGAGAGGGCACAGATCACGGCCGGGCGCGTTGTTTGCCCGGTCAGGTGAATGGTTCCTAGGTTGTCACCATCGCCGCCCCAAGAGCCCCTTGTATAAATGGGGTCGCGCCGTTTTTTCGACGATGCGGGCGAGACGTTCCCGAACCCGCATCCGCGCGTCAGACGACGCTGACATCCATTGCGCCCAGCCCCTCGATCTCGATCCGCATGACATCGCCCCTGGCAACCGCGCCGACACCTGCGGGCGTACCCGAAAGGATCACGTCACCCGCCGCCAGTTCGAAATACTCTGACAGATAGGCAATCATCTCCGGCACCTTCCAGATCATCTGGTTGAGATTGCCGTCCTGGCGGATCTCGCCATTGACCTGCAGGCGGACGCGCCCCTCGGACAGGTGTCCGGTCACACTGGCCGGGTGGATCGGGCCGACAGGCGCAGAGCGCTCGAAGGCTTTGCCGATCTCCCAGGGGCGCCCCATCTTCTTGGCCACCCCCTGCAGATCGCGCCGGGTCATGTCCAGCGCAAGCGCATAGCCGTAAACATGCTCCAGCGCCCTCTCGACCGGAATGTTGTGCCCGCCGCTGCCCAGCGCCACGGCCAGCTCCGCCTCGAAATGCACGTCCGAAGAATGAGCGGGATAGGGAAATTCGCCCGACGGATCCAGGTTGTCGGGGTTTTTCTGAAAGAAGAAAGGCGCCTCGCGATCCGGGTCGTGACCCATTTCGATCGCATGGGCGGCGTAGTTACGACCAATGCAATAGACGCGACGCACCGGGAACCGGCGATCCTCTCCCTTGACAGGAAGTGAATTTACCTTGGGCACATCAATGACATATCCTGACATGAAACCCTCCTCCTGACGCTGCTCGGGTGCAGTTTTAATGCATCCATGCAGACCGATCCATCAAGTTAAATATCACTGATCGATGATTTTGGCCTGCCTGACTCGCCAGATGGGTAAAAGTCAAACCAACATGTCGAGCGGCGCAACCAGTTCAGCAGTCTGACCGGCGATGGCGGCCCCTGCTGACACCCTGCGAAGCGCGATTCGCGCAGGGCTTTTTATCTCCGAGAGTGAGTTTGCTGCGGCTGATCGGTGACCGCATCGGCGGGGTCGCGCTCATCCGAATGGATCGCGCCCGGAACCATGGGATCAGACGAATGGTAAACTTGTTCTGGTTTAGTGTTTGGCCAGATCCTCGCCTGTGACGACTGGCAAAGGAACCCGATACCCGGCACGCTCCCGCCAGGCACAGGCACCGGTCGACGGTGATTTGCCTACGTCGAGAAAATAGGAGACGACATGAAACGTTTTACTTCTCTATTGCTTGTTGCAGGACTGGCGGCGGCTCCCGCGCTTGCGGAAACCGCCATGGATACGGATAACCTGATCCGGACGCGCGACATCACCGGTGGCGATATCTACACGCTCAACGGTCCGATGGACGAAGACACATGGGGTAATTGGGAGGCCGACGGCGTCGGCCCCGACTGGAACGACATCGGCGAGATCGAGGACATCATCCTTGACCGCAAAGGGCAGATGATCGGCGTGGTCGCCGAAGTTGGCGGCTTTCTTGATATCGGTGACAAGCACGTGCTGCTTCCGGTCGAGGATATCCGGCTGACGCCCCTTGATGACAAGAAATACGTCATTGTCACCCGCAAGACCGAAGAGCAGCTCGAAGCGATGGAGTCCGTCGACGAAGGTTGGTGGGACTGACCTTTTCTGATCTGACTCAATGCATTGCAAGGGGGCCTGTTGGCCCCCTTGTCCGTAAGATATGGTTGCTGTTGAAAACTCCGAATTCGCGGCCCGCGCGGTCCGGTCAGATGTTCCGCAAAGAACGACAGACACCAGGGGGATCTGCGGGAAATACCGGGCCGATGTTTTTCGATCCGCCCGCACCCTATCCCTTCGGACGGAACGGTTTGCCCAATGAAACCGGGAAATCCAGCGTCATGGCCTGACGATTTCGGGAAATCAGTACCAGAACCGCGATAGTGGCCAGATATGGCAGCGCGGAGAGGAACTCCGAAGGCACACTCAATCCGATTGCCTGTCCCTGCAACTGCAGGATGGTCATGCCGCCGAACAGCCATGCGCCAAGGATCACCCTCATGGGGCGCCACGCCGAGAATACGACCAGCGCCAGCGCAATCCAGCCGCGGCCCGCAGTCATGTTTTCCACCCAAAGCGGCGTGTATACGAGCGACAGGTAAGCCCCGCCGAGCCCGGCCATTGCACCGCCGAACATGACGGCGAGATAGCGAATCCTGATGACTTCAAAGCCGATTGCATGCGCGGAATCCGGGCTTTCGCCGATGGCACGCAAAGCCAGCCCCGACTTGGTGCGATACAGGAACCAGCTTACGACACCGAACATGACGAAGGCGAAATAGACCAGCGGATCATATCGGAAAAACATCTCGCCGATGATTGGAATATCGGAAAGCCAGGGCAGGTTCATCGGTTTGATGGCTTCTACCGGAGTGCTGCCGAATCCGCGGCCGATAAAGGCGGACACTCCGGTGCCGAAGATCGCCAGCGCCAGACCTGCCGCGTACTGGTTGGTCATGAATGTGAGCGCGAGAACGCCAAAGAGAAGCGAAGCGGCCGCTCCGGCCAGGATCGCGGCAGCAAGCGCGACGATCATCGGCAGACCGGCAAAATGCGCCCAGACTCCGAAAGCGGCGCCGGCGAGCATCATGCCTTCGATGCCCAGATTCAACACCCCCGATTTTTCCACCACGAGTTCGCCGAGCGCAGCAAATATCAGCGGGGTCGCCGCAATGATCGTCGCCGCGAACATGGAGACAAACAGATCCATCAGCGGGTCCTCACATCGGTTCGGCGAATACGGAAGTTGACCAGAAAGTTGCTGGCCAGCAGGAAAAACAGCAGCAGCCCCTGGAAAATCAGCGCGATCGAGGACGGCAGGCCAAGCGACATCTGCACGGCTTCACCACCCAGATAAAGAAGCGACAGCAGCAGCCCGCCGAGCACGATGCCAAACGCATGCAGGCGTCCGATGAAGGCAACGATGATTGCGGCAAAGCCGTAGCCGGGCGAGATTTGCGGCGAAAGCTGCCCCAGCGGGCCGGTCGCTTCCATCACGCCGGCCAGCCCGGCCGCAGCACCGGAGGCCAGCAGCCCGATCCAGACCGAAGTGGAGGCGTTGAACCCGGCAAACCTGGCCGCCGCCGGCGCAACCCCGCCCACCGACATCTTGTAGCCCATGAAGCTGCGCTCGGTGAACAACCAGGTGATGACGACAACGGCGATGGTGAAGAAAATCGACGTATTGAGCCGATAGGAATAATCGAAAACCTCGAACATGCCGTTATAGGGCAGCAGCGCGGTTTGCGGAAAATTGAACCCATCCGGGTCGCGCCAGGGCCCGTGAACCAGATAGGAAAGGATCAGCGCTGCGACGTAGGTAAGCATCAGCGTCACCAGAATTTCATTGGTGTTCATGCGGTCTTTCAGGAAGGCCGGGATAGCGGCCCATGCGCCGCCAGCCAGCACGCCCGCAACAACCATCGAAGGCAGCAGCAGCGGGCTCTCCTGCCAGGGCGCGAACAGGCCGACACCGGTGGCGGCGATCGCTCCCATGATCAATTGCCCCTCGGCACCGATATTCCAGACATTCGCCCGGAATCCGACAGAGAGACCGCAGGCGATCAGTATCAGCGGTGACGCCTTCAGGAGCCATTCGGATATTCCGTTCATGGTGGTCAGCGGCTCTATGAAAAAGGTGTAGAGCGTCATCGCCGGGTTGTAGCCGAGCGACAGGAAGAACAGCGAACTCAGGACAACGGTCAGCCCGGTTGCGATCAGCGGGGCAGCGATAGCCATCTCGCGCGAGGGTTCGGCACGCGCCTCGATCTTAAACAACATGTCTGTCACGTTCCGTTTGCGCGCCCCGGCCCGCTGCTTTGCCGCCGGTGCCCGTCATGAGCAGACCGACCGCCTCGGCGCTGGTCTGCGCCCGGCTGAGCGGAGAGGACAGCTCGCCATTGCAGATCACGCAAAGGCGGTCGCAGATTTCGAACAACTCCTCCAGCTCTTCGGAGATCACGATCACCGCCCGACCCGACCGGCTCAGGTCGATCAGGGTCTGCCGCACATAGGCCGCGGCGCCAACGTCCACGCCCCAGGTGGGTTGCGCCACCAGCAGCACCCTGGGGGACAGTTCGATTTCCCGGCCCATGATGAACTTTTGCAGGTTGCCGCCGGACAAGCCGTGTGCCTTGGCGTCGGGGCCGCTGGCCTTGACGTTGAATTTCTCTATCACACCAGAGGCAAAGTCGCGTGCCTTGCTGCGCATGGCCATACCGTGTCTGACCATGCCCAACCTGTGGGCGGTCAGCAGCGCATTCTCCGACAGATCATAGGACGGCACCGCGCCCCGGCCGAGCCGCTCTTCGGGTACGAAACCCAAACCAAGATCGCGCCGGCGTCCGGCATCGAAATGTCCGACGGGACGGCCGTCCAGAACAACATCTTCGGGCGCGCTGGCGATCTTTTCGCCGCTGATGGCAGCAGCAAGTTCGCGCTGGCCATTGCCCGACACCCCGGCGATGCCGACAATCTCGCCGCCATACACCTCGAGGTTCACGGCTTTGAGCGATGTGCCGGTCGCGGTTTCCGACCGCACATTCAGGTTGTTCACCGCAAGGAGTGGCCCGTGACTGAGTTCGGTCGGCTGAACCGTTATTTCGGGAAGGTCATCGCCCACCATCAAACGTGCCAGTTCGGCGGAGCTCGCCTCGCTCGGGTTGGCCGTGCCCGTGACCTTGCCGCCGCGCAGCACCGTGGCGCTGTGGCAAAGCTCGCGCACCTCGTCCAGCTTGTGGCTGATATAGAGGATGCTGCAGCCTTCTTCAGAGAGTTGGCGCAGGGTCTCGAACAGTTTCTGGACTGCCTGGGGCGTGAGCACCGAAGTCGGCTCATCCAGGATCAGGAGCCGGGGATGACGCAACAGGCAGCGGACGATCTCGACCCGCTGCCGTTCCCCGACCGACAACGAAAGCACCAGACGGTCAGGATCGATTGGCAACCCGTAGCGTTCCGATATCTCGCGGATCCTGACCGCAAGCCTCTTGAGGTCCATCCTGCCGGGCATCGACAGCGCGATGTTTTCGACAACCGTGATCGAGTCGAACAGGGCGAAATGCTGGTAGACCATCTCGATTCCCAGTTCGCGCGAAATCGCAGGGCCGTGTTCGGGCAGCAGTTTGCCATCACAGTAGATTTGCCCGGCATCTGCCGGGATCGCGCCATATATGATCTTCATGAGCGTGCTCTTGCCGGCGCCGTTTTCGCCCAATACGGCGTGAATTTCTCCAGGCAGCACGGACAGCGAGATGTCGTCATTGGCGAGCACGCCAGGATATGACTTTCTGATGCCACGCAGATCCAATCGTGGTGTCATTGCGCATTTAACCCTTGTTCCGGTGGGTGCCCGCCAAACACGCCGGCGGGCTATCCTTCCTTCAGACGTATCCGCGCGGTGCTCAGCCGAGCTTGCCGATCATGCCTTCGACAAACCAGTCGATACCGCGAATACCGGCCACCGACAGCACTTGCCCGGCCTCGACACGCACCGTGCCGCCCTGATCTCTCAGTTCGCCTGCAAAGGGGTGCAGCGCACCGCTCGCAATGTCGCGACGCGCGGTCTCTGCCGCCGCGACCACCTCGTCGGACAGGTCCGCGTTATAGGGTGAAATCTGCACGACCTCGTCCGCAAGACCCAGCCAGCGCTCGCTCGACGTCCAGGTGCCACCGGCCACATCCCGAGCCGCCTGCACATAGACCGGCGCCCAATTCAAGGTGAAGGCAGTCAGATGCTTGCCATTGCCGAACGCGGCCATATCGCTCGCGTAGCCGATTGACCAGGCACCGCTTTCGCCAGCCACCTGCACGCCGGTAGCGGTATCCGTCATCGAGCAGATCACATCGCACCCCTGCGCAATCAGCGTCTTGGCAGCTTCCTTTTCCTTGCCCGGATCGAACCATGAGTTCAGGAAAATGACATTGCAGGTGATGTCCGGATTGACGCTCTGAGCGCCGCGCAGCAGTGCGTTGGCGGGTCCGACGATATCCGGGATCGGAAAGCCGCCGATAAAGCCGATCTTCGCCGACTTGCTGACATGTCCCGCCGCAACGCCCGCGACATAGGTGCCTTCGAAATACTTGGCTTCGAAAGTTCCCAGGTTCTTGAGATGCTTGATCCCCGAGCAGTGTTCAAAAGCTGTCTGCGGGAAGCGGGGCGCGACCTTCTGCATCGGTGTGCCGTGCGAGAAGCTGGTTCCGAAAACAAGATCATTGCCCGAGCCCGCGAGCTCGCGGAAAACCCGTTCCGCATCCTGAGGCCGGAAAATGTTGTCGATCACCGTGATCTCGGCATTTTCGCCAAACTCGGTCTTGATCGTCTCGACGCCAAGGCTGTGCTGCTTGGTCCAGCCGATGTCAGACACGGGCGAGACATAGACGACGCCGATTTTCAGCTTTTCGCTGGCCTGACTGATTGCCGGCAATCCGGCAAGCCCCGCCGCGAGGCCCGCTGACGCCCCGGCCTTCAGTATGTCTCTTCTTGTCGCGCGTTTCATCGTTTTCTCCCTGTTGAATTTGATGATTTCGTTTTTGCTCTTGGCCGCTCGATTGCAAGGCGTTCCAGGTGTGTTCATTTTTCTGTCTGGATCCGTCCCGAGCCTATCTTTCCTGGGACACGTAACGCGAAAGCGCCTCCCGTGTGTCGATTTCGGGTTGTGGTTCATCGTTCATGAGGTACCCCTTGACGACATTGTGGTGATGAACTGCGATCAACTTCTGCGCCTCGACGATCTTGCCCTGTTCAAGCAGGTCGATCAGCATGCCGTGGTCGTGCAGCAAACCGCAATAATCAAAGCGGGAGTTGACCAGCGAACGCAGCAACGCGGTCCGGCGGATCAGCTGGGCGTGCATCTGCTGCACCACCGTGTTGCGTGAGAGTCGGACGAACACTTCGTGAAACGCTGATCCCAGCTGGTCGGACAACTGGTCGTTCTTTTCCTCGACGGCCTTGTGCTGCAACTCCAGATGGTGGCGCAGTTCAGCCCAGCCTTGCGCGCCCAGCCTGCCGGCGAGCTGGGCCGCCACGCCCTGTTCAAGGATCGTGAGCGCATCATATATCTCGACCGCTTCCCTGTAGGTTGGCCTGGAAACGAACGCTCCGCGATTGCGCTCCATTGTCACCAGCCCATCCTCGCTGAGCCGGATCAGCGCCTGCCTTACGACCGCGCGGCTGACGTTGAATATGTCCGCCAGTGTCTGCTCGCTCAGCTTGCAGCCGGGTAACAACTGCTTGTGAATGATTGCCCGGGTAACGATCTTGGAAATTTCGTCTGAACGGTTCCCCATGGCGATGGCCCGACCCTCCTGCGCATATTCACCTTCGGCAAAATCCTGCATGTCGACATACCCGCCGGCATGCGCGTTGAATATACATTGATTTATAATCTTTTTGCGTTTGAAAGACTATCAAGATGTTATTGAAAGTCTATTATGTTAAAATTGATATGCAATCTTTGGTTTTTTGCATACTGTTCGTTGCAAATCGCCGCAAGTCAAATGATCGGGGAACTGCTTAATGCCATGCAAAGACCGGATATTGATCGATGATTGACGGATCATCGTCGAGCCAGATCAAGTGCTGTCGGCAGCGAGTTGGATGCGATCATATACACTCAGGCAACTGCAGGATCACTCAGTTACTCATGGCGCCGTTCCGGTAGCCCAGGCATGACAGGAGGTAAATCCGTGTCCACATCGAAATGCGACGATCAGGTGACTCTGGACCATTGGTATGCGATTGCACCGATCGCGGAAATCGAGGGCGCGGGCATACAGCAGACAACCCTGCTCGAGCAGCCGATTGCCTATGCACGAAACTCTGCGCGTGACGTGGTGGTCTGGACCCACGAAGGTGTTCCCGGCGATGTTCCGGATCGGAACTGCCTGCCCGTACGCGAGCGATACGGTTATGTCTGGACGACGCTGGGTGCGCCGGAACATGACGTATTCCCGATCCCGGAATATGCCGAAGCGGACCGGCGCAATATCCATGCCGCCACCTTTGGCGTGAATGTTTCGGCGCCGCGCGTGATCGAGAATTTCCTCGATATGGGGCACTTTCCTTTCGTCCATACCGACATTCTTGGCGCGGAGCCACATACCGAGGTAAAGGAGTACTTCGTCGAAGTATCGGAAGACCCAGATGAAATCGTCGCCTCCAACTGCAAGTTCTGGCAGCCGATGGCGGCCGCGGCGTCCACCGGTGGGGCCGATGTGGATTACATCTACCGTGTTCCCCATCCCTACTGCTCGGTCCTCTACAAATCCAGCCCGCTGGACGAGAGCCGCAAGGACGTGATCGCGATATTCGTTCAACCGCTCAGCCAGGAGCAGGTCAGGGCGCATATGCTTCTCTCGCTGCTGGATGACACGAACAACGACACTGACATCCGGTTGTTTCAGCAGACAATTTTCGGCCAGGACAAGCCAATCCTGGAAAATCAGTATCCCAAGCGCTTGCCGCTGGATCCCAGGGCGGAAACACCCATCCGCGCGGACAAGAGTGCAATCGCCTACCGCAGGTGGCTGTCCGAGAAAGGTATCACCTATGGCGTGATCCCCTCGGCTGCGTGACCCCGAACCAACAGGAAAATCTGGAATGATGTCCGATCTGCAAAGCAACTGGTACCCGATCGCCTCGAGCTCGGATTTGCCAAGACGCCATGTCTATCAGACACAGCTTCTCGGGCGCGAATTCGCGGTCTGGCGTGCCGATGACGGATATGTCAACGTCTGGGAGAACCGCTGCCTGCACCGCGGGGTGCGTCTTTCGATCGGTATCAACAACGGCACCGACCTGAAGTGTCAATATCATGGCTGGCGCTACGCCAACCGTACGGCAGGGTGCACCTACATTCCGGCACATCCTGCGGATGCCCCTGCCCGAACGATTTGCAACAACACCTACCCCGCGCAAGAGGCACATGGCCTGGTATGGGCCGGCGAAACCGCCGTCGGCGCCGTTCCGGAATTGCCGGGCTTTGAAGACGCGACGGTGCTCCGCGCAATTCCCCTGAATGCGCCGATGGATCTGGCCGCACGGATGCTGCTTGGCTATTCCTGGGAAGATGGGTGCAAGGGCCAGGCCAACGCTGACGGGTCGGTTACCGTGACGGCGGCTGACGGGACCGCAGTGCGGGTGTTCCTGCAGCCAATGGACAGCAACCACTCGGTCATGCGCGGTCTGATCAACAGGCCCGCAAGCGGGAAAGAGCGCGCGGCGCTTCTCAGACGTCACAGCTGGCTCATGCAGGAGTTGCGGGATCGCATCGAATCCCGGGCGGCTGCGCAGGACGCTCCGGCCCCCTATCAGCCGGTGATCGCAAAGGTCTCGGACGATCTGGTCGATATTCCCGCACTTGGCGCTGCCGCACTGAGGGCCGAGTTGCGCGTGCAGGTCGCCAGGCGGGAACTGACGGCCGAAGGCATCGTCAGCCTGCGCCTGGAGCCGGTGACGGGCAAGCTGCCAACCTTCCAGCCGGGCGCGCATATCGACGTGCACCTGCCCAATGGTCAGGTGCGCCAGTATTCCATTACCAACGGTCCGGGCGAAACGGGTCACTACACCATCGGCGTCAAGCGTGAGCCGGACGGCAGGGGCGGCTCAATTGCCATCCACGACACGGTGCAGGAGGGCGATGTGCTGGCAATTTCCGCACCGCGCAACAACTTCCCGCTGCGCCGCGACTCCACTCACACGATCTTCGTCGCAGGGGGGATTGGCGTTACCCCGCTGATCTCGATGGCAAGGGCGATGAATGCGCAGGGTCTGAGCTTTGAATTTCACTATTTCGTCCAGTCTGACGATCACGTGGCCTTCAGGCAGCATCTCGGCGAATTCGAGCGCGCCCTTGTCATCCACAAGGGGCTGAGCCCGGACGCGACGGGCGCCACGCTCAAGGAAGTTCTCGCAGAGCCGGGTTTCGCCCGCCATGTCTATATCTGCGGGCCGGGCCGGATGCTCGAGGCTGCGCGCGACATAGCCGCCGCGCAGGGCTGGACGGATGAAACAGTGCATTTCGAATACTTTGCCAACACCGTCGAGGTGGATGACAGCACCGCATTCGAGATCGATCTGGCGCGCTCGGCGCTGACGCTGCAAGTGCCCGCGGGCAAGACGATCCTCGAGGTTCTGCGTGATAATGGCATCGACATACCCAGTTCCTGCGAACAGGGCGCCTGCGGCACCTGCCGCTGCGGTGTGATCAAGGGCGACGTGATCCATCAGGACGTTTGCCTGACCAACGCCGAGAAAGCCGAGGGCAAATCCATCATAACCTGTGTGTCGCGCGCGGCGTCCGAGCGTCTGATACTGGACATCTGAGGGACCAGCATGCTGAAACTCTACGATTACGAACTCTCCGGCAATTGCTACAAGGTCCGGCTTCTGCTCAGTTTTCTGGCAATCCCATACGAACAGGAGATGATCGACTTCTATCCGGGCAAACAACACAAATCCCCCGAGTTCCGTCAGATCAACCCGCTCGGCCAGCTGCCGGTAATCGACGACAACGGGTTGGTGTTGCGCGATGCCCAGGCACTCCTGGTCTACCTGGCCTCGAAATATGACGAATCCGGCAAATGGTATCCGCGGGACAACCCGGATCTGCTGGGTCAGATCTCGCAATGGCTGGCCTTTGCGGACGCGATCACGGGCACCGCCTCGGCGGCCCGCCTTCATGACGCACTTTTCTACGCGCATATCGACGTGGTGAAAGCGCGGGCCGCGGCCCACGAGCTGTTCCGCACGCTTGATGAACATCTGTTCTTCGCGGAAGAAGGGGGGCAGGACTGGATCTGCCCGGGCGATCATCCGACGATTGCCGACATCGCCTGTTTCCCTTACATCATCCTGTCCGAAGAGGGCGGCATAGCGCGCATAGATTATCCGGCGATCCGCCGCTGGTGCGACCGCTTCAAGCGCATCCCGGGCTTTGTCGTGATGTCGGGGGTTTTCCCCGCAGGACCAGCCGCCGACGACCGCGCAAAAGTCGCTGTGCCGGGTCAATAATCATAACACCCGGACCTTGGGGCTTTCCCGTACTCCGGCAATCTCGCCCGCAGATGTGGCTGGGCGGCAGTGAGCCTTGTGCCGGTGCTCCCATCCCAGGGCAGACGGCGGAGAGCGGCCGGCGAACCACCAGCCGCGGGTCATCGAAAAAAACAGACCACCGTCGGTTTCGGCAATCCGTCTGATCGCAGCTTTTCGCAACCTCGGGTCACGCCCAGGGCCGCGTTTTTCTGCGCTGAAGCATCTGATCGCAAAGCTGCGATCAGCTCACTTTTTGTGATTTGAACCGCAGAAAATAGATGAAGAGCAGCGTCATGACATAGAGTCCGATACTGATCGGGCTCGAGAAAAAGGTCATAATGTCACCGTTCGACGTGATCAGTGAGCGGCGCATGTAAAGCTCAAGATATGGTCCGAGGATAATCCCCATCAGCAGCGGCACCAGGGGATATGACATCAGTCGCAACGCCCACGCGAATATCCCGATCGCAAGCGCCATCCACATCTGGAACACCGAGTAGGTGGAAGCATAGGTCCCGACCATCGCTATCATCGCGATGAAAGCATAAAGCACGCCCCGGTTCATGCGCGCGAGCCAGATGTAGTAGGGCCCAAAGACAAGCACCGAAAGGAACACGAAGACCGCGGCCACCATCAGCGCCGCGAACATCGGCGCGATCGTCGCCATTTCGCTGGTCAGGAGCCCCGGCCCCGGAACCAGACCGTGGATCAGCAGCACCCCGAAGATGATCGCGGTCACGGAATCACCCGGAATCCCCAGGGTCAGCAGGGGTACGACGGCTCCGCCACACATGGCATTGTTGGCCGATTCCGCCGCCGCCAGCCCTTCGTGAGATCCGTTGCCATATTCTTCAGGCTTCTTGCTGACGCGCTTGGCCTCGGCATAGGCGACGAAAGACGCCATCGACGCGCCGCCGCCTGGCAGCATACCGATCATCACTCCGATGACCGAACTCTTCAGGTATGTCAGAAAGCCGATCTCCCGCACCTCTTTCCAATTTGGCCAGAAATCCTTGTGCCTGACCCGGAAAGCCGGCGTATCGGCAGCGGTGCGGGCCTTTGCCCCCCCTTGCAGCAGCAATTCGCAGATCGCGAAAAGCCCGATGACGGCGGGCAGAAGCTGGACCCCTTCGATCAGGTTCGCACTGCCAAAGTCAAACCGGCCCTGCGCCACCATGTTGTCAAAGCCCACCGTCGAAATCATCAGACCCAGCGATACCGTCACGAGGCTTTTCCAGATAGACCCCTTGGCAACGATCACGACAGTGACGACAGCCATGAAGACCAGCGCGAACTTGTCCGGCGTGTGAAACATCAGCGCGAACTGACTCATCGGGACGGCGACGAACATCAGCACCGCGGCACCCAAAACACCGCCGATGGACGAAGCGAGTGCATCGAGGCTGAGCGCCTGTGCGCCTTGCCCGCGCTTCATCAGCGCATAGCCTTCCATCGTCGTGATCGCCCCCGATGCGGCGCCGGGGATATTCACGGTAATGCCGGTAACCGAGCCCGCGTAGATGCCTGACATGAAGATGGCCATGACCATGACCAGCGCATTGGTGAGCTCCATCGCGAACGTGAAAGGCAGGAGCAACGCGATGGCCAGCGTCGCGGTCAGACCGGGAATGGCGCCAAAGACGAGCCCCATGAGAAATCCGCCCACGAGATAGAGAAAGGTCTCCGGATTGGCGAGGGCGGCAAAGCCCCCCATCAGTTCGGCGAACATCACAGATACCCCTCGGGCAGGAAGAGATCAAAGAGCGTCACAAAGAACAGCCAGCCGACCCCGGCGATCCCGACCGAAATCAGCGCAGACGTCAGCACCGCCCTTGCCGGGCCCAGCCTTTCCTGTTCAAACAGCCAGGCCACGCCAAACGCGTAGAAAAGCGTGGCGTACCAGTATCCCAACGGTTCGAAGGCCCAGACAAAACCACAGGTCAACCCGATCAGTGCGATGCTGCGCAGGCTGAAATTTGCATCTTCGTCATCTTCGTGCTCCGCCGTTCCGCGCAGCTCCTGCACCAGCACGCCGAGCGCCCCGATGCCAAGCGTCAGGACAAGCACCAGAGGCATCAGCGAAGGGCCGGGTTCACCGCGCGCGAAGGGCAGCGGCAATTCCAGCGCCTGCTGCAGGTAAGCCGCGTCGAGAGCAAGGATCAGGAGCGCGAAAACGGCCTGGGGTTTCATTGTCAATGGAAGCGCCTTTCCGCGGGCAGTCTGTCAGAATGCACCCCGTCCGCTGAAAGCGATCGGGGCGCTGCAGATGATCGTATCAAGAATGCCGGACTATTCCAGCACACCCTCGGATTTCAGGCGGTCCAGAAGTTTCAACGCGCGTGTCTGGGTGCGCTCGACATAGGCTTCGGTCTCGGGGCCGTCCATCCAGAACGCATTCATACCGGTGTCGGCGGCCTGCTGCTGGAACTCGGGGTTGTCAAACGCCGCCTTGAAGCCTGCGGTCAGGATCTCCTTGACGTCGTCTGGCGTACCCGCCGGCACGGCCAGCACCCGCATGCCGCCCCAGATGACGTCATAACCCAGTTCGGTAAAGGTCGGTACATCCGGCAGGTTCGGGTCGCGTTCCGCCCCCATCACGGCCAGCACCCGCACCTGCCCGGCCTCGGCAGCCGAGGACACGGTGGCATAGCTCAGGCTCGCCGCGTCGTTCTCGCCCGAGATCAGCGCCTCGCGCTGCTCGGCTGAGCCGTTCGGGAATGGCACATGGTTGAGTTCGACACCCAGTTGCTCGGCCATGTCGAGCGCGTGCAGATGCCAGATGCCGCCGATGCCGGAATCGGATACGGTGACTTCGCCCGGCGCAGCTTTGGCGGCGGCGATGAAGTCATCCAGCGTCTCCCATCCGGTGTCCGCGTTCACGGCCAGCACCGTGGGGTAAAGTGTGACATTGGCAAGATAGCTGAGCGAGGCGGTATCATAACCCGGCACGAGGTTCTTGTACGGCACGGTTATCATGCTGTCCCAGGTCAGGGAGCCGATGGTATAGCCATCCGGTCGCGACTTCATCAGGCGCAGGGTGCCGACACCGGACTGCGCACCTGTGACATTCTGGGTACGGATGCCCACGCCGAGCGGTTCCTCGGCATATTTCAGGAACGTCCGCATCACGGTATCGGTTCCACCACCCGCGCTCCACGGCATGATATGCGTTATATCTTTCTGGGGAAAATCCTGTGCACCCGCCGCCAGTGTTCCGGTGACGAGAATCGCCAGACCGGTCAGGGTTGAGCGCAGACCTTTCGTGAAAGCCATGTTTGGTCCTCTCTGTAATGTTGGTGCGGCCCCCTGTCTCCAAAGGTCCGCGTCTTGGTGCATCTGCCCAGGGAGCGCATGAACTGTATACAATACAATATACAGAGAAGAGTGCATTGCAACGGTTTTTCTTTACGCCCATTATCCCGCACGCAGAAGACTACGGAATCGCTCATGAAATCAGCCAATACACCCGCACCCGATGACATCTGTCTCGACCATTCCGGGCATTTCGTTGCCGACGCTGATGCAGCGCGCGTGGCATTGCAGTCGCTTGGTTTTACCGTCACGCCATTCTCAGCCCAGACCCAACCCGACCCGGACACCGGCGAACCGCGGCTGACCGGCACCGGCAATATCTGCGTCATGCTGGCCGAAGGCTATCTGGAATTTCTCATCCACACCGCCGATACGGCCATCGGCAGGGAATTCAAGGCCGCTCTGGATCGCCGTGCCGGCCTGCATCTTGCGGCTTTCGGGGCGGCGGACGCCGCCGCGCGACATGCCGCGCTGCAAGCCGATCGGCACGACATGCGCCCGCTGGTCCATTTTTCGCGCGAAGTGGAAACAGAGACCGGTTTCGAAACGGCGGCCTTCACGGTTGCGCGGCTTGCGGCCGGGGTGATGCCAGAGGGGCGCGTGCAGATCGTGACCCATCACAATGCGCCCGCAATCTGGCAACCCCGATGGACAGATCACACCAACGGCGCTTGTGCGTTGCGGTCGATCCTGATCTCGGCACCCGATCCGGCGGAACCGGCGGCACGGTTCTCGCGCTTTCTTGATCGGCCTGCCGTGCAATATGGCGCAGGCCTGCGGATACCGCTCGACCGGGGTGCGCTCGAAATCCTGCCCGAGAAGGATGCCACCGAGCTTGTCGGCGACCCGGTCGATGCCGGCAGTTCCTGTTTCGTCGGGTTGCGGATCGCGCTTGCGGATCCATCGCGTCTGGCGGACCGCCCAGGGGCGCGACGGATTGACCGATCGCTCGCACTGCCGTTCGATCCCGCGCTCGGATCCGGTGTCTGGCTGTTCGATCCCGTCTGACCCTATGCGCCTGCCGCAAAGTTGCGCGGCCGCAAACCCGCGTGGAACCAGGTAACCATCGAATAGATGTCATAGACAGGCAGCCCGGTGGCCGCCTGCACCGCCGCACTGTATGGCGACATGTTGGTGCATTCCAGAACGATGGCACCGACCTCCGGGTTCTCGCGCACAAGACGCTGTGACGCGGCGACCACATCGGCGCAGGCCAGCGAAAGGTCGAGATCCTGCTTTTCGGCCTTAATGATGGTGCGAAAGAACTCCGTCCCGCCCTCGGTGCCGGCAACCGGCGTGTCGAGCGGTACGTTGATCCCCTTCAGATGTGCTTCGGTCAGCGCGGCCGCATTGATCGTCACGATCCCCGGTCGCTTGCCCGGCGGCAGGGTCGCCTGCACCCATGGCACCTGCATCATCGACGAGGTCGCCACCGGCACGCTCACCGCGGATGCCAGCTGGGTCTGGTAGATCGACAGGAAGCCGCAATTCGTCGTGATCGCCTCTGCGCCAAGATCAATGAGGTCCGACGCTGCCGCGATGAAATCGTCAAGCAACCCCCGCGCCCCGTCACAGACCACCCGGTCAGGGCTTGCGCCGCGCACGATCCGGTAAACCACCGGGAACGGCCAGGTCCCGGCATGGCCCATCTCGCCATAGACGCGGGCAAACCGGGCCTCCAGCATCAGGATGCCAAGAGGCGCACCATAAAGCGCCTTGCCGCCGCGCACCACGTTGGCGCCCGGATCACCGAAAGGATGGACGGGATCGGTCATGAGCGGAACCTTGCAGCAGAAAACGGGGAAAGATCAATCTCGGGTGCGTAACCGGCAACCAGCTGTGCCGCGAGGCGGCCACTGCGCGCCGACGAAACCAGACCGACATGGCCATGACCAAAGCAATGTACGACACCCCTGATCCCGCGCGCGCGTGCGATCACCGGCTTGCCATCGGGCGTGCTCGGTCTCAGGCCGAGCCAGACCCGCGCGTCGCCCGTGTCCAGATCGGGAAACACCGCGGCAAGATGTGTCCGCATGATTTCGGCCCTGCGCCAGTCCGGGGCGGCATCCGGGCTGGCGATTTCCACCTGCCCGGCACAGCGGATACCCCCGGCCAGCCGTGAAATCACCACCTTGCGATCGCTCACCATGACCGACGTTGTCGGTCCGGGCAGGTTCGCACCACCCTCGACGGTAACATGATACCCGCGTTCGCTCTCAAGCGGCACATGATCGCCGGCTTTGCCCGCCAGCGCCGTCGATCTGGCCCCGCAAGCGATGACTGCAGCGTCGCAGGCTATCTCTCCCTGCGAGGTTTCGACCGCCAGAAGTCTGCCGTTCTCGCTGCGAAAGCCCGTCGCGCGTGCCGCGATGATGCGTGCGCCCAGCGTCTGTGCAAAGCGCACAAGCGCCGCGCAATAGGCGCCGGGATCCAGACATTGCCCGGCCTCCGGAACGTTGACGGCAAAAGTATAGGTTTTAGCCAAATCCGGCTGGCATCGCGCCAGTTCCGGACCCTCTATCTCGTCACAGACGATCCCCAGCTCGCGGCGAATGCGCCAGCCAAGACCATCGGCGTCGTAACCCGCACGGTCGGGATAGACATGCATCAGGCCCGATCGGGCGTTGATCAGCTCCGGCACGCCGGCTCGGGCAGCGATCTCTTCATGCAGGCTCGGCGCGTCCTTCAGCAGGGTCCGCAATTCGGCGGCGACCTTGCGCAGCTTCTGTTCGGTCGAACCGGCCGCAACATATCGCAGCAGCCACGGCAGTGCCTTTGGCAGGTATGCGGGCCGTACGCTGAGCGGCCCGAGCGGATCACGCAGCCATTTCGGAACCTGCTTCCAGATGCCCGGTGCGGATGGCGGCGTTACCGAATGGGATGACAGCCATGCGGCGTTGCCGAAACTGGCCGCCTGCTCGCCTCCCGGCGGGCCCGGATCAACAAGCACCACTTTCAATCCCCGCTCGGCAAGTTGCACCGCCGCCTGGGCACCGATGATCCCCGCACCAAGGATCGCGACATCCGCCTTCATCTGCAATTCGCTCCCGGCTCACAGAAAATCGTGCCTTTGCCTGCAACCATATCGATCACCACCGACATATCCGCAATGGTCTCGTCTCGGGTCGCCAACGCATCGGATATTTCCCGCAGGGTCAGCTCCGCCAAACGGGTATCATGCGCGCCGGGTTTGTGCACAGGCTTCATCGGTCAACTTCCGATCCGAAGCGTGGCGTGATCGCGCCGGAGCGCCGCAAGGATGCTGAGCGCCACGAGCATGCTGGTGCGGTTGTTGTCCGGCGAGGGGTAATTCTGCGACGTCATCTCAAGCGAAACGGCGCTGGCTTCGACGTTCAGCGTGTGCCGGGCACCCGGCAAGGTGCCATCGGCGAAAATACGCACCTGTGTCCGGTCCAGCCCGATACCGACAAGCCCCAGAGTCACCGCCACGTTGAAATGTCGCGGAAAATGCATGGCCGCCTCGCGCGCGCTGCCCTCGAACACGGGCACGGCACCGTTTTCGGCCAACGCAAGGTCAATGCCACGTTCATGTATGAACGGCTCGTTGGCGAAAGAGGACGGCCTGATGTGCGATGTCAGGGTAACCGACCTGATTTCATCCTCTGACGCGGCACGAATGATATCGAGACCGGGCAAGGTGCCGCCGGCGATCTGCAATGTGGCACCGGCCTTTTCCGCGATGTCGACGAGATCGAGATTCACGGCAAGCGCGCCGACACTCACCGCGATGACATGACCACCGGCCTTCAGCGTCGGCTCGACCACGTCGCGAAATCCGTCATAGGTGGCACATTCGACCAGCGTCGCATCGTATTGCGGCACCTCGGACGCCGAAATGACCGGAACATCCAGCCCGAACCTCGCGGCATTCTCGGCGGCCTTTTGCCTGTCGCGCGCCACGATCGCGACGATCCGGAGCGGGTCCGCAGGGTCCGCGGTCAACCTGGCGGCAATCTGCTGGCCCACATTGCCAAAGCCGCCCAAAACGATCCGAGTGTTATCCGGCATGCCCCTGTCGCCTCACGAATGCCTTGACTGATTTCTGTACTCTGTCATGTATACAGATAGATATGCAATCCTAATCTGATTTCCCCGAGGATCCGCCATGAGCGTCCGCGCCCCGGTTACCCGTTCACTTGCCGCCTTCGTGTCAGGCTTCTCTCCATCATCGCTTCCCGACGAGGTAATGGCCTATACGCGTCAACTGGCCCGTGACGGGATTGGCGTGCTCTGCGCCGCCACACATGAGAGCGTGACGGCAGCGCAGGGCATCTGCGGTTTTGCCGAAGAAATTGCCGGACCCGGCCCCTGCACGCTGATCGGGCGAAACCGCAAGGTGGATCCGCTCAGCGCCGTGCTCGCCAATGGAACCCTTGGCTATGCCGCCGATTTCGAACCGCACCACCCCGAGGCGATCTTGCATCCGGTCGCCGTGATGGTTCCCACCGCCCTCGCGCTTTCGGAGGCACACGGGCGGACCGGCACCGATGCCCTGGCGGCCGTGGCACTTGGGTGTGAAGTCACCTACCGTGTTTCAATGGCGATGAACCCACGGGAACTGTATGATCGCGGCTTTCATCCATCGGCCATCGCCGGCAGCTTTGGCGCGGCGGCGGCGGCTGCGTTCCTCCTGGGCCTGGACGAGGAACAGACCGTGCGCGCGCTTGGGCTCGCCGGCCTGCAAACCTCCGGCCTGCTCGCCTGGCAGGATGATCCGCGCGAGGATGCGCGGCCCTTCCAGATGGGGCTGGCCGCGCGTAACGGCGTGATGTCGGCGATGCTCGCAAGACGCGGTTTCGGGGCGCCGGACCGCATTTTCGATGGCGGCCACACGGTTCTGAACGCCTATAGCGGCGTCGCCGATCCCGCGCCCCTGACCCTGAACCTCGGAACGGCATGGGACGGGGTGATGGAACTGGCGATCAAGCCCTACGCCTCGGTGTCTTTCCTGCATCCCGCGCTCGATGCGCTTGTCGGGCTGCTCGACGAACATGCGTTGACCTCCGGGCAGATCGAAAAGATCAGTCTGCGCTTTGCCGAAGCCGGCGCGCATTGTGTTGATGACAACCCGCTCAAGGGCCACAGCGCACAATATATCCTGCCGGTTCGTGCGGCGATGGGACGCCTGTCGTTTCTCGATCTCTTTATCGACCGCCGCGAAAGCGAACCGGAGGTCGCCCGCCTTGCCGCCAGCGCCGAGGTCATTCGCGACACCGGCGCCTTCAACGACGCGTTTCCGGATTTCTACATGGGAGAGGTCATCCTTGCCCTGACCGACGGCCGTACATTGTCGGCGACATCACAGGTCGCACGCGGTTATCCGGAGCAGCCCCTCAGCCGGGAAGAGCTCGACCGGAAATTCGAAGAGGTCACGTCCGCCGTCTGTTCCCGCTCTCGCCGCAGGTCGCTCGCCGACGCCTGCGAAACCCTGATCGACGCGCCGGATGTAGACGCGCTCATGAGCGTGCTCGCACAGGCGCCCGACGCCTGACCCGATGGCCGTTGACGCCGAAGTGCGACAATACATACAATCTGGCATACAGAACGAAAATCAAGGCATAGGCGCGATGACCAAGACTGACAAAACCGCAACCAAGGTCGTTCACGTCTCGTCCTCTCATCGGGCCCACCAGCAACTGCGCGAACAGCTCCTCCGGTCACGGTTTCTGCCCGGGCAGAAGATCAACGAGGTCGCCCTGGCCAAGGAACTGGAAATCAGCCGCACGCCCCTGCGCGAGGCACTGAACCGCCTTGTGGCCGAGGGGTTGCTGATGGACAGGGAACGCGGGTTTTCGGTGCCGTCGCTGGATCCGGAAGTGATTTTCGACCTCTTCGAAGCACGGGTCGAAATCGAATGCGCGACCGTTCGGCTCGCCTGCGAGCGCGCCGAAGAATCCGAGCTTCAGGCATTGTCGGATTTTCTTGCCGAAAGCATGGCAGAGTCCCCGGATGCGTCGGTTGACCGGTTGATCGAACTCGACATCCGCTTTCACGACACCATTGCCGAACTGTCGCGCAACGACGTGTTGCGACAGCTTCTAACCAATATAAATGGCCGCATACACCTGATCCGCTGGATCGCGATGGAAGGTCGGCGCGACCGCACACAGAGCCAGCATCGCGAAATTCTCGACCACATCCGCGCGGGTGATACCGAGGCCGCCACTGCCGTCATGCGCGACCATATCCTGCACCGCAACGAGGATATTCTCGCCGCGATCAAGGCCGCCTACGGACATGTCTACACGCGGTCTTCTGCCTGAATCCGCGTTGCGGGCCGCCAGTTTCACGAGGGGCGCCAGCCGATGACGCGCTACATCATCATAGGGGCCGGGTCGGGTATCGGCGCGGCTCTTGCGCGCCGGTTGGCCGCGCCGGACACAGAGTTCCTGCTGCACACCGGGTCGAATGCCGATCGTCTGGCCGGCGTTGTAAAGGCCTGCGAAAGCGCGGGGGCCACCGTCTCGACCTGCCTGGGCCTGACCGAGGATCCGGCGCTGACCGACAGGGTCGCGGCATGGCTGGATCCGTTGCCGCAGGGTGCCCTTAGCGGGTTCGCCTTTGCCGCAGGTTACGCCAGGCTTGGCACTGTCACATCAACCGGACCCGCCGCGCTGCAAACGGCGCTGGACGCGATGCCCGTGGCGTTCCAGCGGCTCTGCACCTGTGTCGCCCCGAAACTGGCAGATCATCGGGGTCGCATCCTTTGTGTCAGCGCGTTCGGCGCGCACCGCTCCAAGACCCACAGCTATGCGCCCACCGCGCCCGCAAAGGCGGCGCTGGAGGCGCAGGTGCGTGTCTTTGCGGCCAATCTCGCGCCGCGCGGCATCACGGTGAACGCGGTTGTACCCGGTTTCATCGCAAAGGATCCGGGCACCCACTCGTCCCTCACGAGCGAAGAATGGTCCAAGGTCACGCAAAGCATTCCCATGGCCCGCCTCGGTCAGGCTGCAGAAGTCGCGGCAGCGGCGGCTTTCCTGCTGTCGGAACCTGCAGGTTATGTGACCGGTCAATCCCTGCATGTGAACGGTGGGCTGACGCTCTGACCGGCCCGGGGGGCCATCGCTCGATAACCGCTGACTTCAATACGCTCGACGAAAGCGGATCACGGGCGTTGCTTATCGTCGACGTTTCTGTATACAGATAAAAATACAGATACCGGATCGAAACCGGTTCCCCGCATGGAAAAGGAGATACGGTCATGGAAAACACGCTCAACGGCGCCGAAGCCATGGTGCGGATGCTGGAAGCGCAGGGTGTGGATCACATCTTCGGACTATGTGGTGATACCACGCTGCCTTTCTATGACGCGATGCACCTGCTCGATCACCGGATCAGGCATGTGCTGACCCGTGATGAACGCAGTGCCGCCTACATGGCCGACGGATACTCCCGCGTCACCGGCAAGCCCGGTGTCTGCGAGGGGCCGTCCGGAGGCGGCGCGACGTATATTCTGCCGGGGTTGATCGAAGCATCCGAAAGCTCTTATGCCGTGCTGGGCATCACCACCGATATCTCCGTATCGACCTATGGCAAGTATCCCCTCACAGAGGTGGATCAGGAGGCGCTGATGCGCCCGTTGACCAAGTGGAACACGGTAATCAGGCAGGCCGCACATATCCCCCGCATGGTCCGCGCCGCATTCCGGGCAATGACCACCGGTCGGCCCGGTTCTGCGCATCTCGGCCTGCCCTATGACATTCAGTATGACAGGGTTGATCCTTCCGATATCTGGGCCGACCCCCGGACGGCCAGCTATCCGGCCTATCCCACCGGACCGGATGCCGCGTCGGTCGAGGCGGCGGTTGATTCCATCCTGTCGGCCAGAAACCCCCTGATCGTCTGCGGGGGCGGCGTTGTCGTGGCCGGCGCGATGCACGAACTCGACCGCATCGCCACCCGGCTGGACATTGCGGTGGCAACCTCGATCTCGGGTCAGGGGGCGCTGGCGGATATACACCCGAACGCTCTGGGCGTCGTGGGTTCGAATGGCGGAACCGACCAGACCTGGGAAATGATGCAGGCTGCCGATCTCATCGTGTTCATGGGGTGCCGCGCCGGTTCGACCACGACATCGCGATGGGAGGCGCCGAGCGTCGGCACGCGTATCGTGCATTTCGATGTGGACCCGATGGTGATCGGAGCCAACCTGCCAACCGAGGTCGGGGTGGTGGGCGACCTGAGCATGTCCCTGCAAATGGTGAATGCCGAGCTGGATCGCCGCGGTCAGGGTGGCGCGACCTTTGGTGCCGCCGCTGCCGTCGCGGACATCAAGCGCCGCAAATTCGAGATTTTCGACCGCATTGCCGCCGAGGATAACCGCCCCATTCGCCCCGAGCGCGTGATTTCCGACCTGATGAAGGTGCTGCCGCCCGACGCAACCGTTGTGTCCGACCCCGGCACCTCCTGTCCCTACTTCTCAGCCTATTACCGCCAACAACTTGCCGGGCGCCACTTCATCACCAACAGGGCGCATGGTGCGCTTGGCTATTCGCTCGCCGCGTCGCTGGGCGCATGGCATGGCCGCCCGGACAGCAAGACTGTCGCGCTGATGGGTGACGGCTCTTTCGGTTTTACCGTGGGCGAACTTGAAACCGTTTGCCGCGCGCGGGCGCCCATCACCTTTGTCGTTTTCTCGAACGCCAATTTCGGCTGGATCAAGGCCAGCCAGATGGCCGACAAGGGCGCGCGCTATTACAACGTGGATTTCAGCCGCGTGGATCAGGCCGCTGTCGCGGCTGCCTATGGCGTGAAATCCTGGCGCGTCGAGGACCCTGCCGATCTGGAACGGGTGCTGCGAGAGGCGGTGGAACATGACGGACCGACACTGGTCGATGTGATCACCCAGCCGCTGGAAGAAGCCAACGCCCCGGTGCGCCGCTGGATGGGCTGATCGTTAGGCCTTTCGCCAGAGGGTCGCGTGCGCGCTCCGATTGGCGAAGCCGGAGCGCGTCAGAGCGATGCGACGAGATCGGTGACTGCCGCGCGATACGCCGCCACGACGCCATCACGTGCGACGTGGCGCCCCTCCTTGACCGAGTGTCGACCCGCCGACCACAGATCGGTCACCACCCGATCCTTGGCGGCAAACACCAGGCCATCAAGTATCTGATCGCGCGACAGGGCACACAGCGTCGGGTCGGTGCTATCTATGGCAACAAGGTCGGCCAGACGCTGCTCGGCGATTTCGCCCGCGTTCCGACCGAGCGCACGGGCGCCGCCGCGCGCCGCGCCGGTATAAAGCCCATGACCCACCGACCCCTCGCCAGACACAAGGACATTGCGCGCCAGATCGCGAAGGCGCTGGGAATATTCCAGCGTGCGCAACTCTTCGATCAGCGAAATGTTGACGTTGGAATCCGAACCGATGCCGAAAGCCCCGTTTGCCGCGAGATAGGACGCGCCGTTGAACGGACCGTCGCCCAGGTTAGCCTCGGTGATCGGGCACAGCCCGGCAACGGCTCCGGTTTGCGCCATCGCGCGTGTCTCGCCCTCGGTCATGTGCGTGGCATGGATCAGGCACCAGCGGCTGTCGACATCTGCATGCGCGAGCAACCACTCCACCGGTCGCTGACCAAGCCATGACGCGATGTCATCAACCTCCTTCGGTTGCTCGGCGATGTGAATATGTACCGGGCCATCCGCGGACTGCCGAAGAACCGCCTCGAGATCTTCGGGAGAGGTGGCGCGCAACGAATGTGGGGCAATGCCAAGACGAGCGTCGCCAGGCAGGCACGTCATCCCCTCGCGCGCCGCCTCCACGAGCGCGAGATAGCCATCCACATCATTGCCAAACCGCAACTGTCCCTGTGACAGGGCAACCCGGCCTGCGCCGCCATAGGTATAAAGCACCGGCAGATGGGTGAGTCCGATCCCCGTGCGCGACGCGGCGGCGTAGATGCGAAGCGACAGTTCCGCCGGATCCTCATAGGCGATCCCGCCGGTCTGGTGATGAACATAGTGAAACTCGCCCACCGAAGCGTATCCGGCCTCCTGCATCTCGACAAAGACCAGCGCGGCAATGGCCTCGATCTGTTCCGGCGTCAGTCGATCCATGAAACGATACATCAGGTCGCGCCATGTCCAGAAACTGTCACGCCCCTGTTTGCGGTATTCCGTCATCCCGGCCATTGCACGCTGAAACGAATGGCTGTGCAGATTTCCCAGCGCCGGCAGAAGCGTATCGACCTGCGTTGCATCGCGCGGGCACGGGGTATCGCATGTGATTGCGGTGATGATCCCGTCATCTATCGCGACCAGGACATCCTGTGCCCACCCCGAAGAGAGCAGTGCATGACGTGCGTGGATCATTTCATAAATTCCGTCATTAACGAGTTTATGTATAGACATATAAATCAGCTTTGACTAAGAAAAAAGCAGAATCGTGCAAGGACCGGAGCGCCGTGACCGATACCAAGCAAACACTGATCAACCTGAATGTTGCAACCATGTCGCGACAGGACGTTCCCTATGGAATGATCGAAAACGCAGCCATCGTGCTCGATGACGGGCAGATAGGCTGGGTCGGACCGCTGGCCGGGTTGCCAGACAGATACGCATCGTACCGCGTGCATGATCTGGATGGGCGGCTGGTGACTCCGGGACTTGTCGATTGTCACACCCATATCGTTCACGGCGGCGATCGGGCGGTCGAGTTCGAGATGCGGTTGAACGGCGCGTCTTACGAAGAGGTCGCGCGCGCCGGTGGTGGTATCGTTTCCACGGTCAGCGCCACCCGCTCGGCAAGCGAAGAGACGCTCCTCGCAGAGGCGTTGCGCCGGGTCGATGTGTTGATCGGCGAAGGCGTTACCACGATCGAGATCAAATCGGGCTATGGGCTGGACCGCGAAACCGAGTTGCGCATGCTGCGCGTTGCCCGAACCATCGGCAAGCGGCGCGACATAAGGGTACGCACGTCGTTCCTTGGGGCGCATGCGTCACCGGCGGACTACAAGAACCACGACGACGCCTATATCGACGCAATCTGTATCCCGACCCTGCGCGAGGCACAGGCACAGGGCCTGGTGGATGCAGTTGACGGGTTTTGCGAGGGAATTGCCTTTTCCCCTGACCAGATCGCACGGGTGTTCGAGGTGGCACGCGAATTGCAGCTTCCCGTGAAACTGCACGCAGAGCAGCTCTCGAATCTCGGTGGCGCAAAACTCGCAGCCCGCTTTGGCGCGCTTTCGGCGGATCATCTGGAATATCTCGACGAAGACGGCGTGCGGGCAATGGCTGCATCCGGCACCGTCGCCGTGATCCTGCCCGGCGCGTTCTATACGCTGCGCGAAACGCAGGCCCCGCCCATCGATGCCTTTCGCAAGCACGCGGTTCCGATGGCATTGGCAACCGACATGAACCCCGGATCGTCCCCGCTGAATTCGCTGCTCCTGACGATGAACATGGGCTGCACGCTGTTTCGTCTTACCCCCGAAGAGGCGCTGGCCGGCGTCACCCGTCATGCGGCGCGCGCGCTCGGTCTCGACGACGTGGGCACCGTCGCGGCGGGCAAACGGGCCGAGTTTGCAGTGTGGGATGTGCGCCACCCCGCCGAGCTTGCCTATCGCATCGGTTCCAATCCCCTGCACGCGCGCATCATCGGAGCGCCAAAATGAAAATTCTCACATTGACCCCCGGTTCCGTCACGCTGGCCGATCTGGAAACCGTATTTCGCACGGGCGCGGCAGTGCGGCTCGACCCGGCCTGCCATCCCGCCGTGATCGAGGCACAGACCAGGATAGCAGCAGCAGCCAACGGCAACGCGGCGATCTATGGCGTCAATACCGGGTTTGGCAAACTGGCGAGCGTCAAGATCGAAGCCGGGGACACGGCAACCTTGCAGCGCAACCTGATCCTGTCGCATTGCTGCGGCGTCGGAGAACCGATCCCGAAAGGCCATGCGCGCCTGATGATGGTTCTGAAGCTGCTCAGTCTCGGGCGCGGGGCATCGGGCGTGCGAATGGAGTTGATTGCCCTGATCGAGGCGATGCTGGCCCAGGAGGTCACCCCGGTGATCCCGGCCCAGGGATCCGTGGGCGCGTCGGGAGATCTTGCACCGCTGGCGCATCTCGCGGCGGTCATGATGGGGCATGGCGAAGCGGAGTATCGCGGCGAAACCCTGCCCGGAGCCACCGCCCTGCAACGCGCCGGTCTCAAGCCTGTTGCGCTCGGCCCCAAAGAGGGGCTGGCGCTGATCAACGGTACGCAATTCAGCACCGCCTTTGCTCTTGCGGGGTTGTTCGGTGCATGGCGCGCGATGACCAGCGCGCTGGTCACGTCGGCGTTGTCCACCGATGCCATCATGGGGTCCACCGCGCCATTGCAACCCGAGATCCACGCCCTGCGGGGCCATCCCGGGCAGATCGAAGCGGCCGATTGCATGCGCAATTTGCTGACCGGTTCCGTGATCCGTGAAAGCCATCGCGAAGGCGACACGCGGGTACAGGACCCCTATTGCATCCGCTGCCAGCCGCAGGTCACCGGGGCGGCGATGGATATGCTGCGCATGGCCGCGCGCACGCTCGAAATCGAGGCCAATGCCGCCACCGACAATCCGCTGGTGCTGGTCGGTGCCGATCTGATCGTCTCCGGCGGCAATTTCCATGCCGAACCCGTCGGCTTTGCCGCCGACATGATCGCGCTGGCCCTTGCCGAGATCGGAGCCATAGCCCAGCGCCGCGTCGCGCTGATCGTCGATCCGGTTCTCAGCCACGATTTGCCGCCATTCCTCACACCGGATCCCGGGCTGAATTCGGGCTACATGATCGCCGAGGTGACAACCGCCGCGTTGATGAGCGAGAACAAGCATCTCGCCAACCCCTGTGTGACCGACAGCACACCAACCAGCGCCAACCAGGAGGATCATGTCAGCATGGCGGCGCACGGGGCCGTGCGGCTGGATCGGATGGTTGCCAATCTGGAACGCATACTGGGTGTCGAATTGCTCTGCGCGGCGCAGGGTATCGAATTCCGCGCACCACTGAGCACCAGCGCACCGCTCGCCCGGGTGATGGACACCCTGCGCCAGTCGGTCGGCACCCTGACCGAGGACCGCTATCTCGCGCCCGACCTTGAAGCCGCCGCCGCGCTGATCCGCAATGGTGACGTGACCGCCAGCACCGCAATCAACCTTCCGGAGTTGTCGACATGACCCCAGTTGAAATCATCCGGGGCGACGGCCCCGTCGTTCTCGGCCTGCCCCACACCGGCACCGGATTGCCCGATGATGTCATCGCCCGCCTGAACGCGCGCGGACGCGGGCTGGATGATACGGACTGGCATGTTCACCGGCTCTATGACGGGCTGTTGTCAGGCGCCACAACGGTACGCGCCACGTTCCACCGCTATGTCATAGACGCCAATCGCGACCCCAGCGGCGCGAGCCTGTATCCCGGCCAGAACACCACCGGCCTCGTGCCGCTCACCGATTTCGACGGGCATGACATATGGGAGACTCCTCCGGACAGCGCAGAAATCGAAGACCGGCGGCAACGGTTCCATGCGCCCTATCACGCGGCGCTACATGCCGAACTGACCCGGGTACGGGAACGGCATGGCATCGCGATCCTCTATGATTGTCATTCGATCCGCAGTGAAATTCCGTTCCTTTTTGATGGTGTCCTCCCGGACTTCAACATCGGCACGAACATGGGGACAACCTGCGATCCGCGCATCGAAGCCGTGACGCGCGACATCTGTTCCGCCGCCACGGGTTACACCAGCACGGTAAACGGGCGGTTCAAGGGCGGATGGACCACCCGGCAGTACGGCCGTCCCGACGACGGGCTTCATGCAATCCAGATGGAACTGGCGCAATCCACCTACCTGACGCAGGAAACCGCACCCTGGACCTATGACGAGGCCAAGGCCGGGCGGTTGCAATCTCACCTGCGGACAATCCTGACCACATTGGCCGAGATGGCCCCCGAGTTGAAAGGCGCATCATGAGCGATCCCCGCAAGAACACCCGCGATATCTATCCCGCCACCGGCCCCGAGATCAGCGCCAAAAGCTGGTTGACCGAGGCACCGATGCGGATGCTGATGAACAACCTGCACCCGGACGTGGCCGAAAACCCGCACGAGCTGGTCGTTTATGGCGGGATCGGGCGCGCGGCGCGTACATGGCAAGATTTCGACAGGATCGTCGCCAGCCTTCGCGAACTCGAGGAGGACGAAACCCTGCTCGTGCAATCGGGCAAGCCGGTCGGCGTGTTCAGAACCCACAAGGACGCACCGCGCGTCCTGATCGCAAACTCGAATCTCGTGCCGCACTGGGCCAACTGGGATCATTTCAACGAGTTGGACAAGAAGGGCCTCGCGATGTACGGCCAGATGACGGCCGGCTCATGGATCTATATCGGATCGCAGGGGATCGTGCAGGGCACCTATGAAACCTTTGTCGAGGCGGGCCGCCAGCATTATGGTGGCGACCTGTCCGGCAAGTGGATCCTGACCGGCGGGCTGGGTGGCATGGGCGGCGCACAGCCGCTGGCGGCCGTGATGGCGGGCGCCTGTTGCCTTGCGGTCGAATGCAACCCGGACTCGATCGATTTCCGTCTGCGCACCCGCTATGTCGACGAAAAGACCGACAGCCTTGACGAGGCGCTGGAGATGATCCGGCGCTGGACGGCAGAGGGGCAGGCAAAATCCGTTGCACTGCTGGGCAATGCGGCGGACGTATATCCGGAACTCGTGAAACGGGGTATCCGCCCGGATATCGTGACCGACCAGACCTCGGCACATGATCCGGTCAATGGCTACCTGCCGCAGGGCTGGAGCTTGGGCGAGTGGCGGCAGAAACGCGAAAGCGACCCCAAGGCCGTGGAAAAGGCCGCGCGGGCCTCGATGAAGGTGCAGGTCAAGGCGATGGTCGATTTCCATGCCGCCGGCATTCCGACCGTCGACTACGGCAACAACATCAGGCAGATGGCGCTGGAAGAGGGTCTGGAAAATGCCTTTGATTTCCCCGGCTTCGTCCCGGCCTATATCCGACCGCTGTTTTGCCGTGGCATCGGTCCGTTTCGCTGGGCCGCGCTGTCCGGCGATCCCGAAGACATCTACAAGACCGACGCCAAGGTCAAAGAGATACTCGCCTCGGACAGTCACCTGCACAACTGGCTCGACATGGCGCGGGAACGGATCGCATTTCAGGGTCTGCCCGCGCGCATCTGCTGGGTCGGGCTGGGCGTGCGTCATCGGCTGGGACTCGCGTTCAACGAAATGGTGCGCAACGGCGAACTGTCGGCGCCCGTGGTGATCGGCCGGGATCACCTTGATTCCGGCTCGGTCGCTTCGCCCAACCGGGAGACGGAAGCCATGAAGGACGGGTCGGATGCCGTGTCGGACTGGCCGCTGCTCAACGCGCTGCTGAACACCGCGTCAGGCGCCACCTGGGTCAGCCTGCATCACGGCGGCGGGGTCGGAATGGGATTTTCCCAGCATTCCGGCATGGTGATCTGTTGTGACGGTTCCGAAGATGCGGACCGGCGGATCGAGCGCGTGCTGTGGAACGACCCCGCAACCGGGGTCATGCGCCACGCGGACGCGGGGTATGACATCGCGCTGGATTGCGCCCGTGAAAACGGCCTGAACCTGCCGGGCATTCTCTGATTGCCCGCACCTGTCGTCGTCCCGATGCAGGGCGACGACAGGAATTGGCGTCAGCCGATCTTGCAGGACGCCAGCACCGCCATGTTCAGAATGTCGTTCGCCGTCGACACCGACGAACAGATCTGTATCGGCTTGTCCAGGCCCGACAGGATCGGGCCGATCACGGTCGCACCGCCCATTTCCTGCATCAGCTTGACCGAGATGCTGGCCGAATGGCGCGCCGGAACCACGAGAATGTTGGCCGGCCCGGTCAGGCGCGAGAACGGATAGGCCGCCTGTGATTGCGCATTCAGCGCCACATCCACCGTCATTTCACCTTCGAATTCGAAGTTCACCCCGCGCGCCTGCAAGACACCGGGCGCCTGATGCATCTTTTCCGCCCGTTCCGAGACAGGATAACCGAAGGTCGAAAAGCTCACGAAAGCGACACGCGGTTCAAGCCCCATGTGCCGCGCGACTTCGGCGGCACGCTCGGCAATCGTGGCGAGATCCTCGGCATCGGGCCATTCCTGCACCAGGGTGTCCGCGATCAGCACGATCCGGCCCTTGTGCAACAGAGCGGTGACACCCGCGACACCGTTTTCCGGATTGGCGTCGAACACGTGATTGATGCGGTCCAGGATGTGCGCCGATTTGCGCGTGGCCCCGGTCACCAGCCCGTCCCCATGACCATGCGCCAGCATCAGCGCCGAGAATACATGCCGGTCGCGCGCGGCAAGACGGTGAATGTCCTGACGATCGAAACCTTTGCGCTGCAACCGCTCGTAAAGAAAATCCTTGTAGCTTTCCAGGTACTGGGTGTTGGCCGCATTCACCACTTCAAGTTCGCGCGCCGCGTCACCCAAGCCCGCCGCCTCCAGCTTGGTCTTGACATCATCGGGACGTCCGACCACCAGCGCCTTGCCCAGACCGGATCGCTGATAGGTGACCGCCGCCCGCAACACGCGCGGATCGTCACCCTCGGCAAAGATCATGCGCGCCTTGGCCGCGCGCGCCCGCGCGTTCAGGCCACGCAGGATGCTGGCCGTCGGGTCCATCCGGGATTTCAGGGTCAGCTCATAGCTCTCCATGTCGATGATCGGTCGCCGCGCCGCTCCGGTGTCCATTCCCGCCCTGGCCACGGCTGGCGGAATGCGATGGATCAGGCGCGGGTCGAACGGGGTCGGGATGATATAGTCGCGACCGAACGACAGGTTTTCACCATAGGCCAGCGCCACTTCGTCGGGCACGTCTTCGCGGGCAAGCTGGGCCAGCGCATGGGCGCAGGCGATTTTCATTTCGTCGTTGATCGCCCGTGCATGAATATCCAGGGCCCCCCGGAACAGGTAGGGGAAGCCCAGCACATTGTTTACCTGGTTGGGATAATCGCTGCGCCCGGTTGCGACGATGGCATCGACCCGGACTTCGTGCGCCTCTTCCGGCGTGATTTCGGGATCGGGATTGGCCATGGCAAAGATCACCGGGTTGTCGGCCATAGATGCCACCATGTCCTGGGTCACGGCGCCCTTGACGCTGACCCCGAGAAACACGTCCGCCCCCTTCATCGCATCTTCAAGCGTGCGCGCCTCGGTCTTGACCGCGTGGCCGGATTTCCACTGGTTCATGCCCTCGGTGCGACCCTGCCAGATGACACCCTTGGTATCGCACATGATGCAGTTTTCATGCCGTGCGCCCATGGCCTTGAGCAGTTCGAGACAGGCGATGCCGGCGGCACCTGCGCCGTTCAGAACGATCTTGACGTCCTCGATCTTCTTGTTCGACAGATGCAGCGCATTGATAAGGCCGGCGGCACAGATCACCGCGGTGCCGTGCTGGTCATCGTGAAATACCGGTATGTCCAGCTCTTCCTTGAGCTGCTGTTCGATGATGAAGCAATCGGGTGCCTTGATATCCTCGAGATTGATGCCCCCGAACGTCGGCGACATCAGTTTGACCGCCTTGCAGAAATCGGCGACGTCCTCGGTATCGAGCTCGATGTCGATGCTGTTGACGTCGGCGAACCGCTTGAACAGGACGGATTTCCCTTCCATCACCGGTTTGGAGCCCAGCGCCCCGAGATTGCCCAGCCCCAGAACCGCCGTCCCGTTCGAGATCACCGCGACAAGGTTGCCTTTGTTGGTGTAATCATACGCGGTTTCGGGGTTCGCCGCGATTTCCTCGCAAGGGATGGCCACGCCCGGCGAATAGGCCAGCGACAGATCGCGCTGCGTGTTCATCGGCACGGTTGCCTGAATCTCGAACTTGCCCGGCGTCGGCTCCAGATGAAACGTCAGGGCTTCGTCGCGGGTGTATTTCAGCTTGGCCATGACCGGCTGTCTCCTCGTTGCGGTTCAGGCGTCATAACGCGCGCATGACCAAGCCTCAACAGGAATGCGTTTTCGCCTTTCGTCGCGTGTTGGGCGTTTGTAAGGTCGCGCACGTTTCGATGAGCCGGAGGACGATCTGTGGCCAATGTCACGCCAATGATGGCGCAGTATCTTGAAATCAAGGCCGAGCATAAGGACTCCCTGCTGTTCTACCGCATGGGCGATTTCTACGAGATGTTCTTTGACGATGCCGTGGCCGCAGCCGAGGCGCTGGACATTGCACTGACCAAGCGGGGCAAGCATGACGGCGCCGATATTCCGATGTGCGGGGTGCCGGTACATGCGGCCGAGGGGTATTTTCTGACGCTGATCCGCAAGGGGTTTCGTGTCGCGGTTTGCGAACAGATGGAGAGCCCGGCAGAGGCCAAGAAGCGCGGCTCGAAATCCGTCGTGAAGCGCGAGGTCGTTCGGCTGGTGACACCCGGCACCTTGACCGAGGACGCCCTGCTCGAAGCCAGGCGGCACAACTTTCTGGCCACCTTTGCCGAGGTGCGCGACCAATCTGCCCTGGCCTGGGCCGATATTTCAACCGGCGCATTTCACGTGATGCCGCTGAACCGGTCGCGGCTTGGCCCCGAACTTGCCCGGCTGGCCCCGTCCGAATTGATCGTCAGCGACTCCGGTGCCGACGGTCTGCATGAGGTCGCCGGAGATCTCGGGATCGCCCTCACCCCGCTGGGACGCTCCAGCTTTGACAGCTCCGCCGCCGACAAGCGCCTGTGCGCGCTTTTTTCGGTCGGGACGCTCGACGCGTTTGGCAATTTCGGGCGGGCCGAGATTTCGGCGATGGGTGCCCTCATCGATTACCTCGACATCACGCAAAAGGGCCGCTTGCCACTCTTGCAGACGCCGGTCCGCGAGTCCGAAGATCGTGTGGTGCAGATCGATGCCGCAACCCGTCGCAACCTCGAACTCACGCGGTCGCTGTCGGGAAGTCGCGCGGGCTCGCTTCTCGCTGTCATCGACCGCACCGTCACACCGGGTGGCGCGCGGCTGCTCGAACAGCGCCTGTCGAGCCCCTCGCGCGATCTCGACACAGTGCAATCGCGACTGGCAGCGGTGGATTTCGCGCTTGAGCAAAACCCGGTCTCGAACGAGTTACGCAAGGCCCTGCGCAAGACCCCAGATCTCGACCGCGCGCTCTCGCGCCTCTCGCTGGATCGTGGCGGCCCGCGCGACCTCGCCGCGGTGCGCAACACTCTGGAGCAGGCCGACGTGATCGCCCGCGAATGCCAGACCCAGGACCTGCCGCCACTACTTGCCGCCGCATCCGCCGACCTGACCGGATTTGACGATCTCGCCGCCCTGCTGGACGCGGCGCTGGTGGCCGAGCCGCCGCTGCTGACCCGGGACGGGGGGTTTGTCGCGGCAGGCTATGACCCGGATCTGGACGAGGCGCGCACCCTGCGCGACGAAGGACGCTCGGTGATCGCGGGATTGCAGAAACGCTATGCCGAACATACCGGGATCAGCTCGCTCAAGATCAAGCACAACAATGTTCTTGGCTACTTCATCGAGACAACCTCGACACACGCGCAAAAGATGCTGTCGGCTCCGCTGTCCGAAACCTATATCCACCGCCAGACCACCGCGAACCAGGTGCGGTTCACAACCGTCGAACTCAGCGAGATGGAGACCAAGATACTGAACGCCGGCAACCGGGCGCTCGAGATCGAAAAGCGGCTCTATGAAAGGCTGAAAGGCTCTATTCTGGCCGAGGCGGCGCGTTTGAATGCCGCATCGCGCGCGCTTGCAGAGCTTGATCTGGCGACGGCGCTGGCCGAACTGGCGCGAGCCGAAAACTGGTGTCGCCCGCGGGTCGATGCCAGCCGCAGTTTCGCGATCACCGGCGGGCGGCATCCGGTCGTGGAACATGCGCTGCGCCAGCAGGGAGGCGACAGCTTCATCGCCAATGATTGCGACCTGAGCGCCGCCAACGGGGCCGCCATCTGGTTGCTGACCGGTCCCAACATGGCGGGTAAATCGACCTTCCTGCGTCAGAACGCATTGATCGCGCTGCTGGCGCAAATGGGTAGCCATGTCCCGGCCAGCGCCGCCCATATCGGCATCGTCAGCCAGCTCTTCAGCCGCGTGGGCGCATCCGATGATCTGGCGCGCGGGCGTTCGACATTCATGGTCGAGATGGTGGAAACCGCCGCCATCCTCAACCAGGCGGACGATCGGGCGCTGGTCATTCTCGATGAAATCGGGCGAGGCACGGCGACATATGACGGGCTGTCGATCGCATGGGCAACGCTGGAACATCTGCACGCCAGCAACCAGTGCCGGGCGCTCTTCGCTACGCATTATCACGAGTTGACGGCACTGGCCGGCAAGCTCTCGGGCGTGGAGAACGCCACCGTGGCAGTCAAGGAATGGCAGGGCGACGTCATTTTCCTGCATGAGGTGCGGCGGGGCGCGGCGGACCGTTCCTACGGGGTGCAGGTCGCGCAATTGGCGGGGCTTCCGCAATCGGTGCTGGACCGGGCGCGAGTCGTTCTCAAGGCACTGGAAGAAGGCGAACGTGAAGGCGGCCGCAGCCAGAAGGCCCTGATCGACGATTTGCCACTGTTCTCTGCAGCGCCATCACCTGCGCCGCCCGCGCCGGTGAAATCCGCAGCCCTTGATCTGCTCGAAAGCGTTCATCCGGACGAACTGACGCCCAGGGCGGCGCTGGACCTGGTCTATAAACTGAAAGAAGCGGCCAGCAGCTGACCGCTTCTTGCAGACCGGAAAGACTTCGAAATCAGGAAGCGGGCGCGGACGAAACGCCAACCTGCGCCGGGCGCAGCAGACGATCATGCAGCATGAAACCTTCCGCCGAGACCTGAATGATGTCGCCCGCCCGCGTGCCCGGCAGCGGCGCCTCGAACATCGCCTCGTGCAGCTTGGGGTCGAACCGTTCACCGACCTCGGGCGAAATGATCTCGATCCCGTGCTTGCCGAATACGTTGATCAATTCGCGCATCGTCAATTCGATGCCTTCGATCATCGCCGCAGAGGCCGCGCGCTGCTCCTCGGTTACGGACTCCAGCGCGCGCTTCATGTTGTCATAGACCGGCAGGACATCGCGCGCCAAACGCGAGCCGCCGTAGCGCTCGGCTTCGACACGGGCGCGTTCGGACCGTTTGCGCGAGTTCTCGGCCTCGGCCAGTGTCCGCATGTAGCGGTCCTTGTAATCGTCGCGTTCCGCCCGCAGCGAATCCAGTTCGATTGCCTCTTCGTCAAGCTCTGCCAGTTCTTCTGCGTCTGCGTCGGCCTCCATAGCCGCGAGATCATCCAGAAAATCATCGTTCTTTGGCTCTGCCATATTTCACCTCTAACTGCGGTCGGAAATCATCCGGCCTACCAGCTGCGCCGTATAGTCCACAATAGGTACGATCCGCCCGTAATTGAGGCGCGTTGGGCCAATCACGCCCACCGCGCCAATTATCTTTCGATCAGCGTTCATATAGGGAGACACCACCAAAGAGGAACCCGAAAGTGAGAAAAGTTTGTTCTCCGAGCCGATAAAAATGCGTACGCCCTCGCCTTCCTCGGTCAGTTGCAGGAATTCCTCGATGTCGCGCTTGCGCTCAAGATCGTTAAACAGGCTGCGAATGCGTTCCAGCTCGTCTCCATTGTCCTCGCCGCCCAGCAGATTCGCCCGTCCGCGCACGATCAACCGGGCAGCATCCTTGCCTTCTCCCTCCCAAACGGCGAGACCGCTTTCGACCATCTCCTGCGCCAGCCGGTCGATTTCCTGGCGGCGTGCGTTGATCTCGGATTGGATCTTTTTGCGTACTTCACTCAACGTGCGACCTTCGATCAGCGCATTCAGGAAATTCGCTGCCTCGCGCATCGAACTGGGGGTCTGGCCTGGCGGCGGCGTGAACAGGCGATTCTCGACGTGACCATCGGCGAAAACGATCACCACCAGCGCGCGGTCATGGGCCAGCGACACAAACTCGATATGCCGGATCGCGGCCTCATGTTTGGGCGTCAGAACCAGCGACGCGCCCTGCGTCACACCCGAAAGCGCCGCACCCAGACGGTCGAGCATGTTGCCGACATCGTTCGAATTGCTCTTGACCGTGTCGTCCAGCATCTTGCGGTCGGTGTCGTGCAGATCGCCCACCTCGAGCAACCCGTCGACAAACATCCGCAACCCCGCCTGGGTGGGAATGCGTCCCGCACTCACATGGGGGCTGTCGAGCAGGCCGAGATATTCGAGATCCTGCATCACATTGCGAATTGTCGCCGCGCTGACCTTTTCGTCGAGGGTACGGGTCAGGGTCCGGCTGCCGATCGGATCGCCAGTTTCAAGATATCCTTCAACCACTCGCCGAAACACTTCGCGCGAGCGGTCATTCAACTCGTTCAACAGCTTCGTAGCATCGCTCATGGGATCATCCTTGGCTGGTTCGCCATTAAAGTCCACTGGTTGCAAAGGTCAATCGGGGTTGCATAACGGTCTTGCCGGACTGTATTCCGACGCCAACAAATAAAGGAGAGATCATGCGCCCCTCTGGTCGAGATCTAAGCGAAATGCGTCCGGTTTCCATAGAAACGGGATTTACTAAACACGCCGAAGGATCGTGCCTGATCAAGGTCGGCGATACCCATGTGCTCTGTACGGCGACGATCGAGGATCGCGTGCCGCCGTTCATCAAGGGGTCGGGGCTGGGCTGGGTCACGGCGGAATACGGCATGCTGCCCCGCGCCACCAACACCCGCATGCGCCGCGAGGCCGCATCGGGCAAGCAAGGCGGCCGCACCGTGGAAATCCAGCGCCTGATCGGCCGCGCCCTGCGCGCCGGCGTTGATCGTGTGGCCCTTGGCGAGCGCCAGATCACCATCGACTGCGACGTGCTTCAGGCCGATGGCGGCACCCGCTGCGCCGCCATCACCGGCGGCTGGACCGCGCTTCGCCTGGCTGTAAACAAGCTCATGAAGGCCGGCGACGTGATCAGCGATCCGCTTGTCGATCCGGTCGCGGCCGTATCCTGCGGCATTTATGCCGGGCAGCCTGTGCTGGACCTGGACTATCCGGAAGACAGCGAAGCCGGTGTCGATGGCAATTTCATCATGACAGGTTCGGGCAAGCTGATCGAGGTGCAGATGTCGGCCGAAGGGTCGGTCTTTTCCCGTGACCAGATGAATCAGCTGCTCGACCTGGCGCAAAAAGGTGTCGACGAGCTCGTCGCCACGCAAAAGGCCGCGACATGACCCGCAAATTTGCAGGCGATCGGTTGCTGGTCGCCACGCATAACGCTGGCAAGCTGGAAGAAATGGCGCAACTCCTGCAACCTTTCGGCGTCACCGTCGTAGGTGCTGCCGAGATGGATTTGCCTGAACCGGAAGAGACCGAGACCACATTTGTCGGAAATGCGCGCATCAAGGCGCACGCGGCGGCCAGGGCGACGGGTCTTCCTGCGCTTTCCGACGATTCCGGTATCCGGATCGACGCATTGGGCGGCGCGCCCGGCGTGCATACGGCGGATTGGGCCGAGACACCGAATGGGCGCGACTTTGTCATGGCGATGGAACGCACACATCGCGAGCTGGAGGCGATCGACGCACCCCACCCGCGCAAGGCGCAGTTCTGTTGCACGCTCGTCCTCGCCTGGCCTGATGGCCATGACGAGGTGTTCGAAGGTGTCATGCCCGGCCAGGTGGTCTGGCCCATGCGCGGTGACCGGGGACATGGCTATGATCCGATCTTTGTTCCCGATGGCTATGACATGACCTTCGGGCAGATGGATCGTTGGGAAAAGAACCGGATCAGCCACCGCGCCAGGGCGACACAACAGCTTGTCGCGGGTTGCTTTGACTGACGAAGACTGGCGGCAGGGCGGGTTCGGACTCTATGTTCACTGGCCCTTTTGCCAGGCCAAATGCCCCTACTGCGACTTCAACAGCCACGTGTCGCGCCAGATCGACCAATCCGCATGGTGCGATGCCTATCTTTCCGAACTTGAGCGCACCGCTATCGAAACGCCGGACCGGGTCCTGAACTCCATATTTTTCGGCGGCGGCACGCCCAGCCTGATGAACCCCTACACCGTGGCGCGCATCGTCGAGGCGGCGTGCCGTCACTGGACTCCGGCCAACGACATCGAAATCACGCTCGAGGCCAACCCCGGCTCGGTCGAGGCCGCGCGGTTCGGCGGGTTTCGGGATGCAGGTGTCAACCGGGTCTCGATGGGTGTGCAGGCCCTGAACGACACGGATCTGAAACGACTCGGACGGCTTCATTCGGTTGCCGAGGCGCGCGCCGCGTTCGACATCGCCCGCGCTTGCTTTGACCGGGTGAGCTTTGATCTGATCTATGCCCGTCAGGACCAGACGCCGCAACAATGGCAAGATGAATTGAACACCGCGCTGTCGATGGCGGTCGACCACCTGTCGCTGTATCAGCTCACCATCGAGAACGGCACCGCCTTTGGCGATCGTTTTGCCAGGGGGACGCTTCGGGGGCTTCCCGACGATGATCGCGCTGCCGACATGTATGAAATCACCCAGGCGACCTGCACCGCGCATGGCTTGCCCATGTACGAAGTGTCAAATCACGCCCGGCCCGGATCGGAGTCGAGGCATAACATGATATACTGGACCGGCGGCGATTACGTCGGCATCGGCCCCGGCGCCCACGGGCGTGTGACGATCAACGGATTGCGACACGCGACAGAATCGGCAAGCATGCCCGCAGACTGGCTCGGCTTGGTGGCTCAGGGCAATGGCGAGACCAAGCGCCAACCGCTTACAGGGCTGGAACAGGCAGAAGAATACCTCATGATGGGGTTGCGTATTCGTTCAGGCATAGATGTTGTGCGCTACGAGACTCTTGCCAAACGGCCGCTTGACGCTGCTGCACGGAATTCGCTCTCTGATCTTGGACTGATCCAGGATCTTGGGGACCGCATTATCGTTCAGGATCAGGGGTTTATGGTTCTGAACGCCATAATTTCCGAGTTTCTCGTCGGTTAACTGCCGCTGAGCAGACGGCAAAGCGTATCCAGATCGTCCAGATTGCCATACCTGATCGAAATTTCGCCGGAATCCTGACCCGGCTTGTGTGTAATCGCGACCTTCATCCCCAGGTTAGCCGACAGATCCGCTTCAAGCGCGCGGGTATCCGCATCTTTTTCCACCGAAGCAGCCTGTTTCTTTTTCCGTGTCTGCAGTTCGCCCGATGCCTGCTTTTTCACAAGTGCCTCGGTCGCGCGCACCGAAAGTCCGCCCTTGACGATGGCCCGCGCCAATGCAGACGGATCCTCTGAGGTGATCAACGCGCGTGCGTGACCTGCGGTCAACACCCCCTCTTGCAGCATATCCTGCACATCCGCCGGCAACGTCAGCAACCGCATCAGGTTTGCGATATGGCTACGGCTTTTGCCGAGTGCTTCGGCCAACCGTTCCTGGGTGTGACCAAAGTTTTCCATCAACTGCTTGTAGCCCGCCGCCTCTTCAACCGCGTTCAGATCGGCACGCTGGATATTTTCGATGATGGCGACTTCCAAGACCTCGACGTCATCGAAATCGCGCACCAGAACCGGGATTTCATGCAGCTGGGCCTTTTGCGAGGCGCGCCATCGACGTTCGCCCGCAACGATTTCATAGGTCCCGCCCGCACGCGGGCGTACGATGAGCGGCTGAAGAACTCCCTTTTCCTTGATCGACGCGGTGAGATCGTCAAGTTCTTCCTGTGCAAACCTCCGGCGGGGCTGGTTCGGATTGGCAAAGAGCTTTTCGATCGGCACGTGAATATCCGGGCCAGCGTGGCGATCCTGGGTCTGGCTCTCGGTCGAGACATCCGCCATCAATGCCGAAAGACCGCGGCCCAACCCGCGAGGCTTTACCTTGTTGTCCATCTGCTACGCTCCTCGAATGGCTCAGGCGGCCATCAGCCTGTGTTTGCTCGTTATTTCCTGCGCCAGCGCCCGATACGCTTCGGCACCTTGCGAATTGCTGTCATAGTTCAGCACCGGCATCGCATAGGATGGCGCCTCGCTGACCCTGACATTGCGCGGAATCAGCGTCTGGAACACCAGATCGCCCAGATTGTCCCGCGCATCCTCTTCAACCTGCCGGGACAAGTTGTTGCGTCTGTCGAACATAGTCAACACAATACCTTCGATTCTCAGCCCCGGATTCGCCGATTGCCGAACCTCGCGAACAGACAGCATCAATTGCGACAATCCCTCCAGCGCAAAGAACTCGCTCTGCAGGGGTACAAGCACGGAATGTGCCGCGACCATGGCGTTCACGGTCAGCAGATTGAGCGATGGCGGGCAATCAATCAGGATATAATCAAAGCCGAACGCACCCATGTCAGGTTGCCGCAGCGCGTCATGCAGCAGAAAGATGCGCCGCTCATTTGAAATCAGGTCGATATCCGCCGAGCTGAGATCCACCGTCGCGGGCACGATACACAGCCCGTCATGCGCGGTATCCTGGATAACACGATCAAGCGGCAGCTCTCCGACCAGCAGATCATATGTTGTCGCTTCGCGCGCATCGGCGTCGATCCCGAGCCCGGTCGATGCGTTCCCCTGAGGATCGAGATCAACCACCAGAACGCGCAAACCCATTTCTGCCAGCGCCGCCGCGAGATTGATCGAGGTTGTCGTTTTGCCCACCCCGCCCTTCTGATTGGCAATGGCGATGATCTGAGGAGATGTTTGGGAATAGTCAGACACGCGATATTCCTTTGACTTTCAAGATGACGGATCCCGCCTCGGTCGCGCTTGCTATGGGCTCGTATTCAAAACGCCAAGACCGCTGCGCTTCGGCAACTTCCTTTTGCCACGACACACCCTTTGGGAACAACGCCATTCCGCCGGTTGACAGGTGCCTTTCGGCAAATTCCAGCAACCCCGACAGATTCGTGAGCGCCCGCGCCGACAGCGTGGTCGCCTTCTGGGGCGCGACCGCTTCGATACGTTTCGGAATGACCGCACAAGACACCCCGGTTTCGCGTATCGCGGTACGCAGAAACGCGCATTTTCGCTGGTCGCTTTCGATTAATGTGACATCGGCGTCCGCATTGTCCTCTGCGGCCAGAATTGCCACGATCATGCCTGGAAATCCGCCGCCGCTCCCGAGGTCGACCCATCGGGTCGACCGTGGTCTCAAACGATATACTTGAATGGAATCAACGACATGTCGCGACCAGAGATCCTTGAGGCTATTCCGGGAAACGAGATTGATCCTGGGATTCCACTTTTGAACCAGCGCCTCGAAACACTCAAGGCGTTCCAATGTTTCACGTGAAACATTCAGGATTTCGCGCTGATCATCCCGGCCCGGCGTCATCTGTTCGCGACTTTGGGCTGACGCCGCAGCATGGACAGGATCAAGGCCAAGGCGGATGGCGTCATCCCATCTATGCGCGCGGCCTGAGCAATGGTTTCGGGACGCGTCACCGCAAGTTTCTGCCGCAACTCGTTTGAAAGCCCGCTGATCTTGGAAAAGTCAAAATCCGCCGGTATCGCATGCGCTTCGTCGCGCTTCAGCGCATTTACATCATTTTCCTGTCGCGCCACGTAGTTGCGATAAAGCGCGTCGCGTTCCACCTGAAGACGCGTATCGGCATCCACCTGTGCCAGCTCTGGCAGCAGAGGTTGCAAATCGGATACCCCAACGTCAGGAAACGCAAGAACGTCCAGGCCGCTGCGACGCTTGCCATCCTGACTGATTGAAATGCCGGCCTCTGACAGCTCTTTTGGTGTGTAACTGCGTCCCGTCAGCAATGAGCGCGCGTATTCCAGCTTTTGCAACTTTTTCTCAAAGGCCGCTTTTCGGTCCAAACCCACACAGCCCAATTCGATCCCCAGCGGCGTCAACCGTTGATCCGCATTATCCGCCCGCAAGGACAGTCTGAACTCCGCGCGGGAGGTAAACATGCGGTACGGTTCGGACACTCCGCGTGTGGTCAGATCGTCGATCATGACGCCGATATAACTGTTGGAGCGGCTGAATATGACGGGTGGTCTGCCCTGGATATCAAGCGCCGCATTCAAACCGGCGACCAAACCCTGCGCCGCGGCTTCCTCGTAACCGGTTGTTCCATTGATCTGGCCAGCCAGATACAGGCCTTTGATATCCCGCAGCTCCAGGGTGGCTGACAACACCCGCGGATCGACGTAGTCATATTCAATCGCGTATCCCGGCTGCAGAATTTCCGCGTTTTCCAAGCCCTTGATCGAGTGGACATAATCTTCCTGAACCTCGACCGGCAGCGAAGTGGAAATGCCGTTTGGATAGATCGTGTGGTCATCTGCGCCCTCGGGTTCCAGAAATATCTGGTGAGAGTCCTTTTCGGCGAAACGCACAATCTTGTCTTCGATCGAAGGGCAATATCGCGGCCCCACGCCCTCGATATGACCGCCGTACATCGCAGAGCGTGAGATGTTTTTCTGAATGATTTCATGTGTTTTGGTGTTTGTATGCGTGATACCGCATGAAATTTGCCTTGCCGAAACACCGCTGGACAGGAAAGAGAACAATGTCGGCTCTTCGTCGCCCGGCTGCATTTGTAAATCTGTCCAGTCGATCGTTCGCCCATCCAGACGCGGCGGCGTTCCCGTTTTCAACCTGCCAAGCGGCAAGCCGAAAGAATCCAGCCTGTTTGCAAGTGAAACCGAGGGCCTGTCACCCATCCTTCCGCCGGGCCTGGAAACATCACCAATGTGAATGACACCGCGCAAAAAGGTCCCGGTCGTCAGAATGACGGCGCCAGTCCGCAGCTCCGATCCATCGGCAAGGACAAGGCCCGTCACCTTTTCCTTCTCCATCACGAAATCTGTTGCTTCGCCTTCTATGATGGTCAGGTTTTCGCGGGTTTCGACCTCGGAAAGTATTGAGTCGCGATAGATTTTTCGATCTGCCTGCGCGCGCGGGCCCTGTACCGCCGGCCCCTTGCGCCGATTGAGCAGCCGGAACTGAATTCCCGCCCGGTCTGCGACACGGCCCATCACCCCGTCCATGGCGTCGATTTCTCGGACGAGATGCCCTTTGCCCAGCCCGCCGATTGCCGGGTTACACGACATGACCCCTATTCCGCTTCGGTTCAGCGTGACAAGCGCGGTGTTTGCACCCATTCGAGCAGCGGCATGTGCCGCCTCGACGCCGGCATGACCGCCACCTATGACAGCAATGTCAAAATGTTTCACGTGAAACACTCCTCACTTACCCAGACAGAAACTGGCAAAGATTTCATCCAGCAGGTTTTCGACATCCACGCGCCCGACAAGCTCCTCAAGAAATCGAATCGCCGTTCTCAGTTCTTCTGCCACCATTTCATACTGTTCACTGCGATTGGACAAAAGTGCTTGCGCCTTTTCCAGAGCAGATTCGGCCCGCAGCATTGCGATCCTGTGACGCTCGCGCGTTGCTACACCTGCTCGTGCCGATCTGTACTGCAGTATCTCGGAAATACGCGAAATCAGGTCCGACACCCCTTCGCCCGTCAAACCGGAAACGGACCCGGACTTGACCTGCCGCAAATCCGCCTTGGGCCGTACGAGAATATCGTCCTTCTGAAACGGCACATGCAACTCCGCGGGGTCTTCGGCCAGAAAAACCCTGAGATCCGCGTTTTCTGCCCGGGACCTGGCCAGAGAAATACCGATTTTCTCTACTTCGTCAGTGGTTTCGCGCAGGCCCGCCGTATCCAGAAAAGTCACGGCAAGCCCGGCAAGATCCATGCGAACCTCGATGACATCGCGTGTCGTGCCCGCAAATTCGGAAGTAATGGCAGCGTCCCGTCCGGCGAGGGTATTCAGCAAGGTTGACTTGCCCACATTCGGCGCACCGACAATCGCCACCTCATAACCACTTCGAATCCGCTCTGCGATCTGCACACCGGCTGTTTCAGTCCTGAGATCCGACACGACCTGATCGATCAGCGATGACACCTCCGGCGTTACATCCGTCGGAATATCCTCGTCGGCAAAGTCGATTACCGCCTCGATCAGCGACGCCGCGCGGATAAGAGAGGCACGCCATATTTCGGCAATTTCTCCCAGGCGTCCGGACAGAACCTCTTGCGCCTGTCGCCGCTGGCTTTCGGTCTCGGCCTCGATAAGATCCGCCAGACCTTCGACCTGAGACAAATCCAGCTTGCCGTTCTCCATCGCCCGCCTGGTGAACTCTCCGGGTTCAGCCAAGCGCAAATCCGGAAGTTGCCCAAGCGTGCGCAAGACAGCCGTCACAACCGCGATACTGCCGTGAAGATGAAACTCCACAACGTCTTCGCCGGTAAAGCTCGCTGGCGCAAAAAAGTTCAGTACAACGGCATCGTCTAGATGCTCACCCTCTATATCGTGTAGTGAGCATACCTGCATACCACGACTCGTGGCTTCACGACCGGTCAGGCGCGCAGAAACCATATGCGCATGCGGCCCGGAAATGCGGACAACGGCAACACCCGCCTTCCCTTGCGCACTGGCAAGCGCAAAGATCGTATCCATAAAATACCTCCGTACCGGCAGACCGGGATCAGGTATTCATCGAGTCAAAGAAATCGCTGTTGCTCTTGGTCTGCTTCAACTTGGAAATCAGGAATTCGATGGCATCAGTCGTTCCCATCGGGTTCAGGATACGACGCAGAACAAAGGTCTTTTGCAGGTCGACCTTATCGACCAGGAGATCTTCCTTGCGCGTCCCGGATTTCAGAATGTCGATAGCCGGGTAAACCCGCTTGTCCGCGATCTTGCGATCCAGAACGATTTCGCTGTTACCGGTGCCCTTGAATTCCTCAAAGATAACTTCGTCCATCCGGCTGCCGGTATCGATCAACGCAGTCGCAATGATGGTCAGCGAGCCACCTTCCTCGATGTTGCGCGCCGCACCAAAGAAGCGTTTGGGCCGCTGCAGCGCGTTTGCGTCAACACCACCTGTCAGAACCTTGCCAGACGATGGAACCACCGTGTTAAAGGCTCTACCAAGTCTTGTGATCGAGTCGAGGAGAATAACAACATCTCGCTTGTGCTCGACCAGACGCTTGGCCTTTTCAATGACCATCTCACTCACCGCGACGTGCCGGGTTGCCGGTTCATCAAAGGTCGAGGATACCACCTCGCCTTTTACGGAACGCTGCATGTCGGTCACTTCTTCCGGTCGTTCGTCGATCAGCAGGACAATCAGATAACATTCCGGATGGTTGCGTTCGATCGAGTGGGCAATGTTTTGCAGGATCACGGTCTTACCCGTCCGCGGCGGCGCAACGATCAGAGAACGCTGGCCCTTGCCGATGGGTGCGACAAGATCGATGATCCGCGCCGTCCGATCCTTGATTGTCGGATCCTCGATCTCCATCTTCAGCCGCTCATCGGGATAGAGCGGTGTCAGGTTGTCGAACGCAATCTTGTGACGCGCCTTTTCCGGCTCTTCGAAATTGATCGATGCAACGTTGGTCAGCGCGAAATAGCGTTCGTTGTCATTCGGTGCTTCGATGACACCGTCAATCGTATCACCGGTCCGCAAGGAATATTTGCGGATCATTTCCGGCGAAACGTAAATGTCATCCGGACCCGGCAGATAGTTGGCTTCCGGTGACCGCAAGAAGCCGAATCCGTCCTGCAGCACTTCCAGAACGCCGTCACCCGAGACTTCCCAGCCTTCATCCGCGCGTTCACGCAGGATCTGGAACATCATCTCGCCTTTGCGCATGGTCGAGGCATTTTCGATCTCAAGCTCTTCGGCCATAGCCAACAGGTCGGTGGGGCTATTTGCCTTAAGATCAGCAAGGCTCAGCTTTTCAACGCTCATGTATATGTCGCCTGTCTGCGGACGATCATCCTCGGCCGCGATATCTCGGAATAGGGAAAAACAATGCCCGGACGGGCAAGTTCGCTGCTTCTATCTCAATATCCGGGCGCGAGTCAATTCGGATCAGAACCGCACAACCACCGACAAGACAATGATGATCATCAACACGGTCGGCAGTTCGTTCATCATGCGAAACTGCCTGCCCGTCCAGGTGTTGGTTCCGTTCAGCAAATCCTTGCGACGCCAACCCAGCCAGTGATGGAACCAGGACATGACCAGAACCGCGGCGGCCTTTGTCCAGGGCCAGACTTCCGACCAGTCCACGATTCCCGGGGTGAAGACGAGACACAGGCCAAAGACCCAGGTTGCCACAAAGGCCGGATTCATGATGGCGCGCAGCAGTTTGACTTCCATCATCTCGAATACATCGGTCATGTCCTTGTTGCCCTGGGCGCGTTCAACATGGTGAACGAACAGTCTTGGAAGATAAAAGAGACCCGCCATCCAGCTGATCACGGACATGATGTGAAATGCCTTGGTCCAGGGATAGATGCTCGCCAGAAAATCGGTCATGGACACCTCGGAGTGTTGGTTGGGTCTCCCTAATATTAAAAAAGAAAAGAAGAAAGGATGATGGTTATGTAGGTTGCTCCGATCCTGTGGATCAAACGACCATCCCCGGAGTTTTACACATGTTCAGACGTTGTTAAGAAGTTTCCTCATAAATCGAGAAAGTCTCTAAATATTTACTAATTTTCAATTAGTTGACTGGAATTAACGAAGTGTTAACCTGTGTATAAATCGCGAATAAACCCATTACATCACCGATCTGCACAGCTCTGGCGTTATCCTTATCCAGCCGGGATGAACCCGATATGGAATCTTTGCAATCCCGGTTTTTTCTTCGGCTTGCATGCGAGATCGAAAACCGTTCAACTCTGTCCCGCGCGATCCTCAAAACTGCACAACGGTTATCCACATGACTGTCCCGATCATACTGGCCTCCGGATCATCCATCCGGGCGCAAATGCTGAGAAATGCCGGGCTCGATTTCGAGATCAGCGTCCCTCGCGTGGACGAGGAATCGATCAAGTCGGCCCTTCTGGCCGAAGAGGCATCGCCGCGCGACATTGCCGATGCGCTGGCTGAAATGAAGGCCCGCAAAGTCAGCGACAAGACTCCCGGCGCGCTGGTTATCGGTTGCGACCAGGTACTGGATTTCGAGCGAAGGCTGCTGTCCAAGCCGAAAACACCCGAAGATGCCCATGCACAGCTTGTTGCGCTACGTGGAAAAAGGCACAGCTTGCTGTCGGCCGCGGTGATTTATCAGGACAGCGCGCCACTCTGGCGACATGTCGGTCAGGTCAGGTTGCGCATGCGGGACTTTTCAGATGCCTACCTGTCTGGTTATATCACGCGCAACTGGGAGAGCATTCGCCACGCTGTTGGTGCATACAAGCTTGAAGAAGAGGGGGTGCGCCTGTTCAGTAGTATCGACGGCGACTATTTCAACGTCCTGGGCATGCCCTTGTTGGAACTGCTGAATTTTCTGGCGCTACGTGGAGAGATCGAGCAATGACACAGCCGCGCATCCCCCTGGCGGGGGTCATTGGCTCGCCAATCGCACATTCGCGGTCTCCGCTGCTGCATGGACACTGGCTGCGAACGTATGGCATTCGCGGCCATTACATACCGATGGACGTGCATGAAAACGATCTGGAACGGGTTTTGCGCACCTTGCCGGCAATGGGTTTTGTCGGAGTCAATGTCACGGTCCCGCACAAGGAAAAGGTGATGGCTTTCGCCGATCAGATCACTGATCGGGCAATTCTTATCGGGGCGGCCAACACGCTGATTTTTCGCAATGCGGGATCAATATTAGCCGATAACACAGACGGTTATGGTTTCATCGAAAACTTGCGCAGCGGTGCCCCGGACTGGCGCGCCGAATCTGGCCCCGCGCTGGTTTTGGGCGCGGGGGGTGCCGCGCGCGCCGTGATTTCGTCGCTCGTCGATGCGGGCGTCCCCGAGGTTGTCCTGTCCAACCGTACCCGCCTGAGAGCGGAACGGCTCAAGGCGGATTTCGGGCACCGGATCCGCGTCGTCGACTGGGTGCAGGCAGGAAGCGCCGTCAAGGACGCCGCACTGGTGGTCAACACCACGTCGCTGGGCATGTCGGGTCAGCCTGCGCTTTCGGTGCCGCTCGACGGTTTGCATCCGGGCATGGTCGTGACCGACCTTGTCTATACGCCGCTTGAAACCGGTCTGCTGGCCGCCGCGCGCAAAGCCGGCTGCACGACCGTTGACGGGCTTGGCATGTTGCTGTTTCAGGCGGTTCCGGGATTTGAACGATGGTTCGGTACGCGGCCGGAAATTGACGAGGCGACCCGCGCCGCCGCCCTGAAATGAGCTTTCTTCTCGGACTGACGGGCTCAATCGGCATGGGCAAAAGCACCACGGCACAGATGTTTGTCGACGAGGGATGCGCGCTGTGGGACGCTGACGCCGCCGTTCACCGGATCTACGCGGCCAATGGTGCTGCTGTGGAACCGCTTGGCGCGTTGTTTCCGCAGGCGATCCGTTCAGGTGCCGTGGACCGGGCGGTGTTGAAAGAGATCATTTCGAACGACCCTTCCGCGCTTCGAAAAATCGAATCCGTGGTGCATCCGCTTGTTGCCGAAGATCGCCGCCAGTTTCGCGCCGGTGCGACCCGGGACATTCTTGTCTTTGATATTCCCCTGCTTTTTGAAACCGGTGGCGATGCGGGGATGGATGCGGTCGCCTGTGTGTCTGTACCGCCTGAAATTCAACGGGCGCGTGTTCTCGATCGCGGAACAATGACGCAGGAACAATTCGAGATGATCCGCGCGAAACAGATGCCCGACGAAGAAAAGCGCGCGCGCTCGGATTTCGTGATCATAACCGATACGCTGGACCATGCCCGCACCCAGGTGCAGGCGATCGTTGCGCACATCAGGAGAGAGTCAAACCATGCGTGAAATCGTGCTGGATACGGAAACCACCGGCTTTGATCCCGAGTCGGGCGACCGGATCGTCGAGATCGGCGCGGTTGAGTTGCACAATCATGTTGCCACGGGGCGCACCTATCACCAGTATATCAACCCGGAACGCAGCATGCCCCAAGAGGCGTTCGAGGTGCATGGCCTGGGCGACGATTTCCTGCGCGACAAACCGAAATTTGCCGAGATCGGCCAGGCGTTTCTCGATTTTGTGGGCGATGCCAAGCTGGTCATTCACAACGCGGCGTTCGACATGAAGTTCCTGAATGCCGAACTGGGCTGGATGAACCTTCCGAAACTGCCGTGGGAACAGGCGATTGATACGCTGGAAATCGCCCGGAAACGATTCCCCGGCTCCCCGGCCTCGCTCGATGCGCTGTGTCGGCGTTTTGCAATCGACAACTCGGCGCGCACGCTGCACGGAGCGTTGCTGGACTCTGAAATCCTCGCGGAAGTGTATCTGGAACTGATCGGCGGTCGTCAGCCGGATTTCGCGTTGTCCGCCGGGTCGCAACAGGGCGGCGGCGCTGCCGGTGACAGCTGGCGACCGTCACCAAGGGTCAAGCCCCTGCCCGCCCGCATCACCGAGGAAGAACGCAAGGCGCATGCCGAGTTTGTCGCAAAGCTCGGCGAAAAGGCGCTCTGGTCGCGCGCCTGAACGAGGCCGGAGCCAGGTGAATCAGACGCGCGAAACCGATCAGGCGTTGGTCGGCTGTGCCTCTTGCGCCTGTTGCCGGCGCGCGATTTCGGCGCGGTAAAGCTGGACGAAGTCGATGTTTTCCAGGTTCAGAGGCGGATAGCCACCATCACGGGTCACGTCGCTGACGATGCGGCGCAGGAACGGGAACAACATGCGCGGGCATTCGATCAGCAGGAAAGGATGCAGCTGCTCTTCCGGCACGCCTTCGATATGGAATACGCCGGCATAGTCGATTTCGAGCAGGAACAGCGCTTCGCCACCGTCCTTGGCCTTGGATTGCACGTTGAGCTTGATCGAAACTTCGTACTGGTGCTCGGTGCCACGCTTCTTGGCATCCAGATTGACCTGAACGCTGACATCGGGTTTGACTTCGCCCGTCGCACCCTTTTGGGCCATGACGTTTTCAAAAGACAAATCGCGCACGAATTGCCCCAGAATGTTCATTTTCACCTGCGGCTGTTGTTGGCCGCCATTTGCAGCGGCTGCGCCGTTGTCAGACATCGAAAAGCTCCTCGAAACAAGATTTGCCGTTGCTTAGCAGCTTGGCCGGGGCATCTCAATGCTACTTGCTGTCCTCGACCCAACCTGACGGGCCGCTTCGCGGTTTTCGCTCCGGGGTCACGTCCTGGTATTCGCCGTCGATCACGTCATCCGGTCTGTGCGGTTGCTGCGCGGGGCCCGGACCCATCTGAAACTGATGTACCTGTACACGCGCGCGCAGGTACTGGTAAACCGCCTTGCGCACCGGGGGCATCAAAAGCGCGAATCCGAGCGCGTCGGTAAAGAAACCGGGCGTCAACAGCAGCGCACCCGACAAAAGGATCATCGCACCGTGGGCCAGCGGTTCGGTCGGATCGTTCAATTCGGCAAAGGAATTGCGCAGCTCGCCCATGGCGACCCGACCCTGCGAGCGAACCAGAGTCGTGCCCAGGATCGCGGTCAAAACCACGATTGCCAGCGTCGGCCAGAGCCCAATCAGCCCGCCAACCTGGATAAAGAGGCCGATTTCGATCAGTGGCACCAGCAAAAACGCCAGAAACAGGTACATTGCGCGTTTCCTTTCCCGTATGTGGCGAGGTAGACTTGACCCCGCCCGTGACCTACATAAGTGCCACAGGCAAGGCTTACAAAGCCCAACACGAACATGAGGTCCAAATGAATTCGTCCATCATACAGCTTTTGGTGCTTGCTGGCATTGCCATCTTTCTGATTTTGCGCCTGAAGAACGTGTTGGGCACGCGCGAAGGCTTTGAAAAACCGCCGGTGCCAAAAACCGACGAACCCGCCGCACGCAAGGGGTTCGAGGTGATCGAGGGTGGTCCGGACCGCGACATCATCGATCATGTCGAAGAAGGCAGCCCGCAGGCGCAGGACCTTGCCGCGATGAAACGCATCGAGCCGACATTTTCGGTCAGCGACTTTCTTCAGGGCGCGCGCGGTGCGTATGAGATGATCGTCATGGGTTTCGAGCGTGGAAACCTGAATGAAATCCAGCCGTTCCTCGCGGAAGATGTATTTGAGACCTTTGTCGAGGTCGTCGCCGTGCGCGAGGATCAGGGGCTGACCATCGAGGCCGAGTTCATCGGTGTCCGCGAAACCAGCCTTCAGGACGTGAAATTCGAGAAGGACACGAACAGGGCCGAGATCACAATGCGCTTTGTCGCCGAGTTGACATCGGTCGTGCGCGACAAGGGTGGCGATATCATCGAGGGAAGCCCCTCTGCCGTCAAACGGCAAAAGGATACCTGGACCTTTGCGCGCACGATGGGGTCGAACGATCCCAACTGGATCCTCGTCGCGACGGACGCGTAAGGGCGGTATTTCGGTCGCGGAGCAGTTTCATGCAAAACGCCTGCCGCTGCGGCTCTGCTCCATGTCCGCCGGTCGAAGTCCGCTGATGGTGCGCCGCAGGCTGACAGACGAGGAAATCGATCTCTGGCATCGCGTGGCCGAGCGCACGGAACGGTTGAATCCTGACGGTGCCCCTGCCCGCCCGCTTCCCAAGCCGAAGCCCAACCGTAACTCGGCGTCGGCAGAGCCACCGCAAAACCTGCGGCCCAGCCCGGCGACGCCGCCAATCCCCACGCTCAACCTGCGGCCGCCCTCTGTTCAGATGGATCGCAAGGCGTATACGCGCATGAAGCGCGGGAAGCTGGCACCCGAGGGGCGGATCGACCTGCACGGCATGACGCTTGATCGCGCACATCCGGTCCTGACCCGGTTCATCCTGTCGTCGCAGGCGTCGGGGCGTCGGTTGGTTCTGGTGATTACCGGCAAGGGCAAGGTTGCGCGCGACAACGGTCCGATACCGGTGCCGCGTGGCATCCTGCGACGCAATGTTCCGCTCTGGCTGTCGATGCCGCCACTGGCACAGGCCGTGCTGCAAGTGGAGCGCGCCCATATCAGTCACGGTGGCGATGGAGCCTTTTACGTCTATCTGCGCAGGACGCGCTGAAACCCCGGGTTAGAGCCTGTTCAGGGGCTCTTAGAGACTGTTGGGCGGTGCCGCGATCAGAAAACGGTGGCGGCTGCACCGCTTGATCAGAGAACGTACTGGCTGACATCTATGGATCGTGACAGCGCCCCGAGATTATCCTCGACAAAGCCCGCATCGACGACGATTGCATCACCCGAGCGGTCCGGAGCGGTAAAGGACAGTTCCTCGAAGACCCGTTCCATCACCGTATAGAGCCGCCGTGCTCCGATATTTTCGACCGACTGATTCACATCCGCCGCGATCCTGGCAAGAGCCGCGATTCCATCGGGCGTAAAGCTGACCTCGACCTGCTCGGTGCCCATCAGCGCGGTATATTGCAGTGTCAGCGCGTTGTCCGTCTCGGTCAGGATGCGCACGAAATCCTCTTCGGTCAGGGCGCGCAGTTCGACGCGGATCGGCAAGCGCCCCTGGAGTTCCGGCAACAGATCGCTGGGCTTGGCAATGTGAAAGGCGCCGGATGCGATGAACAGGATATGATCTGTCTTGACCGGGCCGTGTTTGGTGCTGACGGTCGTGCCCTCGATCAGGGGCAACAGATCGCGCTGCACCCCTTCCCGGCTGACATCGCCGCCGCGCGCTTCCTGCCGGGCGCAAACCTTGTCGATCTCGTCAAGGAACACGATGCCGTTCTGCTCGACCGAGTCCAGCGCCGCGCGGGTCACGGTTTCATCGTCCAGCAGCTTGTCCGCCTCTTCGCCGATCAGAATTTCATAGCTGTCGGCCACGGTCATCCTGCGGCGCACGGTCCGCCCGCCAAACGCCTTGCCGAACATGTCGCCCAGATTCATCATGCCCATGTTGCTGCCGGGCTGGCCGGGAACCTCGAACATCGACATGGGGTTCGACGTGTCCGCGATGTCGAGCTCGATCACCGTATCGTCCAGTTCTCCGGCCTTCAGCTTCTTGCGAAACATCTCACGCGTGCCTTCGCGGGCATCTTCACCCGCTATCGCGCTGATTACCCGTTCCTCGGCGGCTTGGTGGGCATTCGCCTTGACCTCTTCGCGCATGAATTCGCGGGTCTGCGCAATGGCGCTATCCACAAGATCGCGCACGATCTGTTCCACGTCGCGCCCGACATAACCCACTTCGGTAAACTTGGTTGCCTCGACCTTGATAAACGGCGCGCGGGCGAGTTTTGCCAACCTGCGGCTGATCTCGGTCTTGCCGACGCCGGTGGGCCCAATCATCAGGATGTTCTTGGGATAAACTTCGTCGCGCAGGTTTTCGGGCAACTGCTTGCGCCGCCACCGGTTGCGCAGCGCAACGGCAACCGCGCGTTTTGCATCCTTTTGCCCGATGATGAACCGGTCCAGTTCGCTGACGATTTCGCGCGGGGTTAGGTCGGTCAAGGGGCGGTCCTTTCGATCGTCGGGATGAGACCCGAATTAGGTAGTCACGGGGGCCGACAAATCAACCAACGCCGTTCGATTGGCAGCGTTGGTTATCAATGCCATGCGGTGTTTGCAATTTCTTTTGCCGGGCGGGCAGCACCCCTGGCGCGGATATTGCGGGTCGGATCAGGCCGAGATCGTCTCGACCGTCAGGTTGCCATTGGTGTAGACACAGATATCGGACGCGATGGCCATGGCACGGCGGGCGACTTCTTCGGCGGATTTCTCGCTGTCCATCATCGCCCGTGCGGCGGCCAGGGCGAAATTGCCGCCAGAGCCGATGGCCGCAACGTCATGCTCGGGTTCGAGCACGTCGCCCGCCCCGGTGATGACCAGCATATCCTTGCCATCCGTCACGATCAGCATCGCCTCGAGCTTTTGCAGGTATTTGTCGGTGCGCCAGTCCTTGGCGAGTTCGACGCTGGCCCGTGCCAGCTGGCCCGGGGTCGCCTCCAGTTTCTTCTCCAGCCGCTCAAGCAAGGTGAACGCATCGGCGGTCGACCCGGCAAAACCGGCAACCACATCAAAACCGCCGGGTGACAGGCGGCGTACCTTGCGCGCGGTGCCCTTGATCACGGTCTGGCCAAGCGAAACCTGCCCATCCCCCGCGATCACCACGTCGCCACCTTTTTTCACGCCGACGATTGTGGTCCCGTGCCAGCCGGGGAATTGCTCATCTGCCATGTGTGTCTCCTGTGTGCGACGCCAATCTGGGCGCTTTGTCCTCGATTTCAAGCGCACTACCCTTTGCGGCGCGACCTGATCAAGCCGGATGTGCCAGGATTTGCGGCAAAGCCGGTCCGGCAAACATGGCTCTGTATGCAGAAAATGCAGGTCGGAAATGCAAAAACGTCATTTGTGCTCAATTTGGCGGCTGACTATGTACGCGCTGCAACCGACATGGAGTCGGCTGTTTCAATCTTGATAGGCGCAATACGATGACGACAGTACAACACGACGCGCCACACGGAGCAGTCACAATCCTCCGGGTGGTAGATCTCTTTTATGCTCTGACCGCAGAACTGAAGGCCCGCCGCGATGCGCGGATCACCCGCAAGGCTCTGTCGCGTCTGTCCGAGCATCAGTTGAATGATATCGGTCTGACCCGCGAGTTCGTCGAGGCGCTCTGAGCGCCAGCCGAACCGCGACCTACCCCGAGAAACAGCCGCTCAGTCATGAGCGGCTTTCATTTTTTCAGCGTCTGGATTCCTGTCCCGGGATCCTCGAAACGCGAATTAAAAAGGGCGCCCGTCGGGACGCCCTGTTTTCGTGGACCGCCTGACGCGATCAGATCGATTCATCGATCCAGCTTTGCAGCGCAGCCTTGGGCTTGGCGCCGGCCATGTTGGATACGACCTGGCCATCCTTGAAGATGAACAGCGCCGGAATACCGCGCACACCCATCGCGGCCGCGGAGTTCGGGTTGTTGTCGACATCGACCTTGGCAATCTTGACGCGGCCTTCGTATTCGGCGGAGAGCTCTTCGAGCGCCGGGCCGATCTGCTTGCAGGGGCCGCACCATTCGGCCCAGAAGTCGACGACGACGGGAATATCGGAGTTCTTGACTTCAGCGTCAAAGGTGGCGTCCGTAACGGCAACGGTGGACATGATCAGGCTCCTCGATCATTGCGGGGTTGGCAGGAACCTATGAATGCGCGCCGCCATCGTCAAGGGACGCTGCGCGCGCCAGCGCGTCAGACACAAGATCGTGTGGAAATGACATAAGTTTCGCGGTGCGCGTCCACAGGATCGCAGTTTCAACGCGGTGATCCGGATAGACCTGACCCAGCATGGCGGCGTAGGCACCCATCTGCCGCAGGAACCCTTCAGGGCACGCTTCTGGCGTTTGCGGAACCGTCGCGTTGGATTTGAAGTCAATCGCCCGCACGGTGCCGCCATCGACGATCAGGCGGTCGATCTTGCCGTGAAATCTCTGGCCTTTGATCTCTGCGGTCACGGGCACCTCGGCCAGTGTGCTGGTGGAGAATATCCTTCCAAGCTCGGGATGCAGCAATACGGCGCGCGCTTCTGCCAGCAGCGACATGCGCTCGTCATTCGCAAGATCCGAGAGGATGCTCTCGGCCGCGTCTCCCCACTCCGCCCGTGAAATTTCCGGCAGATGTTCAAGAAGCAGGTGGATCCGGGTGCCGCGCAGCTTGGCCGCCTCTTCGTCGAGGCCAGACTCTCCGGGCAACGCCTTTGGCCCGCCAAGATCGGATGGGCTGCGTGCCGACGGGCGGGCGGCGGGCGGCGATGCCGGCGTTCTGAAGAGGTCCGGAACGGCAATGGTCTCGCGGACGGACCCGGCCACCTCCTGCACGTCCGGCGCGTACCAGTCGCCATGTTCCAGCCGCAGACCCGGCCCGCTTTCAAAGGTGCGCTCGTGTGCACCGGCCTCGGTCAGCGCGCTTTCGACCATCTGATACCAGCTGTCGCCAGCCTTTCCCACATCACCGGCGGCGGCGACGATCAACCACTTTTCTGCCCGTGTCAGAGCCACATACAGCAGCCTGAGCCGTTCGTTCAGCTGCTTTTGCTGTGCGCGGGCATGGGCCGCCGACATCGCGTCGGGCATGTCTTCCGTATTCATCCGCCAGACCGGCATGTTGCCGACAGCCATGATTTCGCCTGCGCGGGGTGCGCGCCGCTGTCCGGTGTCGGGCAGGATCACGATGGGTGCCTCGAGCCCCTTGGCCCCGTGTACGGTCATCACCCGTACCATGTTGCCTGCGCTGCCCATCTGCCGCTTGATTTCAAGATCGTCGGTTTCCATCCAGACCAGAAAGCCGGTCAGACTCGGAATATCCGATCGCTCATAAGACAGTGCTTGCGAGAGCAGGGCATTGATCCCGTCCTCTGCTTCGGACCCCAGACGCGCCAGCAACCTGCGCCGACCGCTGTGCCGGGTCAGGATCCGTTCGATCAGGTCGTAGGGGCGCAGGAAATCGGTCTGGCCCCGCAGATCGTTCAGGATCGACATGGTGTCGGGAAATTCATCCGCCCGTCGGCGCAGGGCCGTCCAAAGGAACGGTGAGTCTCGGCGATGGGCAAGATCGAAAATGGCCTGCTCGCTCCATCCGAACAACGGCGATCGCAGCGCCGTCGCCAAGGACAGGCTGTCTTCCGGCGTCGCAAGAAAGCCAAGAAGCGCCGCCAGATCCTTGACCGCAAGCTCTGCGCCGACCTTGAGCCGGTCGGCCCCTGCAATCGGCAGGCCCACCGTCTTGCAGGCCCGAATGATCTCTGCAAACAGGTCGGACCGACGTTGAACCAGGATCAGGAAATCGCCGGCCTGCACCTTTCTGCGCCGGAACGTCCCCGGCCCGTCGCCGTCAACCGGAATGGTTTCTCCCTCTGCAATCATCTTCTTGATCGAATTTGCGATCTGCTCCGCAAGGATCAGGTTGTGGTGTCGCGGGCTGGGCCGGTCGATGGGGTCTGTCCAGACCCAGTCGTCATCGTTTTCGACCTTTTCAACCGCGGGCCAGAGGTCGACGCGACCCGGAAGATCGGATTTGAAGGCCCGGTGATGCGCGTCGGATCGGAATCCGGCATCTTCGTGCCCGGCGAACACGATATCGACCAGTCGCAGGATCGCATCGGACGAGCGGAACGAATAATCGAGCGTCAGATTCTGCAAACCGTCGCCGGATCCGCCAAGGCGCTGGGCAAATTCGGCCTGCATCCGGTCAAATTCATCGGGATCCGCACCCTGGAAGGAATAGATCGACTGTTTCTTGTCACCGACGACAAAGATGGTGCGCAGCTTGTCCGGATGCGCGCCCCGGCCGCTGGTGAATTCCTGCGCCAGTTTCTCGATAACGTCCCACTGTACGGGGCTGGTATCCTGCGCCTCGTCCACAAGGATGTGGTCGATGCCGCCGTCGAGCCGGTAAAGAACCCATTGCGCCACCGCCGGATCGTTCAGCAATTGCCGCGCCTTGAGGATCAGGTCGTCAAAATCGAGCCAGCCCCGCAACTGTTTTCGATGCGCGTATTCGGGCAGGAAAGCCGCGGCAAATTCATGTAGCGCGAGCGTTTTGCGCGCGCAGGCCAGCGCCAGCCGCAATTGCCGCGCCGCTTCGATGCGCTGCATGAAGGTGTCGAGTTCGTCCATGAGCTGCGGATTCGCCGCCCGCGTGGCCTTGGTCGGAACTGAGCCGATCTTGGCGGTAAAGGGTTCCTTGGCGCCTTTTCCGGTCAGGAAAACCGACTCCAGCAGCGGCAGATCGGACAGTTCGGGCCTTGCAATTGGAGACAGCTTGGTTGCGAGCGCCTGTTCGGTCTTGCTCCCGTCGCGCGTGGCGTCGCGTAGCCGGGCCAGCAATTCGGCCTCGCCGCCGAGAAACACATCGTCGCGCAGGCGGGTCTCGTCATACCCTGGCGGCAGGTCCAGCCTGCGCCACAGCTCGTCACCGTCAGCGGCCTGCTCGAACAGGTCGCGTTGTTGCACCAGCGCACGGGTCAGCCCGTCAAAGGCGGTGTCGTTCAGGTGACGCGCGACCCCGTCCACCAACCGGGCCTGTGGTCCGTCGGCGAAGTCCTCGACAATCTCGGCCTGCAGCAATGCTGCGGCGCGATCTTCCATCTCGGTGAATTGCGGGCTGACCCCGGCTTCCAGGGGGAACCGCCGCAGAAGCGAGGCACAGAACGAGTGAATTGTCTGGATTTTCAGCCCGCCGGGCGTTTCGATGGCGCGCGCAAACAGGGTGCGCGCATGGGCCAGCTGGCGCGATGACACCGAGCGCGCAACACCGAGGTCAACCAGCGTCGCGGTCAGGTCCGCATCGCTGCGCATCGCCCAGTCGCCAAGCCGCCGGAACAGGCGGTTCTGCATCTCGCTCGCTGCGGCCTTGGTATAGGTCAGGCAGAGGATATGTTCGGGGCGCACGTCATCCAGCAACAGGCGCGCCACACGGTCGGTCAGCACGCGCGTCTTGCCCGATCCGGCATTCGCGGCCAGCCAGGTCGAGGCGTCCGGGCGCGCGGCCTGCACCTGTCGTTCGGTGGCGTCATCGCGCGCGGTCATGACAGATCCTCCGGAACCGGATCATCCGACCTGTCCCATTCACCGAACCGGGCAAGATGATCGAACTGGCCCGTGTCGGTGTCTTTTTCCAGCATCCGGCGTGCGGTGAATCCCTGGCTTTCGGATTGATAGGCGACGATCAGCTCCCGCAGCTCGGCCAGCACCTTGGCGCCGGGCTCCTCGGCCAGCGGTGCGGGCACATTTGCGCCGGGGCCGCCGACGCGCAGGAACACCGCCTCGGCCACGATCGCCGGGGCAACCTCGGGGAACCCGCCTTCTTCCGCGATCGCGGCTTCGATCAGCAATTGCTTGTCGAACCTGGCCTGCTGGCTTTTGGTCGGTGGCGCGCCGGTCTTGTAGTCATAGATGTGCAGCGCGCCGGTCTCGTCCATGTCGATCCGGTCGGCGCGCCCGGTCAGGGTAAAGCCAAGCTCTGCAAGAGGGTATTTCAGACTCGCCTCAAGCTTGTTCGGCCACGCGATGTCACGGCGCGCCCGTTCCTCTGCGAGAAACGAGTCGACGGTCCGCGCCAGGCGGGCGAGCCACAATCGCCGCGCCGCAGGCCATGATACATCCGCCGCAAGCTGAGCCTCGGCAAAGCGCAGGAACACATCTTCGGTCAACTTGTCGGGATGATCCGCCGTATATCTGATGAACGCTTCGAGAAAATCGTGAATTGCGGTCCCGCGCAGCAAGGCGTCGGGCTCCTTGAGCAACGGATCAAGCGGGCGCAATCGCAGCACATGTTTCGCATAGATCGCGTAGGGGTCCCGGATCAGTGTCTTGATTTCGGTGACCGACAATTGCGATGGCCGCGAGATCACGGGCGGGCGCGGCGAGGGGCGTTTCGCGGGTGCGACACGTGGTGCGCGATCCAGTTCATCGGCCCAATCGAGCCAGGTGCGGCCCCGTTCGATCATGTCGGCAACGGCCTCTGGTCCGCCCTGGTCCGGCAAGCCGGTCAACAGGTTCAGAACCCGGTTCAGCCAGCGGGATGGAACGGTTTCCGCATCATCCGAGCGCAAGGATCGCGTGAGCCAGACCTCGGGCGCGCAGGCCGCCTGCTGAAAGTCATGCGCCGAGAGACCGATCCGGCGTTCAGGCAACAAAAGCCCTGCCTCGTGGCGCAACTTGCGGTTTAGCCACGGATCGGGGTCGGGTGCTTCGGGCCAGCTGCCTTCGTTCAGCCCCCCCAGGATGAGCAGGTCCGCGCCCTGTACACGGGCCTCAAGAGTGCCCCAGATCATGATGCCTTCGTGCGGGGCGTTCGGGTTGCGCACGTCGCCGCCGGTCAGCAACGAACCCAACAGGTCGGCGAATTCACGCGCGGTCATGTCGCCGCCGTGTTCGGCCTCGGCTTCCAGAGCGGTCAGGATTTCCAGCGCCTCGGCCCCGGCGAATTCCGTCCAGAGCTCGCCGCTTCCGGTTCCGGCGGTGCCCCGCGCAATCGCTTCGGCAAGGGTGCGAAGCCGCTCGGTCCAGACGGTCAGCGGATGTGCCCCGGCGATGTCCTGACCGGCAAAGCAGGCGATCAGCCAGTCAACCCATTCCGGTGCGGGTTTATTGTGCTGTTTTTCACAGGCTGCCGCGAGGGTTTCGGCGGTCGGAAAGGGTGGGCCGTTGCGGCGCAGGTGGAGTTCAAGATCGCGGCTGTACAACAGATGTTCGCCGCGCTGCGTTTCGCTATGACACAGCGGGTGCTTGAGCAGCGTCAACAGCGTCTCGCCGTTCAGCGGTTTTGCAAGCAGCCCGGCGACATGACGCAAGAAACGTCCGGGCGGTGACAGTTGCAGCGGCAGACCCGCGCTGTCGTCCGGGCGGATCTTCCAGCGATCCAGCGCGGCGGCGACCTGCCGGGTCAACATGCGATCCGGGGTGATCAGCGCAGCGGTTTGCCCGGTTTGCGCGGCTTGCCGCAGACGCAGCGCAATTGCCAGCGCCTCGGCGCGCGGCTCCGGTGCCTGGATCAGGGTGACATCCGCCGTCGCACCCGCCAGATCGGTCAGCCCAGGGCCTTCGGTCAGCCAGGCATCGGTCACCGGCGCAGGGCGAAGCGCAAGTGAAATCAACCTGTTACGTTCTGGTGACGGCGATCTGGCATCGGTCCATGGTGTGATGTCTCCGGGCGCAATCTCGAGCAGGTGCATCAAGTGGCGGAACCGGTATTGTGGATGGTCCTCGGAGTCGAGCGGCTCATCAAGTCGCGACCAGACGGTGTCGGGCTGGTCAAAATCATATCCGGGCAGCACCACGGCCCCTTGCGGCAATCGCGCAACCGCGTCCATCAGAAGTGCGGTGGTTCCCCGCGATCCGGTCGATCCGGCCAGAATGATCGGGGTTTGCGGCGGCGATATGCGCCATCGCGCGATCAATGCCTCGACAAGGGTTCTCTGGCGGGCCTGCGGGTCCATCGTCAACCCGGTCTGCGCCGCGACATATTGCTCGGCAATGCCAAAGAACTGTTGCGCGCGCGCCCAGTGGCTCGACATGTCGCTGACATCAAGCTCGCTGATCTTGCCGGGCGGCACCCCTTCGCCCTGCAGTTCATCCATCAGTTCGGCAAGGCTGTCGGCGAGGGCATAAACCGATGAGCGCGCGGCGAGATCGGGTTGCTGATCCAGAAGGCGGCTGACCAGCTGCGCCAATTCCAGCCGTCGGCGTAGCGACGATGTGCTCGGAGGCAGAACCGCCGCGTTTGCCGCGATTTCGGTCAGGAGCGACACCTTGGGCAACAGTCGGGCAGGGCCCGCGTCAAACAACGCGCGTATGCGCCGGATCATCCGCTGGGTGTTCACGACGAGCCGGACCCGCGCGAGGGACATGGGATCATCGGACGCGGATCGCGAGAGCAGGCCCGCGATCAGCTCGGCGGGAAAATCGACGCCCGGAGGCAGCGCAAAGACGCGGGGTTTGTCGGTGGGTTCAAACATCTGTTTCCCGCAGCATGTTCTCGGCGAGCGCTATCCCCGACGGCCGCCCCACATCGCACCAGCGACCCGGATAGCGCAGTGCAAAGAGCTTGTCCCTGCTCGACATGTCGTCCCACAACAGGTTGAGTGAAAATGCCCGCTCGGGAATGCCGTGCAACCCGTCCGTCTTGATGATTTGCGCACCGCCGTAAACGAACGCCTTGCCCCGGCTGATCCGCCCCGCGTCATCGACGTCAAAGTCGCCTTCGCCTTCACGGCCGACTGTTTGCGCGATCGGGACACAGACGAGGAGCGCGTCCATCCGGCCCGGATCCCATGCCTGCTGCAGGAGTGTCAGCGGGTTGGGGCCGGCCCAGATCGCATCGGTGTTCATGGTAAAGACAGGGCGATCTCCCAGCAGCGGCAATGCGGCGCGCAGGCCGCCGCCGGTGTCGAGGATCTCGGGCTGCTCATGCGCGATGGTTACGCCAAGCGGGTGCAGATGACGTTCCATCTGGTCGGCCAGGTAATGGGTATTTGCGACAATCCGCGCCGGGTCAACGCCTCGGACCAATGCCAGGGCGTGATCGACGAGCGGTTTTCCGGCTACCGGTATCAGCGGCTTTGGGCAATTGTCCGTCAACGGCGCCATCCGGGTTCCGAAGCCGGCGGCAAACAGCATCACGGCGTCAGGTCGGGACGTCATGTCGATTTGAGGCATTTCAGGTTGTCCGGGGTCGGTGCCGGCAAGGTATCACGCAGAAGATCCGCTACCGGCGCCAGCGCCGGATGATCAAGATCCTGCATGAGGTGGTTCCAGACCCGCGGGATCAGGTCAATGTAGTGCGGCTTGCCAAATTCACGGCCAAGGCGCGCGAAAACCCCCAGAATCCGCAGATTGCGTTGTGTGCCTAGTACCGCATAGGCAGCCCTGAACGAATCTGGTTGTTGATCTGAACCGGAAAGGTAACGGGCGATCATCGCCTCTTGCAGTTCCGGCGATACGTCGCGGCGGGCATCCTGCAACAGCGATACCAGATCATAAGCGGGGTGCCCGGCCATCGCATCTTGAAAATCGAGCAAGCCAACCCGCGCAGCGCCATCGCGATCCGGTAGCCAAAGCAGGTTTTCCGCATGATAATCACGCTGGATCAGAACCGGCTTTTCCGGGGTGTATTTGGCGCAGATATCCAGGAACAGGGATCGGAACCGATCTTCGCCGTCGGCACGGCCTTCGATTCCATTGCGATATTTCGAATAGGCCAGGGCCGCGAGATCGGTCATGAGCGTGGCGTCATAGGCATCGAGCGCGGGCAGGGGGGCCTTGTGCAATGTCAGCAGGACATCGATTGCCGCCTCGTACAGCAATGTTTCGCGTTCCGGCGCTGCCCGGACCACACGTGCATAGAGATCGTCGCCCAGATCCTCGATCAGAAGGAAGCCATGTTCCGCGTCTTCGGCAAGGATTCGCGGCGCGCTCAGCCCGATTTCACAGAGGTGCCGGGCGATGCGCGTAAAGGGGCGGACATCTTCGCCTTTTTCGGGCGGTGCATCCATGAGAACTGCGGTTTCACCCGTCTCCGGATGGCGCAACCGCTCGTACCGGCGGTTCGAAGCGTCACCGGCAAGCGGACCGCGCGTGGCACCGGCCCAATCGGTTCCGGCCAGAAACATTATTGCGCGCGCATCGCGGTCAGCCATTTTCGCATTGCTCCATTTTTGCGCACCATTTCGGATCTGACCACGAACAGGTCAAGATGCGACAGGTTTCGCATGACGGATCGGTCGCAAAGGCCAGATGCAGGGCAGAAGTCGGCGCCAGATCACCGAGCCGGTCAGGCCATTCGACAAGACAGATCGCGGTGTCGAATGCGTCCGTCAGGCCGAGCTCTTCGACTTCGTCGAGTGCGGTCAGCCGGTAGAGATCGGCGTGCCATAATTCGCCTGCCGCTGTGTCGTAGGTCTGAACCAGGGTGAAGGTCGGGGAGGGCACGTCTTCGGGAAAATCCTGCAGGGACTGGATCAGGTGGCGTGCGAAATGGGTCTTGCCTGCGCCGATCGGCCCGGCGAGCAGCACGCAATCCCCCGGCACCAGCACTGCGCCAATCCGTGTTGCCAGATGCGCGGTGTCTTCAGGACGTTGCAACAGGATTTCTTTGTGGGTGTCGGTCATTGCGCCACAATGCAGGGGCGCGATTCCGGTCGCAAGCAGCTTTGTCAGCCTGCTGTCAGTTCGGGACGCTTTTGCACAGCCTTGCGCGGTTCGTCCATCGAATGGCTGAAGCGGATCATGGTTGCACCGCGTTGGATCGGATTGACGTTGCAGATCATCGGTTCTCCGGATTTCCGGTCGATCCGCGCCCACCACTCCGCGCGGTTTTCCTGAATCGTTACAAAGTCGCGTATGTCGCCCCAGACCGGGCTTGCCATGCACTGCCGTTGCCAGGTGCGGCTGGAATCGAGGATTGATGTCTGCGCGAACGAACTTTCGGGATCCACGCCCCACAATTCGTGATACGCGGTGTTGGAAAAGACCAGATCGCCGGTCATGGAAAAGACCGCGATGGCGTCGTCGATCTGATCGAAAACCGATTGCCAGAGTTCGAGATCGGAGCGGAACCGGCGCGTCAGGGTGATCTCTGCGGTGATGTCCTCGATCAGGAATGCGACCGCGCCGTCAGGATGCGGCCGTCCGCTCACCGAATAGACCGATCCCGAGGGCAGCGACCAGGTCTCCTGATAGCGGCCATCGGTTGCGGCTTCGACAAGTTCGGCCATCTGTTCGCGCCAGCTGTTGTAATTCTTGGGTTCCGGCATCATCCGGCTGTCACGCAGGCGGTCAAAGAACGACAGGATTGTCGGCCGGCCACTCAGGAAATCGGCGGGCAGGGCGGTCAAATCGACCAGTGCGGGGTTGAACAGAACCAGCTGGCGGTTGCGGTCAAAGATTGCAAGCCCGATGGAAAGCTGTGCAAAGGTCTTTGCCAGCGTCTGGACAAAATTGCGCTGTGCGAGTTCCGCGTCGACAATCGCGTTGACGTCGATGGCATAGATCAGCGTACCGGCGTCGCACTGAACGACCGACACATCGAACCACAGCTTCTTGCCGGAACCGGAGATCGTGAGACTGCGGCGCGATCGCTTGGTCGGAATTGGGATATCTCCCGCCGGCCCAAAAAGCGCCGAGTCCTTTCTGGCGGGTTTGCCCACGACGGTCTGGCAAAGGGTATCATATGCGGTGTTGAACCAGATGACATCGCCCGCATCATCGACACACCAGACAGGGTAATGTGTGCTGTTGACCGCGAAACGGAGGGTTTCAAGCTCTTGCGCGGCGTCTGCGAAGGCATTGAAGAGATCGGTGGATTGCAGGTTGTCATCGCGCCGCCGCCGCATCGAGACCCGTGTGATCCCGTCGATCCATTCACAGTGGATTTCGCTTGGGTTCTTTGGATCCGGCGTCTGAGCGACAAGTTGACCGCTGGCTTTGACGATGTCCTGGGTTTTCGGGAATGTGGGATAGAGCGCGCTCAGGCCCTCGTGCAAATCTCGCCAGAGGCAGGGGCCATCGGGCAGTTCGATCGCCTGTCGGGCGCGGGTGGTTGCATCGACCAGATCGGCGCCATCGAATATCCAGACGATGTCTTCATCGGTGTCGGGGCCAACCGTTCGGGCCCGCGGGCGCGCCGCCAGAAAGCGGGATGCCGCGTAGGCAACGACGACGCATGTTATGGCGAGTATCATGAGTTCGATGATCGGTACCCCCGGAACATTCTAACCCCTTGCCAAGAGAATTGCTTCAGTTTGTCCGTTCATTGGTTAACGCGATGTTAAAAGTGCCAGTCACAATGTCGGTCGCGATAACCCTCAAAGCCCGGCCGCCTTGGTCAGGTTGACGCGAAACCGGTCGCGGCGGCGCTGGTAGCGACGGGTCATTTCGGCCGAGGCATGGCCCAGGTGCTTCTGGACGTATCTTTCATCGACGTCAGCGCTTGAGGCGAGTCCCGCGCGCAGCGAGTGGCCAGAGAAAAGCGCAAGGCGTTCGGCTTCGGGCAGTTCGGGGCGCAGGCCGGCATCCAGCACCGTTTTCTTGATCAGCCGGGCGATATGGCGGTCGTTGAGGCGGGATTGAAGGGCGCGCTTGCCGTCACGGGTGGTGCGGACAAAGATCGGTCCGAAATCGATCCTGGCAAAGTGCAGCCATTGTTCGAGCGCGTGGACGGGACAGGTCCGGTCGCTGGAGCCGCGTGCGACCTCGACCTCACGCCAACCGGTCTTGGCGTTGAGCATGAGCAGCGCGCCATCGGCGAAGAATTCGACCCAGCCCTTGCTGTCGGGTGTGTCGTCCTTGGCAAAATCCAGAGACACGATTTCCGAGCGCCGCAGCCCGCCCGCATAGCCCAATAGCAAGATTGCACGATCACGCAAGCCGCGCAGGTCGAAGGGCAGGGTGGCGACCATCGCGATGATGTCTTCGGGGAGGATTGCTTCTTTCTGTACCGGTGGGCGGGCATGCTCGCGCTTGATGCCTGCCAGAACGGTGGCGATATGACGATCCTTGCGGTCGAGCGTGAGGCCGCGCTGGGCATAGTTCCAGCTCAGACCGGACAGCCGCCGGTCGATGGTTGAAACCGTCAGCGCTGCGGACCCGTCCGACGGGGCGGCCAGGTCGGCGAGGTAGAGGCCGATCAGTTCCGGCGAGGGCGGCAGCGGGTCTGTTCCCCTCAACCGGCACCATCGTGAAAAATGGGTCCAATCCCTGGCATAGGCCTTGAGAGTATTCTGCGATGCGGATTTTTCCGCATAGAAGCGCGCGGTTTTCACAAGCCGGTCCAGTGTGCCAGATCCGGCTACATGCGACGGCACCGCGATGGCGTCGTCATCGGCTGCCGTATCCTCATTGGATTTCGGGTATTCCGTGCTCGCCGACATTCTGACCCGTACCCGCGCTTCAGTTGCTGTTCTGAGAGACCCTAGCCCCAAGACGGGCAACAGGGCAATCGGCGTGCGATACGCCCGATCCGGATACCTGGATTGTTCTGGCGTCGTCCTGTTCACCCGGTTCCTGACAAACATCCGAAATTCGGAGCCGGGTGCTGCGCCATTCAATCTGGAATTGCGCGGATTCGAGCCTTGAAAACACACCGGCCCGTCATCCGGGCGGCTGTTACAAAACCGTCACAAAATTTTTGCATAAGCATCACCGAATCTCTCTACCCACGCGGCAGAGATCGACCCAACCGATCTGGAATGACAATCAGGAGATACCATGTCTTTCACCAAGTTTTCTGTGTCGACGCTGGCACTTCTTGCCGTGTCTGCCACAGCCGCAGCCGCACGTGACGAAATCCGTATCGTCGGGTCGTCCACTGTTTTCCCGTATACCCAGGCCGTGGCCGAGCAGTTCGCCAACAACACCGGCGCGCCCTCTCCGATTGTCGAATCCACCGGCACGGGTGGCGGCATGAAAATCTTCTGTGGCGGTATCGGCGAGCAGCACGCGGACATCACCGGTGCATCGCGCGCGATGAAAGCGTCGGAATACGAGCTGTGCCAGGAAAACGGTGTGACCGAGATCTCCGAGGCCATGATCGGCTTTGACGGTCTGTCGATGGCCGTATCCCGCACCAATGATTTCCCCTGGGATCTCAGCCTGAGCGAAATCTACCTGGCACTGGGTGCGCAGGTGCCGGTTGACGGTGAGTGGGCCGACAATCCCTACAAGACCTGGGACCAGATCAATCCGGAACTGCCCGCGGTGGAAATTCTGGCCTATGGCCCGCCGCCGACCTCGGGCACCCGCGATGCCTTTGTCGAACTGGCGATGCATGCCGGGTGCGAAGAACTGGCCTATGTGCATGACGGTGGCTTTGACGGCAAATGGGTCAAGGAAAACTGCTCGCGCATGCGCACCGACGGCCCCTTTGTCGAAGCCGGTGAAAACGACAACCTGATCGTTCAGCGTCTGGAAGCCGACCCGAATGCCATGGGTATCTTTGGCTATTCGTTCCTCTACGAGAACCTGGACAAGCTGAAGGGTGTGATGATCGAAGGTGTCGAGCCCAGCACCGACACCATTGCCGACAAATCCTACCCGGTTTCGCGCCCGCTGTTCTTCTATGTCAAGAACGCACATCGCGGCGTGATCCCGAACCTGAACGAATTCATCGAAGAGTATATGTCGGATGATGCGCTGGAAGCCGGCGGATACCTGTCCGAGCGTGGCCTTGTTGCCCTGTCGGATGACCGTCGCATGGAGCTTCAGGATGCCGTTCTGAACGGCAACGCGATGACGGCGCCGGAATAACTCTCGCGAGTTGGAACGGAAACCCGGGGCGCAACCACGCGCCCCGGGTCCTTTTTGAAAAGAACAGGCCTATGACAGCTCTTCCATTCATTCTGCTCATCGTTGCCGTGATCGCCGGCTACATGATCAACCGCCTGGCGGCCCGGGCGATCCGCGACGATGGACACAGGCTGCACTCACTGACGAATTATCACGGATTGTTTTCGGCGTTGCTGATCCTGGTGCCGGTGCTGACCTTCATCCTGCTCTGGCTTGTGCTGCAAGGCCCGGTGATCGACACCATGGTGATGCGAGGGCTACCGGGCGGTTCGCTGGATGGTTTGGGTTCTGGCGGAACCCAGCTCGTGCTGGCCGAGATCAAGTCGATCGCGAACGGCCAGGTGTTCGGGACACCCGAAGACTGGAAGGTTGCCGCGGCCGAGCGCTACACCCGGTTGCAAACCAACGCAGGCTGGGCGCTGGTTGTTTGCGTCGCGCTGCTGTCGCTTGCGCTGCTCGCCTTTGCCCGCTCGCGCGTGGCTGCCGATTTCCGCGCCCGTCAGGGTGTTGAAACCATCGTTTCCGGCCTGATGATCTTTTGTTCGACGGTGGCGATCTTTACCACGATCGGCATCATCGTTTCGCTGACCTACGAAACCGCGCGCTTCCTCGACGCGGTTCCGCTTACCGATTTCCTGTTTGGCACGAACTGGGAGCCACAGATCCCGCTGCGTGAAGACCAGATCGCGGCCGAGGGCGCGTTCGGATGGTTGCCGGTATTTGTCGGGACCATCGTGATCACGGTGGTCGCTCTGTCGGTGGCCGTGCCCATCGGGCTGTTTTCGGCGATCTATCTCAACGAGTTTGCACCGGGCAAGTTTCGCGCGGTGGTCAAGCCCTTTCTCGAAATCCTCGCCGGGGTGCCGACGGTGGTTTATGGCTTTTTCGCCATTCTCGTTGTCGCGCCGGCCATCCGCAGTTTTGGGCAGTCGGTCGGTCTGGATGTCGCGCCGAACACCGCGCTTGCCGCCGGTGGCGTCATGGGGATCATGCTGATCCCGTTCATCTCTTCCTTTGCGGACGATGCGCTGTCTGCGGTTCCGCGCGCGCTGCGCGACGGGGCGCTTGGTCTTGGTTCGACGCGCGGTGAAATGATGACGACGGTGCTGTTCCCCGCCGCACTGCCCGGTATCGTCGGGGGGATTTTGCTCGCGGTCAGCCGCGCCATCGGCGAGACGATGATCGTGGTGATGGCCGCCGGCCTGATCGCCAAGATGACGATCAATCCGCTCGACAGCGTGACGACCGTGACGGTTCAGATCGTGACGCTGCTGATCGGCGACACGTCGTTTGACAACCCCAAGACACTGGCGGCCTTTGCGCTTGGCATGATGCTGTTCCTTGTCACCCTGATCATCAACATTTTCGCCCTGCGCATCGTGCGCAAGTATCGCGAAGCCTACGACTGAGGCCCTGGACATGACCGATATCACAAACGCGCCCGGCGCCTCTGCCCGGCCTTCGTCGACGGACCTTGTGGCGGCCTCGCTCAAGGCGCGCCACCGCAAGCAGAAGCGGCTGCAATGGATCGGCCTCGGGGCGATCTCAATCGCTTTCCTGATGCTCTTCATCCTCGTCGGCTCGCTGGTGAGCACCGGCTGGCAGGCCTTTACCCAGACCCATGTCACGCTTGACGTATATGTCGACCCCGAGGAAATTCCCGAAGCGCGCCTGCCGCGCGGCGGGTTCGACGACGCGCTCGCCGCATCGCTTGGCAAGATGCTGCCCGGTGTCGATATGAGTGACCGGGCCACCGCCCGCGCGGTCGAGCAGGTCCTTTCCAACGGGGCCCAGTTCGAGCTGCGCGACAAGGTGGTGGCGGATCCTGCACTGATCGGACAGACAATCAGGATGACCGTCCCGGTTTCCGACCCGTTCGATCAGCTGAACAAGGGACTCATCGACCGGGATACGCCCGAACAGAACCGCCGGGTCAAGAACAACGAAATCCAGTGGTTTGACGATCTCGAGGCCGAGGGTGCGATTTCCAAGCCCTTCAACTGGGCGCTCTTTACCAACGCGGATTCGCGATTCCCCGAGCTGGCCGGCCTCAAGGGTGCGCTTGTCGGGTCTTTCTGGGCATTGTTGACCTGTTTCCTGATTTCGTTCCCGCTGGGGATCGGCTCGGCGATCTACCTCGAAGAATTCGCTCCCAAGAACAAGCTTAGCGATTTCATCGAGGTCAACATCAACAACCTGGCGGCGGTGCCGTCCGTGGTCTTTGGTTTGCTGGCTCTGGCGGTGTTCATCGGCTGGTTCGGCCTGCCCCGGTCTGCGCCGTTTGTCGGTGGCCTGACGCTGGCGCTTATGACCATGCCCACCATCATCATTGCCACCCGCGCTGCGCTCAAGGCGGTGCCGCCATCGATCCGCGAGGCGGCGCTCGGTCTCGGTGCCTCCAGGCAGCAGGTGGTGTTCCAGCATGTTCTGCCACTGGCCATGCCCGGCATCCTGACCGGTACGATCATTGGTCTTGCACAGGCGCTCGGAGAAACCGCGCCGCTGCTTCTCATCGGCATGAACGCTTTCATCACCTCGGCCGCCAGCAGCCCGTTCGAAAGCGCCACCGCCCTCCCGACGCAGATCTTCATCTGGGCCGACAGCCCCGAACGCGGCTTCGTTTCGCGCACCTCGGCTGCTATCCTCGTCCTGCTTGGTTTCCTCGTCATGATGAATATGGTCGCGATCTACCTGCGGCAGAAATTTGAACGCAAATGGTAAGCGCTCCGAAAAAGGAACTCGATATGAACGACATGAGAACAATTGAGCGCGACACCGAGTCGGCAGAAGCCAAGGTCAGCGCGCGTGGCGTAAACGTGTATTATGGCGACACCCACGCCATTAAGGACGTGAACGTGGACATTGCCAACAACAATGTCACCGCCTTTATCGGTCCGTCCGGCTGTGGCAAGTCGACCTTTCTGCGTTGCCTGAACCGGATGAATGACACCATCGATATCTGCCGCGTCGAGGGCAGCATTCAACTGGATGGCGAAGACATCTATGCCAAGAGCGTGGATCCGGTGCAATTGCGCGCCCGCGTCGGGATGGTGTTTCAGAAGCCGAACCCGTTCCCGAAATCCATCTATGACAACGTGGCTTACGGCCCCCGTATCCACGGGCTCGCCGCATCGAAATCGGAACTGGACGACATCGTTGAAAGCGCGCTGCGTCGGGGTGCCATCTGGGACGAGGTCAAGGACCGGCTCGATGCGCCCGGCACCGGACTGTCCGGCGGCCAGCAGCAACGCCTGTGCATCGCCCGTGCGGTGGCCACGGAGCCCGAAGTGCTTTTGATGGATGAACCCTGCTCCGCGCTCGACCCGATTGCGACGGCTCAGGTCGAAGAGTTGATCGACGAACTGCGCCAGAATTTCACCGTCGTGATCGTGACCCACTCGATGCAACAGGCCGCGCGCGTCAGCCAGAATACGGCCTTCTTCCATCTCGGCGAACTGGTGGAATTCGGTGAAACAGGCAATATCTTTACCAACCCCGAAGACCCACGTACCGAAAGCTACATCACCGGCCGTATCGGCTAAAGGATATTACCAATGTCTGAACAAACTCACATTGCTTCGGCGTTTGACCGTGATCTCGAAACCGTGCAGGCCCAGATCATGAAGATGGGCGGGCTTGTCGAGGCAGCCATCAACGCGGCGGCGCGTTCGCTGGAAAACCGCGACGAGGAACTTGCAGAACAGGTGCGCAAGAACGACAAGGCGATCGACGGTCTCGAAGACCTCATCAACGAGGAGTCAGCCCGCGTCATCGCGACACGGGCCCCCACGGCCAAGGACCTGCGCCTGATCCTCTCTGTCACCAAGATCAGCAATAATCTCGAACGGATCGGAGACTATGCCAAGAACATCGGCAAGCGCACCACGGTCCTGTCGCAGATTCCGCCGGTCAATGACAGCGCGGGCGCCCTGCGCCGCATGGCGCGTGAGGTCGAGGAGATGCTGGAAGACGCGCTTGACGCCTATGTTCAGCGCGACGTGGCGCTGGCCAAACACGTGATCGAGCGTGACCGCGAGGTCGACCAGATGTACAATGCGCTGTTCCGCGAGTTCCTGACCTTCATGCTCGAAGATACGCGCAATATCACGCCCTGCATGCACCTGCATTTCATCGCCAAGAACATCGAACGGATGGGCGACCATGTCACCTCGATTGCCGAGCAGGTCATCTATCTGGTCACCGGCGAACGCCCCGATGAAGAGCGGCCCAAAGCCGATACAACATCCCTGACTGCATAAGGTCCAAACGCCCATGTCTGCCGACAAACCCACCGTTCTTGTTGTCGAAGATGAACCGGCGCAGCGTGAAGTGCTGAGCTACAACCTTGCTGCCGAGGGCTTTCGCGTCTGTCAGGCGGAAAACGGCGATGAGGCGCTGTTGGTGGTCGACGAAGACACGCCCGACGTGATCGTGCTCGACTGGATGATGCCGAACCTCAGCGGTATCGAGGTCTGCCGCAGGCTCAAGACGCGGCAGGCGACGCGCGCGATCCCGATCATCATGCTGTCTGCGCGTTCGGAAGAGGTCGACAAGGTGCGGGGCCTGGAAACCGGCGCCGATGATTATGTGATCAAGCCTTATTCGGTGGTCGAACTCATGGCGCGCGTGCGGGCACAGTTGCGCCGCTCGCGCCCCTCCGCCGTCGGGATGCAACTGGAATTCGACGACATCCTGCTGGATGGCGAGACGCACAAGGTCAGCCGCAGCGGCAAGCCGATCAAACTCGGTCCGACCGAGTTCCGCCTGCTGCGCAATTTCATGGAAAAGCCCGCCCGGGTCTGGAGCCGTGAACAGCTCCTCGACCGTGTCTGGGGCCGGGACATATATGTCGACACCCGCACGGTCGACGTGCATGTAGGCCGACTGCGCAAGGCGCTGATGCAACACGGCGGCGATGATCCTGTACGAACCGTGCGCGGTGCGGGCTATGCGCTTGGCTAAAGCGTTTCACGATTGACTTGAGACATCCAATATGACCTGACGCGTTGAAATCAGATATTTCAACGCGTCAGGTCATATTGGATGTCTCAAGTTGATCGCGAAACGCTCTGGCGCGTCATGGCAAATGTGAACGCGATGGGTCAGAACAGCAGGGGATCGTCGACTTGGAAGCTGTTGATCACGTTGCCTTCCGCGTCAAACTCCTGGGTACGGCTTTCCCAGCCATAGACATTTGCCGCGTCGGTCGTTGTCTGCGACAAGCGGTTCCCGGCTTCATCAAACTGGACTTCGCGGATCCGACCGTCATCAAAGGTTATGACACGGCCCGTTCTGATCGCGCCATCCGCACTGAATGTCGTCACCCTTTCATTCCAGATATAGGCGTCGGCAGCGTCGGTCATGGTTTGCGACACGCGTGTTCCGGTGTTGTCAAACTCGACTTCGAGAACCCGTCCGTCATCGTAGGTCGTGGTCCGGCCGGTTTGTGTCACGCCGTCTGAATCAAAGGTGCGTGTCGAGCTCGACCAGGCTCTGCTGTTGTCGGTGTCGAAAACAAGGCGTGCCATTTGCACGTCGGTTCCCGTCATGAAGTTGATGATCACGTTGTCCGCGCCAACGATAACATCCGCATGGGTTCCGTCAGAGAAGGTCAAAAGTTCAATATCGATGAGCGTGTCGATGCCTTCGTTAACGCCCGACCACGTGTTGGTGTCGGTGATCGTCAGCGCGCCGTCGAAGGAAAATTCGAACTCGTCCCAAGCGCCATCAAGCTGAACTTCGTCGGTGCCATCGCCACCGTCGAAAATATCGTTGCCTTCGCCGCCGATAAAGACGTCGTTGATGAATCCATCCGGGGGAAAGCCACCTCCGGTGTCACCCATCACCTCGTCCCAGGCGATGTCTTTCATGAATGATGCCAGCGCAGCTGACGGCGCGTCGAAGGCTTCGCCCCATTGTCCGTATTGTTGCAGCGCCACATCATCCGGGCGTCGCCCGAACACGGTCGTGTACTGAACGATCGCGACGAGATAGTTCCCGATGTCGTTCATATGAATGTCGTCGACAAAGAGTTCCCTGATGTCGGAAATGCCGGGCACGTTTCCTTCGGCGATTTCATCGTAGAGCCGTCCCATCACCTGACCGACCGGGATCAGCTGCATCTCGGGGGCACCGGGGGCGCGCTGTTCGTTCACGGCGTCGACGATGGCTTGCCACTGGGGCAGGGCATGGTCGATGCGCTCTCGCCAGGGAATGTCGTCTTCCGGATCGTATTCGACGTCAAACCCCTCGGTCCCGGTCCGCAGATCATGCCATGTCTCATACATGTAGACCTTGGTATTCGGGTTGGCCGAAATCGCCAGGTTGTAGAAATTCGACGCCCCTTCGACCGCCTCAGCAAAGCTGGGATTGGGCACGCCCTCGGTCATGATGAGCACGTCTGTCTGCCCGAGGGGCAGTTCATCGCGGGCATTGACGCCATAGCCGGCTAGCTCGGCCCGGTCCGCGTTTTCCCAGCTCCACCACAGGGGAGAGCCGTTGATGATATGCTCCTGCACGGTGCCATTGCCGCCGGTCTGGGACATGAACGCCCTCAGAATGGCCGGCATATCATGATTGACCAGACTGTGGCCGACGAACAGGATGTTGGAATCCAGGGAATTTGTCTCAGGCATCAGGATTGCCAAATCTTATTCTGGTTCTGGTCTACAGAACGCGGCATCGCACACGACATTTTCATATTTTCCCATCACTTTCGTGGATCTGAAAACCCCGCAGTGGTCGGGATGCATCCAGATCAAATCCCCAACGCATAGAATCTGTCTATGCAGCGCATGCAGAATAGCGCTGGCGAAGGGGTTCGTCCAGCGATGATAAAACGTGAATTAATCTCAATTAGATCTAGCACAACGTGTATGGGTTGCCAAGTTGTTCCAGTATCAATTGAAAAGTTTGAATTCTCCGGCGATCATATGCTCATTTCGGTGACATCGCTTGTGCAGAGATCCAACGCCGGTTCCGGCGCGGCGGCCGGGGATAACGGCAACTTTCCGCTGTTCGGGCGACCCCGAGCGGTCCAGCGGGGGCTGACATCCCGATTATCAGAACCCCCCGCGCGCAGCCATGTCACTTTACCCGATCCTGTGGCAGTTCACCTCCGTTGCAGTGTTGTGGATGGATTGTTGACCTGTGAGGGAGGGCGCGATCAAAGGCATGAGGCAAGTGTTGTCGCGATATTCCGGATCAATTGGGGGTAGAGGCCGGGCCCCGGCTCAAGGGTGGCTCCAATCGGGTCGATGATTGCAGTGTTTGCGTCGGTGCCATCCAGCACCGTCGATACGAGGCCCGGATTGAATTGCGGCTCGGCCAGCACGCAATCAACTTGTTCATGCCGTACACGTTGCTGGATTTCCGCGATCCGGGCGGGGCTTGGCGCGGCAGCGTCGCTGAGCGAGATCGCGCCCGCTGCGGGGAAATCGAAATCGGCTTCGAAATACTGGAACGCGTCGTGGAACACGATAAAGCTCCCGTTGCGAACCGGATCAAGGATTGCGGTCACATCGGCGGAGAGCGCCGCAAGTTCTTCGCGCACGGCGGCCGCATTGGCGAGATAGCTGTCGGCGTTTTCCGGATCCGCAGAGGACAATTCCGCCGCGATTAGGTCCACCCATGCGGCAGCGTTTTCGGGAGACAGCCAGGCATGCGCATCATGTGTGTCATGGTCATGGCCGTGCTCCTGTGCGTGCTCTTCGTGCTCCTTGTCATCCGCATGGTCGTGGTCATGGTCGTCATCGTGTTCGTGGGCATGATCGCCGTCCGCGTGGTCGTCATCATGCCCATGATCGTCTGGACCATGCGAATGCGACTCAAAGAGCGCGCCTTCCCGAATGTCGAGCAGCTTGGTCTCGGTCGCCTCGAGCAGGGTAAGGTGGTCGGCATCCGACGCGAGGGTCCTGATGGCGTCCTGCATCCACGGCGCGAGCTGAGGACCCATCCAGATCACGATATCCGCGTCCTGAAGCGCGGCCGCTTCGGAGGGGCGCAAGCTGTATTCGTGGGGGGATGCACCGGGGGGCAACATCAGGTCGGGTGACCCTGTTCCCTGCATGACGCGCGCAACCAGCGAATGCACGGGTGCGATATCGGCGACAACACGGGGCACGTCGGCCATGCCGGTTCCCGCCAGGAGCGTGGCAGCGATGGAGAGGGGTGCGAGCGTTCTGGACATTGAGGCCTCTATGTGATTTCATAACATCAAGCATCGATTAACTGATATACAATAACATGACAAGTGAGGCGCGACGGATGTCCGCAGAAAATGCACCGCCTATCGGGTTCGAGGATCACGATCATCGGGCATGTGTTTCGCGTGGTTTGGCCGCGGCGGAGGCGCGTTGCGTGGACAAGGGTCTGCGCCTGACGCCTGTACGGCGCAAGGTTCTGGAGATCCTGCTGCAGGAGCACCGGGCATTGGGCGCATATGCCATCCTCGATCTGCTGCGCGACGAAGGGTTCGGATCGCAGCCGCCGGTTGCATATCGTGCTCTCGATTTCCTGGCCGAGAACGGCTTTGTCCACAAGATCGAGCGCCTGAATGCCTTTGTCGCCTGCACGCAGCCCGGCGAGAGCCATTCGCCGGCCTTCATGATCTGCCGCCTTTGCGAGTCGGTAGCGGAAACGCAGTCGGCACCGTCCAGGGGCGGATTGGGCTCCGTCGCGCGGGCGGCCGGGTTTCACATCGAAAAAACGGTTGTCGAGGCCGAAGGCATCTGCCCTGCATGTGCGGACAAGGCCCACGCATGAGCCTGATTTCTGTCAGGAACCTTGGTGTTGATTATGGCGCGCACAGGGTGCTGCGCGACGTCGATCTCGTGCTGGAACCGGGCGAGATCGTTACCATCGTGGGTCCCAACGGATCCGGCAAGACAAGCCTGTTGCGCGCAATCATCGGCGCAACCAAACCCGCAAGCGGCTCTGTCACGCTCAAGCCCGGTTTGAAGATCGGCTATGTCCCGCAGCGGCTGCATATCGATCCGACGCTGCCGATCACCGTCGAACGCTTCATGCGCCTGACGGATCGGGTGCCGAGGGAGGCCTGCCAGGCGGCGCTCGACGCCGCCGGGGTTCCGGCCCTTCTGAAACAGCAGATGTCGCATCTTTCAGGTGGACAGTTTCAACGTGTTCTTCTGGCGCGCGCCCTGATCAACAAGCCCGACATATTGTTGCTGGACGAGGCCACGCAGGGGCTGGATCAGCCGGGTTCGGCGGCCTTCTATCAGCAGATCGAGGCGGTGCGCCACGATACCGGCTGTGCCGTCCTGATGATCAGCCACGATTTGCACGTGGTGATGAGCGCGTCCGATCGTGTCATCTGTCTCAATGGTCATGTCTGCTGTGAAGGTGCGCCGGCAGTGGTGGCTTCCGCACCGGAATATCGCGCATTGTTCGGAAGCGGGACCGGCGGTGCACTGGCGCTCTATCGGCACGATCATGACCACGGCCACGATCATGATCACGACAACCACACCAAACACAGTCACGAGGCAGCCGAGTAATGCTTGATGATTTCATGGCCCGCGCAACGCTCGCCGGGGTCGGCGTGGCATTTGCCGCTGCGCCGCTTGGCTGTTTCGTGGTCTGGCGCCGGATGGCCTATTTCGGTGACGCGACCGCCCACGCGGCCATGCTCGGTATTGCCTTGTCGCTTGCCTTGCAGGTCTCGGTCTTCGCGGGGGCCACCGTCGTTGCGCTCATCATGGCCTTTGCGGTGACCCATCTTGCGGGCCGTGGTTATGCGATGGACACCTTGCTCGGGGTTCTCGCGCATTCGTCGTTGGCGTTCGGCCTCGTCGCTGTGTCTTTCCTGTCCGGGGTCCGGATCGATCTCATGGCGTATCTGTTCGGTGACATCCTCGCCGTATCGCGCAGCGATCTGCTGGTGATCTGGGGCGGCGCGGCGCTGGTCGTCGCGATGATTGTCTGGCGTTGGTCGGCGTTGTTGACATCTACATTGAACGAAGAACTGGCCTATGCGAGCGGCCTCGATCCAAAGCGCGAACAACTGATCCTGACGGTGTCGCTGGCGATTACCGTCGCGGTTGCAATCAAGGTGGTCGGGGTGCTGCTGATCGCCGCCATGCTGATCATTCCGGCGGCGGCTGCGCGCGGTCTGGCGCGCACGCCCGAGGCGATGGCAGGGATTGCCGCGACCATCGGCGCGATCTCTGCGGTCGCCGGATTGCAGGGGGCCTATCTGCTCGATACCCCGGCCGGTCCCTCCATCGTCTGCGTTGCCGCGCTGTTATTTGCGGCGTTGAACCTGATGGGGTGGCGCAGTCGCAGCGCAAGCTGATCGTCGCCGCGGTTCTGTTCCTATGAGATCAGCGCGGTCAAGGCCCGGCGGCGGATCGCATCAGAACGCGAAGTTCACACCAACCTTGATGGATTGATAATCCGGCGTAGCAGACGTCGTGTTTCCCGCGGCATCGGAAAGTTCAACCTTGCCGAAGTTGCCGTATTGGTACTCTGCACGGATCGACCATTGATCGTTCAGGGCGCGTTCGACACCAAGCCCGACCACGTAACCGGTATCGGACGCCTCTTGCTGTATCGACACCGGTCCGGCCGCTCCCGTGCCGGAAACTGCATAGTCGAATTTACCTTTGGCAACCCCTGCGAACCCGTAAACAAGCGTCTTCTCAGCCAGAATGGCACCCATGTTGAAACGGAGGTTCACTGCGTTCTTCAGTTCCATCGACGCGGCATAGCCCGCCCCGACGACATCTGATCCGACAGAGCCGCCTTCCACGCCAAGCTCCAGACCGTACATGTAATTTGCCAGCAACCATCGATATCCAAGATGAATGTCGGCGATACCGCCGTCATTCGACAGCGTTCCGATATCGAATTGGGGGGCGTTGCCGCGGATTCCGACACGATCATCGCCGCCGAACGCATAGCCAATGCTGCCACCGACATAGAAGCCCTCGAACGGCGTTGAGCCGCTTTGGTCTGGGGTGACTGGTACGATAACGACCGGATCAACGGCGACCGGCGCAAGGTTCCCTGCATGAGCTGCACCGCCAAAAACGATCATACCCAAACTCATTGCCTGGAAAATCGAGCTCTTGTAGTTAATCATCCTGTTTCCACCTATTACTACGATCCACGTCCTGGCGGACCCCACCAAAATCCGCCTTCCCCGCTTTGGAAGATGGTATATTTTCCCATTTTCACCCGACATGTCTCTGATCGACGCAGCAGGCAATATCGCGCGCCAAAGCAAACCGTCTGCACGAATCTCGATGATGCGCGCATGTCTCCGTCTTCCGCACGGGCTCATCTTAGGGCGGCGGCAGTGAATATGCCAATAACAGTGCCGCATTCGGGAACTGTAGCGCGCCGGTGTTGCATGAATGGAGCACCGTGTCGCCTGCCAGAACCTGCCGTGGCCCGGATTGCGGAACGGACGGCGATCTGGTCCGTCGGGCACGACCACCGCTATCAGATAGGGTCTGACGGTGAAAATCGACGCACAGCGAGCACTCAGAGCAGCGGCGCAAAGAGGCGCGAGACAGGCGCTGCAATTCTGATCCAGGCAGGACGTTCGGAAAGGCTGCGTTCAAGAAGGTAGGACTCCTTGAAATCGGCTTCCAGCATTTCCTCGACTTCCTCAGCCAGAGATTTGTCGAACAGGACGGCCATGGCTTCGAAGTTCAGCCGAAACGACCGGTTGTCGAAGTTGGTGGTGCCTATGGCTGAAATCTCGTCATCGACCAGAATGACTTTCTGGTGCATGAACCCGTTTGTGTAGGACCATATCTCGATCCCGACGGCGCGCAGCTCGTCGAAATATGCCAGCGCGGCGAGCCAGGGCAGCCAGTGGTCCACCTTTTCAGGTACAAGCAGCCGGACCTCGACCCCGCGCATCGCAGCGAGCTTGAGCGCGACCAGAACGTCATTCTCCGGAACCATGTATGGAGTGGCGAGCCACAGGCGCGATCGTGCCGCATGGATTGCTGCGCAGAAGAACAGCGCGCCATATTCTTCTTCGTCCGCCGGGCCCGTGGCAACAATCACACCGTCAATGTCGCGGTCCATATGTGGTGCGTCCCAGTTGAGCAAACTGGTCAGATTCTCTTCGGTTGCCCAAAGCCAGTCCTCTGCGAAAACCAGTTGGAGCTGGCTCACGATGGGTCCGTCCAGCCTGCAATGGGTATCCCGCCAGTTCCCGAAGTAGGGATCGCGGGACAGATATTCGTCCCCCACGTTGAGCCCTCCTGTGAATCCCACTTTCCCATCGATCACCATGGTCTTGCGGTGGTTGCGAAAGTTGATCTGGAACGGGGTTTTCGGACCTTTCTTGGTATGGATGTTGATCGTCTCGACGCCTGCTTCCTCAAGCGTCGAAAGGTAGGAGCGCGGCAATTTGTTGCTTCCCACCGCATCGAAGAGGAAGCGGACGCTCACACCGCGCCGGGCACACGCGATCAGGCGGTCGCGAAACAATCGCCCCAACTCGTCGTCCTTGACGATGTAGAACTGAACCAGAACGTAGTGCTCGGCGCTGTCCAGCGCGTCGAAAATGGCATCAAACGTGGCCGTCCCGTCGATCAGAAGCGAGACATCGTTGCCGGAAACGACCGGCAGACCGGCGATTGCCTCGAATGCACGTGTCGCTTCGGTCAACTCCTCCTCCGGGCGGCGATTCATCTCGGCATGGCGCTTGATGCCCGTTACAATTTCGGAGACTTCGCGGCGGGCGACGATATACCCGCGAATACGCCAGCTCCCGAGGAACAGGTAGCACGGCACCGCAATCACCGGCAGCGCGACGAGAAAAACGGTCCAGGCCACCGCGCCTTGTGATGTCCGTGCTGTCTGGATCGCCTTGAAGGCGAAAAAGAAGGCGGCACATTGAATAATGGCATATGCGAGAACGACCAGTACGCTAAACATGGTCCGGCGTTCCAAAGGCCCGATAAGCGAGGCATGCCATCATCTGTTCAGTTCCTCCGCAAGCAACCAGAAGTCCCGCTATGTACCTTGGTGAATGACACCGCCCCGAGTCAATTGCCGGTTTGGTTGACGGATACCGCTGCGACGTCCGTGCCCGCGATGCTAACACCGGTCAGACCGCTGCGTTGCGCGCGAAACGGATCAGTTCCGGGCCGTCGATGTCTTTGCCCGCCACAGCGATGGTGATGTTCCGCTCCTGCGGCGAAACGCATCCGAGAAAACGCCCGGCGAGGCAAAAGCGAGCATCGCGGCAATTTCGCCGACGGGAATTTCCGTCAGATCCAGCAGTTCGCGGGCCACCGAAAAGCGGACATCGTCGCGCAGCGACCGAAAGGTCTCTCCCTCCTTCGCCAACCTTCTTTCGAGGGTGCGCGGGTGCAGGCTCATCTCGGCGGCAACAGCGGGCAGGGTTGGTGTGTTCGTATACAGAACATGGCGCACCGCTTGCCGCGTGCGTGTCGGCAGGTCTGGCGCATCACGCAGGATCGATCGTGACATGTCTGCCTGCAGACGGCAACGCAACGCGGGATCGGAGCCCGGCAGGGCCACCTGCAACGACTCCGCGTCCAGAAGGATACAGCTTCGATACTGGTCGAACTGCATCGGGATTTTCAGCAGTCGCGCATAGGGCGTGACATCTTCGGGCGCACGGTGGGAAAAATGTATTCCGACCGGTTTCACCTTGTTGTTCGTCAGAACCTCGATCATCCTGAGCGCGATACCGATAACGGCATCATAGAGAACCTGGCTGCCGCGATGCGATGCGGCATAAGTCCCGCAACCAAAGGTGCAGATGTCGTCGAACTGGTTCAAATAGACGATTGTGCCGCTGTAATAACCCTGCTGGCACGTGACGAAATCCATGAGCGCCTGACCAAGCCTTGGTGCGGTGAGCATGAGTTTGCCAAGCGACCCGTGCAGTACGAAATCGAAACGCTGTCCGATCAGCAGGCCCAGATGCGGACAAGAGGTCTGCTGCGCCGCTCGCTCAAGCAGGGTGAGCATCGGCGTAAACGGCACGCGTGCATCGGCGTCGAGCGTATCCGGATCAATACCGGTCCCGTCGAACACCGAGGCAACGTCTTGTCCGAGTTCGCATAAAAGCGGAGGCAACTCTGACAGGACGCCTGCCCGCTGTGTCATCATTTCGCCCATCAATCAGTCGCCTGTGCATTTTGTCGTTAAAACCGAAGCGTGTTTTTCAACGTCGATATACAACCCGACCCAGATCACTACAAACAGGGAAATTCCAGTATGCGTACGGATGCCAATGTCCAAAGGGCTACTGGAAATTTCTGTTGCGATCCAGAACCGACATGACATCAAAAACGAGGAATACCGTCATGAATATCACGCGCAGAGCGCTTTCCCAAGGAGCGCTGGGGTTGACCGCCGTATCAATGTTTGCAGGTCAGGCGCATGCACTGGAAGGTGCGATCAGCGACGAACTGCTGGACCGGGCCGACTTCTGGACAGCGCTTGAAGCCTATACCTATGCCTATCCGTTGGTGACGATGGAGTACACGCGACGGGTGACGTCGAATGTCGCCAAGCCAGCCGGAACCAAGGCTCCGATGGGGCAGCTGGCACGCTTGCGCCAATATCCCAATGCGTCGTTCCGCGATGTGACGGCACCCAATGCCGACACGCTTTATACCTACGGCTTTCTTGAAGTCACCGAGGAACCCTATGTCCTGAGCCTGCCGGCTTTGGGGGATCGCTATGCGCTGTTTCCGATGCTTGACGGCTGGACCGACGTGTTCGAGGTGCCCGGCAAGCGTACGACAGGCACGGAGGCGCAGACCTACGCAATCACCGGTCCGGGTTGGACCGGAACGCTGCCGGACGGCGTTACCGAACTGAAATCGCCGACCGGACTTGTCTGGATCCTTGGCCGCATCTATTGCACCGGAACCCCCGAGGACTATGCCGCGGTCCACAAGCTGCAAGACGAAATGACGCTGGTTCCGCTCAGCGCCTACGGCACGGATTACACGCCGCCCGAGGGCAAGATCGATACTTCGATCGATATGAAAACACCGGTTCGCGACCAGGTGAATGCCCTGAGTGCGGTGGAGTTCTTCACGCTGTTCTGTGAACTGCTCAAGACGAACCCTCCCACCGCTGCCGATTCAGCCCTGGTCGAAAAATTCGCGGCTATCGGGATCGTGCCGGGGCAGGATTTCGACGCCAGCAAACTCGACGTCATCCTGCAAAAGCGTCTGCCCCAGCTCGCCTTTGCCCGGATGATGCTGCATTTCAAGGCAGGCGACGGGGATTTCGAGGATATCAATGGCTGGTCCTACTCCACGAAGACCGGGCTTTACGGCACCGATTACCTTCAGCGTGCGTTGATCACTGCGATCGGCCTTGGCGCGAACCGGCCACAGGATGCGGTCTACCCGGTCAGCACCAAATCCGGCGGCGGTGTGCTTGCGCGCGCCTACAAGGGGTCCGAGAAATACGTCATCACCTTCCCCAAGGGTCAGTTGCCGCCGGTCGATGGTTTCTGGTCGATTACGATGTACGATGCCCAATATTACTTCGTAAAGAACCCGATCAGCCGCTATTCGATCAGCCCGAGGCAGGATCTGAAAACGAATGCCGATGGTTCGACCGACATCTACATCCAGAACGAGTCGCCCGGAAAGGACAAGGAATCGAACTGGCTTCCTGCGCCCGAGGGCAAGTTCATTCTGATGATGCGTCTCTACTGGCCCAAAGAGGCCAATCCATCCATTCTTGATGGATCCTGGTCGATTCCGCCCGCCAGGAAAGTCGGCTAGCACATCCTGAACAGCCTCACCGTGCGACGAACCGCTCGTTTGTCGGCACGGTGAGGCAATTTCGACCTGCCTCGCAGGCCGACCGGGCATCACCGGCCCGACGCAGGGTCCCGCTCGAAAATCGGCTTGTCGGTGTTTCTTTCGGGTCTGGTCATACCGGGGATGTTCCGGCTTGAGACCGGGGATCATTCGACGCTGTCGAGCACGCGCCTGAGCGCGCGGACCGATTGCCAGCGCTGCGTGGTACAGAATGGCCCCGCACAGCCCCGCAGCGCAATCGCGCCCGTGCCCATCAAGGTGATCGAACCGCGATAGGTGCGACCGTCCTGGGGATTCAGAAGCCGGCCCGACCAACCTGTTCCGGAGCGGCGCAGGTCCGTTATGATGACATCGCCCGGTTGCGCATGAGGTGTGTCGGTAGGGCTCCATGCCCAGATCAGCCGACCACATGTCGCTTTGGCATCGCTCTCGCACGGCGCGAATTGCACGATGATACCGACGCCCGGCGAGGCATAGGCACCGCTCAGTGTATCGGCGCGGGCTTCGCTCGCTCCCAGGCCCAGCAGTATCGCGGAGCCCAGGATGACGATGCGCAGCACCCACCCCGGAAGCGGCCGCGCAACACGTCGGAATTCATCGAGATAATCGGGATGTTCCGTGCGCATCCACCGGTCCCACCATGTGAAGTAGAGGCCGAGATTGTACCCGGCATGGGCATGATGAAGGTCGTGGTGGGTGACGGTGGTCATCCAGCCGAACAGGGGCTTGCCCTGCCGGTTCGCGGGCAACAGTTCGTATCCCGAATGCCCGATCGCGTTGCGCAGTATCATATGCGTGACGAATATCAGGATCGCGAGCGAATGGACGGGCAGCACGAGCAGGATCAGCGGCAGATATGTGGCGTTCACGACGGCCTCTCCGAGATCGAAGCTGTAGGACGCGAACGGAGTCGGATTGTGTGAGCGGTGATGCAGCCGGTGGAAACGCCGAAAAAGCGGCGGATGGTGCAGCAACCGATGGGACCAGTAGAACCACGCATCATGCGCGATGATCAACACCGCCGTGCTGAGACCGAAATAGGCCCAGCCATGGACCGTGATCTCGGTGTAAACCGTGAAAACTCCCGCTGAGGCCCCCAGCACGATCAGCGTGCCACTCAGGGCAAAGATGACAACCGTGCGCAAACTGGCGAGAATTTCGCGGTTAATCTGACCTTCGGGTGGATCATCTGCCCTGATCTTGCGGGTTTTCATCCGCGCGGCGAGCGCGAGGTTGACGATAACGTAAACACCGCCGGCACCCAACGCATAGCGCAGGAAATCCGAGACAAGGACGCCGGAGAAAATCGTGGCGATTTGCGTGAAAAGACATTGTTCCGGCATGGCATCCTCCCGATTTCCGTTGCTTCCGTTCAGATGCGTGATCGGCCGACATGGCGCGCGCCGTTTTCGGAACACGCCCACAGATTTCCGGAATCGGTCCGGATTTTCGGAAATCGGCGCGTCGCCCACGGTTGACCGGTCTACCGGTCTGGGGTTCGCTCGGCGCATGGATGACCTGTTGACGAGACTTGACCTCTTTCTCAGGGGCGGTGCCGTGACCGCGCTCGTCATCTGCGCCGTCATTTTCCTGGCCAACCGCGGTCAGGCGCCGCGAAAGCTGTCGGTTTCTGCCCTCTGTCTCGGACTGAGCGCCTATTTGCTGGTGTCCTCGCCGAATCTCGGACTTGTCGGGACGCGGATGCAATCGTGGCTGGTCGCGATTGCCGGCGTCGTGCCGATCCTCGCTGTCTGGGCCGGGGCCGAGCTTTTTCTCGACAGGCCGGTCTACAGGCCCTGGCACGGCGCGATTGCTGCTGCGGTGGCCGTCGGAGCCTGGCTGGCGCCGGTTTTCCCGATTGCCGGAACGCTCAGAGGCGCCGTTGTCTTTCTGCTATACGCGGGTTTGCTCCATATCGCCCTGTCCACCGCCGCCGCCGACCTTGTCGAGAGCCGCCGAAGGTTCCGAAGATGGTTCGTCGCAGTCATGGCGATGATCGGCCTGGCGATTTCGATGGTCGAGGTTTTCCAGTTCGACACTGACTTGCCAAATCTGGCGTATCCGCTGCACGCATCCGGATTTCTTGTCCTCACGATTGCGTTTCTGTGTTGGGCAACCCGGCTTGCACCTGACCTCTGGTCGTCCACGGAACACAGCCCGTCACGCCCGGCCGCGTCGTTACCGGCCGCCGATGCTGCCGTTCTGACGAGGATCGAAGCGGCGATGGCAGCAGGCATCTGGCGGCAGGAAGGTTTGTCCATCGCGCAACTGGCCGCGACCGTCGATGCACCGGAACATCGCGTCCGGCGGGCGATCAACAAGGGGCTGGGATACAGGAATTTTGCGCAGTTCATCAACGAGCGCAGGATCGAGGCGGCCCGGCAGATCCTGTCCGATCCAGCGCGCGCCGATATCCCGATACTGTCTATCGCCTATGACGTCGGCTTTGCCTCTGTTGGCCCATTCAACCGTGCCTTTCGGGATCGAACCGGCCAGTCACCCAGCGAATACCGGCAATCCCGGAACAAGCTCTCATGATGCGCGGTCGTCTGTCCGGGCCGAGGAGATCGGTCAGCCGACATCTTCTGAGGGAAGATAGGCCTCGCCATCGCCGAGCAAGCGGCCATTTCCGAATACCAAGAGGTCGCCGAGTTTCACCGAAAGCCCGATATCTGTTCCGGCCGAAAGGCCCTTGTGCCTGCGCGACTTGACCTTGATCGTTTCTCCGGTGGCCGCGCGCAGGGTGAAGACGCGTTCGACCCCCAGGTTCTCGACCGCTTCGACCCGCGCCCCCGGCGCCGTTCCCGCGACGTCGACAAGGTGGATATGTTCCGGTCGAACACCAAAGCTCAGGACGCTGGTCCCGACACCACGCGGCAGGCCGACGGAAAGACCAAGCGCAGGGCAATTCAGACGGTTGTTCCCGGGTTCCGCAGCAAGAATGTTGAGCGGCGGGGACCCGATGAAATAGCCGACGAACTCGTTCTGCGGACGGGCGAACAGGTGCTCGGGCGGCCCTGACTGCTGAACTTGCCCGTCCTTCATGACAACGACCTCGTCGGCGAATGACATTGCTTCGCTCTGATCGTGTGTCACGAGGATCATGGTGATACCGGTGGCGCGGTTGATCTCGCGCAATTTCCGGCGCAGCGCAAATTTCATCTGCGGATCGATGACCGTCAGCGGCTCGTCCAGAAGCACCGCGCTCACATCGTCCCGAACGAGTCCGCGGCCAAGAGAGACAAGCTGTTTCTGGTCCGCGCTCAGCCGGCGCGCCGGCGCACCGAGAATGTCGGACAGGTCAAGAAGCCGGGCGATACGGTCCACCCGTTCGGCGATCTTTGCGGACGGCCAGTTGCGGCATTCCAGCGGAAAGGCGAGGTTCTGGCGCACGGTCTTGGTCGTGTAGATCACCGGAAACTGAAATACCTGCGCGATGTTGCGTTCGGCGGTGCTCGCGCCGGTCATATCCCTGCCGTCAAACAGCAATCGGCCTTCGGATGGCGTGACAAGTCCCGAGATGATGTTCAGCATCGTCGTCTTGCCGCAACCTGACGGACCCAGAAGCGCATAGGCCTTGCCATCTTCCCATGTCAGATCGACAGGCTTGAGCGCGTAATCCGTTTCGCATTGCGGCGCGTTTCGATAGGAATGCCCGAGACCCCTGAGCACGATCCTTGCCATCAGCCGATCCTCCCGGTGATGTTTGCGCCCTCTTGAGAAAAGAGCAGCAGGCTTTGCGCGTCGAGCGCGACATCAAGACCATGGCCGGGCTGAAATTCGTGGATACCATCGAGCAGCATTGCCGCCTGGCCAAACGGCAATTGAAGATGCAAAATCGTATCCGAACCCGAGAATTCGGCGAGCGTGACGCGGGCGGCAATGTCGCCGCCGATTGCGAGTGCATCGGGCCGGATGCCGATCCGCACCGCCGTTCCGTCGTGCAGCCCACCACCCGCAAGCCGGGCGGGCGATCCATCCGTGAAACATGCCATGCCGCCAAAGATGCGGCCGTCGCAGACCGAGATCGGCGGATCGCTGATCAACTGCGCCACCTCGACATTCGGCGGGTTGTCGAACAGATCACCCGGATCGCCGTGAGCGATGATTTTGCCGTCGTGCATGACAACCATCTCGTCCCCGAGCTGCATCGCCTCGCCCGGTTCGGTCGTCGTATACAGGATCACCCCGTCGACATTCTTGTGCAGCAGGCGCGGAAATTCCTCGCGAAGCTGTTCGCGCAGCTTGTAATCCAGATTGGCAAGCGGTTCGTCCATCAGCAGGATACGCGCGTTTTTCACGATAGCACGGGCCAGCGCGACCCGCTGTTGTTGCCCGCCCGACAACTCCGAAGGCATCCGCGTCTCGAAATCCGACAGACCCACAAGGGCCAGCGCCTCGCGTGCGCGCGCAACCGCCGTCGCTTTGTCGACGTTCTGCCGGCGCAGGGGAAAGATCACGTTTTGCAGTGCATTCAGATGCGGATAGTTGATGAACTGCTGATAGACCATTGCCATTTGCCGCGCCCGCACCGGCCTGTGCAACAGATCGGCTCCATCCAGCCGGATCGCTCCGCTCCGGATCGGATCAAGCCCGATCAGGGTCCGCAACAATTCGGTCTTGCCGGCACCGGTGCGTCCCAGAATGGTATAGATCCTGCCGGCCTCGAAGCTGGCATTCAATCCGGCGAGAGGCCGTTTCGCGTCGGCAGTGGACAGGTTTTCAAGTGTCAGCATGGGTCTACCGAATTGCGCCGGAGAGAGAGCCGCGCGACATGAACCGCTCGACAAGAATGGCGACCAATGCCAGCGGCGTCACCGAGATCAGCGCAAAGGCAGAGAGCGACCACCAGGGAGTGACCGATGAATTCAGCGACACGATTGCCACCGGCAGAAGCTGGGTCTTGGTGAATGTCAGCGTGAAGGCGAAGAAGAAGTCGTTCCAGCCGAAGATCAGACAGAACATTCCTGCCACCACCAGCCCCGCCAGGGAATTGGGCAGGATGACGCGAAGGAACGCGCCGGCAGGGGTGCAGCCGTCGATCATCGCCATCTCGTCCAGTTCTTTCGGAATCGAGCCGAAAAAGTCGATCATCACCCACACCGCAATCGGCAAGAGCAGTGCGATATAGACAATGACCAGCCCGAGGATCGTATCCAGCGCCCCGATCTCCCTGAGCATCAGGAAGAACGGAATGGCCAGCACGATAGGCGGCATGATCCGCTGCGAGATGAAGAAAAAGGTGATGTCCGAATTCTTGACGAAGCCGGCGCGGAATTGGTATCGGCTCAGCCCGTAAGCAGCGAGTGTCCCGAGAACCAGGCTGATTGCGCTCGCCGTGAGGGTCACGGTCGCCGAATTGAGAAAGGGCGTCACGATATTGATACCCTGACTGCCAGAGGTAAAAAGCGACTTCCAGCCCTGGGTGGACGGTTCGAATTCGAGCCAGGGAATGTAGCGCGCGCCACTGGTGACGGCATTTGCGTCCTTGAATGAGGTGCTCAGCGCCCAGAGGAACGGGAAAACCACAAAGGTCGACCAGGCGAGCAGAAACAGGTATTTCACGATCAGATAGGTCCGGTTCATGTCAGCTGTCCTTTCCGATCAGAAATCTCATGAGCAGCTTGCTGATGATGGTCAGGCTGACGATCATCAAAACCAGGTAGGTGATGGACAGGGCCGCAGAATACCCCACCTGAAAATCCCGCAAGCCGCGAATATAGATGTAATAGGAGGGAGTTTCCGTCGCCGTGCCGGGGCCGCCCGAGGTCAGGACATAGACGGTATCCATGATCTTGGATGCCTCGATCAACCTGATGACAAGTGCCCCGATGGAAATCGGCGCCATCAGCGGAAAAGTCACCTGCCAAAAGGTGCGCCACGGCCCCGCGCCATCGATGGCAGCGGCCAGGTAGGGTTCGCGCGGAAGCGAGACCAGCCCGGCCAGCAACAGCAGAAACATGAACGGAGTCCATTGCCACACCTCGACGATGATGACGCTGGCAAATGCGCCCGCAGCGCTCGACAACCACGGCACCGGTGCGATCCCGAAGACTGACAGCAGGTCGTTCACCGGCCCCAGACTTTCATGGAACATGGTGCGCCATATCACCGACATCACCACCGGCGTGGTCATCATCGGCACCAGGAAAAGAACCCGGAACAGTCGCCCGCCCTTCGTCTGTTTCCAGACCGCGAGCGCCAGTGCGAATCCCAGCGTATATTGCAGACTCACGCTGATCGCGCTCATCACCGAGAGCCGGAGCAGGCTTTCCCAGAAGCGCGTGTCCTGAAACACCCTCAGGTAATTTCGCGCGCCGATATAGTCGAGCCCCGCCTGATAGACGTCCCAGCTCGAAAAGCTGACCCGCACGGTGAACAGCAGCGGAAAGATGATAATCGCCAAGAGCGTCAAGAGCGCCGGGAGGAGGAAGAAATGTTTGGGCTGGAGCATCTGGAGTCGCTGATGGCTTGTGAGGAAGGCTGCGCCGGCCTCCCCGGTCTTGAAAATCTGGGCACTTCGCGATCAGTCTGAAACGCCCGGCGTTAGCTGACCTCGTGAAAACTCTCGGGGCCAGGCAGTGGTGGCAGGCGGGTCAGCTTTATGGCGACCCGTCTTGGTGCGTGTTGTCTTCGAGGCGGACAACATTTGCGTAGGCGTCGCGCAGGCGGTCCTTTCCAATGCGGTCTACGATCGCACGCCATTCATCGGCAACACCGTCAAGAGCGTCCTGTGCGCTTTTCTGTCCGGCCATCGCTTCGGCGACACCGTTCGCCATCGACGACATGAACTGACCCACGCCCGGCACCCGCAGGTCGTAGACCCGGTTGTCGCTCTGCTCCATCTGCGAAAGCGTGTTGACATAGCTGTCGGCAACCTGCGCCTCCCATCCGAGGCTCTGCCAGAAGGCGCTGTCGAAATGGCTGTTGCGATAGGGGTTCACGCCGAACCGCCCGATCTGTAGATCGTGCGAAGTGTTCGCCTCGTTGGCGAAGAAACAGAGATAGTCGAACGCCATCTCCTTTTCCTCGGACAATGCGGATACGGCGGAGGACCAGCCCCAGGTCATGTAGGGCGCGCGGTTCGGTTCATCGAACCGATCCCATTGGCCAGTGTCCCGATTCCACACCTCGCGTGCGCCGGGCAGCGGTGCCGCGCCGACCATGTTGCGAATGCGGCTGTCCTCCTGCTGCGCCTGAACAAAGGCATCATCCCAGGAATAGCTCATGAGGGTCTGGCCCCCGCCAAAGGAGAATATCTCGTCGCCAAGGCCGAAATTCGTACCGCCCGGCGGAAAGGCCTCTTGCGCTTCAACAAACAATTCCAGTCCGCGCACGAAACCCGGGGTGTTGATCAGCGGCTCCATGGTCTCGAGGTCGAAAAAGAAACCGCCCGTCACATCGGGGTGCTTTGCATAGGGTGCGGCGCGGCTGATGAAGGCCGAGAACATGAGGTCATCGCGCTTGGCCACCTCGGCCGAGCCATAATTGATCTCGCCATCGCCGTCCCAGTCGAAGCCCGAAAAGAACCGGGCGATCTCGTTATATTCTTCCCATGTCGCAGGCACCGCGAGTTCCCGTCCGGTTTCGGCCTGGAACCGGACTCTGAGCGCGTCGTTCTCAAAAGCATCGGTACGGTATTTGAGGTAATGGCGGTCACCGTCCATCGGATACTGGATCATCTGCCCGTTCCATGTGGCGACCCCCCTGAAACTGTCGGTGACGTCCGCCATTCCGGTCGAGTTGAGATAGGTCTCGGGCACGGGTTCGAGGAAGCGGTTGAAATCGCCGATCCAGAGCGAGCCGTAAAACAGAACGTCATAGGCGTTCTGTCCGCTCTGGAACGGGATCATGATCCGTTGAAACAGATCGCCGAACGGGACGTGGACGACATTGACCTCAGCGCCGGTCAGTTCCGCGAATTGTTCCGCATGAAGCGCCGTCGGCTCGCCGATCACAGGGATAGCATGGGTGATTATGTTGAGCGTGCGCCCGGAATAATCCTTGGCGTCGATCGCTTCATAGCTGCAGGTGCCGGGAATATCGGCCGAGATGCCGAACCTAGAATAGTCTTCCGCATGGACCGCCGGAGCGCCCAATATCCCGCTGCTCGCCAATGCAAGCGCCGAAAGTGATCCTGTGAGTGGTTTTCTCATGATGTCCTCCAAATTTGAACGGCCCGTCAGGGATAAGATCAGGGGATAAGAACGGCGCGGCCCTTGATCTTGCCGTGATGCAGGTCCTGAAGTGCGGCATTCGCGTCTTCGAGCTTGAATTCGTGGGTTTCGAGCTGAACCAGTCCGCGATGGGCCAGTTCCATCAGCTCGGTGAGTTCGGCCCATGTCCCGACGAGATTGCCGATGATGTTCTTTTCGGTGATCACCAGATCGACGGTCGGCACCTGAACGTCCTCGCCATAGCCGATCACGTAATAGCTCCCGGCGCTGCGCGTCATCGCGATACCCTTGGCGGTGGTGCCTTTTTCGCCGACGAAATCCAGAACCGCCTCGGCACCATGCCCCCGGGTCATGGACAGAACGGCCTCAACTTCACCGCCATCCGCCTTGATCAGATGATCCGCGCCGCAATCCTGGGCAAGCTGCAACGATGCGTCCGATGTATCGACGACGATGATTTCGGCCGCGCACATTGCCCTGAGAACCTGAATGGCGATATGTCCCAACCCGCCGGCTCCGATGATGACGCAGTATTCGCCGGGCAAGAGGTGGCGCGTCGCCTTCTTCGCCGCGCGATAGGCGGTCAGCCCCGCGTCCGAATAGGGTGCGACATCCTTGGGACTCAGCGTTTTGGGCAGTTTCACGATATTGCGCACCGAGGTCACGAGCGCCTCCGCGTAGCCGCCATTGCTGTCGAGACCCGGAAAGGCTCCCTCGCCGTGCATGTCCTGGCCCCGGCGGCAGGCAAGGCAAGTGCCGCTTGAAATCTTGGGATGCACGATGACCGGGTCGCCCTTGGTCACTCCCTCCACCTCCGGGCCGACTTCTTCGATCCAGCCGGCATTCTCGTGCCCCAGGATCACGGGCAGAAGCGCGGTTCCGGTCGGATCCATATGCGGTCGCCATACACCCTCGATCACATGCAGATCGGTGCGACAGACGCCCGCGCCACCGATGCGCACGATCACCTCGGACCCTTTCGAGAGCACCGGATCGGCAACATCCTGATAGGTCAGCCAGGATGCCGCAGTCAGATCGTCGTCGTAGTTATGAAGCACCTGGGCTTTCATGATGTCATCTCCCCCGTCGCAATTCGGTGCGGTACCGCGCCAGACAAATCTGGCAGGCAAAAAATTGCCGGGATGAGAAATCCGTGTTCAGAAACGGAAAGGCGCAAATCAATCCATGTTCACAAATTGATCATGTGGGTTGATCTGGCGAACCCTGCTGGGCTCTATTGATCCCGTGATCATGCCAACGCTGGGAGGACGTTGTGCAAACTGCATTCAGAAAAGCGCGCGCGTCTCTCGAAGCGAAAGGCGTCTTTGCACATGGTGCCGTTCCGGACCCGATCGCCGATAGCTGGCATCGCTGTCTTAAAAGCGGACTTGACCCCAAGGGCGAGCCACTGGATGCGGTCATATCCTTTCAGGAACTGCGCGAAGCAAAAGAACGGCACGCAAAGCTGATCGCCATTGTCCGGCCGGAACTGGAACTTCTCAGCAACCAGATCGCGGGAACCAACCACATGACCGCCTTTGCCGATCGCGAAGGCGTCGTGCTTGACGCGATCATGGATAACGAGTTTCGCGAGTCCGAATGCTCGCGCAGCATCCGTATCGGCTCTATCTGGCGCGAGGAACTGCGGGGCACCAATGCGCTCGGGCTTGCCCTGCATGCCGGCGAGGCAAGCATGGTGACGGGCAGCGAGCATTTCTTCGCAAAGCACGGGCGCGTTTCATGTGTGTCCGCGCCGATATTCGATAGCCAGGGGCGCATTGTCGGTGTACTTGATGCGTCCTCCGAAGTTGCCGCCCGGCAGTTCCATACGCAGGCGCTCGTGACGCTGGCGGCGGGCAACATCGAAAACCGTATCTTTGTTGATGAGCACCGCGGCGAGCACATCATTCAATTCCACCCGCGCGAGGAATACCTGACAACGCAAAGCATCGGCATGATCAGTCTTGATGATGACGGTCGCATCACCGGTTCCAACCGGCATGCGGGCGGTATCCTGAAAGGTCTGGAACTTGGTGCTGCAAAGTCGTTTTCCGATCTGTTTCAGGGTGGATTCGGTGCCGCCCTGAAGCCAATGGTGGATGGCGAGGTCATCCGCCTGGTCGATTGGCTGAACGCAGCCTATTTCGCACGCATCAGAGCGACGCGGCGAAACCCGGATTACACGCAATTGAAGCGAACGGTTGCCGTTTCGATCCCGGCCGTTTTCAACCTTCCGAGCGCGCCCGGCAGGCCGGTATTTCGCGACGAACAGGTGCGCAACAGCCTGCGGCTGGCGATGCGCTCGGCGCGGCTCGGCACGCCATTCTGCATCATCGGCGAACCGGGAACGGGCCGGACCACCCTGGCGCAGACCGTTCACGAAGATCTGCACGATGACCGTCCGCTTATCCTGGTCGATTGCCAGACCGCCAATGAGCTGAGCCAGACCGAACGCCTGATGGCCGACATTCTCGGCGAAACCGATACGCAGGAATTTTCTCTGCAGACCGGGGGAACGCTGCTTCTGGAAGATCTGGAGGCAATCCGTGGCGGCGCGGCGGAAAGGCTGGCGCAGGTCACCAACCGGATGTTGCAGCTCAAGAATTCACCCGGCTGGAGCATCATCTGCACCGGACAAACGGACACGATGCCGAACGACCAGTGGCCACCGCATGTCAGGATGGCCTTTTCAAGGCTGGTGCAGATGAGGGTGCATCTTCCCGATCTGGTCGACCGCACGGATTTCGCTCAGATCGTCGCCTGCATGATGGCCGACATTTCTCCGGGTCACCAGTTCTCGCCCACGGCGATCGAGGCGCTGAAGCGGATCGACCGCAGCCAGAATCTCACCGGGCTGGCAAATCAGCTTCAGGTCCTTGCAGTGCAATGTCCCGTCGGCGTGATCCGGGAAGAACATGTCGAACGCAAGCTTGGCCTGCCCGACGATTCCGAAATCGCCTGCCCGCGCTGCTCCGGAAACGGCGCCCGCGAGGCCAAGTGCCGCGAGATCAACAAGGTGTTCCGGCAATGCAACGCAAATGTCGCCCTGACCGCGCGCAAGCTTGGCGTATCCAGAAACACGGTCTATTCCCACATCCCCACGTAGATTCTTGGAGTGATTTGACGTAAATCAGGAGTGAGATTTTTCGCGATTTGTATGTAGAGGGCATTGCGTAGCAATGTTCCGAGAGGGGATCATCACGGTCTTCCCTTCGACGTATTCGGCAGCCAGACCGGCCATCATTCGCGCGAAAATACCCTGGTCGCTCCACAGTTTCCCACAGATGTAGAGCGTCTTGTGCGGTCCGTAGGCGGCGGGGGCATCGCGCCAAACAGATCAGGCCTGAAACTCCGATGACGGGAAGCAAGATCATTCAAGCAAACCGCCATAAGCCACAATCCCGCTCTTGAGCTACCCTTGAAGAAATAAAGCATTACGCGATTAACTTGAAACATCTGGCAGCACCGAACGCGTTGAAATCTTTGATTTCAGGCAGCGTTAGGTGTTTCAGGTTTATCGCGACATGAGATAGCGGAGCGACTGGCCTCGACACAGTTCCAATCCTTTACGGTTAAACTGGAATTCGTACCCCGCATCCGAACACGAAGATCCCGGATTGGCTGTTCTCGTCAAAAGATCTGGAAAGGGATATCCGGCCGAAGGCCTGTATGGTGCCCAGGAGAGGACTCG
>JAUIIJ010000071.1 GCA_030431825.1 Alphaproteobacteria bacterium
TTCGTCGGTATGCGCCCCGATAATCAGGTTCTGGATGGCCTGGTGGTCGTTCGGCCGCATGTAGATCTTGGTTCCCCACATGCTTTCGAATTCCATGCCTTCCAGCGCATTGGCGACGGCGACCACGTCCGTGGCGGTACCGGCCTCTTCGATCGCCTTGGCCAGCATTGCGACCACGTTGCTGATCCGCGCCTGGTCGATATTGCCATCCGGGTACTTGGCCTTGAACGCCTCGTAATAGGCAGTCGCCTCGTCGGACGGCGGCGGATTGACCTGCCCCTCGCTGACTAGCCGGATCGACCCCTTGCCGGTTTCGCCAAAGGCGCCCGTCATGCCGCTGCCCGCAGCGTAATAGGTGTAGATCGGCCCGCTAAACCCGTTTTCGATGACCGCCTTGCCAAGGCCCAGCATGTCCGAGCCCCAGTTGCCGGTGATCACCGCATCCGCTTCGGATGCCACGATCTTGCGGGCATAGGGGGTAAAGTCCTTGACCTTGCCGATCGGATGCAACTCGTTGCCGACGATCTCGATATCCGGGCGCTTCTCGGCCAGATTGGCTTCGGCCGCCGCGGCCACGGCTTTGCCGAAGGAATAGTCCTGACCAATGATATAGATCTTCTTGATGTCCTCGTTCGCGGCGATGACATCGGTCAGGGCGTCCATCTTGATGTCTGCATTGGCGTCGAACCTGAAATGCCAGAAGTTGCATTTCTCGTTGGTCAGCGCCGGATCGACCGCCGCGTAGTTCAGGTACAGGACACGGTTGTCCGGATTGCGCCGGTTGTGTTTGGCGACCGCATCGGTGATCGCGTGGGCGACGCCGGACGAATTCCCCTGCACCACATAGCGAATTCCCTGGTCGATCGCGACCTGCAGCTGGATCAGCGATTCCTTGGGGCTGACCTTGTTGTCGAAGGGAACGATCTCGAACATGTCGCCGCCCAGGACTCCGCCCTTGTCATTTACCAGCGTCTGCGCCGCGAATTCATACTGGTGCAAACCGTTGGTACCGGTGCTTGCGAACGGACCGGACAGCGGATCGATGAACGCGATCTTGATGTTCTCGGCAAAGGCCGCGGATGCCCCCAAGGTCAGGGCAAGCGCGGTCCCCATACCCAGAATCGTTTTCTTCTTCATGTGGTTTCCTCCCCTTCATGACGGGCCGGTTCCGTTCGCACGCTCCCATTCGTGCCCCGGGGCCCATGCAACGAGAGTTGCACATCGCGGTTCAAAGTCAAGCTTCCAGCACGGGCGCCGGTCGCTCCCGACGGCGGGCCGGAAACGACGCATAGGTCGCACGTGGTAAGATCAAGAATAAGCCGTAACAGTCCGTCAAATATCGGCTTTAATGGATTTGCGCTCGCCCTTTAGGAGGCAACCAAGCGCTCAGGCGCACACCATGTGCCGCCACAGGGGGCTCTCTGCAGGATTGACCTTGCGTCAGATCACCCGGCGGTACCCAAAGTGCCTAACCTTTGAGCGCTGCGATGCCGCTTTCAGCAAAAACGGGTACGAACCCGCCCAGCCGCATCGCCCGCTCCGGGTTGGATGCATTGCCATCCAGCGCACGTTTCAGGACGCCTTGAAGGATCGCACCCATGCGGAAAAAGCAGAACGACAGGTAGAATCCAAAATTCTCGATGCCCGGCAACCCCCGTCTCTCGCAATAAGATGCGATGAAGGCCTCGTCTGACGGCAGCCCCAGTTCGGCCCGGTCCACACCAGCCAGTCCCCGCCCCGTGCCGCCCTGCGGCATTTGCCACTGCATGATAACCGATGCGAGATCGGCATAGGGATGCCCGATGGTCGAAAGTTCCCAATCCAGCACCGCCCGGCATTCCGGCAGTTCAGTATCGAAAATCATGTTGTCGATACGGTAGTCGCCATGCACCAGCGTACGTTGCCCGTCATCCTCGGGCATCCGTTCGACCAGCAGGTCCATCAGCCGGTTCATCTGCGGAATGCTCTCGGTCTCGGACGCGCGATATTGCTTGGACCAGCGGCTGACCTGACGTTCATAGTAACTGCCCTCGGGTCCGTAATCCGACAGGCCGACCGCGTCGATATCGACCATATGCAGCGCCGCCAGAATCCGGTTCATCTCGTCGATCACCGCGGTGCGGGTCGCGTTGTTCTCACCCTCCATAACCGGGTCCTTGAAGTTACGTCCCGGGACGTGATCCATCACGTAAAAGGCCGAGCCGATCACCGCATTGTCCTCGCACAGCAGATGCATTGCCGCGACGGGCACATCTGTGCCGGCCAGCGCCTTCTGTACCCGGAATTCGCGGTCGACCGCATGGGCGGATTTCAGCAGCACGCCGGGCGGCTTGCGGCGCAAAACATAGTTTCGGGCAGGTGTTTTCAGCAGGAAGGTCGGGTTCGATTGACCGGTCTCGAACTTGGTCGCTTCCAGCGGACCTTCGAAGCCGTCCAGATGATCTTTCAGGTAGGCCCCGACGGCATCGAGGTCGAGCGTCTGCGTATCGGTCATAGCCTGTCCTTTCTAGCTGTACGTCAGCAGATGGTCACGATCCGCCGCCATCAGGTGCGGCGTGGCGTTGAATTCGTGCAGGAAAAACCTGCTGCTGGTAAAGATAAAACGGGTGAACGAGCTGTTTTTGACCTGCAGGTTCAGCGTCAGCATCTGCGCCTCGGGTGCCCTCAATGCGGTCGCCACGAGCTGTCCGATCGGTCCGCCCGAGCTGACCACCAGCACCCTTTTGGCCGAGGTATCGGTGGCGAACGCACGCGCCGCCGCCACCCGCCCTGCGAAGTCGGCCCAGCTTTCACGCGCGCCCGTCAGACCGCCCGCCTGCCAGTCGAGAATGGTTTCGCGCAGGGTGCGGAAATGGGTCTTGCGGTCATGACGCACCGGGTCGGGCACATTGCCACCGAATCTGACCGACAAGAGGTCGTGAAAATCGTATTCGTTCAAACCCGGATGCGTTTCCGGTTCCGCGCCGAAGCCCATCGACGCCAGCGTGTCGCGTTGGCGCGCGAGCGTGCCGGTGATCAGACGGTCCGGCACCCACCCCGCTTCGCGCAGCGCAGCACCCGCGAGTTCGGACTGACGGTGCCCGGTTTCGGACAGGCGATCATAGTCGTCTGCGCCGAACGACGCCTGCCCGTGCCGAACGATCAGCAGTTCGGCCATCGATCAGACCGCGAACTCGGCGGCGAGCCGCGCGCCCGCAGCCCGGTATTCGCGGTCGATCCGGTTGACCAGCGTCGCCACGTCGGTGACGTCGTGCACGTCGCCGATGCCCTGCCCCGATCCCCAGATTTCCTTCCACGCCTTCGGTTTGGACGACCCGGACGAGAAATTCATGCTGTCCGGTGTCGCGGTGTCGAGGTTGTCGGCATCCAGACCGGCCGCAGTGATCGAAGGCTTGAGGTAATTGCCGGAAACGCCTGTAAACAAAGACGATGTCACGATATCTTCGGCGCCGGAACCGACGATCATCTGTTTGTACTCGGGCCGCGCATTGGCCTCGCGCGTGGCGATGAACGGGCTGCCCATATAGCCGAAATCGGCCCCCACCGCGCGGGCTGCCAGCAGCGCCTCGCCCGAGGCGATGGCCCCGGACAGCAGCAGCGGACCGTCGAACCAGGCGCGGATTTCACGGATCAGGGCAAAGGGCGATTGCGGCCCCGCATGGCCACCCGCGCCAGCGGCAACCGCGATCAGCCCGTCAGCGCCCTTTTCGACAGCCTTTTTCGCGAAGGTATTGTTGATGATGTCATGCAGGGTGATGCCGCCACAGGAGTGGGCGGCCTCGTTCACCTCGACCCGTGCGCCCAGCGACGTGATCCAGATCGGCACCTTCCAACGCGCGCAGATTTCGAGATCGCGCTCCAGTCGCACATTCGACCGGTGTACGATCTGGTTAACCGCGAAAGGAGCCGCCGGATTGTCCGGATTTGCCTGGTTATGGCGGTCCAGCTCCTCGGTGATCTGTTGCAGCCAGCGCTCCAGCAACGGCGGCTCGCCTTCGGCCTCGCGGGCGTTCAGCGCAGGAAAGGATCCGACGATTCCTGCCTTGCACTGGGCGATCACCAGTTCGGGGCCGGATACGATAAACATCGGCGAT
>JAUIIJ010000007.1 GCA_030431825.1 Alphaproteobacteria bacterium
CTCGTCAGCGCGATCCGCACCGCATCAGCGCGGAATTCGTCCGTCCGTTTCGTTCCCATAGTTCGTCTCCTTTGCTGCAATAAATCCTATCAAAGGTGCGGCATCAAAACGCGACTGGTCTATTCGCGGCGCTCCGGCGCGCCTATTCGGGTGGCACGACGCAGGTGAATTACGACGGCGAGACCGTGGACTACGGCTCGGTCGAGGACCTGCTTGGGCGCATCCTGACCATCAAGCGCCAGATCGCCGGAATAGACTTTGGTCAATTCCTGAGCCTGGCTCTGCACGTGCCTCAGCCTGGTTGGCTGCGCGCCAGACGGCACGGGCCGCTGCCCGCTTTCATCGCCGAGCTCGTGTTTCCACGTTCGTATTCCTTCGGGACTGGAGCCGAGGAAGAAGGAGATCGACCGGTTTTCGAGAACCCCGGGAGATGTCTCGGTCCAGAATGAAAAACGCGCGGACGTTTCCGTCCACGACGATCTCGCCGATCTGTGGCCTGATCGGCCGCTCACTGATGAAACTTCCGAAGCGCTCGATATCGACACCGGCCTCGAGCAGATCGACCGTTCAGGCGATGAAGGTCCGCCTGCCCGAGCCTCGCATCGGTTCGATCATGTCGGCACTGTTGTTGGTCCCGCCCATGCATTTAAAGGCGTAATGATCCTCTTGCGGTGTGACGGAGCAGTTTCGTTCTGCGCGGCCAGCGCAAACGGGGCTCAGGGGTTGAGCGGCGGCAGGGCCTTGTCGTCAGGGACGTGCCGCCGCGCGGCGTGCCAGTGCCGTCTTGTCGCCGCATAGGCCGCCGAAAGTTGCCGCCATGCTTCCGCGTCGTCACGTCGTTCGCCCCTGCCGAACCGTGCCGCGCCGAGCGTTGCAAGCGCGCGGTTCAACGGGGTGAAGTCCTGACCGGGCGCTGCCTGAGCCACGGATTTCCAGCGATCAAGCGCGGCCATTGACGAGGAAAGGTCGCGCCGGGCTATTGCGCGCCGCACGGCGTGATGGGCATACCGCTCGGAGTTCTGCCAATTCTGCCGCAGCGCCTCATACCTCTGTGTCAGGGCGGGGCGAAACCGTCTGAAAAGACCGAGGCCCGCGATCAGCACTACCCCGGCGAGCGCCAGCCATTTTGCAATTTCGCCCGGGTCCGGTGGCGGAGCGGGGGCACCCGTGACGGATATTGGAATTTCCGGAATCGATGCAGTTTCGACCGTGCCGGTTTCAAGGTTGAACCAGTCAATCGAGATTGCAGGCAACACCAGCGTCCCGTCGCCCTGCGCCACATAGGTCGTGACCTCGGTGCGGGTGCCCGACAATATGCCACGCTCATCGCTCTGCGAGACCATGGGGTCCCTTGGATAGGCGCGCAGGGCCGTAACGCCGGTCGAGACCGCGAGCCGCGGGATCAGAACCGGGGTCGTGCCCTCGATGCGCGCAGTCACGCTCCGGGTGATCGCATCGCCAACCGTCATCTCTGCCGTGCCGTCGATCTCTTGCGCGAGCGTGAACCCCCGCGCCAGGACCGGAGGCGAGAGTTTGGCGGCAGCCGCCGGTATGGTGGCGACAAAGCGGATGTCCGGCAGCGGCGTGGAATATGCAACGGGATCTGTGCTGTCCGGGTCCGCGTATGTGATCGTCACCTCGCCCGCCGGCAGGACGTAGTTGCCAGCAGCCAGCGGATAGAGTTGATAGGTGCGTTCTATCCCATACCAGGTTTCGCCATTCACGCGGTCGCTTGCCGGGTTGGAGGCCCGTTCGGGCTCGTGCACCATCAGCGAGGGTATCTCGAGCGTCGGGAAGCCCGGCGGCTTGGGCATCCATGTGGGCACCAGCACCCGAATGCGCAGCTCGAGCGGCTGCCCGACCACCACGGTATCGCTTGCCAGTTCCACACGAAGTTCGGGGTCCTGCGCCAGCGCCACGACCGGGCACAGGGGGATCACAAGCAGAATTGCCAGCCACCGGATCATTGCGCCCCCCCGGAGGTTTCAACGGAATTCTCGAGAAGAAAGCGCGCGCGCAGGAAATCGCCCATATCGGTGTCGATGCTGTCTATCCACTGTTGTGCGGTCTGTGGGGTGTCGTCGGCGGACGGGGCCTCGATGCTGGTTTCGGCACCGCTTTGGGCTTCGTTGTCGAATACGATCTCGTCGGCGCCAACGCCACGGTCCTCGCCGGTATCGGATTGTTCTCGTGTCCTTTCGACATAGGCGACGATGGCCCAGGCGACGTCGCGATTGGTTGCCGCCGCCGGAAAATCCGGTTGCCGCTCCAGTGCCTTTTCAAAGGCCCGCGCACCGGGGCGATACTCGCCGTTCCGAATACGCGAGATCCCCTCTGCAAAGGCGGCGTCCGGGGTGTCGAGGGCGGCAAAGATTTCGGCGGCTTCCGCATATTGTCCGGCCCGCATCTGGGCGTATCCGCGCCACATGGGATCGGCAAACAGCGCCGCCGCCTCGGCATAGTCCTTGCTCTCATAGGCGAGCCGACCCTGCTGATCGGGTGTCAGAAACCAGTCTCGCCAGCCTTCGGCATTGCCCGCCGAGGGAAGCTGCAAACCGGTCGCGAGCAGAAATGCCATCGTCCAGCGCATGGTCCAGCCGCGCCGGAACCACAACAGCGTCAGCAACGCCGCGGGCCAGAGCAGCCAATTGCCGCGATCCTGCCATTTCAGGCGTTCGTCGGCCAGCAAGGCGGCTTCGTGGGCCGAGCGCAGGGTTCGTTCTATGTGTGACAGATCGCTGTCATCGTTGCTCAGGGGGACGACCGTGATGCCGTCGATCTGGCCAAGCTGCGCCGGAATTTGCCCATCCGGCAGTGTCACCAGCACAACAACCGGGGGCAGGGTGTGGTCATCCTGTGCGTTGAAGTCCGCGATGGCGGAGGGATCGAAATCATCAAGCACCATCAGGATGGCTCCCGGCGTTTCCGCACTGTCATTGATCTCGAGCGCCAGCGCGAGCGCCGCAGCAGGGTCATCGCCGGTTTTCGGCATCACCGCCGGCGTCAACCCGTCCAGCAGGGGGCGCAGGATATTGGGGTCTTCGGTCGGTGGTGAGACCCGGTGGGCAGAGCCTGCATAGGCAATCAACGCGGTCCGGGCGCCGGCGCGGGCTTCGATCAGATCGAGTATCTTGAAACGGGCGCGATCAAGCCGTGAGGGGGCAAGATCGCTGGTTTCCATGGATTTCGTGACCTTGAGCGCGACCACAAGCGGCGCGGTTTCCGACACCAGCGGATCGGGCATGCGGCTCCAGCTCGGTCCGGCGCTCGCAATTGCCAGCAGCGCCAGCCCCACGGCCACCCCGTCGATCGGATAGACGCGCCGGCCCGCCGAGCCACCGACCTTGAGCGCCGCTGCAAGGTGCGGCGCGATTTCACCAGCGGCGATTTCACGATCCGCCTTGCGCGGCCGCGCCATGATCCAGAGTAGAGCGATGGGCAGCAGACACAGCAGCCAGAGCGGGCGCAGGAAATGAAAGGCCTCAAGCATCGCCATCATGCCGTGGCTCTCCGTGTTCTCACCAGCAGGATGGTGAGCGTCAGCAGCCCGATCAGCAAGGCGGCACCGGCTGCGATCCATGACAGGTTCTCGGTTGGCCGAAAGCTCGTGCTGGTGGTGATGCGGGGGGTCATTTCGTCGATCTGACGATAAATCCGGTCCAGCGCCTCGGCGTCATCCGCGAAGAAGTAGGTGCCGCCGGTCCGCTCGGCAACATCCTTGAGCGCGTCGAGGTCCTCCTTGTCATCATCCGACGCCTCGGGATCGCCGACGCCGATGGTCTGAATGGTGACACCGCGATCTGCGGCGATCGCGGCGGCATTGATCGGGGTCATGCGGCTGCTGGTATCGTCGCCGTCGCTCAGCAGGATGATCAGCCGCTCGTCCACCTCGCTGGCTTCAAAGGTGCGCACGGCCAGACCGATCGCGTCGCCGATGGCGGTGTTGGGGCCGGCCATGCCAACCTGTGTCTGGTCCAGAAAACCATCCAGACTTTGCAGATCCTCGGTGAAGGGGGCCTGCACGAAGGCCTGCGATCCGAAAACGATCAGGGCCATCCGGTCGTTGTCTCGGGCGGCGATGAAATCCTTGATCACCGATTTGACCACGGCCAGCCGCTGTTGCGGGGCACCGTCCGCGCCGGTGAAATCGCGCTCGTCCATCGACCCGGAAATATCCAGCGCCAGCACGATGTCGCGTGCGGATTTCTCGATGACCACCGGCTCGCCCAATCGCTGGGGTTGGGCCAGTCCGAGCACAATCAGTGCCCAGATCACGAGCGTGGCCCCGGTCTGGAACCGGCTGCGCCGCAGGATCGTTGCCCCCTCTGCGGGGGTTTCACCGGCCGCATCGGTCAGCATGCGAAAAAAAGGCACCCGGATCGCGGCAACCCTTTCCCTGTGCGGAGGCAGATACCGCCAGGCAAACCAGGGCAGGGGCAGCAACAGCAGCAGCCAGGGGTACGCCAGCGTGATCATCTGCGCGCGTCCTGAACGGGGCGGCGATGCCCCTTGACCCAACGGCGCGCCAGTTCGGCAAGGCCGGGCGTCGCGGCAACCTCGCGGTAGGGGGCCTCGGCCAGAGCCCGCCCGGGGCCGTTGGAAAATCCGTCACCGGGCATCGTCCGGTCCAGAAAGTTCAGCCATCTCTCGCCGGTCAGTGCGGCCACCTCCGCGCGCGGAAAGGCGGCAAGTGCGGTGCGGCGCAGGATCCGCGCGATGCGCACCGGGTCGTCTCCGGCACCGGCCAGCGCCCCGAGGGCCGCGCGGCGATAGGCGTTGGCGCGCCGGTGACGCAAGACCAGTCGCAGCAGGATCAGCATCGTGGCAACGACGGCAATCCCCAACCATACCCAGCCAATGGTTTGAGGCGTCATCGCGACCGGTGGCGGTTCCGGTGCCGGCTCCAGGCGGTCAAGCAATTCGATGAGGTTGAGGCCGTCCAGCTCTTGGTTCATCTTGCAGGCCCCGTCTGGCCGAGCATGTGGCGAAGTTGTTCGAGCGCCGGGCGCGTCGTCGTCATCGGCAGGAAGGGCAACCCGTAGGCGCGCGCCCAACGGTCCAGCCGCGCCAGCCGCCCGCGCATGACCGCTTCGATCCGCTCACGTATCTTGCCGTCGCCGGTGTCGATCTCGGCCTGCAATTCGCCATCGGAAACCGCCACACGAAAGCCCGGAGGCAGCGCCTCGGCCATCGGGTCGGCAACGCTGAAAAGCAGGACGTCGTTATGCCGGGCGAGCGTGCGCAGAAGGCGTTCCGTACGATCATCGATGCCGTCGAAATCCGAAAAGATCAGCACCATGTAATCGGTCTTGGCAATCCGCGTCGCCGATTCGAGCATGGCGTTGAACGAAACGGGCCCGTCAACCGAGTGCGACGCGCTCAGGTGCTGATTGGCTCGGGCAATCGACGCGAGCAGGCGGTGCACCGCATCGGGTGAGCGGACGGGACGATGTTCAGCCACGGCGTCATCGCCGAAAACCATCCCGCCGACGCGGTCGCCCTGCGCCAGCAGCCGATGGGCGGCCAGTGCCGCCGCTTCGGCGGCAACCACCGATTTCATGTAGACCCGGCTGCCAAAGAACATCGACATGCGCTGATCCACCAGCAACAGCGTCGGACGGTCACGCTCTTCGGTATAGACCCGGACATGGGGCTTGCCGGTACGCGCGGTTACTTTCCAGTCGATGGTACGGATGTCGTCGCCCGCGAAATAGCCGCGCAGTTCCTCGAAATTCAACCCGCGCCCGCGCAGCCTGGATGCGTGGCGGCCGTTCAGAACCGATTGCGTGGGTTGCCGGGGCAGCAGGCTCAGGTTTCGCGCGGGACCGGCGAGCCGCAACAACTGGCGCAGATCGACATGCACACGGGGGTCGTGCTGGCCTGCCGGACTATGCGCGGTTGCGGTCATGATCCCCTCGCGACTATGGCAACGCGACCAGTTTGATGATCTCGTCGGTGATATCATCCGCCACTTTTCCGTCGCCCTGCGCTTCGTAGCTGAGCGAGATACGGTGGCGGAATACGTCATGGGTGATCGCGCGGACATCCTGCGGATCGACATAATCGCGCCCTGCCAGCCAGGCATGGGCGCGGCTGCATTTGTCAAGCGCCAGCGATGCGCGCGGGCTGGCCCCGACGTCGATCCATCTGCCAAGCGCCTCGTCGAGTTTCGCCGGGGTCCGCGTGGCATAGACCAGATCAGCCATGTAGCGGTCCATCGCATCCGAGACATGGATCTGGCCAATCTCGGCACGCGCGTCGAAAACGGCCTGCTGCGCGATGACCTCGGGTTTGGCGCTGGATTGTCCGGCCTGCGCCTGCGCGGCGCGTTCCTCGCCACGCACCAGCCGGATGACGTCCACCTCGTCCTCGACCGGTGGATAGGTGATGTTCACGTGCATCAGAAAACGGTCCATCTGCGCTTCGGGCAGGGGATAGGTGCCTTCCTGTTCGATCGGGTTCTGCGTTGCCATCACGATGAACAGCGGCTCCATCCGGTGCGTGGTGCCCGCGACCGTGACCTGCCGCTCCTCCATCGCCTCAAGCAGCGCCGCCTGCACCTTGGCGGGGGCGCGGTTGATTTCGTCGGCCAGCACGATGTTGGCAAAGATCGGGCCGGGATCGAAGCGGAACTCGGATTTGCCGTCGCCCTGCACGTAAACCTCCGTACCCGTGACGTCGGATGGCAGCAGATCGGGTGTGAACTGGATGCGGCTGAACCGGGCATCCAGGTTCTTTGCCATCGCCTTGATGGCGCGGGTCTTGGCAAGGCCCGGCAGACCCTCGATCAGCAAGTTGCCATTGGCCAGAAGTCCGATGATGAGCCGGTCGATCACACCGGTTTGCCCGATGATGGACTCGCCCATTCGACGTTTGAGGTCCTGGATGTGATCAAGCGCAGTCATACGCAACTCCCGGCGGCAAATCATCACTTCCGTTCAGCCTATCGGCTTGGGCCGTTTTGTGAAAGATCTGCGTGCATCAATGCGCTGAATGCGCGGGTGTGCCGGAGCCGACCGCGTGACGCGCTCGATCAGCCGGCGTCGTTCGCCCGCGGGAGCGCACCCAGACTTGGCACGTCAAGCTCGCGCTCCAGCTTGCGGCGCATTGCGCGTTCGTAATCGTCAAATCCGCTTGCAATCTCGAGGAATGCGCCGGGGCCGCGCAGGATCTCGTCGCGATAATAGTCGATCAGGGCAACCTCGGCCTCGTATTCTCCGGCATTGACGACAAGCCCGTTCACCGTCACGCCGTCGAACGGGAATTCCGCATAGGCGGCGGCGGGGCCAAAACCCTCGTTGTTTGCGCCGTCCCCGGCCATGTCGAGCGTTCGGAACAGGCATCGCGGAGCGCGCGACAGCAGCCCGGCCCCATAGCCGAGCGCATAGCCGATGGCAGTTGGAAAGGCATTGTGACTGCGCGTCGATTGGCCGACCCGGCGGGCGGCGTCGAGCAACGCGTTCTGATCGGTGATCAGGCGCCAGTCGAGGATGATTTCCTGGTTGTAGCGCCCGCTCCATTCATAGATCGCGAGCGCCACTGGCAGGTCGGTTGCAAAAAACGCGCGCCGTACCTCCGGTGCGATCAGCGCGGCGGCCAGCCCGTCGCGCTGCAGCCGGTCCTCCGCGGCGTCGACCGAGGACGAAACGTCAATGGCAAGCGCCAGAGCGAGCCGGCACTCTGATGCGTCTGTTGCCCCGGCTGCACCGGCCACGGCCAGTGCGACAGCGGTGGCGCGACGGATCACCAATGACCCGTGTTCTCCATGCTGGCCCAGGGTTCTGCCGATACCAGCGGTTCGCCCGCCTGCAACAGCTCGACAGAGATGTTGTCGGGACTGCGCACAAAGGCCATGCGCCCGTCGCGCGGCGGCCTGTTGATCGTGACGCCATTGTCCATCAGGTGCTGACATGTCTCATAGATGTTGTCGACGCTGTAGGCGAGATGCCCGAAATGGCGGCTGTCGCTGGGCAACCCCTCATCCCCGTCCCAGTTGTATGTCAGTTCCACCGGGCATTCCTCCTGTCCCGGAGCTGCCATGAAGACCAGACTGAACCGGCCCTCTTCGCTGTCGTGCTGACGCGTCTTTTCCAATCCCAGAAGCTCGAAAAACGCCATCGTCTTTTCAAGATCGGCAACGCGCACCATCGTGTGTAGATATCGGATCGTCATGTTGGTCTCCTCGGTTGATCCGAACACTAACGCTTTCTTGCTGCGGGGCCAGTGGCTGGTTCCGAAATTTCAGAATTTTGATCCGATTCCGAGCGAGACCGAGAATTCGCGCGAGGAAAAGCGACTGAAATTCGAGTCCTTGCGCCCGGTGCGCAGGCGCACGGTCGGCACGAACCCGGCATAGTCATAACGGTCAAACACCAGCGTAAGATCGCCATACAGCGATTTGTCGGTGCGCGGAACCGCGCCATTGAGGCTGAACAGGAACTGGTCGTAGTTCGTATATCCCATGACCAGCCCCATCGAGAGGCGCGTGGGGCCGACCGCACGGCCAAGCGTATAGCTCGCCCGCATCGATACCGTCGAATAGGTGCCGTTGATACTGACCGCGTCCACGTCCTGATAGGCCAGGGCGAGCCCGAGGACGTCACCGTTTGCCAGTTCCCTGCCGAAGTCAGCACCAAGGCTCAGGACACGCGCGTCATTGGTGGTATAGCGTGCGTCATAGCGGCGTTCAGCATCCGCGCGCAGCGCATAGCGTGTATCGGGATCGGGTCGCCAGCTGCGCGCCACGCCCAGACGCGCAAAGCGATAGTTGCGCTCGCCCCCGTACCAGCTTTCGCCGACTGCCAGATCAACGCTGGCCTGCCCCCGTGACCCCTCCCCGCCGACCGCGCGAAGATGTGTCAGTGTCGCTGCGACGTAGGTCGAGGCGAAATCCGAACCGGATACGTCGGGCGCGGTGGCTCTCGCGCTGTCAGACAGCGCCACGCGCTCGACATACAGCCGTGCCCCAAGGGTCGTCATGCCGGTTTCGTTCACATGCAGCCGGTAGGAGGGCGCAATATCGAGCGAGGCGATCAACCCCGAGAGGGCAAGCCCCGCCCCCGAAATCGTTCCTTCGTCCGGGACTCCGTCGATGATGTTGCGCGAGGTGTCGGAACCGTTGTTAACGTTATCCGAGGGACGCAGATCGCCACGCAGCCGCAGCGACCACGGGTTGACCCGGCGCAGCAGCTTGTAGTCCTGCGCCACACGCTCTTCATCGGCCTCGGTCGGCGCATGAATTGCGGTGCGGCGCAGCCAGAACTGGGACAGGCTGTATCTTTCGCCTTCGAATGCCATGCGGGCCGCAAGCTGTGCGGCCTCGAACCGGGCGGGGCCGGCCTCTGCGTTGCGATAGGCATACCCGGCGGCGCGGCGGGCGAGGTCCGGATCGCCAAGTCGGGCATAACCGCGTGCGATGATGTAATAGGCCAGCGGGTCCGCCGGATCGGCCCTGAGCACCGCCTTGGCAAGTTCGATGGCAACGCCCGGCTCGCCGGACTCCAGCGCGTTGATGGCCATGTTCCGCACCTGTGCCGCATCCAGTTCGAGCGGCGCGGCAACACCGTCCCGCGCCCCCACCACCAGCAACCCGAGCAGAATTGTCAGCCAGAGTGCGGCTTGGCGGACCAGATCGACGGGGAGCAGGCGCGGGCGCGGCATGTGCCGACGCCTCAGTTGCTGCGTTCCAGCACGAACAGTCCGAATTCCTCGGCTTCGGACTCGCCGGAAACGTGGCCGGATGTATAAAGCGCGCCGGCGACCGCGTTGGCATTCGGACCGCCGAATGCGCCGCCATATTCCCCCCTGGCCTGCTCTTGCTGGGTCACGTTGCCCGCAAAGGATCCATCGGCCTGAATATCTGCCGGTGCGATCTGCAACCCTTCGAGATCCGCGCCCGTGGCTGCATAGGTCCGGTTATAGATCTGTCCCTTGACACGCATGTTCGAGAAATCCGCGTTGATCCGCGCGTCGCCGAAAACCCGTCCGGCCTGTCGCGGCCGCACGGCGGGATCCGTGCCGGGTGGCACCGGCAACAGGGCATCGCCGTTGTCCGGCAGGTTCATCAGGCCGACATATTCGCCGTCATAGCGCACATCGGCGTTGGCTTCATTCGCGGAAGGCACCGAAAAACCGCTCGCGGAATACGTCGCGCCACCGTTGTAATAGCCGTCCAGCCCGCCCGACACCGCCACGACACCGCTGGCGCCGTCCACGGCACGGGCATAGGCCGTGGTGTGCGTGTTGAGCGGATCGGGCTGATGTTCGAATGCCTGATACTGACCACCGGGCGAATCCAGCGACGCCTCGCGCGCATATTCAACCGGTAATTGCGTTCCGTTGAACGTGACACCGGTGATCACCAGACGCGGGTCGGTCGGATCGGGGGTATATGTTGCGGCGTCCAGATCGCTGGAGACCGCCTCCGGGATCGGGCTTGTCGGCGCGACCGGATCCGTCCCGCCCCCGTCTCCATCGTCGAGAAATGGATTGCCGCCGCTGCACGCCGACACGGCTGTCGCAACGGCGACGCCAAACACAAACCGCTTCATCTGCCTCATCAACCTTTTGGTGGTCGTTGCGCACAGAGTCTGCGTCCCGCATTGAAAAGTCAACGCGTATACACGCCAAAGTCGATCAACGTGGCCGATAGGTGACCCCCATTTAGCGGTTCACGTGTGCCACATCACTATATACAGTCGAGTTCTCAAGAGATTCTGCTGCGAAAGGATTCGCCATGCCGCTGTCACCAGAACAACAGGCCGAAATCGACGCATTGCGGTCCGATCCGCAGCCGACCCTGCGCACGGTCGCGCCGGGCATGGAAAAACACCTCTACCAGGCGCGCCAGGTTCTGGACCATGGGTTTGTCCGGGTCATCGACTATATGGGGGATGATGCGGCGATCTGCCAGGCGGCCCGCGTGAGCTATGGCAAGGGGACGAAATCGGTCCAGAATGACGAGGGGCTGATCCGCTACCTGATGCGGCACTGGCATTCGACGCCGTTTGAAATGTGCGAGCTCAAGCTGCACGTGAAACTGCCGGTCTTTGTCGCGCGGCAGTGGATCCGGCATCGCACGGCGAATGTGAACGAATATTCCGCGCGCTATTCGATCCTCGACCGTGAATTCTATATTCCGGCCGCCGAGCACATCAACGCCCAGTCGCAGGTCAACAACCAGGGCAGGGGCGATGTGCTTCAGGGCGAGGAAGCGGCGCGGGTGCTGGAGATCCTCAAGGCGGATTCCGCCCGCTGCTATGACAATTACGAAACGATGATTTCCTCCGACGGTCAGGCGGGGCTGGCACGGGAGCTGGCGCGCATGAACCTGCCGGCGAATATCTATACGCAATGGTACTGGAAGGTGGACCTGCACAATCTCTTCCACTTCCTGCGCCTGCGCGCGGATTCTCACGCCCAGTACGAAATCCGCGTCTACGCCGATGCGATCTGTGACATGGTCGCCGACTGGGTGCCCGCGGCCTATGGCGCCTTTGAGGACTACCGCATGGGCGCAGTCACCATGTCGGCGCAGATGGTCGATTGTTTGCGGCGGATGCTTAGAGGGGAAACCGTGACACAGGAAAATTCCGGTATGAGCGCGCGCGAATGGCGGGAGTTCGAAGAGGTGGTTTCCTGATCCGGGCTGCCCGGACCATCGCGCCGGAGCAGCCGAAATGACTCGCCGGAGGGCCTGCTGATGTGTGGCACGAGTCTGCCGTGACCAAGGCGTTGATGATCCAGGGAACCGGATCGAACGTGGGAAAGTCCATGTTGGTGGCCGGTCTGTGCCGCGCGGCCCGGCGGCGGGGTCTGTCCGTTGCGCCGTTCAAGCCGCAGAACATGTCCAACAACGCTGCCGTCACCGCCGACGGGGGCGAGATCGGGCGTGCGCAGGCGTTGCAGGCGCTGGCCTGCGGGCTTGAGCCGCATACGGACATGAACCCGATCCTGCTCAAGCCCGAGACCGATACCGGCGCGCAGGTCGTGGTGCAGGGGCGGCTTCGGACAACCGCGCGGGCCAGAGAGTATTCCCGGCTAAAACCGACCCTGATGCCAGCGGTGCTCGAAAGCTTCCACCGCCTTGGCGCGGCGCATGAACTGATCATTGTCGAGGGTGCCGGCAGCCCCGCCGAGGTCAACCTGCGCGAAGGTGACATTGCCAACATGGGCTTCGCGGTTGCCGCCAGCGTCCCGGTCGTGCTCGCCGGCGATATCGACCGGGGCGGTGTCATTGCGCAGATGATCGGCACGCGGGCGGTCTTGTCACGCGAGGACGAGGCCACGGTGGCCGGTTTCCTGATCAACAAGTTTCGTGGGGATCCGCGTCTGTTCGACGAGGGTTATGCGCTGATCCAGGAGCGTAGCGGATGGCAGGGCTTTGGTGTTCTGCCGTGGTTCGCCGACGCATGGAAGCTGCCTGCCGAAGACGCGCTCGACATTGCTTCGGCGCCGCATGCGGGTGCCTGCCACGTGGTCTGCCTCTGCCTGTCGCGGATTGCCAATTTCGACGATCTCGACCCGCTTGCGCAGGAACCGGGGCTGACGCTGACGATGCTGCGTGCAGGCGAACCGATTCCAGGTGATGCGGATCTGGTGATCTTGCCTGGCAGCAAATCGACCCGGGGCGATCTGGCGTTTCTGCGCGCGCAGGGGTGGGATATCGACCTTGCGGCGCATGTGCGGCGTGGCGGTCACGTTCTGGGCATTTGCGGTGGCTACCAGATGCTTGGACAGCGCGTGCGCGACCCGCAGGGGATCGAGGGACCGGCCGGGGAAACGCGGGGGCTGGGTCTCTTGGATGTTGTCACCGTGATGGAACCCGAAAAGAGATTGACGCGGGTGCAGGCCGAGCACCTGGGATCAGGGCAGAGCTTTGACGGCTATGAAATCCACATCGGTCAGACGGGCGGCCCCGATTGCGCCCGACCTTTCGCGCGCATCGACGGTGTTGACGAAGGCGCGATAAACGGCACCGGGCGGGTGATGGGGAGCTATCTGCACGGGCTCTTTCGCCATGACGGGTTCCGCTCGGCATTCCTGTCCGGCCTTGGCGCGGCCAATGCAGGCCTGCAGTATGACGCGGAGGTCGAGGCCACGCTGGATGCGCTGGCGGATCATATCGAGACCCATCTGGACGTGGCCGGATTGCTCGCGGTTGCGCGTTAACGCGAAACGCCCCGGCGGCGTCGGCGCAACAGGTAGATATCCATGATCCAACCGTGATCGGCGCGGGCGCGCTCCCGCGTGGCGCGGATCCGCTCCGAGACCTCATCGAGCGGGCCGCTGATCAAAATCTGCTGGGTCATCCCCACATAGGCCCCCCACCAGATGTCATATTGCGCCGCGTCGAGAGCCTGGAACGAACATTCGCCATCCAGCATGATTATCGCGGTGTCGGTTCCCTGCGGCCAGCCGGTGTCGCGCAACTGTCGGCCCGTCGTCACCATGAACGGCGCGCCGAGTTCGTTGGCTGGAATGGCATGCGCGGCGGTCAGCGCCTGCAGCGCGGTGATGCCGGGAATGACGCGGGTGCGCGGTTGCGGATCGAGCCGCGCGGCGATCCTCAGGGAACTGTCATAGAGCGAGGGGTCGCCCCAGACCAGCAGCGCGACCACCCCGGCCTGCGGGCAGGTATCTATCGCGGCCTGCCATCGTGTTGCGATTTCATCGTGCCACGCATCCACCCCGCGCAGATACCCGTCATCGTCCCGGCGCCGGGGCATATCGAAATACGCGATGTGCGGGGGCTCATTGGTCACGTCTTTTATGATGGTTTCCCGCAACCCGGCGAGGTCCGACTTACCGGCCCCCTTGCGCGGGATCAGGATCAGGTCGGCGCGCCGGATGGCCTTTGCCCCTTCGCGGGTCAGGTGATCCGGATTGCCGGTTCCGATTCCGACCAACAACAAGTCATGCATGACAAACAAAAAGGCCCCGTCGCGCGAGTGGACGAGGCCCTGCTCCTTGTTGGATGCCGTCAGGCGGCGTTGTGCAGGCGAGTCGTGACCAGCGCGGAATGACGCAAGCCCTTCATGGATTTGGCCGCGGCCAGCACCGCAAGATCGATCAGCGGCTCGATCAGCACGACCATCATGTACGCAAGTCCGAAGCTGCCGACCGAGGCAAAGGTCTCGGCACCTGCGCCCTGGCCATAGAGTGCCCAGAACGCGACCCAGGCGACAACGCCGCCCTGATAGGCTGCCGACAGTTTCAGCACATCGGTGTATGTCAGGTCGACATAAGCCACGTCCTGCGGCAACATCTTGCGCGCCATTGCCCCGATGGCAAAGAGCGGCACCAGCAGGGTGGTGATGTTGACGAAATACATCGGCATGTCGGTCGGGGCAAAGAACAGGCCCTGAATCAAGAGCCCCGCGGCGAGCCCGACTGCGGCGGGCGCGATACCGAGGATCAGCAATAATGTCGTGCCAAGAATAAAGTGGACTTCGGAAACACCGACAGGGAAATGCGGCAACACTTCGAAGAATACGAGCACCGCCGCCGTCGCCAGCGCGCTGCGCGCGACGAAGGACGGGACAGAGCGGGTTTTCAACTCGTCTCCTATCAGTTTCAGCGAATAGCCCGCGGCGGCGGCTGCCGTTCCATAGGCCAGCACCATTTTGGCGCCGTGCACGATTCCGGGTTCGATATGCATGTTCTTCAATCTCCTTACCGCCAACCCCGGCGGATTACGTGGCCGCCAGCGCGACCGGTTTCACCACGGCAGGTTTCCTGACTTTCGGATCGGCGCACGTGCTGTCCCTTCCCGGCATTGGTGCCAGTGGTTCCATCGACGCGTGCTCCCCGATTACAGTTGCGGGGGCAGTCCGGGCATTTCACCCTGTTCCCTATTATCCCAGACCTTGAGAGCCTGGGCACCGTGTTCCCTTTCATGGGAGAGATGCGTGTCTTGCGTCAAGCCCAAAACCGGCACTCAACCATCTGCCAGCGGCCCGTAGAGGATCAGCGCGGGCGCAGTACCCCGCTCGGTCGCCAGCCTTTCTGCCAGCGCGGAAACGGTGGTACGGTGCAGCGCCTGTTCGGCCGTGCCGACGGCTTCGGCCAGCAGCGCAGGCGTATTGGACGGCAACCCATGCGCGACGAGCAGGTCCGCCAGCCTTGGAAATGTGCGTTTGCCCATGAACACCACGGTGGTCGCCTGGTCATCCGCGAGCGCGGCCATGTTGAGGTCCTCGGGCAATTCGCCGGCGACGTCATGGCCGGTCACGAATTGCACCCGGCGTGCGGTCAGCCGTCGGGTCAGCGGTATGCCCGCCGCCGCCGCCGCCGCACAGGCCGAGGGAATGCCGGGTATGATCTCATGGGCAATGTCGGCCGCACGCAGCGCGACCAGCTCTTCCTCGAGGCGCCCGAACATGCCGCCATCCCCCGACTTGAGCCGCACGACCCTGGCGCCGCCCCTGGCATAGTCAACCAGCAGACGGCTCACGTGGTCCTGCTTGGGCGAGGGACGCCCGGCGCGCTTGCCGACACCCACAAGGTCGGCCCCGGCTCTGGCATGTGACAGGATCGGCCCCGACGACAGGTCGTCAAACAGGATGGCATCGGCGTGTTTCATCCGGTCGACGGCCTTCAGTGTCATCAGTTCCGGGTCGCCGGGGCCGGAGCCGACAAAGGACACGAACCCGCTCATCGCGATGCCTCCGCGATCAGGTGAAAGAACGTGCCGGTGACATTGCCGCGTCGCGAACCGGTTTCGGCAACCGTGGCTCCCTCGGCGTCGGTGACGTCCGCAAGCGGCATGTCGGGCTGTTCGAGAATGGTGGAGTAGTGAAACTCGTGGCCGCGCAGGGCGGCGCCGGCGGCGAAACCCGGCATCGCCGTTGTCAGCATTGCCTTGCGGTAACCGAGATGGAATTTCCGTTTTTCATACGATGTGACAAGACCGAGCAGCCCGGCCATCCGGTGCCGGGTGCCCGCCTTGTCGATCAGTGCCTCGCCCAGTGCCATGTAGCCGCCGCATTCACCATGCACGGGGCGAGACGCGGCATGGTCTCGCAGCCCGGCCAGGAACCGGCCCGCGGCGGCGATCCGCCCGGCATGCAGTTCCGGATACCCTCCGGGCAGCCACACCAGATCTGCCTCCGGTGCGGGCGGCTGGTCCTGAAGCGGTGAAAACGGCAGGATCTCGGCGCCGGCGTCACGCCACCCGGCCAGCAGGTGGGGATAGGTGAAAGAGAATGCCGCATCCTGCGCCAGCGCGATCCGTTGCGCGGGCGGACGCGGCAGCGCGGCCGACGAGGGCCCGCCCGGGCGCGAGGAGGCCGCCCCCCGCAGTGCGTCAAGGTCGACATGCTGGCGCAGGAAGGCGGCATAGCCCGAGATCGCGCTTTCGAGATCGGGATGCTCGACCGCCTGTATCAGACCCAGATGCCGCTCGGGCAGCGTCAGGTCCCCGCGTCGTGGCAGGACGCCCAGCACAGGCAACCCCGCCCGCTCCATTCCCAGCCGCGTCAGGCGCTCGTGCCGGGGGCTTGCCACGCGGTTCAGGATCACGCCGGCAAAGGGCAGGTCCGGGTTGTAGCTGCGAAATCCGAGAGCCGTCGCCGCCGCCGATTGCGCCTGTCCGCCCACGTCGAGCACCAGCACAACCGGCCATCCCATGCGCAGCGCGGTTTCGGCACTCGATCCGTGGCCGGTCTCACCCGGTTTTGCCACCCCGTCAAACAGGCCCATCGACCCCTCGGCGATCACGATATCCGCTCCCGCGGCCTGTTTGGCGACGGCATCCAGCAGGCTGCCATGCATCGCCCAGCTGTCCATGTTGAAGGATGCCCGCCCGGCCGCCGCGCGGTGAAAGGCCGGGTCGATATAGTCGGGTCCGCTCTTGAACGGTTGCACCGCCAGCCCGTCCTCGGCCAGCGCCCGCAAGAGCCCCAGCATGACGGTGGTCTTGCCGGTCCCGGATGACGGGGCAGAGATCAGCAGGCCTGGGGGGTTAATCATCGCCGTGGCTCCAGCCGGACCAGGGACTGTCGGCGCTTTGCGGTCGATAGCGGCGGTCGTAATCCTTGGAATAAAGACAACTTTCGGTAAACCCCTCTGCTGCCAGCGCCGGCCCGACGAGTATCAGCGCGGTGCGTGAAATCCCGTCCTCCATGGCGTCCTTCAATGTGCCCAATGTCGCACGAATGATCCGCTCGTCAGGCCAGCTCGCCCGGTAGACGACCGCGACCGGGCAATCCGCACCGTAGTCGGGGGTCAGATCGGCGATAACGCGATCGAGGTTGCCGATCGACAGGTGAATGGCGAGCGTTGCACCGGTCGCCGCGAAATTCGCCAGCGTTTCGCCCGGCGGCATGGACGAGGCACGGCCCGGCGTGCGGGTCAGCACCACGGATTGCGCAAGCCCCGGCAACGTCAGCTCACTGCCCAGTGACGCGGCGGCGGCGGCAAAGGACGGCACGCCGGGCGTCACGCTCACGGCAATGCCTTCGGCCCTCAGGCGGCGGATCTGTTCGCCCATCGCCGACCAGACCGACAGATCGCCGGAATGGAGCCGCGCGACATCCTGTCCCGCATCCGTCGCGGCGAGACACTCGCGGATGATCGCGTCAAGGTCCATCGCGGCGGTGTTGACCACCCGCGCATCCGGCGGGCAATGCGCCAGGATCTCTTCGGGAACCAGCGATCCTGCATAGAGGCATACCGGGCAGGCCGCGATGATATCGCGCCCGCGCAATGTCAGAAGGTCGGCGGCACCCGGTCCGGCGCCGATGAAATGTACGGTCATGTGTCTTTCCCGATTGCGATGGCGCAGGTGGCAAGCCGGTCCTGCGAAATGTGACGATGCACCAGAAGCCGCGCGCCCGGTCCCGCTGCGGCGAGGGCGACGGCTTCGGCGACACTGCCGGTGCCGCGCCGGGCCAGACTGTGCGCGGATTGCGTCGCGGTGGAAACCGCCTGCATCTGGACGGTCGAAACCGGCCGTACCGGCAGGCCACGCGCGATGGCCCAGCCCGACAGGCAGGCAGCGCCCGCCTTGTCCGCAGGTGCCGCGACCGCGTCAACGGTGCGATCCGCCGCCGCTTTGTCGAAAGCCGATTGCAGGCTGGCGTGACTGGCCGCTGCGCGAAATCCGAACCCGGCGACGATCATAGGGTGACGCTCCATTGCACGACCGGATAGGCGGATTTCCATCCGCGCTTGCGCCCCAGCGGCTGCGCCTGCGCCAGTTCGATCCGCAGCAGGGCGCCGCCATGCGCGTCGTGCGCCTGCGCCAGCAACGCTTCGCTTTCCAGCGTGACCGCGTTGGCCACCAGCCGCGTTCCCGATTGCAGGTTGTCGACAAGCCATGCCAGCATCTCGCCAGACAACCCGCCGCCGATGAATACCGCGTTTGGCGGCGGCAGGTCGCCCAGTGCGTCGGGCGCATGCCCCGTGACCACCCGCAGGCGATCCGCGCCCAGCTGGAGGGCGTTGCGTTCGATGCGGGCGGCGCGCTCGGGGTGGGGTTCGATCGCGGTTGCACCCAGGCTGTCATGGCTCAGCAGCCACTCGATGGCGATCGAGCCGCTGCCGCCGCCAATGTCCCAGAGATATTCGCCGGGTCGCGGTGCAAGCGCCGAGAGGGTCAGTGCGCGCATCGGGCTCTTGGTGATCTGCCCGTCGGTCTCGAACATGCTGTCCGGCTTGCCCACGGTCAGGGGCAGGGCGATGCCGTGCCCGGCAACCTCGATCCCGACGCAAACCGGATGGTGGATGTCGTCGAAATCCAGCGTTGCGGCTTGGCTGCGGCGTCGCCGTTCGCGCGGCCCGCCAAGCGCCTCGAGGACATGCAAATCGCTTTCGCCAAACCCTAGCGCCGTGAGCAGTTCGGCCAGGTCTGCAACCGCTGCGCCGTCGCGCAACAGCACAATCACGCGTTGCCCCGGTGCCAGATGCGTGCGTATCCGGGGCAGGGGAGCGGCGTGCAGGCCCAGCGTCACGGTGCGTTCCAGGGGCCAGCCCAGCCGGGCGGCAGCGAGCGCAAAGACCGATACGCCGGGCAGCGCGCACCATTCGTCTGCCGCGAGTTGTCGCGCGATCACCGACCCCGCTCCGAACCAGAACGGGTCGCCAGAGGCAAGGGCGACCACACGCCGCCCGCGCAACCCGAGCAATCGGGCAATGCCGTCGGCAAAGGGCACAGGCCATTCCAGCCGTTCCGCGCCCAGCTCCGGCAGCAGGTCCAGATGCCGGCGCGGTCCCATGACGATTTCCGCCCGCTCCAGCGCTTCACGGCTTGCAGGCGGCAGCCCCTCCGGTCCATCTTCGCCCAACCCGACAATCGTCAACCACGGAGCGTCAGCCATGCCAGCAAAACTCCTGATCCTGGGCGGCACCGGCGAGGCAAGCGCACTTGCCCGCACCGTGGCCGGGGCCGGGTTGGACGCGGTGTTTTCCTATGCCGGTCGCGTGGATCGTCCGCGCGAACAGCCGGTTCCGGTACGGGTTGGCGGCTTTGGCGGCGCAGATGGGCTGGCGCAGTTCCTGCGGTCGCAGGCGATCAGCCACGTGGTCGATGCCACGCACCCCTTTGCCGCGGGGATGAGCACCAACGCCGTCGCGGCGTGTGCGGCAACCGGCGTGCGGTTGATCGCGCTGACCCGCGCGCCATGGAGCGCCGGACCACGGGATCGATGGACACATGTGGCCGATATCGCCGCGGCGGTCGATGCGCTGGCCGGTGCGCCCCGGCGGGTGTTCCTTGCGGTCGGGCGCATGCATCTGGGGGCCTTTGCAGCCCGGTCGCAGCATCGCTACCTGCTGCGGCTTGTCGATCGACCCGAGGCGCTGCCCCTGCAGGGGGCGGATCTGGTGATCGACCGGGGTCCGTTCAGCGTTGAATCCGACAGGGCGTTGTTGCAGCAACACCGGATCGAACTGGTGGTTTCCAAGAATTCCGGGGGCACCGGCGCGCGCTCCAAGATCGACGCGGCGCGGCAATTGGGGCTGCCGGTGCTGATGATCGACCGGCCTGTCATTCCCGCGCGAGACGAGGCACGGACGCCGGCGCAGATTATGGAGTGGCTGGCTCATTCCGGCGTGAACCTTGGCGTGTAGACGATTGGCGATCTGCTGGTGTCCACGACGCGCGTGCGGGATGAGCCGACGATCACCACGGTCCGCATGTCGGCCATGTCCGGGGTCGCATTGCCCAGCGTCGTGACGTTCAGGTTCTCTTCCGGCGTGGATACGGCCCGCGCGAACAGGATCACCCTGTCGGGACCGCAGGCGTCGCGCAACAGGTGCAACGTCTTTTCAAATCCTTCCGGGCGGGATTTCGAGCGCGGATTGTAGAACGCCATGGCGAAATCGCCCTCGACCGCAAGGCGCAGGCGCTTTTCGATGAGGTCCCACGGTTTGAGGTTGTCACTCAGGTTGATGGCGCAGAAATCATGGCCGAGCGGCGCCCCTGCGCGGGCGGCGGCGGCCAGCATCGCCGTGATTCCTGGCAAGACGGATATATCCAGGTCGCGCCAGTTCGCCGGACCGGCCTCAACGGCCTCGAACACCGCCGCCGCCATTGCGAACACGCCGGGGTCGCCCGATGAAACGATCACGACCCGTCGCCCCCGTGCCGCCAGATCGAGTGCGTGGCGCGCACGGTCCAGTTCCACGCGGTTGTCGCTGGCATGCAGGGTCAGCCCGTCGCGCGGCGCGATGCGGGCGACATAGGGGATATAGCCGATCACATCGGTCGCCTCTGCCAGAGCCGCCGTCACTTCCGGTGTCACAAGCGCCTGATCGCCCGGTCCCAGCCCTGCGATACGAACCCTGCCTCTCATGGCCGGCGCCCCTGGCCATGCACGAGTATGATCGAGAAATAGGGTGCCGCGACGCATGACACCTCGCTGAGCGGCGTGACGGTCTGGTCGGGCATGGCGGCGTGTTCCACCAGCCACGCCCGGTCGGAGAGACCGCTGCGCGCAAGGGCGCGGCACACCTTGTCGAAATTGCGCCCTATCTTCATGACCACCAGCGCATCGGTATCGGCCATGTGACGCACAAGGGCGTCTTCGGACAGGGTTCCCATCAGCACGGTCAGGACATCGTCACCCCAGGTGATCGGGGTTCCGGTCGCCGTCCATGCGCCGGACATCCCGGTCACGGCGGGAACCACGTTGACCGGAACCTTGCCGTGCAGGCGGCTGTAGAGATGCATGAACGAGCCGTAGAAAAACGGATCGCCCTCGCACAATACGATGACATCCTCGCCCGACCGTGCCAGCGAAGTCAGGCGTTCGGTACAGTCGGCGTAGAAATCCGACAGCATCCGGTTATAGCGTGGATCGCTTAGCGGGATCTCGGTGGTGACCGGGTATTCCATCGGGAATTCGACCGCGTTTTCCGGCAGCAGGTCTTCAACGGTGGCGCGTGCCCGCCCGACATGCCCGGCCTTGCGGAAATAGGCCACGTGCCGCGCCCCGCGCAGCAGTCGGTCTGCACGCACGCTCATCAGGTCGGGATCGCCGGGGCCCAGACCGACGCCGTATATCGTGCCGGTGCTCATTCCGCGCGGCTCGCAATGGCGTTGATCGCGGCGACGGTGATCGCGGATCCGCCCAACCGGCCCTTGACGATACAGCAGGGGGCGGGCTGCGCCGCCCACAGGGCATCCTTGCTCTCGACCGCGCCGACGAACCCGACAGGGCAGCCGATGATTGCCGCCGGGCGCGGGCAAGCGGGGTCTTCCAGCATGTTGAGCAGGTGGAAGAGGGCGGTCGGTGCGTTGCCGATTGCCACGATTGCCCCATCGAGGCGGGGCCGCCACAATTCCAGCGCCGCGGCGGACCTTGTATTGCCCATGCCTGCGGCCAGCGCCCGCACGCGCGGGTCGTGCAGGGTACAGACAATCTCGTTGTCGGCGGGCAATCGTGCGCGGGTGATGCCTTCGCTGACCATGCGGGCATCGCACAGTACAGGCGCGCCGTCGTCCAGCGCGGCACGGGCGGTCGCGACAAACTGCGGAGAGAAATGGATGAATTCTTCCAGACCGACCATGCCGGCGGCATGGATCATGCGCACCGCGACCTGTTCCTCGTCGGCGTCAAACCGGTCCAGGTCGGCTTCGGCGCGGATGGTGGCAAAGGACTGCGCATAGATCGCCGCGCCATCGGTTTCATATTCGTAAGGCATCAGGTCAGGTCCGTCAGGGTCAGCAGGTCATCGGGTGTCAGGTCACGCATCGCAGGCTCATCCCCCGTGCGCCCGTGTTTTACAAGATCAAATCGCCCCGCGCGGCCCACAAGCGTCACATCCGCGGGGGTGCTGCGGGCGCAGCCCTTGGCGCAGCCCGAGACATGCAGGCTGCCCCGGGTCCGGGGTGCGAGCGCGCGGGCGATGGCGCGGGTTTCAATTTCGGCCTGGGGGCAGAAGGGAGCGCCGGCGCAGGCATCGGCGCAGAGCAGCGGGTCGCCGCGTTGGGTTATGAAGGCCCCCGGATCGGTCGCGGCGGCGCTTTCCAGAAGGAACATGCGCCAGGGCGTGACGCGCAGGGCGCTGGCCCCCGTCCTCTGGATCAGAGAGGTCAAGGCATCGGCATCGAGTTGTCCGAACGGCGCACCATAGAGCATGCCCATGTCATGCGGGCCGGGCTGGCACAGCGCCGTGTCGCGGACGGCCGGCGTGCCGCGCCAGATGTCGGGCAGCGGATGGGCGGCAATCAGCCGCGCCATGCGGCGCAGATGCGGTGTGCAGTTTTCCGAGAACCATCGGGCGAGGGCAATCGCGGTTCCGATGGCGTCGGTCTCGGCCACGGCAAGGCCGGTTTCCGCGCCATCCGCGCGCAGGATCAGACCGGTCTGTCCGCGCTCGAACCGGATATCGGCAGAGCACTCCGCGAGCATCGGGGCAGGGCCGGTATCAATGGCAAACCCGAACTTGGCCGGAAGCGCGGGCAATTCGCCGAGACGGTCGGTCAGGTTTCGGGCCAGCCGGACGGTGAGGTCGTCATTGTCATGGAAGGGTGAAACGAGAATATTTCGCCGGGTTTCGAGGGCCGGGTCTGCATCCAGCAGGTCGAGCGCGGCCAGCTCTGCGAGCAGGGCCGCGTGATCGTCCTGTTTTATGCCGCGCAATTGCAGGTTTGCGCGATTGGTCAGGTCGATCGTGCCATTGCCATATCGCAGGGCGGCGGCGCAGAGGCCGAGCGCCTGTTTTCGGTCAAGGCGCGCCAGGCGCGGACGCACCCGGACCACCAGCCCGTCGCCGGACATCATCGGTCGATAGGCGCCCGGGCACCAGCCCCTGACCTGCGCGCTCATGTCCTGCTCCCGATTGCCGCACGGATCGAGTTGCGCCGGGTTGTCCAGAGGCCGGACTCGTGCAGGGCGCGGAACCTGTCCTGCATGGCGCGGTGGGCTTCGGGGTTGGTTTCCGCAAGAAAGCGATCAACGGACTCATCGCCAAGCGTTGCGTCGTGGTAGAGATCAAAGAGATGCGGCGCGACCGCATCGGCCAGGTTCGCGAAAGCGGCCATATGGTCGAGCGTCGCCGCGATTTCTGCCGCGCCACGGAAACCATGCCGCTGCATCCCCCTTATCCAGCCGGGATTGGCCGCGCGGGCATGTACCACGCGGGCCACTTCCTCGGGCAGCGTGCGGGCGCGGGGTGTGGCCGGGTTGCTGTTGTCCAGATGATAGAGCGTCGCCTCGCCGCCGGTCTCTGCCTTGGCGGCGGCAAAGCCGGCCTCGTGCGTGGCATAATCATTGGCCAGCAGCAGGTCGGTTTCCGCCAGATCCTGCAAATGCACAAAGGCATCGGCCCGCGCCACCCTGTCGCGGATACCATCGTCATCGCGCGCGACATGCGCCCCCTCCAGGGCATATGCGCTGGCGTTCAACCACGCCTTGCCTGCCTGTGCGCGGGCTTCTTCCGTATAGGTCTCTGGCAGGTCGCCCATGCCGAGCCCATAGCTGCCGGGGGCGGGCCCAAAGACGCGCGCGGCCGGAGCCTGTCCGGCATAGGGGTTCCAGTCGGCGGCTTCTTCCCGTTCGGCAAGGGCGCGCACCGCCTGTCCGAACAACGCCGAGAGCGACGGGAACACGTCGCGAAACAGGCCCGATACCCGCAGGGTGACATCCAGCCGGGGTCGGTCAAGCTCGGTGATCGGCAAGACCTCGATGCCCGAAACACGTTCGCTGCCCGGATCCCAGACCGGCCTGACCCCCAGAAGGTGCAGCGCCATCGCAAATTCCTCGCCTGCGGTGCGCATGGTTGCCGAGCCCCAGAGATCGACGATCAGCCCGCTGGGATAATCGCCTTCGTCCTGCAGATAGCGGCGCACCAGTTCCTCGGCCAGTTTCACGCCCTGCGCGTGGGCGCTGCGGGTGGGCACCGAGCGGGGATCGGTGGTATAGAGATTGCGCCCGGTGGGCAGTACGTCGGTCCGCCCGCGATAGGGAGATCCCGACGGACCTGCCTCGACGCGACGACCCTGCAGCGCATGGATCAGACCGGTGCGTTCGGCATCTGCGGTCATCGGGGCGTCAAACGGGCTGGACGTCCGGGGGGCGCGGCCAAAGACATGCAGCCCGTCGCCAAACTGGCTTTCCTTGATGTCGCAGACAAACCGGTCGATCCGGGTGATCGCTTCGGCGGTACTGGCAGCGCGGTCAAGGCCGAGATCGTCCTCGACTCCGATGGCCTGCGCCTCGGACCGGATGTCGGCTTGCAGGCGGTCGCGGCGGCGCGGGTCCAGACCGTCGGCGTTCGAGAACTCGTCGAGCAGTGTCTCCAGCCGTACCATCCGATCGGGTGTCTCGCTGCTGCGCAGGGGCGGTGGCACGTGGCCGAGCGTCACGGCGCCGATTCGCCGCTTGGCCTGTGCCGCCTCGCCGGGATCGTTGACGATGAACGGATAGATTACCGGCAGATCGCCGATCAGCGCCTCGGGCCAGCAGCCATCCGACAGGGCCACCGCCTTGCCGGGCAGCCACTCCAGCGTGCCGTGCGCTCCGATATGGATCAGCGCATCGGCGGCGAGCGCATGGCGCAGCCAGAGATAGAACGCGACATAGCCGTGGCGGGGGACGCGCGACAGGTCATGATAGTCGTCGTCGCGGCTGGCGGGCTGCCCGCGCTCGGGTTGCAGGGCGACGATTGCCTTGCCGCGCCGCAGGGCGGTGAACCGCATCGCGCCATCGACACAGGCGGGGTCGTCCTCGGGCAGGCCCCAGGTTGCGCTCAGATCGTCACGCAGCGTGTCGGGCAGGGTCGCGAGAGCGGATTCGTAGGCCTCGACCGGCCAGTCGATCCGGGCGGTGGCCAGCGCCGTATCGAGCGCGGTGCCCGGCGCGGAGTCATAGCCTTGCCCGTGCAGGTCGGCGAGGATCGCCTGCGCCGAGGCCAGAGCATCCAGCCCGACCGCATGGGCCATTTGCCAGTCCTTGCCGGGATAGGTTGAGAGCACGAGAACCGGCACCTTGTCCGGATCCGGCTTCTGTGCGAGGCGTACCCATCCGGCGACCCGGTCAGCAATCGCGCTGATCCGGGCCGGCACCGGTTGATGGGTGTGGCGGGCGAATTGCAGCGCCTCGTCGCGCGTATCCGGTTCCTTGAAGCTGGCAACCCCGGCGAGAATGCGGCCATCGACCTCGGGCAGAACCACGTGCATGGCAAGATCGGCAGGGGACAACCCGCGTTCTGCTTCGGCCCACGCGGTCCGTGACGATGTTGCGAGAGCGACCTGAAAGACCGGGGCGTGCGCCACGTCCAGCGGCGATGCGCCGCTCTCTCCGCGGCCGGAAAAGGCCGTGGCGTTGACGATGGCATCCGGCGCGAGTGCTTCGACCTGCCGCGCGAGCCAGCCCGCCGCCTCGGAGGCCTTGAGCGACGGGACGAACAGGGCGCCGACGTCAAAGCCCCGTGCCCGAAACGCGCCGAACATGGCCTCGACCGGGGCGAGGTCCGCCGCCGCGAGATAGGCGCGGTAAAACGTGATCAGGATGCGGGGCCGGTCATTGTCAGCGAACATGGTTGCCGGGCAGGTCACTCCCTGTTCCGGCGTCCATGCGCCCACCTGCGGCAGCGTCTTGGCCCCGAGCACCGGCCCGGCATAGAGCCCGGCCGCCAGCGCGAATTGCGCCAGTGCCGCCTGCGCCGCGACGGTTCCGCCGCTGTCGCAGAGATGTTGCAGGCGCCTCAGGGTCGAGCGGGGCAGGGTCGAATAGTCGTCAAGGCGCGGGTCCGCCCGGCCATCGGCAGGCAGCACGGCAACCGCCAGCCCCTTGTTCGCGGCGAGTGCCTGCACCTGCTGCAGACCGTAGGACCAGTAGGGCACGCCGCCGATCAGGCGGATCAGGATGCCTTTGGCCCCGCTCATGGTCTGTTCGACATAGGTGTCGACCGAAAGCGGGTGTTTCAGCGCCGCGAGATTGGCCAGGCGCAACGAGGGCATTCGCCCTTCCGGGCCGCCGCCGCGATGCCAGCCTGACGCAAAGGCACCAAGATCGCTGTCGGAAAAGGACAGAACCACCAGATCCGCCGGGCTCTGGCCCAGATCGGTGGGGGTTTCCGTTTCTTCCAGCCCGTGGCTTTCGCGAAAGACGACATGCATCGGAGCCGTGCTCTCCTATTCCGCGGCGACCGGGGTGCCGGTCAGGATGTCGTTGATCGCGGCGGTGTCGATATCGTCATGCTCGGCAATCACGACAAGACGGCCACGGCGCATTTCACCCGGTTTCCAGGGGCGATCGAACTGATGACGCACGCGCGCGCCGACCGCCTGCACCAGAAGCCGCATCGGCTTGCCCGCGACCGGGACATATCCCTTGACCCGCAGGATGTTCTTTTCGTTGGCCAGCCGCTCGATCCGCGTCACGAGGTCGGCGGGATCGGCCTGTTCCGGCAATTCGACGACAATGCTCTCGAAATCGTCATGTTCATGGTCATCGGCCCCGTCGTGGTGGCTGGGACGTGCCTCCATGTCGTCTTCGGCTGCGGCCTCAAGGCCCAGGATCACACGGACATCCACGACACCTTCGGCAACTTCGACCACGGGCAGCGGGCGGGGGGCTTCGGCGGCGATGATCTCGCGCGCCCTGGCGATGCCCTCCGCACCGGCCAGATCGGGTTTGGTCAGCAGGATGATGTCGGCACAGCTGATCTGGTCCTCGAACACTTCCGAGAGCGGGGTTTCGTGATCGATCGAATCATCGGCCATACGCTGGGCGTCGACGCGCGCGACATCGGGCGCGAACCGTCCGGTGGCCACGGCCTCGGCATCGGCGAGCGCGATCACGCCGTCCACGGTGATGCGGCTGCGGATATCGGGCCAGTCGAATGCCTTGAGCAGGGGTTTCGGCAGAGCCAGCCCGCTGGTCTCGATCAGGATGTGATCGGGGCGAGGCTCAAGCGCCATCAGGGCTTCGATGGTCGGGATGAAATCATCGGCGACGGTGCAGCAGATACAGCCGTTGGACAATTCCATGATATTCTCTTCCGGGCAGTCCGGGATCGCACAGGACTTCAGGATCTCGCCATCGACACCGACATCGCCGAATTCATTGACCACCACCGCCAGCCGCTTGCCCTGCGGGTTCTGCATCAGGTGGCGGATCAGCGTGGTCTTGCCGGAACCGAGAAAGCCGGTGATCACGGTGACGGGCAGTTTGGACAGGTCGGACATGTTACAGGTCTCCAATCGGGGGGATGCGCGCGATACAGTTCTTGCGAAAATGTACCGGTCTTTCACGCCAGGGTATCAAGCCGTCGGGCGTGTCGTGATAGCGAGAGGCGACCTCCAGGATCATGTCCGCGTCACCGGTCTCGTCGAAATTGCCATAGACATAGGTCCAGCGTTGCGCGCCGCCGCGCAAGACGATCGAGCAGCCGCTGTCGCAGTTTGACAGGCACTCGACCGGGCGCAGGGTGACCCCGGAGGGCAGGTCGCCCGCTGCGAGGCTTTCGTAGAGCACCGCGCCGGGGCGGGGGCCCTCGATATCGGTGGGCATGCCCTTGCGGCAGGTCGTGCAGACCAGCAATTCGACCGGGGCGGTCCCGTTTGCAGTCTGGTTCATCCGGTCACCTTCCATGTCTGGCAGGCGGGGCAGGCGGGCAAAGCCGGGGCCGGGCCCGTCACCGAGGCACCCCGCCCGGTTAACGTCATATCGGCGCTGGCAGGTCTCCCGGCTTGCGGATGTCAGAAAGCCGGGGCTTTCTGGCGGTCTGCCCGCCTTCCCGACCTGTCTGGGCCAGTGGCTTGGGCGACCTCTCCGGTCACGGTCGCGGGGGCGGCTGCGTCGTGCATTCCCTTTTCATCTGCTTTCGCAGAAACCAACACTTGGCGGAATGACCAAGGGGCGGCGGGTTGTCAAGCGTTTGAAGATGGGCCGGTGTATCGCGGCGGGTGGGTCAGGGGCCGTGCAGTGCCGGATTTACAAGGCATCGCGTGTCGTGACGGGAAAGTTTGACGGCAGAAAACCTGCTGCCCGATGTGGGGCGAACTGACGAGGCCATGCGAGGGGTTGCAGATCCCGGTGCGGCCACCGGGACCCACAGGTCGTGGCTCAGACCTTGAGGTTGGGAATGATCTGCTTCTTGCGGCTGACCACGCCGGGCAGGACCACCGTGTCGCCGGTCGCCTGTGCGTCAAAGCTCTTGGCGGCGACGGATTTCACCAGGTCATTGGGCACCAGCAGGGTGGATTGTTCGTTCAGGATATCGACCACGAACAGCAGGACCTGATCGACACCGTCTTCGGAGGCAACGGCGGTCATGGTCTCCATCAGGCTGGCCTTGCGATCGAGAACGGTGGCAGGCGATGTGGTTTCGAGAACCGAGACGCGGAATTTTGTTCCGTCGACCTCGTATTCCTTGCTGTCCATGCGCAGCAGTTCCGCGTCGCTGAACGACGAAACATCGGATTTGGCTGCGAACATCTCGGCTGCGTAATCCGGGATCGACAGGCCCAGCTCGGCGGCGAGTTTTTCGGCAACGGCCTTGTCATGTTCGGTCGTGGTCGGGCTGCGGAATTCCAGCGTATCGGACAGGATGCAGGTCAGCGCGGTCGCCTTGGCCCAGTCGGGCATGCGGGCGGCGTCGTCACCCATCAGATCGTGGATAATGGTCGCGGTGCAGGCCAGCGGACGAATCGTGATGTCGATCGGCCCCTTGGTTTCCAGCCCGCCGACCAGCTTGTGATGGTCGATGATGCACTGGATATCGGCATTGTTGATGTTCGCAGGCAGTTCCGCGGGGTTGTTGGTGTCCACGATCACGACCGGAGCGCCATCGGCAACATCCTCGATGATCGCCGGCTTGGGCAGGTCCCAGCGTTTCAGAAGAAAGGCGGCTTCGGTGTTGGGTTCACCCAGCAACACGGACTCGGCAGGAGTGCCTTTGATCTCGTTCAGGTACCACGCCCAGAGGATGGGCGAGCCGGTCGAGTCGGTGTCGGGAGATTTATGTCCAAAAACCTGAATGGTCATCTTGTGGGTCCTGTATAGGGTGCAATTCGCGCGCCTTATAGAAACGCGGTCGGCGCTTGTCACCCGCTGTTGCGCGGAATGCGACCCTTGGTCTGATTGCTGCGGACGCTGCTGCGCGTTGACTTTCGCGCGGGCGGTTGTGAGGGTGTCGGCGGATCGCCCGGACCTGTCGATGATTTCCCACGCGCACAAGACTGTTTTCGTTCACATCCCCAAGACCGGCGGGCAAAGTGTCGAGAGCGTGTTTCTGGACGATCTGGGCCTGGCCTGGCGTGACCGTGCGGCGCTTTTGTTGCGGCAGAACAACGACCGCGGCGCGGGGCCGCAAAAGCTGGCGCATCTTTATGCCGACGAATACGTGAAGCTCGGGCATATCACGGCCGGGGATTTCGACCGTTACCTCAAATTTGCGATCGTGCGACATCCGTTCGAACGGGTGCTTTCGGAGTTCCGTTACCGGGCGGCGGCGGCCGCAAAGCGGGGACGCTCGCTGCGGCTTGAGGAGATGCTGAAGCTGGATAGCGCCGACGATTATTCGGACGCGGCACGCCATCTGGTGCCACAGGTGCGCTATGTCATGGATGACAGGGGGCGCTGTCTGGTGGATCGGATCCTGCGGTTCGAACGGTTGGCACAGGAGATCGCGCCGGTATTCCGGCGGGTTTTCGGTGAGGTGCGACACTTGCCACACAGAAATCGCGCGCGCGCGGAACCGGATGCGCGCATCACAGCCGGGCAGGCCGACGCGCTTTATGAGCGATATCGCGAGGATTTCGAGGCGTTCGGGTATGAACGATAAGGCCTTCACGCAAGAGCAACAGCTCTATCCGCCGATCAAGCTCTTGCTGGAGCGGCAGGGATACGAGGTCAAGGGCGAGGTCGGTGCGGCGGACGTGGTCGCGCGCCGTGGCGAAGAGCCGCCGGTGATTCTTGAGATGAAACTGCGCTTCAGCCTGTCACTGTTCCATCAGGCGGTTGAACGGCTCAGGATCACCGATCTGGTCTATGTCGCCGTGTCGCGTCCCACGGGGCGCAATGCACGCAGGGCGTTGAAAGATAACCTCGCCCTGTGCCGCCGGCTGGGCCTCGGGCTGATGACCGTTCGCCCGGATGGGTATGTGGAGGTTCATTGCGATCCCGGCCCCCACACGCCGCGAAAGTCTCGCAAGCGCGCGCAAAGGCTCTTGCGGGAGTTCGACCGGTTGCGCGGTGATCCGAATGCGGGCGGGGCAACCCGGCACGGGCTCGTCACCGGCTATCGTCAGGACGCGCTGCGTTGCGCCGCCCACCTGGCCGAGCACGGACCGAGCAGGGGTGCCGAAGTGGCGCGCGCGACGGGCGTCGCGGCGGCGACCCGCTTGATGGCTGACAACCATTATGGCTGGTTCCGGCGCGAGAGTCGCGGCATCTACGCGCTGACCCCGGTTGGCAGCGACGGCCTCGTGCATTGGGCGGACAGCTGGTAGCAGGAGGCCAGCATTTGCCCGTGCAGGTGACCGATTTGCGCGGTCCGGCGCGGGGTCTGACCATGCGCGCGCGTCCGGGCCATGGGCTCCGGGCGCGGGTCTTTGGCAGCTCGAGCAGGGTCAAACGCATGGCAGAGATGGGCGACACTTTTTTGTGAAACGACCTGTTGACAGGCTCGGCGGTGCCTCCTACCTATGTGCCGTTATCACTCCTGCGGGGTGAGTGATAACACCCTTACAGGAGCGGAGGACCCCGAAACTTTGAGCGTTAAGGAGCTGCAAAGATGGCATTCAAACCACTTCATGACCGGGTGCTGGTGCGCCGCGTCGAAAGCGATGAAAAAACCGCTGGCGGGCTGATCATCCCCGACAGCGCCAAGGAAAAGCCCGCCGAAGGCATCGTTGTTGCCTGTGGCGAGGGCGCCCGCAAGGACAGTGGCGAACTGATCGCGATGGCTGTTGCGGAAGGCGACAAGATCCTCTTTGGCAAATGGTCCGGTACCGAAGTCACCGTCGACGGTGAAGAGCTGCTGATCATGAAAGAGAGCGACATTCTGGGAATCATCGAAGCAAGCGCAGCCGCAAAAGCGGCCTGAACGCCACGCTTCGTCTGACCCCAACTCAGTAAACTAGGAGACAATCCATGTCTGCAAAAGACGTCAAATTCGACACCGACGCCCGCAATCGCATGCTCAAGGGTGTCAACATCCTTGCCGACGCGGTGAAGGTGACATTGGGCCCCAAGGGCCGCAACGTGGTCATCGACAAATCCTTCGGCGCGCCGCGCATCACCAAGGACGGTGTTTCGGTTGCCAAGGAAATCGAACTGGAAGACAAGTTCGAGAACATGGGCGCGCAGATGGTGAAAGAAGTCGCCAGCCGCACCAATGACGAAGCCGGCGACGGCACCACCACCGCGACCGTTCTGGCACAGGCCATCGTCAAGGAAGGCCTGAAATCGGTTGCCGCCGGCATGAACCCGATGGATCTGAAGCGCGGTATCGATCTGGCCACCGCCAAGGTCGTCGAATCGATCAAGGCCGCAGCGCGCGACGTCAGCGACAGCGCCGAAGTTGCCCAGGTCGGCACCATCTCGGCCAACGGCGAAGCGGAAATCGGTCAGCAGATCGCCGACGCGATGCAGAAGGTCGGTAACGAAGGTGTCATCACCGTCGAGGAAAACAAGGGTCTGGAAACCGAGACCGACGTCGTCGAAGGTATGCAATTCGACCGCGGCTACCTGTCGCCCTATTTTGTCACCAATGCCGACAAGATGACCGCAGAGCTCGAAGACTGCATGATCCTGCTGCACGAGAAGAAACTGTCTTCGCTGCAGCCGATGGTTCCGCTGCTCGAGTCGGTCATCCAGTCGCAGAAGCCGCTGTTGATCATCGCAGAGGACGTCGAAGGCGAAGCGCTGGCAACCCTGGTTGTCAACAAGCTGCGCGGTGGCCTTAAAATCGCTGCTGTCAAAGCGCCCGGATTTGGTGACCGCCGCAAGGCGATGCTGCAGGACCTCGCCATTCTGACCGGTGGTCAGGTGATCAGCGAAGACCTGGGCATGAAGCTGGAAAACGTCACTGTCGACATGCTGGGTTCCGCCAAGAAGGTGTCGATCACCAAGGACGAGACCACCGTTGTCGACGGCAATGGCGAAAAGGCCGAGATCGAAGCACGTGTTGCCCAGATCCGCACCCAGATCGAAGAAACCACCAGCGACTATGACCGTGAGAAGCTGCAAGAGCGTGTTGCCAAGCTGGCAGGCGGTGTTGCCGTGATCCGCGTCGGCGGCATGACCGAAGTCGAAGTGAAAGAGCGCAAAGACCGCGTTGACGATGCTCTGAACGCGACCCGTGCGGCGGTTCAGGAAGGGATCGTCGTGGGTGGCGGTGTCGCCCTGGTTCAGGCCGGCAAGGTGCTGGACGGGCTGGAAGGCGCGAACAACGACCAGAACATCGGTATCCGCATCGTTCGCAAGGCTCTGGAAGCACCGCTGCGCCAGATCGCCGAGAACGCCGGTGTCGACGGGTCGGTTGTTGCCGGCAAAGTCCGCGAAAGCGACGACGCCAAGTTCGGTTTCAACGCCCAGACCGAAGAATATGGCGACATGTTCAGCTTTGGCGTCATCGACCCTGCCAAGGTTGTCCGTACCGCACTGCAGGACGCAGCCTCGGTTGCCGGTCTGCTGATCACCACCGAAGCGATGGTCGCAGACCGTCCGCAGAAGGAAGGTGCGGCGCCGGGTGGCGGCATGCCCGACATGGGCGGCATGGGCGGCATGATGTAAGTCAAACCGTTCGTTCTGACGACAGGGAAAGGGGGGCCATCCGGTCCCCCTTTTTCCGTCACCGGGCGAGAGCGGGCCACATCGGATCGGTCGCGCCTGCAAACGGCAGTGTTGTTTTTTCGCGCGTTGCGGTTATGGGAGAGCCATGCGCCTGTTTCTTCTCACGACCATTACCATGATCGCCTTCGCGGCGAACTCCATCCTGAATCGCCTGGCCGTCGACAGCGGCGCCATCGACCCGGCGAGTTTCGCGATCCTGCGCATATTGTCCGGGGCAGTCGTGTTGACCGCGATGGTGCTGTTGCGCGGGCGGCGGGTACCGATCCTGGCACCGCGTCGGCTGATCGGGGCCGGCTCGCTCACGCTTTACATGATCGGATTTTCATGGAGCTATTTGACGCTCGAGGCCGGATTGGGCGCGCTGGTGCTGTTCGGCGTGGTGCAATTGTCGATCTTTGCGATTGCCGCGCTCACCGGCACTCCCCCGCTTGCACGGCAACTTGCAGGGGCGGCAATCGCATTTGCCGGTCTCGTCTGGGTTCTCTGGCCGTCAGGCCCCGTCGTGGTCGACCGTACGGGCCTGTTGCTGATGGTGCTCGCCGGTATCGGATGGGCGATCTATACACTCGAGGGACGAAAGGAGAGCGACGCGCTCGCGGGGACGGCGGCGAATTTCTGCGTGGCATCGCCCCTGGTGGCTCTTGGTGCGCTGGTGATTCCGGTCGCGACCACGATCACCGCACCGGGCATTGCGCTCGCCGTTCTCTCGGGCGCGGTGACGTCGGGGATGGGCTACGCGCTCTGGTACAGCCTGGTGCCGCGCTATGCGCCCTCTCTCGTCGCAATCATCCAGCTTGCGGTGCCGGTGATCGCGCTGATCGCGGGTACCGTGCTGCTGGGTGAGCAGGCAAGCCTGAGACTGGTATTCGGGACGGTTCTGGTGCTTGGCGGGATTGCGCTTGCCGTCAGCAAATCACGCGCATCGCGGAGCGAACGTGCGACGTCGCGGTGAGATCGTGCGGTTTGGGGCGCTGTTGCTGTTCCTGACCCTGGGCGCGCAGCTCAGGGCGGATTGCGTGGTGTTGCTGCATGGGTTGGCCCGCACCGAGACGTCGTTTGCGCTGATGGAAGATGTCCTCGTCAGGCGCGGCTATGACGTGGTACGGCCTGGCTATCCCTCGACCGATCTGCCCATTCCGATGCTGGCACAGGGGACGATCCCGGCGGCCATCGACCAATGCGGCCCTCAGACCGTGCATTTCATTTCGCACTCGATGGGCGGCATCCTGATCCGCTATGCGTTCCAGCGCGGTAAACCGGAAAACCTTGGACGGGTCGTCATGCTCGGCCCACCGAACCAGGGCAGCGAACTGGTCGATGTGCTGGGTGATCTCGAGGTTTTCGGCCTGATCAACGGTCCCGCGGGGATGCAACTCGGCACGGGGTCCGACAGTCTGCCGAGACGATTGCCGCCGGTGAATTTTCCAGTCGGGGTCATCGCCGGCGACAGTTCCCTGAACCCGCTTTTCTCGTCGTTGATCGAGGGCCCGGACGATGGCAAGGTATCGGTCCGCTCGACCGAGGTCGCGGGAATGGCGGATCATATCGTATTGCCGGTGACGCATACCTTCATGATGAACAACCCGAGGGTCATTGCCGAGGCGCTCCATTTCATCGAACAGGGCCGCTTTGATTCGGACATCTCGTGGCTGGATGGTGTGTTCGGACTGATCGATGATATCTGCAGGGGCGGCGCCTGTGACGATGCCGGGACGGGAGAACCAGACAGATGACCGCACTGGCGCTGGATCTGACAGGGGCCGACGTGTTGTTTGCTGACGGCCTTCGCCGGGACAGGCTGTCGTTCGAAGGCGGATTGATCACATCCCAAGCCACCGGTCGCAGGGTGGATCTTGACGGGTTTCTCGTGTTGCCCGGCATCATCGACCTGCACGGCGACGGGTTCGAACGACATCTCGCTCCGCGCCGGGGTGCCATGAAGGAAATGACCGAGGGGGTCGTGGCGGCGGAAGCGGAACTGGCTGCAAACGGTATCACCACGGCGGTGATGGCACAGTTCTACAGCTGGGAGGGCGGGCTTCGCGGGCCGGAATTCGCGGCCAGGGTCTTTGCAGCGATCCGCGATATACGAGCCGAGGTCGTGACCGACCTAATCCCGCAATTGCGCTTTGAAATCAACTTGCTCGACCACTATGCCGAGCTTCCTGGCAAGGTGGCGGAATGGGGGGTCGATTACGTGGTCTTCAACGACCACCTGCCGCATGATCGGCTGGCGGAAGGCAAAAAGCCGCCCCGCCTGACCGGCCAGGCGCTTAAGGCCGGTCGCAATCCGGATCGTCATTGGGAGTTGCTGCGCGCGTTGCACGGGCGCAGCCGGGAGGTACCCGCCGCGCTGAACGACCTGATCCCGGTACTGGCCGCAGCAGGCGTCCGCATGGGCAGCCATGATGACCATTCGGCTGACGATCGCGAGACCTGGCGGGCGCGGGGCGTCACCATTTGCGAGTTCCCCGAGACACGTGAAGCCGCCGAAGCGGCAAGCAACGCTCGGGATAGCGTCATCCTGGGCGCGCCGAATGTCGTGCGAGGCGGCTCGCACAAGGGAAACGCCAGCGCCGTGGACCTCATTTCGATGGGTCTGGGCGACGCGTTGGCATCCGATTATCACTACCCAAGCCCGCGCCGTGCAGCACTCATGTTGGTGCGGAGCGGGATATGCGGCCTGCCTGACGCATGGGGTTTACTGTCGGACGGACCGGCACGGATCCTCGGATTGACGGATCGCGGCCGCCTCGCGCCGGGGCTGCGCGCAGATATCGTGATCCTGGACAAGCATACGCAGCGGGTCGCAGCTACCATCGCTGCGGGCCGGTTCAGCTACCTGCGCGGAGACATCGCAACGCGCCTGATCCGTTAAAGCGTTTCGCGATTGACTTGAAACATCTCGCATCATCCAACTCGTTGAAATATGTGATTTCAGGCAGCATCAGGTGATTCAGCTTTATCGCGAAACGCTATAGGCGACGGCGCCTTTCCTCGGGCTCGACGAGCCTTCGTCAAGCCGCGTGAACGCCCTTCGGGCCTTCACCGCCCCGACGGGATCGCCGCCTCTGCATCGGAAACCGGACCTTGTTCTTTTTCCTGCCCAAAATATCCCGGGGAGCGCGAGGGGCAGAGCCCCTCGCATCGGGCGACGCCGAAGGCGGCGCAAACCCTTCTCCCATGGTCAGCCGAACTCTCAGTCTTTCCGAACGATGCGATTGACGTGCCCCATCTTGCGACCCGGCTTGATCTCCGTCTTGCCGTAGAGATGCAGCGCCGTCATCGGCTCGCGCGAGAGCACGGGCACCTGTTCCATATCGTCACCGATCAGGTTTTCCATTACCACGTCGGCGTGGCGCTGACCGTCGCCGAGCGGCCAGCCGATGACGGCGCGGATATGCTGCTCGAATTGATCCACGGTGCAGCCGTTTTGTGTCCAGTGGCCAGAATTGTGCACGCGCGGAGCGATTTCGTTCACGATCAGACCCTGAGGCGTCACAAAGAGTTCGACGCCGAGCACGCCGACATAATCGAGCGCATTCAGGATGTTGGCGGCCAGAAGGATCGCATCGGTGCGTTGCGCCGAGGACAGTCGCGCCGGGACCGTTGTCGAGCGCAGGATGCCGTCGCGATGCAGGTTCTCGCCGGGGTCGAAACAGGCGACCTGGCCATCGGCGCCGCGTGCTGCGATGACGGAAACCTCGTGACTGAAATCCACGAAGCCTTCGAGCAACGCAGGCGCACCAGCCATCTCGGCAAAGGCGGCCTCGGCGTCCTTCGGCGCGGCGATCCGGGATTGTCCCTTGCCGTCATATCCAAATCGCCGCGTCTTGAGGATAGCCGGGGTGCCGATCTCGTCGACGGCACGGGTCAGGTCGTCGAGCGTCGCAATGTCGGCAAATGGTGCGGTGCGCAATCCGAGACCCTGCAGAAAGGTTTTCTCGGTCAGGCGATCCTGGCTGATCCGGAGCGCCTCTCGTCCGGGGCGGATCGGTCTCTGTGTTTCCAGTATGTCGAGCGCCTCGGTCGGAATATTCTCGAACTCATAGGTGATGACATCGACCGAGGCGGCAAATGCGTTCAGGGCCTCGCGGTCGTCATAGGCGGCGGTGGTGACCCGGTCTGCGACCTGGCCCGCCGGCGGGTTTGCTCCGGGCTCGTAGATATGTGTCAGGAATCCGAGGCGGCTCGCCGCGACCGAGAGCATGCGGCCCAATTGCCCACCGCCGAGGATTCCGATGGTTGCGCCGATCGGCAGGGGCTCGGGAGTTTCTACCATGACGACGGGGTCCTTCTTGATATGTGCGGGTCGGTACGCGACCGGCTCAGTCGACCGGCTGTTCGGGGATCGAGGCAGAGAGCGCCGCGCGCCAGTCGTCCAACCGGGCGGCGAGGTCCGAATCCTGCAAGGCGAGGATGCCCGCAGCCATGAGCCCCGCATTGGCCGCGCCCGCTGCGCCGATTGCCATTGTCGCCACCGGAAAGCCGCGCGGCATCTGGACGATGGAATAGAGCGAATCGACCCCCGAGAGCGCCCGTGTCTGTACCGGAACGCCGATGACCGGCACGCGTGTCTTGGACGCCATCATCCCGGGGAGATGCGCTGCTCCGCCAGCGCCGGCAATGATCACCCGCAACCCACGGGCGACTGCGCTCTTGCCGTAGTCCCACAGCCGGTCTGGAGTTCTGTGGGCGGAAACGATGCGGGTTTCGTGCGGAATATCAAGTTGCACGAGAATGTCGGCCGCTTCCTTCATGGTTTCCCAATCGGACTGGCTTCCCATGATGATGCCCACGTGAATGTCGGACATTGCCTACCCCTGCCTAGCGAAAAGAGCGCGCACTATAGCCGGATCACAGGGCGAGGCAATGCGATTGCCGCCGGATTTCAGGCGATGATGTCCGGTGTCAGCCGGTCCTCGATGAGCGCGATCATGTCCTTGAGCCGCAGTTTCTGTTTTTTCAGGCGTTTGAGAGTCAGCTGGTCTGCCGTGCCGCGTTCGGTCAACGCGGTGATCGCTTCGTCAAGATCGCGATGTTCGCGGCGAAATACCTCGAGTTCGACGCGCAGGACGTCATCGGTTTTCATCGAGAGATCGGATTGAACATTCATAGGTGCGATCCAGAATCGGGACAGTAATGCTGCCCAGAGTACGCGGAGAAGATGTTTTCGCCTAGACCTTGTTAATCTGCGTATTTGCGACCATGTATATCGGGCGCGGTTGCCGAAACGGGACCGTGCGCACCGTCGCTTTTCATGTCAAAGGACGAAGTACGTGTCAAAACTCACTCTGGCTTCATACCCCCACCTGCTGGGATTCGAGCAACTGGAACGCCTGCTTGAGCGGTCTTCCAAGACCGGCAACGAAGGGTATCCCCCATTCAACATCGAACAGACGTCCGAACGGTCCTACCGGATCACGCTGGCGGTTGCGGGATTCGCCGAATCCGATCTTTCGATCACGGTCGAAGACAGGCAGCTGGTGATTCGCGGGCGTCAGTCCGATGACAGCGAAGGGCGCATATATCTGCACCGCGGCATCGCCGCGCGACAGTTTCAGCGCATGTTCGTGCTGGCGGACGGGGTCGAGGTCGGTGAGGCGATCATGGAGAACGGGCTGTTGCACGTGGACCTGACCCGCGCCGCGCCCGAGACCGTGGTTCAGACGATCAGTATCAGGAAAGGGTAAGTTATGAATACGCCATATGAATTCGACCAGTCCCGGAATCGCATCGTGTATGTCAAGACCGTGGACGTCACCGATCTGCCGCAGGAAGTGCGCGCAGAGGCCGGGGAACTTGAGCACCTCTATGCGGTCCACAGCGCCGACGGTCAGCAGCTCGCGCTGGTCTCCGATCGCAAGATGGCATTTGTCCTGGCTCGACAGCATGATTATTCCCCTGTAGCGGTACACTAAGCCTGATGGCAGCCTGGGCTGCCATCAACGGGGGCCGCCATGGCAACTTATCAATTCGACTGGGTGGATGCGTTCACCGATACCCCGTTCTGCGGCAACGGCTGTGCGGTCGTGCATGGCGGGGCCGGTCTGAGCGACGAAATCTGCATGGCCTATGTGCGGGAGACATCGCTTGTCGAATGCACCTTCACCGGTCCGTCCGACGTCGCCGATATCCGCGTGCGCTATTTCCTTGCCAGCCGGGAAATCCCCTTTGCCGGGCATCCGACGATTGCCACCGTGGCGGCGATGCGGTCCCGCGGTCTGGTCACTGGCGACAGTCTGCGGCTCGAGACCGGGGCCGGGGTTGTCGAGGTTGATCTTGATGGCGCGTTGATCGAGATGACGCAGGTCGCGCCCGTGTTCGGTGCCACCCCGAGCGCCGCGCGGGTGGCCCACACGATAGGATTGATGCCCGAGGCCATCATCTCCCAACCTCAGGTTGTTTCGACCGGACTCCCCTTCTGTATCGTCGTCCTGCGAGACCACGGAGACCTGCGCGCCGCGCGGCTGAACATAGACGCGTTGCGCGACATGGCCGCCGATCTGGGCTATGATGGCACGGATATGATGGAGCCATTTCTTGTGACATTGACCGGCGCAACGAGTGCCGGAGATACATTTTCGCGCCTGCTGCTGGCCCCGCCCAGCCCACCCGAAGATCCGTTTACCGGGTCGGCGACCGGAGCGATGGCAGCCTATCTGTGGCATCACGGTCTGATGGACAAGGCCAGTTTTGTCGCGCAGCAGGGACACTGGATGGGACGCCCCGGACAGGCGCGGGTCACCCGCGTTGGACAGAGCGATGCGATGACCGGTATCCGGGTTGCCGGGCAGGGGCATGTCCTGATGCGCGGCGAGGTTGACATGCCCCATGGCTGAGGCGCCGTCGATCGCGATTCTGCCCTACGGCAAGGCGCTTGGCCCCGGCCTCGCGTCGCGGCCCGTCACCGACCTGATCTGGCCGGAGGGATGCCCCGTGCGCTATGTCGGAGCCAGCATCGGGGAATTGCGACCTGACGATCACCTTATCGCCTTTCCCCGCACGAGCATGCATTTCCGGCGCAACTGGGGCACGCGGGCTCGGGTCACGCTGCTGATGGGCGAACCATCCTTCATCCATGCCAAGCACATTCGCCTGCTGTGGCTGACCTATCGGCGGTTCTTTCGCATATTGACCTTCAGCCAGACCCTGCTGGACACCATCCCCAATGCGGTGATGTTTCCGCTGGGCGGAACATGGGTGCCCGACTGGCGCGCGCGCGACCTGACCAAGGTCAAGACATGTTCGCTGATCGCATCCGCCAAGAAAGACACGATGGGTCACAAGCTGCGTCACGCGGTGGTCGATCAGGTCCGGGTGCGCCGTCTGGATGTTGATGTGATGGGCGGCGGCTATGCTCCGTTCCGGGACAAGGCGGACGGTCTCGCACCCTATCGCTATTCCGTCGTGATCGAGAACATGCGCGAGCGGAACTATTTTTCCGAGAAACTGCTGGACTCGGTGTTCTGCGGGGCGGTTCCGATTTACTGGGGGTGTCCGAACCTGCCCGATTTTATTCATCCCGAAGGCATCATCCAATGCACGAGCGAGGCGGACATCCTCGCGGCTCTGGATGACATGTCCGAGGCGGACTACGAGTCGCGCGTGCCCCAGCTCGAGCGCCTAAAGGAGCAGCTGGTCCCCTATGCCGACATCCAGGCGCGCGCCGTCGCCGCCCTGCGACAGCAGATCGCGGGCCAGTGACCGGGTTTCCCTGTGCGACAAGGAATTTGCACGCGGCGTGCCCCGCAAGGGTTTCCGCGCACCGGCCCGCGCACTAACCTGCCGGTCATGGAATCGGCAATCGATCATCACACGGCCCGCGCGCTTCTGGAGTGGCAGTTCGAACTTGGCGTGACCGACGCGATCGGTGACGATCCGGTCAATCGCTACGACCTGCCGGGGGCTGCGCCGTGGCAGCAGGAAAAACACGTGGACAGGCCGGACGCCGCCGACATGCCGGTTGCCCGACGCACGGAGGATCCGGTCGCGGTGGCCGAAGCCGCCGCGAAACGGGCGGGCACGCTGGAGGCGCTGCGTGCGGCGCTGGCCGCGTTCGAGCATTGCGAGTTGAAAAAGGGCGCGCGCAACCTCGTGTTCTGTGACGGAGTCGCGGGCGCACGGGTGATGATCATCGGCGAAGCACCCGGACGCGACGAGGATCGCGAGGGGCGCCCCTTTGTCGGACGCGCGGGACAGTTGCTCGACCGGATGCTGGCGGCGGTGAACCTGAGCCGTGAAACATCGGTCTATATCACCAACGTGCTGCCGTGGCGGCCACCGCAGAATCGCGACCCCAGACCCGACGAGATCGCGATGATGCGCCCGTTCCTGCAACGGCATGTGGAACTCGCCGAACCCGATGTCATCATCGCGATGGGCAATATCAGCTGTGACGCGATTCTGGGGCGGCGTGGCATCACGAGATTGCGGGGCAACTGGGCGCAGGGCTTTGGTCGTCCGGTCCTGCCGATGTGCCACCCGGCCTATCTGTTGCGTCAACCGCTTGCCAAGCGCGAAGCCTGGGCGGACTTGCTGAGCCTTCAGGCGCGATTGAAAGGAAGCACATGAAAATTCTGGCGTTTTCCGACCTGCACGGCGCGCGCAGCCGTGCGGCGTTGATCGTCGAGGCAAGTGCCGAGGCCGATCTCGTGATCGGGGCCGGGGATTTCTGCAACATGCGGCGCGGGCTGCCCGAAGCGGTGGCGATGCTGTCGGGGATTGCGCCGCCGCTGGTCCTCGTGCCAGGCAATTCCGAAAGCCGCGACGAATTGGCTGCCGCCGCGCCGGAGGGGGCGATTGTCCTGCACGGTCAGAGCGCCGAGGTCGCGGGCCTGCGCTTGTTCGGCCTCGGCTATGCCGTGCCGGAAACGCCGTTTGGCAATTGGTCCTGCGACCTGTCGGAGATACAGGCAGAGGACATGCTTGCGGCCTGTGATGCGGCGGACATTCTGGTCGTGCATTCGCCGCCCAAGGGGATCGCCGATATGACATCCAGGGGGCAATCCGTGGGCTCGGAAGCAATTTATGCCGCAATTGCCCGGATCCAGCCGCAACTGGCGGTTTGCGGCCATATTCATGACAGATGGGGCGAACGTGGTGTCATCGGTGCCAGCGAGGTGGCAAATCTCGGACCCACGCCCAACTGGTTCGATATTGTACCGCACGAGAGGTGAAACATGTCACGTATCGACGACAGCAGGGCATTCATCCCGGTGCGGATTGCGGTCCTCACGGTATCAGACACGCGCAGCCCGTCGGATGACCGGTCCGGGCAGGTTCTGGTCGAGCGGCTGACCGGCGCGGGTCACGTTCTTGCCGATCGCACGATCGTCCGCGACGACCGCGACGCCATCGCGGGGCAGCTGCGCAAATGGATTGCGGACCCTGCAATCGATGTGGTGATCAGCACCGGCGGCACCGGGCTGACCGGGCGGGATGTCACCGTCGAGGCCCATCGCGACGTCTATGAAAAAGAGATCGACGCCTTCGGTACGGTGTTCACCATGGTGTCGATGGCCAAGATCGGCACCAGCGCCGTGCAATCACGCGCGACCGGCGGCGTAGCGGGGGGGACATACCTCTTTGCGTTGCCGGGAAGTCCGGGCGCTTGCAAGGATGCGTGGGACGAAATCCTGTCGCTGCAGCTGGATTATCGCCATCGCCCCTGCAATTTCGTGGAAATCATGCCGCGACTGGACGAACATCAGCGACGGAAATAGCTTCGCGCCGCGTAACACCCTTGTGGTTTGGTATTTTCCGGCGTCGCGCTACATTGGGGCGTGGGCGTGACAACCGCCCCAAGGATGTTTGCTGATGCGATTTTTGCGACAAAGCCTGGTTGGTCTGCTTCTGGCGTCCATGGCGCTGGCATTGATGATCTATGCGGCGGCCACCGTCTTGTCGGCGATTCAATCGCGAATGAACAGCGACAGGACCCCTCCGCAGACGCGAGAGCGGGTTTTCGCGGTGAATGTGGTCACGGCCAGAACCGAAACGATTGCGCCGGTGTTGCAGGCGTTCGGACAGGTTCAGAGCCGCCGCCTGCTGGAACTGCGCACGGCAGTGAGCGGTCGGATCGTTTTGTTGGCCGACAGCTTCGAAGAGGGGGGCGAGGTTCGCGCTGGCGATGTGCTGGTCGAGATCGACCCCGCCAATGCGCAGGCCGAACTGGACCGGTTACAAAGCGACAGGCTCGATGCCGAGGCCGAACAACGCGATGCCGAGCGGGTGCTGGTGCTGGCGCGCGATGAGCTGGCCGCCGCCGGGGATCAGGCCGCGCTGCGCGAGCGGGCATTCGAGCGGCAAAAGGACCTGCAGGCGCGGGGCGTCGGCACCGCCGCGACGGTCGAGACGGCGGAACTGGCCGCCGCGTCCGCGCGCCAGGCCGTGCTGTCGCGCCGTCAGGCGGTGGCGCAGGCCGAGGCGCGAGTGGACCAGGCGGGCACCGCGCTGGCGCGGGTGCGCATCGCGATTGCCACGGCGGAGCGCGATCTCGCCGAAACCACGATGCGCGCGCCGTTCAAGGGCACGCTCAGCGAGGTCAGCCTGGTCGAGGGGCGGCTCGTCTCGGCGAACGAGAAACTCGCTATGCTGGTGGATCCGGACGCGCTCGAGGTGGCGTTCCGGGTGTCGACGGCGCAATATTCGCGGTTGCTGGACACGGGCGGCGACCTGCTCACCGCGGATGTGACGGCAACGCTCGACGTGACCGGTGCCGAGTTGATGGCGCAGGGCCGTATAAGTCGCGACAGCGCCATTGCCGGCGAGGGGCAATCCGGCCGGATGATCTTTGCGCGCCTCTCCGCGGCACCGGGATTCAAACCCGGCGATTTCGTCACCGTCACAGTGCAGGAGCCGCCGATAGACGAAGTCACACGGTTGCCGGCCTCGTCGCTGGATGCTGCGCGGACGGTTCTGCTGGTCGGGCCAGAGGACCGGCTCGAGGCGCTTTCGGTCGAACTCGTGCGTCGGCAGGGCGACGATGTGCTGGTGCGCGCGCCTGCTCTTGAAGGGCGCGAGGTCGTGGTGGGGCGCACGCCGTTGCTTGGTGCGGGGATACGCGTCCGCCCCCTGCGCGAAGAGGCGCGCGCCGAACCGGAACAGGCGATGCTCGAACTGAGCGAGGACCACCGTGCGCGGCTGGTTGCGGTGGTGCGGGCCAATGACCGTATGCCGGCCGAGGCCAAGGCGCGGGTACTGGCCCAGTTGTCAGAGGCGCGGGTGCCGTCCCGGCTGGTCGAACGCATCGAAGCCCGCAGCGGCGGGTAACCGGAGATGGCGCGCGAGATTCCAAAGGCGGCCGGCGGTGTGCTGTCCTATTTTACCCGGCATCGCACCGTTGCGAACCTGCTGCTGCTGCTCATGCTGGTTCTGGGCGCGGCAGCCATCCCGAACATGCGCGCGCAGTTCTTTCCCGATGTGATCGTCGACGAGGTAACGGTTCGCGTTGAATGGGAAGGCGCCGGGCCCGAGGATGTCGACGGGGCAATCGTACAGGTGCTGGAGCCGACCCTGCTGGCGGTGGATGGTGTCGAAAGCGCGTCCTCGACGTCGCGCGAGGGCATTGCGACAATTACGCTCGAATTCGAACCGGGCTGGGACATGGCGCGCGCCGCGGATGATACGCAGGCGGCTGTGGATGCGGTAACCACCCTGCCGGACGAGGCCGAAGACCCCAGCGTTCGGCGCGGCGTCTGGCGTGATCGGGTGACGGATGTGGTGATCACGGGCCCCATCGCCGCAGAGCAACTGGCGCTGTTTGCCGATGAATTCGTGAACCGGCTCTTTGCGGTGGGTGTGACGCGTACGACGATTCGGGGCGTCGCCGCGCCGCAGACCCTGATCGAGGTGCCGTCGGTCAAGCTGATCCAGAATGACATCAGCCTGACCGAAATAGCCCAGGCGGTGGCCGCAGAGGTCGAGACCAGCCCGGCAGGCGATGTGTCCGGCGCCAATGCGCGGGTGCGCACGGGCACGCAAAAACGCGCTCCCGAAGATATTGCCGGGATTGTTCTGCGTTCAAATGATGACGGCTCAAACCTGACGGTGGGCGATCTTGCCACGATCCGGGTCGAGGGCGTCGACCGCAATCGCAGCTATTTCGTCGGCGACAATCCCGCCATGTCGATCCGTGTCGACCGCTCGAACCAGGGCGATGCGATACGTATCCAGCGACAGGTCGAAGAGGTCGCCGCCGAAATGCTGCTCAGCCTGCCCGCGGGGGTGACCATCGACCTGATCCGCACCCGCGCCGAAGCGATCAGCGGACGGCTGGAGACCCTTGTGGACAACGGTATCATGGGGCTGGGGCTCGTGGTCGCCCTGTTGTTCCTGTTCCTGAATGCGCGCACGGCCTTCTGGGTTGCGGCGGGCATACCGGTAGCGATGTTTGCCGCGATCGCGCTGATGTATGTCGGTGGCCTGACCATCAACATGATCAGCCTTTTTGGCCTGATCATCACGCTCGGGATCGTGGTGGACGACGCCATCGTTGTCGGTGAGCACGCAGATTTCAGGGCCCGGCGACTGGGCGAGCATCCCGTCGCTGCAGCGGAAAACGCCGCCCGGCGCATGGCGATGCCGGTCTTTGCCGCCACGCTGACGACGGTGATCGCCTTTTTCGGGCTGACGGCGGTCGGCGGTCGGTTCGGCGATCTGATCAAGGATATCCCCTTTACCGTGATCGCCGTGCTTGCCGCGTCTCTGATCGAGTGTTTCCTGATCCTGCCCAACCATATGGCCCATGCCATTGCCCATTCCGCGAGGGACCATTGGTACGACTGGCCCAACCGGATGGTGAATCGCGGTTTCCGCTGGGTGCGGGACCGGCTTTTTGCGCCATTCATGGGCTGGGTGATCGCCGGGCGTTACGTTGTATTGGCCGCCGCCGTGGCGCTGCTGGCGAGCCAGATTGCTGTGTTCATCCGTGGGGATGTGCAGTGGCGGTTCTTCAATGCGCCGGAACATGGTTCCGTGACGGGAAATTTCGCGATGGTCGAGGGTGCGACCCGTGCCGACACCTTGGCGATGATGCGCGAGATGCAACGCGCGACGGAAGAACTCGGCTCGGAATACGAGGAGCGATACGGCACGAACCCGCTGCAATATGTGATGGCCGAAACCGGTGGCAATTCCGGGCGCAACCTGCCCGGCGCAGAGACCAGGGACAAGGACCTGCTCGGTGGCATCGCCATCGAACTGATCGATGCGGACCTGCGCCCCTATTCGAGTTTTGCTTTTGTCGCCGAGCTTCAGGACCGCGTTCGCCGGCACCCGCTCGCCGAGGTGGTATCGTTCCGGGGCTGGCGTTCGGGGCCGGGCGGCGATGCCCTGGACGTACAGTTTTACGGCGCGGACGTGCAAACGTTGAAAACCGCGAGCGAGGATTTGCAGACGGCCTTGCTGCGTTATCCGGAAGTTTCTGCGGTCGAAGACAATCTGGCCTACGACAAGGAGGAACTGATCCTGGATTTGACGCCCCAGGGACAGGCGTTGGGGTTTACCATCGACACGTTGGGTCGGGCGTTACGCGCGCGTTTGAACGGTATCGAGGCGGCAACCTATCCGGATGGGCCGCGCAGCGCCACGATCCGCGTGGAACTGCCCGAGGGCGAACTGAGCGCCGATTTCCTTGAGCGCACCTATATGCGGACACCCAAGGGGGGCTATGTGCCGCTGTCCGATGTGGTCAGCGTCGAGCAGCGCACCGGCTTCTCAACCGTGCGGCGCGAAAATGGTCTCCGGCTGATTTCGGTCACCGGCGACATTGCCGAGGACGACCCGGCCCGCGCCGCCGAAATCCAGACAGCACTGGAATCCGAGATCCTCCCGAAAATCGCAAGCGAGCGGCAGGTCGACTGGCGCCTGTCCGGACTGAGCGAGCAGGAAAGCGATTTTCTCACGGACGCGCGCAACGGACTGATCCTGTGCCTGACCGCGATCTATCTCGTGCTGGCCTGGGTCTTTGCAAGCTGGAAACGCCCGCTCGTGGTCATGGCGATCATTCCCTTCGGTCTTGTGGGAACGATCTGGGGTCATCACCAATGGGATGTTCCGCTCAGCATGTTCACCGTGGTCGGTCTGTTGGGGATGACGGGAATCATCATCAACGATTCCATCGTCCTGGTCACGACGATCGATCAATACGCCCGCGAACGCAGTGTGACCCAAGCGATCATCGAAGGCACGACCGACCGTCTGCGGCCGGTGATGCTGACCACGCTGACAACGGTACTGGGGTTGGTGCCGCTGCTGTTCGAACAAAGCCAGCAGGCGCAATTCCTCAAGCCTACGGTGATCACTCTGGTTTACGGGCTCGCCTTCGGCATGGTGCTGGTGCTGTTGGTGGTGCCGGCCCTCGTTGCGGCGCAGCAGGATATCGCCCGCCCGCTCGCGGCCTTTCGTCGGGCCCTGCGCAGCCCTGCGCGCGGCCTGCGTGGCGTCATCTGGTCAACTGGGATCGTGCTGGCCGCGTGGCTGGCGGTCACGCTTGGTGCGACCGCTGTCACCGGCGCATTGCCCGCCCCTCTGGCGGTTCTCGTACCCGCGCTGCAAGACATGACGGCGATGCGTGCCGCCCTCCTGGCCTTTGTGGCCGGAGCCCCGGTGATCGTGAGCCTGGCCTGGCTGGCTGCGCGGCTGGTCTACCGGCGCAGGGCGATGGCGTGATCCATCACCTCGACCACGCGGTCGCTCATCGGGATATCGCCGCGCCTGACGTGGTCGAACGAAACCCAAGCGACCTCTTCGACATCATCTGCCGGACAGGGGTCCCCGGCGACATAGTCACACAGCACCACGGCGAGCAGATACTGCAGGGCCGGGTTGCCATCCGCATCCCACAGGATCACGTCGATATTGGTCATATAGTCAACGGGTGTGGCGACGATGCCCGTTTCCTCTTTCAATTCCCGCGCCGCAGCGGCAAGCGCGGTCTCGCCATACTCGACATGTCCGCCGGGGAATCCCCACAGCCCGGCATCGGGCGGGTTCTTGCGCCGCGCCAACAGCACGTGGCCGTCGGACATCACCACCGCGATCGCCCCAAGCCTTGGACCGCGCTCCGTCACTTCAACCCGGGGTGCAGCCACGGATATCCACCGCGTGCCGCTGGCCAAGCACGGTGATACGCACCGCAGACCGGTCAACCGCGAGGGGGCCGTCTGTCACCGGGATCAACTCGCTGGTGACAACCAGAGTGCCGCCGTCCCGCCTGCTGTCGGTCCGGGAGGCCCAGATTCGCGGACTTCCGGGTTCGATCACCGCAATCTCGGGTCCACCTGCCGACGGCATGGCAATGCGCGCCTCGATCTGCATTCCGTCCGCAACCGGCGCCAGACGACATGTGGCCGAGGTCACTCCGGCCTCTTTCCGGCTGAACGGGCGCTGCGCCAGCGCGGCTGCGATCGCGGGGTTGCGGCCGGCACCGGCGTCAAGCTCGTGATCCACCACAAGCGTTCCGGGCACGCAGATGTCCTTGCAGATGCCCAGTTCGACCTTGCCGCGCAACCGGACGGGACGATCGGGATCGACGGGGGTGATCTCCACCGGCAGTATCACCTGGGTGTCATAGCCGATGCTTTGCACGCCGTTCTGGTCGAACACGTGCGGCGTGGGCCAGGTGATGCGGAGCTGTCCGAGATTCTGCGACCTGCTCCAGTCGAATTGCGGTGGAATGCCTGCATCCCCCGGCGCCCGCCAATAGGTCTTCCACCCGTCCGACAAGGTCAGGCGAAGCGCACCGAGATAGGTGCCGCGCTTCGTCAGCCCGCCATCGAGAACATCGGCCCGCACCAGATCATCCACCCTGACCTGAGCGGCAGGCGGCATGGCCACGAGCGTCAGTGCGATGGCAAGGCCGAGGAGGGATGGAAAGCGTGTTCTCATGACAGATAAATGCGCGTTCGGCGCCAGAATGCCAAGTCACGTTCCGGTCAATTCCATGACAACCCGGCAATTCGGTCAACTCACCCTTGCGCCGCGCGGGGGCTGGGGCCATGTTGAAACCATGGGCACATCTGACACCACAGCTCGCCATCATATGGACCTGACCGGAAAGCTGCTGATCGCGATGCCGGGCATGGGAGACATGCGCTTCGAACATGCGGTAATTTTCATCTGCAGCCACGGTGCCCGGGGCGCAATGGGGCTGATCGTGAACAAGCCGGCTCAGGACGTGCGACTGTCGCACCTGCTGGAGCAGCTCGACATCACGCCGGACCCGCCCGCGCAGGACATGACGGTCTATTTCGGAGGCCCCGTCGAAGGCGCGAGGGGCTTTGTCCTGCACTCGCCGGATTACTGCTCTGACCTGCAATCGCTGTCGATTTCCGACGCGTTCAGCATGACCGCAACGCTCGACATACTCGAAGACATCGCCACGGGCCAGGGTCCGGAGCGCGCGCTCATGCTGCTTGGATACGCCGGCTGGGGACCGGGCCAGCTCGAAGGCGAGATCGCCATGAACGGCTGGCTGACGGCAGACGCGGACCCGGATCTGGTCTTTGGCAGGGCGGATGACGAAAAATGGGGCGCCGCGCTGCATTCCTTCGGCGTCGATCCACTCAGCCTGTCGGCAAGCGCGGGTCACGCCTGATCTTCATCTTTGGTCAAATACTCCGGGGAGTTTGAGGGGCAGCGCCCCTCATCGCGCACATTTTCGCACCCGTCCCCGGCGTTCGGCGATCCCGAACAGTTTCGGGTTGCACGGGCTTGCCGCGACCCGCGTCACCTGTCGCGCGGTGCGGCGGCCCGGCGCAACCGGTCATTGATCGCCGCGCCGAGCCCGTGCTCCGGCACCGGTGCCACCGCGATGGGGCGGCCGAGCTGGTCCAGACGGTGCAGATGCCCAAAGAGATTTGCCGCGGCTTCCGCCATATCTCCGCCTGGCGACAGGTTCAGGTCGCCATCGGCAAGACCGAATCCCAGCATGACCTCGCCCGCGCGCGGGGTGCCCGCATTCAGCCTCAGAGAGGCCTGCGGCGCGTAATGCGACAGCAACTGGCCCGGCGCGACGGGCGCGTCGGCGGTCGCATGCTGTTGCAGGGTCTGGCCGATGACCTGCTCGATCCGTTCCGTCGCCAGGCCACCGGGGCGAAGCAGGCGCGGGGTATCGTCGATGAGCCCGACGATTGTCGATTCCAGCCCGACCGCACAGGCCCCGTCATCGACCACGGCGGCGATATGCCCGTCCAGCCCCGCCAGCACGTGGGCGGCAGTGGTCGGACTGATTCGGCCCGACGGGTTCGCTGACGGCGCGGCGAGCGGGCCGCCGAACCTGCGCAGCAGGGCCTGTGCCGTCGGGTGCGCCGGCACCCTCACCGCCAGGGTCTCAAGCCCCGCAGTCACCAGCGACGCAATGCCGTGACCCGCGCGCAAGGGCAGAACCAGAGTCAGCGGCCCCGGCCAGAAGGCCTGCGCCAACCGCTCCGCAAGGGGGGACCACATGACCAGCTTTCGTGCGGTTTCGACATCCGGAACATGTGCAATCAGGGGGTTGAAGGCGGGCCGGCCCTTGGCGGCATAGACCCGCGCCACCGCCGGGCCCGAGCGCGCATCCGCGCCCAGCCCATAGACCGTCTCGGTGGGAAAGGCGACCGGCTCGCCGCGGTCCAGCAGTTCGGCGGCACGCGCCAGGTCCGCGGGCGAGGGGGACAGCTTCAATGTGGATTTTTCGGACATTTCCGTGACGCGGCGTTTTGGTTGCGCCCGAAGGCGCGCTGGTTTGCAATAGGGTCTACCCCGTCCCATAGTGGCGACACCGGGCAAAGCCAAGCCCGTCGCCCGCCATTCAAGAGGTCCTTCATGCCGTACCGAGCGCCTGTCCAAGACTACGAATTCCTGTTTCGCCATGTTGTCGGCTTTGACCGCGTCGCTGAAACCGGGCGCTTTGACGAAGCCTCTCCCGATCTTGTCAGCGCGATCCTCACCGAGGCCGGCAAGATGTGCGAAGAGGTGATGGCACCGCTGCAACGCAACGGCGACCTGCATCCGGCGCATCTCGAGAACGGCGTATTGCGTACATCGCCGGGTTTTGCCGAGGGCTGGCGTGCAATCGCCGAGGGCGGCTGGATCGGGATGAGCGGCAATCCGGAGCATGGCGGCATGGGCCTGCCGATGACGCTGACCACCAGCGTCAATGAAATGATGAGCGCGGCCTGCCTGTCTCTGCAACTCGCGCCGCTGATGACACAGGGGCAGATCGAGGCGCTGGAGCACCATGCCAGCGATGCGCTGCGCGACCTGTACCTGCCGAAACTGATCAGCGGCGAGTGGGCCGGCACCATGAACCTGACCGAGCCACAGGCCGGATCCGATGTGGGGGCGCTGTCCTCAAAGGCGGTGCCCAACGACGACGGCACATATGCCATCACCGGGCAGAAGATCTATATCAGCTGGGGCGACAACGACTTTACCGAGAATGTCTGTCACCTCGTGCTGGCCCGCCTGCCCGATGGTGGGCCGGGCACCAAGGGGATCAGCCTGTTCCTCGTACCCAAATACCTGCCGGACGACGCCGGAAATGCCGGGGTTGCGAACAGTCTCAAGGTGGTGAGCCTTGAGCACAAGATGGGCCTGCACGGCAGCCCGACCTGCGTCATGCAATATGACGAGGCAACCGGATGGCTCGTGGGCAGGGAACATGGCGGCATGGCGGCGATGTTCACGATGATGAACAATGCGCGTCTAGGCGTCGGTGGACAGGGTGTCGGGGTGGCCGAGGGGGCCTATCAGCACGCCCTGGCCTATGCGCTTGAGCGCAAGCAGGGAAAAACCCCGAGCGGCACCATCATCGACCATGCCGATGTGCGCCGGATGCTGACCACGATGAAAGCCGACCTGTTCGCGTCGCGCGCCATTCTGCTGGCCTGTGCGGTGGCGATCGACATGCAGACCGCCACGGGGGATGCGGACTGGGCCGCGCGGGCGGCCCTGCTGACCCCGATCGCCAAGACCTTCGGCACCGAAGTCGGGATCGAAACCGCACAGACCGGCGTGCAGGTTCATGGTGGCATGGGCTTCATCGAGGAAACCGGCGCGGCGCAATTCTATCGCGATGTGCGGGTGACGGCGATCTACGAAGGCACCAATGGCATTCAGGCGATGGATCTCGTGGCCCGCAAGATGATGGATGGCGGCGAGGCGGCATCGCGCCTGCTCGATGAAATCGAGGCACATGCCGAGGCGGCGCGGGCAACCTTCCCCGAGATGGCCGAGGCGGTGTGGCAGGCGACCGAATCCCTGCGCGAAACAACCGAATGGCTGGTGTCGCAAACCGACATGAACGAACGCTTCGCCGGAGCAGTGCCGTATCTGCGGGCCTTCGCGCGGGTTCTGGGCGGTCATTTCCACCTGGCGGCCGCCCTGGCCGACCGTGGCGGCGCCCGCGAAAAACTGGCCCGGTTCTACGTCACGCGGATGTTGCCGGAACATGCGGGCCTGTTGGAGCACGCACAGGCCGGTGCATCGGGTCTATTTGCGCTGGATACCGACGAGTTGAGTGCATGAGCATGGACGGCGCGTCCGCGCCCGTCATCCGGTACCCCTGGTCGACCCCGCCCGGACGCGGAGAGGCGATCGAGGTGGCGGATGGGGTGTTGTGGATGCGCCTGCCGTTGCCGATGAAACTTGACCATGTGAATGTCTATGCGCTGGACGACGGTGACGGCTGGACACTCATCGACACCGGCTTTGACACCGGGCTGACGCGCAGCATCTGGTCGGAACTGATGGCCGGGCCCCTCGGCGGCAAGCCGGTACATCGCGTGGTCGTCACCCATCATCACCCGGATCACGTCGGGCTGGCAGGATGGTTTCAGAGCGAGCACCGCGCCGAACTGGTCTCGACGCGCACCTCATGGCTGTTTGCCCGGATGCTGCTGCTTGACGATCAGCAGAGGCCGCCGCCGGAGACGATCGAATTCTGGCGCAGCGCCGGGATGGACGCGGCAATCCTCGCCCAGAGAACCGAGGAAAAACCCTTCAACTACGCGGATATCGTAGCCCCCATGCCCCTGGGCTTCCGGCGGGTGAAACAGGATGACACGATCCGCATGGGCGGTCGGTGCTGGGACGTTCATATCGGTAACGGTCACGCGCCGGAACATGCCACATTCTGGAGCCGCGAGGATAATCTGGTGATTTCGGGCGACCAGATCCTTTGTTCGATCAGCCCCAACATCGGTGTCTATGCAACCGAACCCGAAGCCGATCCGCTCGAGGGCTGGCTCGAAGCCTGTGAACGCTTGTTGCTGCTGGCGCGCGAGGATCATCTGGTGCTTGGCGGGCACAAGCTGCCTTTCACCGGTCTGCCGTTCCGGTTGCAGCAACTCATCGAGAATCACCACGGAGCGCTGCGCCGGTTGCAGGAGTTCCTGGGCACGCCGCAAACCGCCGCGGCCTGTTTTCCGACCCTCTTCAAGCGGCGGATCGGCGCCGGCGAATATGGTCTCGCGCTGGTCGAAGCCGTGGCGCATGTGAATCATCTTTTTCACGCGGGCCTTGTCAGTCGCAGCCGCGGCGACGATGGTGCATGGTTGTACCAGGCGCGAGGTGGCTCAGATGGATGACGATATCAAGACAACGGCCGAGGCCATCGAGGGCGATGTGTTGCCCCGGATGCATGAGGTCCACGCGGATCCCGAGAATTGCAAGACAGAGGATTGCGTCCCCGAGCGCCTGAAACAGCCGGTGGCGGGCAAGAGCGCCGCGCAATGGGCCTATGAGCGGCTGATCATGTACATCCGCAACTTCGAAGAACAGCTCGACAACGAGCATGAAGTGGCCATGGGGTTCGTCGGCGGCGGAGCCGGGGTACTGAGGATCGAGGGGCTTGGCTTTTATGACCCCGATATCGTGACATTCTACGGTCGGGACGGCACCGGAGCCCGCACGCAATTGATTCAGCATGTGAGCCAGCTCAGCGTCATGCTGCGCGCCCTGCCCAAACCGAGCGCGGACGTTCCGGCAAACCGTATCGGGTTTCGGTTGGCGGCGGATCTGGAAAACGCCTGACGCGCCCTTGCACCCTGGCGGGGGCCGGGATTCCATGGCGCAAGCCCCGCACACGACAGGAGCCCCACCCACCATAGGAGCATTGTGCACATGAGCGCGCTGACCACGGTAATTTCCGCCTATCGGGCCGCGTTGTCGCGCGGGCTTGTCATTACCGGGCTTTATCTGGTCCTGCGGCTGGCCATCTATGCACTGCTGGCGCCTCTGTTGGGGGTGCTTCTCAATTTCGGGGTGTCGCTGTCCGATCAATCGGCGTTGACCGATCAGGATATTGCCGGATTCTTCCTGACCCCGGTCGGGTTCGCCGCCGCGGTGGTGGTCCTGGCCCTGTTGCTGCTGGTCGAGGTTCTGGGCTTTGCGCTGATGGCGGCGCTCTGGCGCGCCGACAGCGGGGACAGCCTTGCCAGGGTACGCGCGGCCCTGGTGGCGGTGGCGCGACGCATACGGCCACTGATCATCTTTGCGGTCCTGTTCGTGCTGCGCGTGTTGGCGATTGTCCTGCCTTTCGTGTTGCTGGGGCTGGGGGTGGCGTGGCTGCTGCTGTCGGATTACGACATCAACTATTACCTGACCGAGATGCCGTCGGAGATCTGGATTGCCGGCGGGCTGATTGGCGGCCTGGGCCTGATCGTCGCGATCATATTGCTGGTGAGATTCACCGGGTGGGCGTTGTCCCTGCATCTCGTCCTGTTCGAGAATGCGCGCCCGCGTCACGCCTTTTCCATGAGCGCGGCGCGCATGGCGGGACAACGGATGCGGTTGCAGCGCGACGTCGTGATCTGGCTGGGCATTCGGGTGTCATGCATGGCGCTGGCCGGGGCCATCGCGACCGGTATTCTCAATCTGATGCCGCTGCCCGTGGATGGCGGCTTGCGACTGGTTCTGGTGCTGACGCTGGCGATGGCCAGCCTGTGGGGCTTCGTCAATATCGTGATATCGGCCCTGTCACTCGGGGCGCTGGCCCATGTGATTAACGGGTTCTTCACCGATGACGTCCATCTGCAACCTTTGCCTCGGAGCGAGACGGCCCGGCTAAGGCACCGGCTGAAATGGATCGGCGCGGGTCTGCTGGTCTTCGTCCTGCTCGGGTTCTGGTCTGCTGGCGAACTGCTCGACGAGATCTCGGCGCAGAACGATGTCGAGATCATCGCGCATCGCGGTGCAGCGGGCAGCAGGCCGGAGAACACGCTGGCCTCGGTCGAAAAGGCTCTGGACGACGGGGCGGACTGGGTCGAGATCGATGTTCAGGAAACCGCGGATGGTCAGGTCGTGGTGATGCATGACAGCGATTTCATGAAGCTGTCGGGTGTCGACCTCAAGATCTGGGACGCCACCGTGCAGCAGCTTGCCGATATCGACATCGGTGGATGGTTCGATCCTGCCTATTCCGATCAGCGGACCCCCTTGCTGCGCGACGTGCTGGCATTGGCAAAGGGTCGCTCCAGGGTCTTGATCGAACTGAAATATTATGGCCACGACGACGATCTTGAAAACCGCGTCATCGCGATTGTCAAGGAAAGCGGGATGGTCGGCGATATCGCGACCATGTCGCTGAAATACCCGGCGGTTCAGAAGATGTTGACACTCGAACCTGACTGGCCGGCGGGCGTGCTTGCGGCAACCGCCGTCGGGGACATGGCGCGCTTGCAAGGCGATTTTGTCGCGCTGAGCAAGGGGCGCGTCACGCCGTGGATGGCGAGCAGCATTCAGGAGGCCGGCAAGGATCTTTATGTGTGGACCGTCAATGACCCGTTGGAAATGTCCAAGATGATTTCGATGGGGGTGAACGGGCTGATCACCGATGAGCCTGCCCTCGCGCGACAGGTCATTGCGCTGCGCGCCGAACTGAACACCGCGGAACGTCTCGTGCTCTGGATGTCCGAAGAGCTTGGCCTGTCGATCAATACCGGAGAGTATCGCGATGCCTCGCCTTGATGTCTGTGTTCTGGCCATGTTTTTTTCGTGCCAGGCCGCGCTTGGCCAGACCGTGCAGGATGAAAGCGGCGGGATCGGTCGCGCGCTCGAAATGCCGGCACATCGCGCCCTGATCGACAGGATCGCCGGTGACGGGGTCGGATTGGCTCCGTTTGAAACCGATGGCTGCAGCGGGGGCCTGTCCGAAGTATGGCGGCTGGTGTCCGCACAACTGCCGGATTTTGCCGCCGCCCACGACGATGCTCCGCCGTGGGAAGCCTGCTGTGTCACCCATGACCGGGCCTATCACGGGAGCGCGGGGGCGCAGGATGCCGCGACCAGCTTTGACGCCAGGTTGCAGGCCGATGCGGACTTGCGCAGCTGCGTCATGCAAACCGGAGAGAGCCGCAAAGCCCGGCTTGCGGAACATTACGACGTGGATGTCGCCACCGTCGAGCAAGCCTATGAGATCATCGCCGAGAGCATGTATCTGGCCGTGCGATTCGGCGGCGGGCCATGTTCCGGATTGCCCTGGCGATGGGGCTATGGCTGGCCTCATTGCTCGATCCTGCAACTAGGCGGGGCTGAATGACGCCTATTTGCGCAACCGTGTCTGGTTGACGCGGTGACAGGGATTTGCGAATGCAATAACAAGAGATAACGCAACGCGAACAGGATTTCTGAGATGGCGGAATACAAGCACGGAGAGATGGACATCGAAGTTCAGACCAGGACTTACGAAGGGTTCATCCGGTACACCACCTGGGCCGTTGTCGCTATTCTGGTGGTGTTGATACTCCTCGCGATCTTCGCGCGCTGACGCACCCGTATCCCGGATGAAAACCGTCTTTGTCTGCCTGGCCCTGATCCTGGTCCTGGCCGGTTGTAGCAAGCCACGCGTCTATGCCCCGGATGACGTGGTCGCGCGTGCCTCCTATCGCCATCCCGGTCCGCCGTCGCTGACGCTCTACACGATGGTCAACAACCGGACCGGCAGCGGCGCCCACAGCGCGTTGCTGATCAACGCGTCGGAACGGGTGATTTTCGATCCCGCCGGATCGTTCTATTCCGAAGCGACGCCCGAGCGCCATGACGTGTTGTTCGGCATCACGCCCGGCATGGAAAAGGCGTATCGCAGCGCCCACGCGCGCAGTACCTACCATGTGGTCAGCCAGACCATCGACGTCACGCCCGAACAGGCCCAGATCGCCTATCAGCTGGCGTTGCAGGCCGGACCGGTGATGGACGCGCTGTGCACCTCGTCTTTGTCGGAACTGCTGTCGCAGGTGCCTGGTTTCGAGTCGATTCGGCGCGTCATGTACCCGAACAAGCTGATGGCCCAGTTCGAACAGATTCCCGGCGTCACGACCACGCGCTATTACGAGGACGACGATCCGGACCTGCAAAAGGCGCTGGACGAGGGCGTAACCCCGCTAGCCGAATAGGTATAGCAGCCCATAGAGCGTGGCGGCTCCCGCAGCGATGGCGGCGAGGACGTTCTTTGTCCACAGCCCGACCGCCAGCGTCGTCGCCGCGGCTGCCATGCGCGGCAGATCGGGTGTGCCACCGGTTGCCGCAGGCCAGATGACAAGCGGTGTGACCAGCGCGGGCAGGATCGCCACGGCGGTATAGCGCAAGTGGCGCAAAAGCCAGGGCGGCAGGGGGCGGTCGCCAACCAGCCCGATGAACACGAACCGCAGGACAAAGCTGCCGATGGCGAGCCCGATGATCACCGTCCAGAGTGTGACCGGATCAATTTTCATGTCCATGATCCCCGCCGCTGGAGCCAGAGTTCGGTGCGCGCACCGGCCATCATGGCGATGATCCCGGCGACCAGCAGCCCGGAGTTGTAGGGCAGGCCGGCAGCGGCGATTGACACGACGATCGACACCAGCGCCGCAACGATATGCGCGGGGGTGCGCAACATCGGCCCGATCATCGCCAGAAATGCGATCGGCAACGCAAAATCCAATGCCCAGCTTTCGGGAATTCGTGCCCCCATGACCGCGCCGAGCAGGGTCGCGCCATACCAGAACGGTGCGATCAACGCGCAGGTGCCGGCAAAATAGCGCAGCCGTCCGGACAGTGACATGTCATGGTACGTTTCGAATTGCGAAACGGACAACGCATAGGATTGATCGACGGTGAAATAGGCCACCAGCACCCGCTGCCAGATCGGCGCCGCCCCCAGATAGGGGGTGAGCGACGCTGAGTACATCGCAACCCGCAGATTCACCGCGAGTGCAGAGGCCAGAACGATCAGGGTCGGCGCATTTTCCTGCATCAGTTGCAGCGCGGCGAACTGCGCGGCACCGGCGAAGACCGTCATGGTAAAGATCATCGTCTCGGTGACGTTCAGACCCGCTTCTGTTGCCAGCACGCCGAACAGGAGTCCGAAGGGTCCCGCGACAAAGACGAAGGGTGCGCTGTCTCTTACCCCTTTCCAGAAAAACGATTTCGCAGTGGTGGATGACATGCGTTGACCCTAGACTGTGCCCGACTGGACTAGCGACGAACGCAGAGGTTTGCAATTGGCCAAAGAGCAGGACATCTCGGGCTACCTGATCGCCCCGGATCCGGCGGCGCCCCGCTTGACGCGGGCGGTCGAGGGTGTTGATCAGAATGGCGAAATCAGCCGCATCAACGTGGTCGAGGAACGCCCCCTGACGATTTTCCTGAATGCGCAGGAAATCGTGACGGCAATGACGATCGGCGATTACCCTGAATACCTCGCGCTGGGGTTTCTCAGGAATCAGGGGATGCTGTTGCCGGACGACCGGATCACCGGGGTCGATTACGACGATGATCTGGAAACCGTTGTCGTGCGCACCGAACGCCAGACCAGCTACGAGGAAAAGCTCAGGAAAAAGACCCGTACGTCGGGCTGTGCCGTCGGCACCGTGTTCGGTGACATGATGGAGGGGCTTGAGGATGTGAACCTGCCGCAGACGCCTGTGCGCAGCAGTTGGCTCTATGCCCTGGCGTCGAGTATAAACCGCACCCCGTCGCTGTACCTTGAGGCCGGGGCGATTCACGGCACGGTCTTGTGCCGGCAGGATCGGCCGCTGGTCTACATGGAGGATGTCGGCCGTCACAACGCGGTGGACAAGATTGCCGGCTGGATGTTGCAGAGCGGAACGGCGGCCGACGACAAGATTCTTTACACCACGGGGCGGTTGACCTCGGAAATGGTGATCAAGACCGCGATGATGGGTATCCCGGTGCTGGCATCGCGCTCGGGATTCACTGCCTGGGGCGTGGAAATCGCCCGGCAGGTCGGCCTGACCCTGATCGGGCGGATGCGGGGGCAGCGGTTCATCTGCCTTGCCGGAGAAGACCGCCTGCTACGCGATATCGACCCGGCTTCGATCCCGGCGGAGGAAGGAAAGCACCGCAGAAAGAGCGCGCGCGCATGAGCGCCCCGCCCGGCGTCATACTGGCCGGTGGGCTGGCAACCCGGATGGGGGGCGGAGACAAGGGATTGCTGTCGCTCGGGGGGCAGACCCTGTTGTCGCGGGTGATCGATCGCCTGGCGCCGCAGGTGTCGGGCGTCGCCCTGAATGCGAATGGCGATCCGGCACGGTTCGAGTCCTATGGCCTTCCGGTGCTGGCGGACAGTATCGACGGGTTTGCCGGGCCGTTGGCCGGGGTTCTGGCGGGGCTTGACTGGGCGGCGGAGCAGGGCGCGGACGCGATCGTGACGGCTGCGGCGGACACGCCGTTCTTTCCCGCGGATCTCGTGGACCGGTTGCAGGAGGCGGGGCAGGGCATGGCGGCACCATTGGTGCTGGCGGCGACACCGGATGCGCGCCGCGGGCAGGTGCGTCACCCGACCTTCGGCCTGTGGCCGGTATCCCTGCGCGGGGATCTGCGACAGGCGCTCGATGACGGGCTGCGCAAGGTCGTACTCTGGACCGAGCGACATGGAGGCCGTGACGCGCTGTTCCCGGTCGGCGATACCGATCCGTTTTTCAACGTCAATACCCCTGATGACCTCGCCCGTGCCGGGCAGATGGACGAGGCGTTGCGATGAAGGTGTACGGTGTCGTTGGCTGGAAGAACACCGGCAAGACCGGGCTTGTCGAGCGGTTGGTGCACGAGATTACCGGGCGCGGACTGACCGTTTCAACGTTGAAACACGCCCATCACACGTTCGACGTCGATCAACCCGGGCGGGACAGCCATCGGCACCGGGTGGCCGGGGCGCAGGAGGTACTGTTGTCGTCCGGCAAACGCTGGGCCCTGATGCACGAATTGCGTGGAGCACCCGAGCCGGGGATGCAGGCGCTGCTGGCGCGCCTGTCACCGGTCGATCTGGTGCTGGTCGAGGGATACAAGCGCGAGGGTCACGCCAAGATCGAAACCCATCGTGCCGAGGTCGGGCAGGATCTGATCGCGCGCGACGATTCAACGGTCCGGGCGGTGGCAAGCGATACGGCGATCACGCTGGATCGACCGGTATTCAATCTCGACGATACTGCGGGGATTGCGGATTTCATTCTGGCCGAGGTGGGGTTGTGAACCGGTTGATCCCGGTCGCTTTTCGGCCGGTGAGGTGACAAAATGCGGATGACGAACATGCCGCAGAAGGGACGGATCATGGGGGCGGGACACCAAGACAAACCGACCGGTGCGGCGGGCGCGCCGCTTGCGCCGCCGCCCCTGCGCAACGATTGCTTTGCCCTGCCGGCCGGCGTTGCCTGGACCCCGGTTGACGAGGCGCTGGACATGTTGCGCGCCCGGCTGGGCCCGGTGACGGGTCAGGAAACCGTGCCCCTGCAAGAGGCGTTTGGCCGCGTGCTGTCGCAGGACGTCGTCGCCATGCGGTCGAACCCGCCGCAGCCGAATTCAGCGGTCGATGGCTATGGCTTTGCCGGGGCAGTCGCGGATGGCGCGCATGTGCTGCCGCTGATCGAGGGGCGCGCCGCCGCCGGTGTTCCGTTTGCCGGATCGGTGCCGCCCGGTCATGCGATCCGCATCCTGACCGGGGCGGCGGTGCCGCAAGGGGTCGATACGGTGATCCTCGAAGAGGACGTGACCTGCGATGGCCACCAGATCGCCTTTCGCGGGCCGCTGAAACAGGGCGCAAACACGCGCAAGGCCGGTGAGGATATTGTCGCCGGGGAACGCGCATTGTCGGCGGGACGGATGGTCACATCGGCGGACATGGCGCTGATGTCGGCAGTCGGAATTGCCGGCGTGCCGGTGCGCAAGAGGTTGCGGGTTGCGGTGCTGTCCACCGGTGACGAGCTTGTCGAACCTGGGGAGACGGCGACGACGGGTCAGATATTCGACGCCAACCGGCCGATGTTGCTGTCGATGGCGCGGGCCTTCGGATTCGAGACGCTCGATTTCGGACGGGTTGCCGATGATCGCGCGGCTCTGCGGGTGCGGCTGGACGAGGCGGCGAAGGCCGCGGATGTCATCCTGACCAGCGGTGGCGCTTCGGCGGGGGACGAAGACCACGTGTCGGCGCTCTTGCAAGAGGCGGGCGCGATGCAGGAATGGCGGATCGCGATCAAGCCGGGGCGACCGCTCGCCCTGGGACTGTGGCAGGGGGTGCCGGTATTCGGCCTGCCGGGAAATCCGGTGGCGGCGATGGTTTGCACGCTGGTCTTTGCGCGCCCGGCCATGTGCCTGTTGGCGGGGGCCGATTGGCGCGAACCGCAAGGGTTCGACGTGCCTGCGGCGTTTTCAAAGCGCAAGAAACCGGGGCGTCGTGAATACCTGCGGGCGCGGATGCGCGATGGCCGGGCCGAAGTTTTCGCCTCGGAAGGATCGGGACGGATCAGCGGGCTGAGCTGGGCCGAGGGGTTGGTCGAGCTTGACGATGGTGAACGGCATATCCGGCCCGGTGATCCGGTGCGGTTCATTCCCTATGGCAGTTTCGGGCTTTAAGGCGTTTCGCGATGGGTCACGTTCATCGCGAAACGCGCTCTCAGCCTGCCCGCGACCGGGGCGTCAGCCGATGTTCCTACACTCCGGCACCGGCGTGACGGTGGTGCCATCCCTGAGCCACTGGCTGAGATTGTCGCAGGTCAGATCGCCCATCGCTTGCCGTGTCTCGTGGGTGGCGCTGCCCACATGAGGTTGCAGAACCACGTTATCCATGCCGAAAAGTTCGGCAGGGACACGCGGTTCATCTTCGAACACGTCGAGTCCTGCCCCGCCCAGACGTCCGTCCCGCAGCGCCTCGACCAGAGCCGCCTCGTCGACGACCGAACCGCGTGACACATTGATCAGGATACCTTCGGGACCAAGCGCGTCGATCACGTCCTTGTCGATCAGATGTCTGGTCCCGGCCCCGCCCGGCGTGATGCAGATCAGGACATCGCTGTCGGCGGCCATTTCGGACAGATCGGCGTAATAGCGATAGGGCACGTCCTTGGCGCTGCGCGAATGATAGACCACCGTGCTGTCGAAGACGGCAAGCCGATCGGCAATCGCCTGTCCGATACGGCCCAGCCCGACAATGCCCACGGTGCGCCCCTGAACCGAACGGGTCAGCGGAGTGTTGCCTTCGGCTTCCCAGCGGCCCGCGCGGACATAGGCGTCATGAGGCACCAGCCGGCGGCTGACCGCGAACCAGAGCAGCAGCGCCGTATTGGCAACCTCGTCATTCAGCACGTCGGGCGTGTGCGTCACGACGATGCCACGGTCCGCGGCGGCGGTGGCGTCGATGGCGTCGTACCCGACGCCATAGCTGGATACGATTTTCAGGTTCGGCAATGCCGCCATTAGATCGGGCCGCAGGCCGTCATGCCCATTGGTCAGGACGGCGGTGATCGCGGCACCGTGCGCGGCCAGGAACGCCGCCTCATCCGGCTGGTCATAAAGCACATGAATGGTGAATTCGGCGGTCAGCCGATCCATCATGCGCTCCGTGACGCCTCCGATCACCAGCAGATCGGGTTTTGCGGTCATCTCAGCGGTCCTCGGTCACGGTCTGGGTTTGCTGACCCAGGCCCTCGATCCACACATCCATCCGGTCACCGGATTTCAGATAGACCGGGTCGGGCTTCATGCCCATGCCGACGCCCGGAGGCGTGCCGGTCGAGATCACGTCGCCCGGATGCAATGTCATAAGTCCCGAGAGATGTTCGATGATTTCGGCAACGGTGAAAATCATGGTGCTGGTATTGCCGGTCTGCATCCGCTTGCCGTTCACGTCGAGCCACATGTCGAGTTTCTGCGGATCCGGTATTTCGTCGCGCGTCACCAGCCACGGGCCGGTCGGGCCGAAGGTGTCGCAGGATTTGCCCTTGGTCCACTGGCCGGACAATTGGGTCTGGAAATGCCGTTCGGAGACATCGTTGATCACACAATAGCCGGCAACATGATCCAGCGCGTCGGCGGCGCTGACGTATTTCGCGGTTTTCCCGATCACCACGCCCAGTTCGACTTCCCAATCGGTATGGGTCGAGCCGCGTGGCATGCTGACGGCGTCGTGCGGGCCGACCACTGCCGAATTGGCCTTGAAGAACAGGATGGGATGCGCGGGAATATCGGCGCCGGTTTCTTCGGCATGATCGGAATAATTCAGCCCGATACACAGGAATTTTCCGATATTGCCGACACAGGGGCCAAGACGCGGATTGCCCTCGACCTCGGGCAGCCCGGCGGCATCCAACCCGCGCAGTTTGTCGATCGTATCATCCCCCAAATTCGCGCCGGAGATATCGGCAATCTCGCCGGACAGGTCGCGCAGTTTGCCCTCCGCATCGATCAGACCGGGTTTTTCCGCGCCCGGCGTGCCGTATCGTACCAGTTTCATGTCAAAGTCTCCTGTCAGTGATTGTCCCGCGGCAGCGATCTGCGCGCGATGTCTTTGAAATCGGTGGCCCCGTCCAGCACCATGCCTTCCGAAAACGGACGAACCTTTTCGCGGAACAGGTCTTGCCAGGGGGACTGGCTGGGCGGGGCAAAGGGGCGTTCGGGGAGCGCGGCGCGGCGACGTTCGAGCTCGGCCTCATCCACAAGCATATCGGCCGAGCAGGCGCGCAGGTCGATACGCACCCGGTCGCCGGTTGCCACCAGTGCCAGCCCGCCGCCATCCGCCGCCTCGGGCGACGCGTTGAGAATCGACGGGCTGCCCGAGGTGCCGGACTGGCGACCGTCGCCGACACAGGGCAGGGCGTGAATGCCGCGCTTGAGCAGATAGGCCGGCGGGCGCATGTTCACCACCTCGGCACCGCCGGGATAGCCGATCGGGCCGGCACCGCGCATGATCAGGATACAATGCTCGTCGATGGCGAGGCTCTCGTCGTCGATCCGTTTGTGAAAATCCTCGGGTCCGTCGAACACCACGGCGCGGCCCTCGAATGCGTCCGGATCATCGGGGTTCGACAGATACCTGTCGCGAAACTCCTGCGAGATCACGCTGGTCTTCATGATCGCACTGTCAAACAGGTTGCCCGACAGGTTGATGAACCCGGCTTCGCCGGTCATTGCATCGGCAACGGGTCTGATCACATCCGGTGTCTCGCTCCGCTTGTCGCCGCAATTTTCGGCCATGGTCCTGCCATTCGCCGTGATCGCGTCGGGATGCGGCAGCAACCCCGCCCCAAGCAGTTCGCCGATCACCGCCGGCACGCCGCCGGCGTGAAAGTAATCTTCGCCCAGGTAGGCCCCCGCCGGTTGCAGGTTGACCAGCAACGGCACCTTGTGACCGAGCCTTTGCCAGTCGTCATTGACGAGTTCGACACCAAGATGACGGGCAACGGCATTCAGGTGAATCGGGGCGTTGGTCGAACCGCCGATGGCCGAATTGACGACGATGGCGTTCTCGAATGCCTTGCGCGTCATGATGTCGGTCGGGCGCAGGTCGTCATGCACCATCTGCACGATCCGCCTGCCGGTTTCATAGCTGATCTGTCCGCGTTTGCGATAGGCGGCGGGGATGGCCGCGGAACCGGGCAATTGCATGCCCAGCGCCTCTGCCAGCGAATTCATCGTGCTCGCCGTGCCCATTGTGTTGCAATAGCCGACCGAGGTGGCCGAGGACGAGACCAGCTCCATGAAACCGTCCTCGTCGATATCGCCGGCGGCCAGCAATTCGCGCGCCTTCCAGACGATGGTTCCGGATCCGGTGCGCTCGCCACGAAACCAACCGTTCAGCATCGGACCAACCGACAGAGCGATGGCCGGAATGTTGACCGTGGCCGCCGCCATCAGCAATGCCGGCGTGGTCTTGTCACAGCCGATGTTCAGCACCACGCCGTCGATGGGATAGCCGTGCAGCGTTTCGACCAGTGAAAGATAGGCGAGATTGCGATCCAGCATCGCGGTCGGACGCTTGCCTGTTTCCTGTATCGGATGAACGGGAATCTCGATCACGGTCCCGCCCGCAGCGATCACACCGTCGCGTACGCGCTTGGACAATTCGATGTGGTGGCGGTTGCACGGGCTGAGATCGCTGCCGGTCTGGGCAATGCCGATGATCGGTTTGCCCGACTGCAATTCCTCGCGGGTCAGGCCGTAATTCAGGTACCGCTCGAGATAGAGCGCGGTCATTTCCGGGTCATCCGGGTTGTTGAACCATTTTTGTGACCGGAGCGGGGGCTTCTTGTCCGACATGTGGCACTCTCCCTGAGTGATGTGTTGAAATCAGCCCGACCAGCCACCATCGATGATGTGCGGCTGACCGGTGGTAAACCCGCTTTCGTCACTGGCGAGATACACCACGAGCGCGGCGATTTCCTCGGCCCTGGCGATACGGCCCATCGGTTGACGTGCGACGAAATCCTTCATCGCCTTGTCGTAATCTCCGGTGGCGCGCAGGCGATCATGCAGCGACGGGCTTTCAACCGTGCCCGGGCAGATGGCGTTGCAGCGGATGCCGCGGGTGATGTACTCGATTGCCACCGATTTCGTCAGGCCGATCACCGCCGCCTTGGTGGTGCCATAGACGAAGCGGTTTGGCGCACCGATGATCGACGAGCAGGCCGACGACATGTTGATGATCGACCCACCACCCCGTTCAAGCATTCCGGGGAGTGCTGCGCGAATGGTGCGGAACATCGATTTGACGTTCAGGTCGAGCGCAAAATCCATTTCCTGGTCCGTCGCATCGAGAACCGAGCCCGCATGGACATATCCGGCGCAGTTGAACAGCACGTCGGGTTGGGATTGCGCGACGCCCGCGACCACGGATTCCGTATCCAGGACATCCATGACAAAGGTTTCGATCTTACCGTCCGCTTCCTGTGCCAGCGTGGCCAGCGCGTCGTCGTTGATGTCGGTTGCAAAGACATGGGCCCCCTCCGCGGCCATGGCAAGCGCCGAGGCCTTGCCGATGCCCTGTCCCGCAGCCGTGATCAATGCGCGTTTTCCGTCAAGTCGTGCCATGTTCCCTCTCGTTTAACGGGGCGTTGCGAAAGCTGCGGTCACGGCACGGGCGGCGTGGAAAAACGGCGACCCTGTTGCCCTTGCCGAGCCCGGTGACACCGTCGCCACGCTCGGTGATGATCCGCGAAATTTCATCTCCCGGCATCATCGGTTCGCGCAGGCGAACGGTGCCGAATCCACCGCCGTGACAATAGTTCATCTCCGAACCGAAAATGCCGCCGGTTTCGACGCCTAGCTTGACCTGACCGGGTAAAATACAATTGCAAGCATATGATTCTACGTGGAAATTATTTTCCGCATGGCTGACCACAGCTTTCATTTATCCCCCCGGATCCAGCCCTGAAACGCGCCGTTTTTTAATGGCCTAGTCGAAAGCGATTCAAAATACTAGGGTCCAGTTCCGCCGGGTCACCTCCGGATCAGCATGGGGGAGAGAGCGTTTGGGGAAGAACTATTTTGACCTTTCGGGCAGGCGGTCGCTGGTCATCGGGTCGGGCCTGGGGATCGGCCGGACGCTGTTTTTCGATAGCGGCATCGCCGCGTCGATCCGAGGAGGAGAACGAGAATGAAACCGACAATTGCCGTTCTTGGCACCGGGCTCATGGGGGGGCCGATGGCGCGCAACCTCCTGCGGGCGGGATTTCCGGTGCAGGCCTGGAACCGCACTCCGGCCAAGGCAGAGGCCCTGCGGCCTGACGGGGCCACGGTGAGCGAATCGCCCGCCGGTGCCGTGGCAGGGGCAAGTTTCATCATCACCATGCTCAGTGACGGAAAGGCGACCGGCGCCATGACCCGCGATCCGGAAGTCATGGCGGCGTTGCAACGGGGCGCGGTGTGGCTCGACATGAGTTCGACCAGGCCGGAAGAGGCGCGGGCGCAGCATGACCATCTGGCCGGGCTGGGCGTGGAACATCTGGATGCACCGGTCTCGGGCGGTACGCGCGGGGCCGAAGTCGGCACATTGGCCATCATGGTTGGCGGTGATGCCGCGGTGTTCGAACGTGCGGTGCCGGTATTTGACGCCTTGGGGCGCCCGGTGCATGTCGGACCGGCGGGGGCAGGGCAACTGTCCAAGCTCGCCAATCAGGCGATCGTCGCGATCACGATCGGCGCGGTTGCCGAGGCGATGCTGCTTCTGGAGAAAGGCGGTGCGGACCCGGCAGCGGTACGTGACGCGCTCAGGGGAGGCTTTGCCGACAGCACGATCCTGCAACAGCATGGTGAGCGAATGACCGAGCGCAATTTCGTGCCGGGCGGGCTCTCGAGGTTCCAGCTCAAGGATCTGGACAACCTGCTTGGCGAGGCGGAAAGCCTGGGCCTGTCGCTGCCGACATCTCGGCATATCCGCGACCGGTTCGCGCATTTCTGCGATGCGATGGACGGCGGCGACAAGGATCATTCGGGTCTTTTCCTTGAACTATGTGCCCGCAACAACCTGAAGGTGGACTGAATGATGACCAAGATTCTCATCCTGGGTGGCGGCGGCATGATCGGCCAGAAACTGGCTTGCCGGCTGGCGGCCGAGGGCTGGCAAGGCGGGGAGGCCGAGGTGATCCTGCACGACATGGCGTTTCCGCCAGGGGGCGCCGGGGCCGCGCAGCGACTGACGGGCAGCCTCACCGAGGCCGGGACAATCGAACGGCTGGCCGCGATGCGCCCCGACGTGGTGTTTCACCTTGCCTCGATCGTGTCGGGCGAGGCCGAGCAGAATTTCGACAAGGGGTGGGACGTGAACATGTTTCCCACCTGGAACTTGATGTCGGCGTTGCGGGCCGAACAGGCCGACAGCGGCGGCGCATATCGGCCCCGCGTGGTGTTTTCCTCGTCTATCGCGGTGTTCGGCGCGCCGTTTCCCGACAAGATCGGGGATGATTTTCTGGCGGCGCCGCTCACCTCCTACGGGGCGCAGAAAGCTTGCTGCGAGATGATGATCGGCGATTTCAGCCGCAAGGGTTTCATCGATGGCGTGTCCATTCGCCTGCCGACGATCTGCGTGCGTCCGGGCAAGCCGAACAAGGCCGCGTCCGGCTTCTTTTCCGGTATCATCCGCGAACCGCTGAACGGTCAGGAGGCGGTATTGCCGGTGCCTGACACGGTGCGTCACTGGCACGCGTCGCCGCGTTCGGCGGTGGGATTCCTTCTGCATGCGGGCAGCATGGACCTCGATCCTCTCGGGGCGCGGCGCAGTCTGAACATGCCGGGCCTGTCCTGCACCGTCGCCGAACAGATCGAAGCCCTCAGAGAGGTTGCCGGCGCGGACGCGGTGCGGCGCATCCGCAGAGAGCCGGACGCGGCGATCATGCAGATCGTCGCCGGTTGGCCGCGTGATTTCGATACGGCACGGGCACGGGCGCTCGGCTTCGTGGCGGAATCGGAGTTTTCCGAGATCATCCGAACCTATATCGCCGAGGAAAGGCCCGCTGGCTGAGTGCCGAGGAGATTGCGCGACAGGTGATCGTGGATTGCCTGTTGCAGCGCCCCGGCGTCCCCTGCGAGCGCGCATTCGACGATGCGTGCATGTTCTTCGACGTTGCGGGGAAAGTACCCATAGTTGCGCGACTTGGTCACGAGCTGCTGCCGGAACTGGTCGTAAATCGATTGAAAGGTGCTGCGCAGCAACGGAGAATCCGACGCGGAAACCAGTGTTTCGTGAAACTCCCATTCGGCGGTGCACCAGGGCACCACGACGTCGGAAATATCGCAGGATTTGGCGATCCGATTCTCGATATGCGAGAGCTTGTAATGCGCGGCCGTCAATCGCGCCTCCCAATCGAGCCCGCCATTTCGCATGGATTGCGCGGCGCCGACCTGCTCCAGGGTGATGCGAAAACTCGTGAGATCGTGCTGTCGCTGCGGATCGGAGGGCTGCGCACGAAATCCGCGCTGATCCTCGAACCGCACGAGCCCGACGGTCGACAGGCGAAACAGCACCTCGCGCAAGGTGTTCACGGAGCGCCCGTACAAGGGTTCCAAATCCGAGGGTTTGAGCTTGGCCCCCGGAGCGAAATGCGCGGTCGTCAGCTTGACCCGCAGGTCTTCGTAAATCTCTGTGGTCTCGAAACGTCTGGTCATGAGGCGGCCTTCCCTGATGGCAGTCACCCAAGCATTAATTTTGAACAAATGCAATAATTTCAAAATTTTTAATATTTCAGATTTTTTGTTGCCGCATGGCGACCTGATTGCTAGGCTCCTCTCCACGGTCGCGAAGCGCGGGAGGAGAACAGCGCGAGGCCGCACAAATATGTTTGGGAGGACAGAATGAAGATTTTGACCAGGGCGGCATCCGCCGTTGGTGTCGCCGCGCTCTTGTCGGCGACCGCACTGACCGCATCGGCGGAAACGACCAGCCTGCGCATACAGACCCACTACGCACCGGAAACGGTGTCGGGCAAGCTGGCGGCTGAATATGTCGACAACGTGCAGACCATGTCGAACGGCGAGATCGAGATAGAAATGTTCTATTCGTCTTCGGTCGTAAAATCGGTCGAAACCTTTGATGCTGCGGCAACCGGTATCGTCGATTGCGACATGACCGGCGGTGCCTATCAGACCGGCAAGAACGCGGCCTTCCAGTTTGTTGGCGACATCATGGGCGGCTATGACACGCCGTACCAGCAATTGAGCTGGCTGTACTATGGCGGCGGTCTCGACGCGGCGCAGCAGCTCTACAACAAGTATGACATGCAGCTGGTGGGTTGGTGGGTCTACGGGCAGGAGAGCTTTGCCTCGTCCAAGCCGATTGCCAATGTCGAAGACTTCAAGGACTGGAAATTCCGCTCGCCCCCGGGCATGGAAACCAAGATCTTCGAGAAACTCGGCGCCAAGCCGATCGTGATGGATTTCACCGAGATCTTTACCGCGCTGGAAACCGGCATCATCGACGGCGCCGATGCGTCGGGGCTGGCCAACAATGTCGGTCTCGGGCTGTACGACCTGGTGAAATACGCCAACTACCCGGGGTTTCACTCGATGCCGTCCGATCACCTCGCCTGTAACAAGTCGCGATGGGATGCGATGCCCGAATCGCATCGCCGGATCATGTCGGTCGCGATGGAATCTCTGGCGCTGCGCACCGCGCTGACCTTCGAGAAGAAGAATGCCGAGGCCGCTGCCGAATTGCGTGAAGCGGGCGTGACCCTTTCGGCCTGGACGCCGGAAGAAAAGCAGAAGTTCCGCGATGCCGCGCAGGCCACCTGGACCGAGTTCGCGACGACGCCCGAGGCCGAAATGCTTGTCGAGGCCCATCTTGGCTATCTGAAACAGCTTGGGCTGGTGTCCGAATAACACCCTGGCTCTCGTGCGGGCGGTCAGTTGACTGGCCGCCCGTGTTTTCCGGGCTGATCCTGCGAGGTTGTCATGGTCGAACATGAACGCACCGGCTGGGTGGACGAGTTTACGTGGCGTTTCAGCCGGGTGGCGATGATCCTTCCTGCGCTGATCGTGGCCATCATGTTTTACGAAGTCATCATGCGCTATGTATTCGAGCGTCCCACCCTGTGGGTGAACGAGGCATCGCTCTGGATGGGGGGCATGGTCTATCTGTTTTCCGGCCTCTACGCGATGCAGCAGCGCAGCCATATCCGCATCTTCATTCTCTACGATATCGCGCCGAAATGGTTGCGCCACGTGTTTGATGTGCTGTCGACGCTGGCAATCATCATATTCTGCCTTGCGGTGATCTGGGGCGGCTATGGCGAGGCCTATGCCAAGCTGATGCGGTGGGAGCGGTTTGGAACCGCATGGGATCCGCCGATCCCCGCGACCATGAAGCCGTTGATCCTGATCACCCTCACCCTGGTGACTATCCAGGCGATCTCGAACCTGATCAACGACTGGAACAAGGAACCCGAGTCGCATGACGTGACCGACGAGATCGACATCGCCATCGAAGAAGTCAAACGCGCGCAGAGCCAGGCCGATCACGACCGCAGCTGACGCAGCAGGGGACAATTTATGGATATCGGTACTATTTCACTGGTCCTGCTGGTCGGGATGCTGGCGCTTTTGGCCATCGGGATGCCGTTGGGATTTGCGTCGGGGTTTCTGGCCGTCGTCGTGATGGTGATGAAGTTCGGTCCCGATCTGCTGTTCAGCAATTTCGGGTCCGGGCCGCTCAACATTCTGGCGCAGCGGATGTACGGGCTGACAACCGATTACGTGCTTATCTCGGTGCCGCTCTTCATTCTCATGGCGACGCTGCTGGAACGATCGGGAATCGCGAGAGACATGTATTCCTCGCTGTCGGTGTGGCTCAACCGCACGCGGGGCGGGATCGCGCTGGTGACATCGGTCATGGCCGTGGTGATGGCGGCGATGTCCGGGATCATCGGCGGCGAGGTTGTCCTGCTCGGTCTCATCGCTTTGCCGCAGATGCTGCGGCTGGGCTACGATCAGAACCTTGCCATCGGCACGATCTGCGCCTCGGGATCGCTCGGTACGATGATCCCTCCCTCGATCGTCTTGATTTTCTACGGGCTGATCACCGAAACCTCGATCCACGCGCTGTTCAAGGGGGCGTTCGTACCCGGATTCATCCTCGCCTCGTGCTACATGCTCTATATAATAGTACGCACGCGGATGAATCCGTCGCTCGCGCCGCTTCCCGAACCGGGCCCTGACGACATGACCGGCGCACAGAAGGCCGTTTACGGTTCAAGCCTGCTGGCCATGATCGCCATCGGTTTTCTCGGCGTCACCCTGATCCGTTCGGGTTTCATCATCGTCATGGGCCGGATTGACGAAGTCACCTCGGTGCTGAGTTCGGGTCAGATGATCACGCGTGTCGGCATCATCGCGATTTTGCTCGCCTACCTGCTCGTGTTCGTCCGCCCGGCCCGCATCGCCGCGGCATGGAATGTCGGCAAGGGGCTGATCGCGCCGCTGCTGGTGGTGGGGGTCGTGCTCGGGTCGATCTACGGCGGGATTACCGGCATCACCGAGGCGGCCGGGATGGGCACCTTTGCGGTACTGATCCTGATCATCCTGCGCGGGGAATTCTCGTGGACCCTGGTGCGCGAAGCGTTGATGCGCACGTTCAAATCGACCGGCACCATAATCTGGGTGACATTTGGTGCAACGGCGCTGGCGGGGGCCTATACGATTGCGGGCGGCCCGACATATGTGGCGAACCTGATCGTGGGATACGATCTGCCGACGCTGGGCGTGCTGGCGGTGATGATGATCATTTTCCTGTTTCTCGGAGCGTTCATGGACTGGGTCGGGATCGTGCTGCTGGTGATGCCGGTGTTCCTGCCCATCGTGCTGAAACTGCCGATTGACGAGATCGGGGTGTTTGCGCCGCTGGTCGAGGACCCGCGCTTTCTGTCGGTGTGGTTCGGTATCCTGTTCTGCGTGAACATGCAGGTGTCGTTCCTGTCACCGCCATTCGGACCGGCTGCGTTTTACCTCAAATCCGTCGCCCCACCGCATATTTCGTTGCCCGACATCTTTCGCGGGTTCCTGCCGTTCATCGCGATTCAGTTGTTCGTGTTGATGCTGATCCTGTTCTTTCCCGAACTGACAATGTTCTTCCGGGGCTGAACAGGGTGACCGGATGCTGCGAAGATGACCGGGCCTCGTGCTGAGCGGTTGCGTGTTCACGCGAATGGTCGCAGGCTGAGCGCATCGGGGACGTATCGCTGGTCGCGTCCGCGCGACGATGTCGGCGAGCGTTTTCCGTCACGAGTTTCATTGATCTACCCGCGCTGCGGCAAAGAGAAAGAAGAGAGATGAGAGATTTCATCCGCCTTGACCCTGACGACAACGTCGTGACCGCGACCCATGCGTTGCAGGCCGGCGTGCCGATAGAAGAGGTGACCACGACCGGGCTCGTACCTTCGGGTCACAAGATCGCCACACGTCCGATCCGCAAGGGCGATCAGATTCGCAAATACGCGCAGTTCATCGGTCTCGCGTCGCAGGACATCGCGCCGGGCGAGCATGTGCATACGCATAACGTGGCCTTTCGCAACACCGAGGCCTCTTATGAATTTGGCACCGATTTGCGCCCGGTCGATCCGGTTCCCGAGGCGCAGGCGGACAGGTTCATGGGGTATCGGCGTGCGAACGGGCGGGTGGGCACCCGCAATTATATCGCGGTGGTGACCTCGGTGAACTGTTCGGCAACGGCTGCACGCCGGATCGCGGATGCCTTCGGCCCTGACGAGATGGCGCATTATCCGAACGTCGACGGCGTTGTGGCCTTTGTGCACGGCACCGGTTGCGGCATGGGCGGCGATGGCGAAGGGTTCGAGGCGCTGCAACGGGTGATGTGGGGCTATGCGCGTCACCCGAACCATGCCGGTGTTCTCATGGTCGGGCTGGGCTGTGAGATGAACCAGATCGACTGGCTGCTCGAAGCCTACGGATTGCAACAGGGGCCACTGTTTCAGACCATGAACATTCAATCGGTCGCCGGCCTGCAGCGCACGGTCGACATGGGCATCGAAAAGGTGCGCGCGATGTTGCCGCTGGCCAACGAGGCGCGGCGCGAGCCATGCCCGGCGTCGGAACTCATGGTGGCGCTGCAATGTGGCGGATCCGACGCCTGGTCGGGCATCACCGCCAACCCGGCGCTTGGCTATGCGAGCGATCTGCTGGCGGCGCAGGGTGGCACGGGTGTGCTGGCGGAAACGCCCGAAATCTACGGCGCCGAGCATCTCCTGACGCGGCGGGCGGCGGATCGCGCGACGGGCGACAAGCTTGTCGGGCTCATTCGTTGGTGGGAAGATTACACCGCGCGCAACCGGGGCAGCATGGACAACAATCCCAGTCCGGGAAACAAGAAGGGCGGTTTGACGACCATTCTGGAAAAATCGCTTGGCGCGGCGGCAAAGGGGGGCACCAGCCCGCTGATGGGGGTTTACAGATATGCCGAACCGGTGACCGCTGCGGGCTTCACCTTCATGGACAGCCCCGGCTACGATCCGGCCAGCGTGACCGGACAGATCGCGGGCGGGTGCAACCTCGTCGTGTTCACAACAGGGCGCGGATCGGCTTTTGGCTCGAAACCGGCGCCGACGATCAAGGTGGCGACCAACAGCGAGATGTATGCCCGCATGATCGACGACATGGATGTCAACGCTGGTGACATGCTGACCGACGGTGTCACGCTCGAGCAGAAAGGTCGCGAGATTTACGAGCTGATCCTGAGGGTCGCCTCGGGCGAGCCCAGCAAGTCGGAAGCCCAGGGGCTCGGGGATTACGAATTCGTTCCCTGGCAGATCGGCGCCGTGATGTGACACCGCCCGCGGGCGGTCCGGTGGATGGCGTCATTCCGCAGATGTCGAAAGGCCGCTCGCGCCTGGAACGATTTGGGGCCTGTCCGCCACGCATCCGGACGCCATGCGACGGGGATGACAGGTCCGCCCCCAACCGCGACGAAGCAGACAGACCCGGTGCGGACAGGCCACGCCGGAACGAACCACGGAGGAAAAGAGATGAGCAAACCACATATCGGATTCATCGGGCTGGGCCTGATGGGGGCGGCGATAGTCGGACGGCTTCAGAGCAAGGGATATGCGCTGACCGTCATGGGCCACGTCACCCGAACACGTATCGACGCTGCGGTTGCGGCCGGCGCGACCGAGGCAAAGACGGCGGCAGAGCTTGCCCGTGCCTCGGATGTGGTGATGCTGTGCATGGATACGTCGGACTCGGTCGAAAGCCGCATGCACGGCAGCGACGGTGTGATCGCGGGCCTGCGGCCCGGCAGCATCGTCGTCGATTTCGGCACGTCGCTTCCCGACTCGACCAAGGCCCTGGGCGCGGCGGTGGCCGGGAAAGGGGGCGTCTATCTGGATGCCCCCCTTGGCCGTACGCCTGCCCATGCGGTCGATGGGCTGCTGAATATCATGTGCTCCGGTGACAAGGCGGCATTTGACAGGGTCGAACCGGTGTTTCGGGATCTGGGCGAGAACGTCTTCCATCTTGGCGCCCTGGGAAACGGGCACACGATCAAGCTCATCAACAACTTCTTCGCGATGACCACCGCAAATGCGATGGCCGAAGCCTTTGCCATGGCCGACCGCGCGGGCGTCGCGCGCAACGATCTCTATGCCGTGATGTCGGCGGGGCCCCTGCGCTCGGGGATGATGGATTTCATCAAGGCCTACGCAGTGGATGGCGAACCCGACAATCTGGCCTTTTCCGTGCGAAACGCGCGCAAGGATGTCGGGTATTATGCGCAGATGGCAGAGGACCTTGAGGCCCCGTCCATCATGTCGAACTGTGCCAGAGAGGCGCTTGGTCTTGCCGTTGACGACGGGATGGGGGATGCTCTCGTGCCGGAGATGGTGGACTTCTATGCCAGACGATTTGAAAAGTAACCGATGGCGGGGCTGAGCGCGCAGGTCAGGCAGGATCGCGCGGAACTGGGCATCGTGATGATGCTGGCGGCCTACTTTCTGTTCGCGACGCTCGATACCTCGGTGAAATGGCTGGTTGTCGGCGGGTTTCACGCCTTTCAACTGGCTTTTTTCCGCTATGTCGGACACTTCGTGATTTCGCTTGCCCATATCGCGGGCGGCGGGCTGTCCTGGTCGCGCTTTGCCACCGGACAGATCGGGCTGGTGATGTTGCGCGCCCTGTTCCTTGTTGGCTCTACCGTCCTGAACTTCGTGGCGCTGAACTATCTGCCGCTTACCGTGACCTCGGCGATCATGTTCTCGGCGCCGATCATCGTGTGTGCCTTGTCCATGCCGCTTCTGGGCGAGCGGGTGGGGCCCTGGCGCTGGTTGGCAATCCTGATGGGCTTCGTCGGCGTGCTGGTAATCATCCGCCCGTTCGGCGAAGCGTTTCATCCGGCGGCGCTGCTCTCGGTAGCCAATGCCGTCATGATGGCGCTCTATTCGATCCTGACCCGACGCCTCTCCGGGCAGATTGCCGCACAGACGATGCAGCTTTATGCCGGGGCGGTCGGAACCGTCGCCCTGCTGCCGCTTGCCGTCATCACATGGAAAACACCGGAGACCGGCCTGGAATGGGTGCTGATGATCGCGCTCGGCTTCTGGGGCTGGCTGGGCCACGAACTGCTCACGCGCGCACATGGGTTCGCGCCGGCGAGTACGCTGATGCCCTATACCTATTCCTTCATGATCTATCTCACGATCAGCAGCTATGCGGTCTTTGGCAATCTGCCCGATCAATGGACCGTGATCGGCGCGGCAATCGTCGTGTTTTCGGGTTTGCTGATCTGGTGGCGTGAAAAGATGATCGAGGCGCGTCATGGGCGCTGACAAGCCCGGTCGTGTGGCGATGTGCCGGGCATGCCGAGCGTGGTGTGATCCCGGCCCTCTGCCGGATTGTCATGCCCGGCTTGGGCGGGCTTACACGCGCCCGTATTCCGAGCACAGGCGGGGGCTTGCCGGTGCGGCGCCTGCTGGCCACGGCTCCATGCGCTGCGGCGACGATCAGGCCGATGGCCTTCAACACGATTTGAAGACCAGTTCGTGCCCGTGGACAGGATACCAAAAAATTGCTGTAGTCTGGCCGAGGGCGGGGCAGTGCGGTTCGGCAGGCGATTGCGCGGGTGTGGTATTAGTTTAGCGTTAAATCATATGTTATGCGTCAGGCGCAGGGAGGATATGCGCTCAGTGGGCTACGCGACGTAACGTGGGCATGTTAGGCACCGCGCAATCCAATGGATCGGCCGATCCGATTGGTCCTGGCTATGGGTGGAGATTGATGATTTCAACCATAGTTTAATTTTAAACTAACGCCGCAATCATGCGGGGCAAGGGAGAGGGCACATGACAGACCACGCTCAGGATATCGATCCTGTCGAATCCCAGGAATGGCAGGAAGCGATCGAGGACGTCATCGAACGTGACGGCGCGAACCGGGCGCATTTCCTGCTGGACAAGGCCGTGCAGCAGGCGCGCGCCGCCGGGGCCAACCTGCCGTTTTCGGCAACCACACCCTATCAGAACACCATCCCGGTCGACGACCAGGAACCGTTTCCCGGTGACATGGAGATGGAGTGGCGGATAAGGACGATCAATCGCTGGAACGCCATGGCCACCGTCGTGCGCCGCAACAAGGAGAGCAGCGAATACGGTGGTCATATCGCATCTTTCGCCAGTTCGGCGGCGATGTATGACATCGGCCTGAACCATTTCTGGCGCGCCAAGTCTGCGGTGCACGGTGGTGATCTGGTGTTCTTTCAGGGGCATGTGATCCCGGGCATCTATGCGCGCAGCTTCATGGAAGGCCGGATCAGCGAAGAGGAACTGGAGAATTTTCGCAGCGAGGTGAACGGCAAGGGGCTGTCATCCTATCCGCACCCGTGGCTGATGCCCGATTACTGGCAGTTCCCGACCGTCTCCATGGGGCTTGGCCCACTGATGGCGATCTACCAGGCGCGGTTCATGAAATACATGCACAACCGGGGCCTGATCGACATGGCCGATCGCAAGGTATGGTGCTTTCTGGGCGATGGCGAGATGGACGAACCCGAAAGCCGGGGCGCCATCGACCTGGCCGCGCGCGAGGGGCTCGACAACCTGATATTCGTGATCAACTGCAATCTGCAACGCCTGGACGGACCGGTGCGCGGCAACCACAAGATCGTGCAGGAACTCGAAGGCGATTTCCGCGGTGCGGGCTGGAATGTCATCAAGCTCTTGTGGGGCAAGGGCTGGGACGAGTTGCTCGAGAAGGATTCGAGCGGCCGGTTGCGCCAGTTGATGGATGAGACTGTCGATGGCGACTACCAGACGTTCAAATCCAAGAACGGCGCGTATATCCGCGAACATTTCTTTGGCAAATATCCCGAAACCGCCGCGCTGGTCGAAGACTGGACCGACGATCAGATCTGGGCGCTGCGCCGGGGCGGGCATGATCCCGAGAAAGTGTACACCGCCTTCAAGCGCGCGACTGAGACCAAGGGACAGCCGACCTGCCTGCTGGTCAAGACCGTCAAGGGACACGGCATGGGCAGTGCGGGCGAGGGTCAGAACACCACGCACCAGCAGAAGAAGCTGAACGAGGACCAGTTGCGGGCCTTCCGTGACCGCTTCCAGATCCCGGTGAGCGACGAGGACGTGGGCAAGGCCCCCTTCGTGACACTGAACAACGCGCAGAAGGCGTATCTCGCGGACCGTCGCAAGGCGCTTGGCGGCGCGTTTCCGCAGCGGCAAGCCGCCAGCGACAAGCTGGACATTCCCGGCCTCGACAAGTTCTCGACCCAGCTCAAGGGGACCGGGGATCGCGAAATCTCGACCACCATGGCCTTTGTGCGCATCCTGACCACGCTGTTGCGCGACAAGAAGATCGGCAAGAACGTGGTGCCGATCGTTCCGGACGAAAGCCGCACCTTCGGCATGGAGGGGCTGTTCCGCAGTGTCGGCATCTATAACCCGCTGGGGCAGAAATACACCCCGCAGGATGCCGACCAGATGTCGTATTACAAGGAAAGCACCGACGGGCAGGTGCTGCAGGAGGGCATCAACGAAGCCGGTGCCATGGCCGACTGGATCGCGGCGGCGACCGCCTATTCCAACCATGGCGTTCCGATGATCCCGTTCTTCATCTACTACTCGATGTTCGGGTTCCAGCGGATCGGCGATCTGGCCTGGGCCGCCGGAGACAGCCGGGCACGAGGCTTCATGCTGGGTGGCACGGCGGGCCGCACGACGCTGAACGGGGAGGGGCTGCAGCACGAGGACGGGCATTCCCATATCCTCGCCGGCACGATCCCCAACTGCATCAGCTATGACCCGACCTTTCAGTACGAGGTGGCGGTGATCGTGCAGCACGGGTTGCAGCGCATGTATGTCGATCAGGAGGATGTGTATTTCTACCTGACCCTGATGAACGAGAATTACAGCCATCCGGACATGCCGATGGGCGTCGAGGACGACATCATCAAGGGGCTGTACCGGTTCCGTGAAACGCCGAAACCCGGTGACAGGCATGTGAACCTGATGGGGTCGGGCACGATCCTTGTTCAGGCGCTCAAGGCGGCGGAGATGCTGGAAGAGGATTTCGGCGTGACCAGCGATATCTGGTCGGCAACGTCCTTCAACGAGTTGGCGCGCGAGGGGCAGGACTGCCTGCGCCACAACCGCCTGAATCCACTCGCCGAGGAGAAGGTTCCCTTCGCGACCCGCCAGCTTTCCAGGGCCAAGGGGCCGGTGATTGCGGCGACCGACTACATGAAGAACTATGCCGAGCAGATCCGGGCCCTGGTCCCGGCAGATTACACGGTGCTGGGCACGGATGGCTATGGCCGGTCCGACAGCCGGGTCAACCTGCGGCGGTTCTTCGAGGTGGACGCCAACCATATCGCAGCGGCGGCGATGGAGCGGCTCTATCGCGCCGGTCACGTCAGCCGCGAGGACATGGAATCCGCCCTGAGCAAATATGACATCGACGGCGCCAAGCCGAACCCCCGCCTGGTTTGAGTGCGGGCACGAGGAGACAGAATTATGGCAACTGAAGTAACCGTGCCGGATATCGGCGATTTCAACGACGTTCCGGTGGTGAGCGTTCTCGTGAGCGTGGGCGATGTGGTCGCGCAGGAAGACCCGCTGATCGAATTGGAAAGCGACAAGGCGACGATGGAAGTGCCAAGCCCCGCTGCGGGCAAGGTGACCGAGATCAAGGTCAGTGAAGGCGACAAGGTGTCCAAGGGCAGCGTGATCATGATGGTCGAGGCCGAAGAGCAGGAAGAAGAGGCAGGGGGGGCGTCCGAACCGGCCGTCGAGGCCGCTTCGGACGCTGCCGCCCCGGCAGCCGCTGCGCCCGCGGCACCGGCCGCGCCGCCGGCGGCCGCGCCTGCCGTGACGGATGCGGGATTTGGCAAGGTACATGCCAGCCCGTCGGTGCGCGCCTTTGCCCGTCAGCTTGATGTCGATCTCAGCAAGGTCAACGGCACCGGGCGCAAGGGACGTATCCTGCGCGAGGATGTGACCAAGTTCCTGAAATCCTCGGCTGCGCCCGCAGCCGCTGCGGGTGGGGCGCAGGGTGGGATGGGCATCCCGCCGATCCCCGCTGTGGACTTCAGCAAGTTCGGCCCTGTCGAAGATGTGGAGATGCCGCGCATCAAGAAACTTTCCGGCCCGGCATTGCACCGCTCATGGCTCAACATTCCGCATGTCACGCATAACGAAGAGGCCGACATCACCGATCTTGACGGGTATCGGCGCGAATTGGATGCGCAGGCCAAGGAAGACGGCTATCGCGTGACGCTGTTGAGCTTTGTCATCAAGGGGTCGGTCTCGGCGCTCAAGAAACACTGGGAGGTGAATTCGTCGATCCACCCGGACGGAGACAAGCTGATCAGGAAGGATTTCTACAACATCGGATTCGCCGCCGATACGCCGAACGGGCTGGTTGTGCCGGTGATCCGGGATGCGGACCGCAAGGGCATCATCGAGATTTCCAAGGAATTGGGGGAGTTGTCGTCAAAGGCGCGCGAGGGCAAGCTCAAGGGGGACGACATGTCGGGTGCGACCTTCACGATCTCGTCGCTTGGCGGAATCGGCGGCACGTCGTTCACGCCGATCGTCAACGCGCCGGAGGTGGCGATCCTGGGCCTGACCCGCTCCAAGATGGCACCGGTCTGGAATGGCGAGGATTTCGTGCCGCGCAACATGCAGCCCCTGAGCCTGTCTTATGACCATCGGGCCATCGACGGCGCGCTGGCGGCGCGCTTCTGTGCCACGCTGAAACACTTGCTCGGCGATGTGCGCCGGTTGATGCTTTAGGGAGGGCGCAGGGATGGATGTCAAAGTACCCGATATCGGTGATTTCTCCGAAGTGCCCGTCGTCAGCATTCTGGTTGCGGTGGGAGATGAGGTGTCTGCCGAGGACCCGTTGATCGAGCTGGAAAGCGACAAGGCCACGATGGAGGTCCCGAGCCCGGCGGCGGGCAAGGTGGCCGAGATCAAGGTGGCAGAGGGTGACAAGGTTTCGGAAGGCAGCGTGATCCTCGTGCTGGAAGGAGCGGACTCGGACGGCGCGACCAGGCAGGGCAGCGAACCGGCAGCAGCCAAATCTGCGCCTGCCGCCGCTGCTGCGACCGGAACCGCCAGCGGACAGGGGGATCATCACGCAGAAGTGGTTGTGCTCGGCTCCGGGCCAGGCGGCTATACGGCGGCCTATCGTGCGGCCGATCTTGGCAAATCGGTCATCCTGATCGAGCGCGAAAACCGCCTGGGGGGGGTCTGCCTGAACGTGGGCTGCATCCCGTCCAAGGCGCTGCTGCATGCGGCAAAGGTCATCACCGAGGCCGAGGAGATGGGCGAACACGGCATCAGTTTCGCCAAGCCCAAGGTCGACCTGGATGCGCTGCGCGGCTGGAAGGACGGTGTGGTCAGCCAGCTGACCGGCGGGCTGGACGGGCTGGCGCGCGCGCGCAAGGTCAAGGTCGTGCGCGGCACGGGAACCTTTTCGGGGCCGAACATGATCGCGGTTTCGGGCGGAGAAGACGGCGACACGACAGTCAGTTTCGAACAGTGCATCATCGCCGCCGGTTCCGAACCGGTCGAACTGCCCTTTGTTCCGCATGACGACCCGCGCGTGATGGACAGCACCGGCGCATTGGAGCTTGCCGAAGTCCCGAAACGCCTGCTGGTGCTGGGCGGTGGCATCATCGGCCTGGAAATGGCCTGCGTCTATGACGCGCTGGGCTCCAGGGTCACGGTTGTGGAGTTCATGGATCAGCTGATGCCGGGTGCGGACAAGGACATGGTTCGCCCGCTGCACAAACGCATCGAAGGCCGCTATGAGAAGATCATGCTCAAGACCAAGGTAACCGCGATGGAGGCGCTGAAAAAGGGCCTGAAAGTCACCTTTGAAGATGACAAGGGCGAGGTCACGACAGACACGTTCGACCGGGTTCTGGTTTCGGTCGGACGGCGGCCCAACGGCAAGCTGATCAATGCCGAAGCGGCGGGCGTCGCGGTGGATGAGCGTGGTTTCATCGCGGTCGACAACCAGCAGCGCACCGGCGTGTCGCATATCTTTGCCATCGGTGATGTGGTCGGTCAGCCGATGCTGGCCCACAAGGCCGTGCACGAGGGCAAGGTCGCGGCAGAGGTTGCCGCGGGCCACAAGCGGGCCTTTGACGCGATGGTGATCCCTTCGGTGGCCTATACCGATCCGGAAGTCGCCTGGGTCGGGCTGACCGAAACGCAGGCCAAGGAAAAGGGGATCAAGGTCGGGAAAGGTGTGTTTCCCTGGGCCGCATCGGGTCGATCATTGTCGAACGGCCGCAGTGAAGGCATGACCAAGATCCTGTTCGACCCCGAGGATGACCGCGTTGTCGGCGCGGCGATCGTCGGGACCAACGCCGGCGATCTCATCGCCGAGGCGGTGCTTGCCATCGAGATGGGTGCGGATGCCGTCGATCTTGGGCACACGATCCACCCGCATCCGACGCTCAGCGAGACGCTGAACTTTGCGGCCGAGATGTTTGAGGGCACGATTACCGATCTGATGCCGCCGAAAAAGCGCAAGAAGTAAGCGGGCGTACCGCAAGGTTATAGCATTTCGCGATAAACCTGAATCACCTAACGCTGCCTGAAGTCAAAGATTTCAACGCGTTAGGTGGCACCAGATGTCTCAAGCTAATCGCGAAACGCTTTAAACAATCGATCGGGGGCGCGTCAGGCAAGGTGGCGCGCCCCCGTCGCGTTTCGGAATCATCGTCGCCGGGGGCACGGCATTGTTCAGGGCCGTGCCGGTTCAGCCGACCACGTCGCCGATGAGGATCTGTGGCTTTACATCGGTGAAATTGGGAATATCGGCCATGACCGGGGCGGACACCTTCATGGCCGCGTTCATCGCATCCTGATCCGTGAACACGATGGTCGCAATCGCGTAGATCGAGGGCGGCGTGTCGGGGCCGCCGGCATTGCCGCGGGTGACAAGGGTACGCTCGATATGCGGCCCCATGTGTTCCGCGACCACCTTCATGTGGGTTGAGAGGTAATAATCATAGTCAAACCGTGTGCCATCCGAGATCGGATAGAGAACCTGCAAGGATTTGGACATCGTGAAACTCCTGAAAATGATGTGCTTTATCGTGGGCCATTAAGCGGTGGCGGGGCCGGGCTGTCAAAACCTGATTGTGGTGGGTGCAACGGAAGGCACCTTTGACGGCTGGTTTCAATCCTCTTGAGTAAACCGGCGCTTTTGCGCTTAACTTGACCCAAGGTTATTTTTCAGAGTGGGTTTGATGCGGGAAAAGAAATTGCAGTGTTTCGATGTGTCGGGTTGCCCGTGGCTGACCTGTGCGTGGCCTTTTTACACAGGGCCGGGGCGCTGAGCGGATGCCGACGCAGCTTTATCGTCACGGGGCCATATATGCCAAGTCGTTGGCGGAATACCTTCTGAGCCAGGGCTACAGCCAGAGCCAGGTGTTCTCGGGCACGGCGTTTGGCGCTGATCTGCTGGCGGAGGAGCGCCCGTTCGCGGAATTTCCGGATATTGCCGATTTTTTCGAACATGCGGCGCAGTTGACAGGCAATGATATTCTTGGATTTGATGCAGGCACGAAGTTCGACATGCGACGGACCGGCTTGCTCTGCTATGTCGGGTTGTCCTCTCCGACGGTGCGGGATTTCATCAAGAACTTCGCGCGCTATCGCCGGGTGTTCTCGGATGTGGTGGAACTCGATGAGTCCCAGCTTGAGCAGTCAAGCGTACTGTCGTGGTATTTCCGCGTTCCGGCAAGGGTCGAACGGCGGCAACTGGTCGAATTCGGTGCCACGGGCATCCTGTCCGGGCTGGAACGCGCGGCTGGTCAGAAATTGCGGTTGCGGCGGGTCTGTTTTCGACATCTGCGCAAGACGCACATCGACGTCATCGAACGCTATCTGGGGTGCCGCGTGGCATTCGGGGCGGCCACCAATACCTACTTTTTCGAACCCGCTACACTCGACCTTCCGTTGGCAACGGCGGATCACGAGCTTTATTCCGTCCTGCGACAATACGCCGAAGAAGTTCTGGAGCGGGAACGCTGCAACAGTTCCATGTTTATCGTGGATGTGGAGCGTGCCATCGCTGCGCGGCTGTCAGCGGGCGAGGCGCGGCAGGAACTGGTGGCGCGTGACCTCGGGCTCAGTTCGCGCACGCTCGCGCGGCGGTTGGCGCAGGAGGACACCACGTTTTTCCGCACGCTCAGCGATCTTCGCGAAAGCCTCGCCATCAGCTATCTCAGGAACAGCGATCTCGGGCTGGGAGAAATCGCCTACTTGCTGGGCTATTCCAACATGAGCAGCTTTGCAGACGCCTTCAAACGCTGGGTCGGAATGAGTCCGGGCAGATACAGGGCAACGGCAGCAACCTGAGTTTCTGATCGCGCTCCGGCGGTTCTCTTCTCGGGGAACTGCCGCGCCGCCTGATCCACAATTGGATCTGGTCAGGCGGGGCATCCGGTGATATGGCGATGTTAGCGCTATCATATATCTTAACCATAGGCAAAGCTCCTATAGGAAGGAGAAGGAAAATGTCTGCGAAACTCGCAATCAACGGTTTCGGCCGCATCGGACGCTGCGTCCTGCGCGCCTGGATCGAATCCGGCCGCACCGATATCGAAATCGTTGCCATCAACGATCTGGCCCCGATAGAAACCAACGCGCACCTGCTTCAGTTCGACTCGGTTCACGGAGCGCTCAACGCGGACGTTCGCGTCGAGGACGATGTCTTGGTGATCAACGGCCACAGGATTCGCGTGACCCGGGAGCGCAGCCCGGCAGATTTGCCCTGGGGCGATGTGGATGTCGCGCTGGAATGCACCGGGGTATTCACCAAGCGGGACAAGGCGGCGGCCTATCTCGAAAACGGTTCGGACCGGGTTCTGATCTCGGCACCGGGTGACGGTGCGGACAAGACCATCGTGTACGGCGTCAACCATGACGGGCTGACGGCGCATGACCGGATCGTATCGAACGCGTCCTGCACGACCAACTGCCTGTCGCCGGTGGCCAAGGTGCTGGACGACGCCTTTGGTATTCGCACCGGGTACATGACCACGATCCATTCCTATACCGGAGACCAGCCGACGCTGGATACCGCGCACCGCGATCTTTACCGCGCACGCGCGGCGGCCCTGTCGATGATCCCGACCTCGACGGGTGCGGCGCGGGCGGTTGGGCTTGTCCTGCCGCAACTCAAGGGCAAACTTGACGGATCGGCCATCCGCGTGCCCACCCCGAATGTGTCGGTGGTCGACCTCAGTTTCATGCCGGAGCGCGAGACAACGGCGGAATCGGTTAACGATGCGGTGCGCGCTGCGGCGGAGGGTCCGTTGAAAGGTGTCATGGGGGTCAGCGATCTGCCCTTGGTATCGTCGGATTTCAATCACAACCCGCTGTCGTCGATTCTCGCAACCGCACAGACCCATGTCGGCGATGGTGGCATGGTGCGGGTGCTCAGCTGGTATGACAACGAATGGGGTTTCTCCAACCGCATGCTCGATACCGCCCGGGCGATGCAGTCCACGGCGGGCTGAACTGATCGTGTCCGCGATGCGCGGGATCCTGCGCATCGCCCCTGTCCTGGCTTCCCGAGACAATCCGCCAGAACCCCCATTTATTGTTTCTGGCCGCTTCGTGAAAACGAACCAAATCTGCCCAATTTTAGACTTAAACAAAGTGTCTTTTATACAAACCGAGCGGATGTCGCCGAAGGTGATATCCACCCTCCCACGGCTAATGTTGTTGACAGTGAGTGTGTGTTGGTTTGCGTGTGAGTTCGGCCTGGTGAAAGGAACCCGTTAGGGCCTCCTTTCACCGCTTGGGTCACGGAGTGTGTCGTGACCCCGGGGGGTAGCTCGGTACGGTTTTTTGGCAATTTTGCCAGTGTAGATTGCGAATGTTGGAGTAACGAATGCAAAATCCATTTGAGACGCGCATGGCGGCGGCAGCATTGGTCAGTGTCCAGCAGCGCGCATTTACCCCGAAAGATATTTTGATGCAGCCCAATTCGGTTTTCAGGTCCGGCCCCGTCGCGGGTGATTTCAAACGTCCGACGCATGCGCGCCGTGATCGAAACCTGCGCCCCGGCAACTTTTATCCTGGCTGGGGCAAGCGTGCGCTGGACGTGACATTTGTTGTCCTGTCCCTGCCGTTCGTGTTGCCGCTGGTGCTGTTGTTTGCACTGCTGCTGTGGTTCGAGAGCGGCAACCCGTTCTATCGGCAGGCGCGTATCGGCAGGAACGGCAAGCAATTTTCCATGCTCAAACTGCGCAGCATGGTGAAAGATGCGGATGCGCGTCTTGCGCAAGTTCTCGAAAGCGACCCCGCGTTGCGCGAGGAATGGGAAACCACGCAGAAACTGCGCAAGGATCCGCGCATCACGCCGCTCGGTGCCCTGCTGCGTCAGACATCGCTTGATGAACTGCCGCAACTCTGGAACGTCCTGATCGGCGAGATGAGCCTTGTCGGGCCGCGTCCGATGATGCCGGAGCAACTGGCCCTTTATGGCGACAGCGAGGATTACGTCGCATTGCGTCCGGGTGTCACCGGCATCTGGCAGGTTTCGACCCGCAACGAGAGCCGCTTTTCCTACCGCGCCACGATCGATGCCGAGTATCGTCGCACCATGTCGCTGAAAACCGATCTGAGCCTGCTGCTCAAGACCATCAGCGTCGTTCTGCGCCGCACCGGCTGCTGAGATCGGAAGACGAATTTGTAACGAGTGTGTGATTTCTGGTGACCTGACTGGACCTGGGTGTTTGCGCGCCTAGGTCCTTTTTACATGTGTATTCGACCCCACCTCCCGCTCCTGGCACTCCTGCTCGCCGCAGGATGTGACGACTCCCGACAGAGCCTGTCGACCCCGCCTGTCTCGCCTGATGCGCTCGCGGAATGCGTAGAACTCGGATTCGTACCGGACACATGGGAGATGGACCGTTGCCTCGCTGCAGACACGCGGGTGCAACGTCTCGTTTTGGTCGATCAGGCAACATACGGCACATTCTGATCGCTCTCACAGGTCTTTTTTCTTTTTTCCAATGCCTTGATCTGGAAATTGCAAGGCTCCGGCCACCTGCGCCCGGTTTAGTTTGACACGAGAATTAAATGCGGGAACACTCCCGACCAGACTTCGTTTGGGGGGAGCGCATGTTTATCGGCCTTGATCTCGGCACGTCGGGGTTGCGTGCCTTGCTGGTGAACGACATGGGCGTGGCGGTGCATAGCGCCGAAGCGGCCCTGACCGTGGCGCACCCGCATCCGGGATGGAGCGAGCAGGACCCGGCGGACTGGATCGCCGCCGCCGCCAAGGTCCTGCGCCGTCTTGTCGAGGAAAAGCCCGCTGAAATGGCGCAACTCCGCGGTATTGGCCTGTCGGGGCATATGCACGGGGCGACCCTGCTCGGCGCGGATGGCAATGTGCTTCGGCCTTGCATGCTATGGAACGATACAAGGAGCAGCGCACAGGCGCGCCGCCTTGATGCAATCGCGGGCATGCGTGAGATTTCCGGCAATATCGTGTTTCCCGGATTCACCGCGCCCAAGGTTGCGTGGCTTGCGGAAAATGAACCGGATGTCTTTGCGCAGATCGCAAAGGTACTGCTGCCCAAGGATTATCTCACCTGTTGGCTCACCGGGCAGCTGGTTTCCGACATGTCCGACGGCGCCGGGACGTCATGGCTGGATGTCGGCGCAAGGGCATGGTCACCACAGTTGCTGGCCGCGACCGGAATGCGGGTGGAACAGATGCCGCGCCTGTGCGAGGGCAGCGATATTGTCGGGCCGATGCGTCCCGATCTGGCGGCCGATCTCGGCTTGCCAGCGGCGGTGCAGGTCGTGGCAGGCGGTGGTGACAATGCGGCCGCAGCCTGCGGCGTTGGTGCGCTCGCGGAAGGGGACGGTTTCGTGTCGCTGGGCACATCCGGGGTTCTGCTGGCGGCGCGCGACGGGTTTGCTCCGCGCGCCGAAAGCGCGGTACATACGTTTTGCCACGCCATCCCCGGCGCATGGTATCAGATGGGGGTGATCCTGGCGGCAACGGACAGCCTGAACTGGTTGTCACGAATTGTCGGCGCGTCACCCGCCGAGCTCACGCAGGAATTGGGCGATACCATCGTCGCGCCCGGCGCGTTACGCTTCCTCCCCTATCTGTCAGGCGAGCGTACACCGCACAATGACAGCGTCGTGCGCGGAGCGTTTGTCGGGCTGGATATCGCATCCGGACGCGCGGATTTGACCCGTGCGGTCGTCGAAGGCGTCAGCTTTGCATTGCGTGACAGTCTCGAAGCCCTGCGCCTGACCGGCGCCGGCCTGTCGCGGGTGCTTGCGATCGGGGGAGGGGCGCGTTCGCGGTATTGGCTCGAAGTGCTGGCGACGGTGCTGAACATGCCCGTCGATCTGCCGGAAAAGGGCGAATTCGGCGCGGCCCTGGGTGCGGCCCGGTTGGCGATCTGCGGCGTCACCGGTGCGGCCCCGTCCGATGTCATGACCAAACCGCCCATTGCCGCGACGATCCTGCCGCGCACCGGGCTTTGCGCCGCCTATGAGCAGGCCTACGCCGCCTATGCGGCCTCCTATCCACCCCTGAAAGCCATGCCATGACCCAGCCGTTCTTCAAAGATATTCAGCCCGTTCGCTACGAAGGTACCGACAGTACCAATCCGCTGGCCTATCGCCACTATGATCCCGACCGGATGATCCTGGGCAAACGGATGGAAGACCATCTGCGTTTTGCCGTTGCCTATTGGCACTCCTTCGCCTGGGAAGGCGGCGATCCCTTTGGCGGGCAGACATTCGAGCGTCCCTGGCATCCGCAGGACGATATGGCGCGGGCCAGGATCAAGGCCGATGCGGCCTTTGACATGTTCGACATTCTCGGGGTGCCCTATTTCTGCTGGCACGATGCCGACATCCGCCCGGAGGGCGTAAGTTTTGCTGAATCGCTCCGCAATTTCGAGGAGATCATCGATTACTTTGCGGCAAAGATGGAAAGCCGGAACGTGGCGCTGCTCTGGGGCACCGCCAACATGTTCAGTCACCGGCGCTGGATGGCGGGCGCCTCGACCAATCCGGATCCGGGGGTCTTTGCCTGGTCGGCGGCCACGGTGAAGGCCTGCATGGATGCGACCCATCGTCTGGGTGGCGAGAACTATGTGCTCTGGGGCGGGCGCGAAGGCTATGAGACGCTGCTGAATACCGATCTCTCGCGCGAACTGGACCACATGGGCCGGTTCCTGAACATGGTGGTGGACTACAAGTACAAGATCGGGTTTCAGGGCACGATCCTGGTCGAGCCGAAACCGCAGGAGCCGTCCAAGCACCAGTATGACTTCGATGCGGCAACCTGCATCGCGTTCCTGCGCAAATACGGGCTTGAGGGCGAGGTGAAGCTGAATCTCGAACAGGGGCACGCCGTTCTCGCGGGGCATTCGTTCGAACATGAAATCGCTATCGCCGCAGCCGAGGGTATGCTCGGCAGCATCGACATGAACCGCAATGACTACCAGTCAGGCTGGGACACCGACCAGTTTCCAAACAACGTGCCCGAGGTGGCGATGGCCTATTACCATATCCTCAGGGCAGGGGGCCTTGGCACCGGCGGCACCAATTTCGATGCCAAGCTGCGCCGGCAATCGCTTGAGGCCGAAGACCTGATCGCGGCACATGTCGGCGCCATGGATGTCTGCGCGCGCGGGCTGATGGCAGCAGCGGCAATGGTCGAGGATGGCGGGCTGGAGGCCGCGCTGAATGCACGCTACGCGGGTTGGGATACCGCAGCGGCGCAGGCGATGCTGGACAGCGATTTCGACACCATTTTCCAATCGGTTCTCGCGGGCGAAATCCAGGCAGACCCACGTTCCGGGCGGCAGGAGCGGCTGGAGAACTACGTCAACCGTTTTGTCTGATCCGGTTTTGCAGGCTGCGCCCGGTCGGTCCCGGTTTCGCCGAAGGAAAAAGCGCGTCTTTTACCTACAAAATCCGGGCGATCTCACGCCGTGTTGTCTCTCAAACCGGCCAGCGAAAGTTCGGTGACATTGTCGAGCGCATAGGCGGCGGCGCCTTTCGCCCACATCAGGTTGCCCCATTTGTGGATCACCACGTCCGGCGGCGGCTTGTCGATCTGCACGATGGACGTCCGCATCGCGGCGATGACGTCGTCGGCAAAGAGGTGGTCGAACTGCATCTGTTCGCCCGCGAGGATTATCAATTCGGGGTCGAATATGTTGACGAGGTTGGCAAGCCCGAGGGCGAACATCCGACCGGCACGATCCAGAATGCTGCGCGCGGTGGCGTTCCCTTTGCGCGCGGCGTTCAACAGGGCCTCGATCCGCATTGCCGGTGGCGCGGTGGGATCGTCCCCCGGCATGGACAGCGCCTCGCGCAAGAGCGCATAATCGGCGACATAGGCCTCAAGACACCCGCGTTGCCCACAGCGGCACAGCGCGCCGTCCAGATGCACCTTGGTATGGCCGAACTCTGCGCCGCATCCGCGCGTGCCACGATACAATTCGCCGCCGAGCACGACACCCATGCCGACACCGCTTTCGATGGTCACCACGATGAAATCGGACCGCGACTGGCCAAGACCAAAACTCCGTTCCGCCAGCGCGACAAGGTTGGCGTCGTTGTCGATAAAGATGGGGCGTCCAAGACGGCGCGTCAGGACTTCGCCAAGGGCGACGTTGCGTTCACTCAGCGAAGGCGACCAATAAACGATCCCCTCGGCGGCCTGCACGACCCCGGCGATACCAAGGCCGGCACCCGAGACGTCATTTGCCGTCAGACCCGCACCGCGTGCGAGATCGTCCACCGCATCCGCGAACAGATCGGCCAGTTTCCCCGGGGAAAAGCTCTCCGCGGGCAGTTGACGTTCCAGTTCCGCAAGCTCCGCACCTTCGAAATCGAGCAGAACCAACGAGAGTTGGCGACAGGAAATCTTGGCCCCGACAATGGTATGGGCACCGCCGCGAATCCTGAGGTCGACGCGGGGTCGGCCCCGGCGTGTATCGGGGGTGGCGTCGGGTCGGGCGATTTCTTCGATCAGGCCGGCCTGCAGCAATTCGGCGGTTATCGTGGTGACGGTGGCGCGGCTCATCCCGGTTTGATTGGCCAACTCGATACGCGGTACGCGCCCGGCCTGCCGGATCTGACGCAGCAGGCGGCGGCGTCCGTATTCTCGTGGCAAAACAACCAACTGAATTGCTCTCCCGGTCCTGTGCCCCGTCGTGCCGCAGATCCGTAATCCGCAGACCCGCGCCCCGCGTCAGCCTGGCTCTCCAAGGTAATCTTGACAGCTTAGACAGTTTAATTTGATTTTCAAATTAAAATGCCGCACCATAGGCGGTGCGCCGGAGACGATCATCCTGGGCGATAGGATCGCACAGCGTCGGTGCAGATGATGAACGGGCAGGGCGGATGACAATTCTTGTGGCCGATGTGGGCGGCACCAACACGCGGCTGGCGCTCGTCGACGGGGCGGGTACGGTTGGCGAAACAATCCGATTCCTGAATGCTGATTTCGCGACCTTTCCGGCGCTGCTGGCGGCCTACGCGGCGCGCTGCGCACCCCCCGGCCTTTCCGGGTTCTGCATCGCTGTCGCCGGCCCGGTCACTGCGCAAAGCGCCCGGCTGACCAATCGGGACTGGCATTTTGACCGGTCCGACATCGCGGCGGTCCTGCCCGGTCTGGTTCCCGGTTCCGTGCGGCTTATCAATGACCTCGCGGCGCTGGGCTATGCGTTGCCAGCCCTGACATCCGCGCAATTGCTCGACATGGGGCAGAAGCCTGCGGCGACGCCGGGAAACGGTCAGGCGGTCGTGATGGGGCTTGGGACAGGGGTCAATATCTGCCTTGCCAAGACGACCGCGTTCGGCAACGTGGTGATAGAAGCCGAGCTTGGTCATGCCAGCCTTCCCCAGAGCGTGTCCGACACTCTGACTGCCGCGATTGGCGTGAGGGTGGCGGCTTTCCCGACGGTCGAAGAACTGTTTGCCGGGCGCGGCCTTTCACGGCTTTACGAAATCCTGTCGGGTGAGCCAAAGAAAGCAGGGCAGGCGATATTGGCAGAGTATGATCGGGGCGCTTGCGGACACACGGCCGAGACGGTCGACCTGATCGCCGGTCTGCTCGGGCATATGGCGCGCGAACTGGTCTATATGTATCAACCGTTTGGCGGCATCCATTTTGCCGGGGGCGTCGCGCGCGGAATCCTCGGCTCCGCTGCGCAGGCGCGCTTTCTTGCATGTTTCGAGGCTCCGGGCCGGTTCGACGATCACATCGCGCGGGTGCCGGTTCGGCTCATTGTCGATGATGCGGCGGCCCTGATCGGGGCCGCCCGGGCATTCGTGGCCGAGTGAGCCGGGATCGGGAGTCTTACCGCTTCAATAGTCGCGTTCAAAGAACAGACCGATGCCGGTGTCGCCTTCGCGATCGACCGTGCCTTTGACGGTCAGATTCTCGGTTACATCGAGATTGAGATTGACTTCGGTATCGCCCTGGGTGTTCACGGTGATGTCCGTATAGACACCTTCGGCCAGATATTTGCCCGCGCCGAACTGTGCCCTGCCATCATCGTCGGTGCCGATGTCGAACGTATCAACACCCAGTTCGTCGCGCGCCTTGGCATTGGCCCCGCCGCCTGCACCGCTGAGCGTCGCGAGCGATGCGGCAAGCTGCGCGACCTTGATCGGCGACAATTCCGAATACTGGTTGCCAAACAGCAGCATCGCCAACGCCTCTTCGCTCGGCCGTTCCGGATCGGACTCGACCTTGACCTTGGGCTTGGTGAGCGGGCCGGATATTTCCAGCGTAGCGTCGCCATCAGATGTTGTCGTGGTGGCGGCAAATTCCATGTAGGGTTCCAGATCGCCCTGCAGCGTCACCAGCCCCTTCGAGAGTTTCAGCCGCCGTCCCAGCAATTCGAGGTTCCCCCGGATCAGACCGATCTGGCCCGACGGGGCCGGGTTCGCGACGGTGCCGCGGATCTGGATATCGCCGCCCAGTTCGGCCTGCAGGCCGCGGCCCCTCACGAACACCTTGTTGTCGGCGACGAGCCGGATGTCGAGCGCGATATCGGGGCCACCGCCACCGCCGCTGTCGGTCTTGATCAGACCCGCCCGGTCGCGCGTTGTGCGCTGAGCGGCCGTTTCGCCGGTGTGGATGATCTCGGGGATCGGCGCCGCGCCCAGTGAACCGGAAATCGAATTGATGTCTATATTGGTTTCGCCAAAGCGGATATCTCCGGCGAGGCGGCCACTTCCGGCAAGCGCGCCGGTATAGGCAACACGTCCATTGGCAGACGATTCGAAAATCACATTGTCGGTCAGGACAAGCTGCTGGAGCTCGGTCACGATCGACGCATCAAACGGGGGTTTCAGGCTGACCGGTCCGTTGATGACGATACGACCGCCCGCGCGCGCAGCGGCGGAAACGGAAATATTGGCCGATCCGTTCGCCAGCACGATTTCAGCATCCAGATCATCAATTGCCTGTCGCACCGAGGGGATGGCGACGGTGGCATTGCTGGCGCTGATGCGTCCGCTCAGAGACTCGGGCTTGAGCTCGCCCCTGAGCGCGAGATCAAAGCGCGCGGCGCCGCGCACCGAGTTCGGCTCGATGATGCGGTTCGCAAGGGCGAGCTGCAGCTGCCCCTTGGCGGTCACGTCCGACTCGAGCGTGGTTTGATTGACCGTCCCGCCGACCTCGGCCGAAAGCCCCCCGGGTCCGGTGGCATTGCTGGCAACGGTCCAGAGGTCGGCGTCGCGCGACGCGGTGCCCCTTGCGGTGATCTGTCCGGGGAAATCGGGCGCAAAGCGTTCGATGCGCACGATTGTCGCGTCATAGCTTGCGTCGATTTTGCCGTCCGGAGCCATGCGCCCGCTCACTGTTACGGCAGAACCTGCCGGCCCCTTGGCATCTGTCGCGACCTGCCATGTGTCATCGTTGCGCTGCGCTGAGCCATTGAGATCAAGCGACCCGACGAGTTCCGGGACAAAGCGTTCGAGCCTGGCCACCGTCGCGTCGTATTGCGCGTCGATATCCCCTTCGGGTGTCATGCTTCCCTGCAGCTGTGCAACCGAGCCTGCGGGCCCCGTGACGTCGCTTTCCACCTGCCAGGTATCGGACGTCCGTGACGCCGTGCCCTTGGCCTCGAGCGCGCCGACCAGTTGCGGAACGAAGCGTTCCATCTTGGCCACGGTCGCGTCGTACTGCGCCTTGATGTCTCCTTCGGGTGTCATGCTGCCCCGCAGGTGCGCGACCGAGCCCGCCGGTCCCGTGACGTTGCTGTCCACCTGCCAGGTGTCGGAGGTGCGTGATGCCGTGCCCTTGGCGGTGATCGCCCCGACCAGCTGTGGAACGAAGCGTTCGACACTGGCCACGGTCGCATCGTATCTGGCATCGATGTCCCCGTCGGCACTCATGTTGCCCCGTAGCCGCGCGACCGAACCTTCCGGCCCCGTGATGTCGCTTGCCACTCGCCAGGCGTTCTCGATGCGCTGCGCGGTGCCTTCCGCCTCGATCGAGCCGGTCAGCTGCGGAACGAAGCGTTCAACCTGCGTGATCGTGGCGTCATAGCGCCCGTCGATCTCGCCCTCGGGCGTCATGCTGCCAGTGAGCTTTACAAAGGACCCCTGCGGTCCTTGCACGTCGCTGGTCACCTGCCACCGATCATCCTCGCGCGATGCGCGTCCCTCGGCCCGAATGCTGCCGACGATCTGCGGGATGAATTTATCGACACCGTTGAGCACCGCCGCATAATTGACGTCGACCGTTCCATCGGATTCGAGTTCACCATCCAGATCTGCAAAGGACTCTTGTGGTCCGGTGACGCGAATCTTGCCGTTTGCCGTCTCGCCGCGCTGGACCATGTCGCCGGTTATTGCGACCGGACCGCTCACGTCCGGAACGATGCGGCCGAGATCGTCCAGCCGGGCGCTGAACTCCAGATTGGTGTCGCCGCTGCTCGCGTTCCCCGAGGCCTCTGCGGTCAATGCCGTGCCATCGAGTGTAAAACGCTCGATATCCAGCCCGTCTTCGTCGCGTTCGGCTTTCAGGGCAATCGTTGTCTGTCCGGTGATCAGGGGATCAACCTGCGCAATGCCGCTTTCGAGATCCTGCGCCTCGACGTTGAGGTCAAAATCGAACATGCCGCTGAGCGGGGCACCAATACCGGTGATCTCGGCGGTGACCGCGCCACCCAGATCCCGGCCCGCAATCGCCGAAAAACGGGACAGGTCCGAGGCGGTCACACTGGCCTTGCCATCGACGCGGAATCCGCTTTCGAGCCCGTCAACCTCGGCATCGATATTTGCCGCATAATCCGTGCCGCTCAGCGTAAAATCACTGAGCTTCAGGACAGAGCCGGATTCGGTTGCGAAATTTCCGAGCAGTTCGAGATCGCTCCCGACTGCGTCGTCGAGCCGGTTGTCGGCAAAGTCGATGCCCCGGATCGCCGCATTGAGTTTGCCGTCAAGCTGCATGCCACCATCCTGCTCCAGCATACCGTCGGCATTGATCTGGGCGCGCGACACCGCCAGGTCGGGCCGGTTCACGCCGTCGACGCCCAGCAGGAGCGTCCACCGGTCGTCGCGCTCGGCGTCGAACTGTGCGGAGAAGGTCGCGCCACTGATCGCGGTGCGGGGTTCGCCCATGGGCAGGACGACTTCGTCGCCGTTCGGTGGAGAAATGCGCCCGTCAAGCGCCACGCGTTCGAGCTGTCCCGATCCGGCGACGTCCAGCGTTCCGTTCACCATGAGCGCGTCCGAGAGCACGTTGAGCCGACGGATCGCAAGCCGCCCGTCCGGACCGGACTGTCCCGACAGTTGCACCTGGGTATCGGTGCCAAAGAAGTCCCGGTACTGTGGCGCAAGCAGGGGGCTGATGTCGCCGGCAAGCGTCGCATCGAACCCGGTTCCGGGTTGGGCGTTCGTGCCGGCATCGGGATCTGTCACGCTCTGCAGGCGCACCTGACCGCCCAGCCGCTCGATCTCGTCCGAGGCCAGCGCGATATCGGCGGTAAAGTCGCTCACCGGCCCTTCGCCCTTGGCAGTCAGGGACAGCGACGGCCGGTCCGGAATGGACAGCAGTTCGGAGACCAGCCCGCCCCGGGCTTCGGAGAGGGTCAAATCCACGACGATCTGGCTGGTTTCGTTGTCGAACCCGGCAACCAGATCGAGCCTGTCGGTATCGCGGTCGAGCCGGATGACGCCGAGATCGGTCCTGAGGCTGCCATCCGCGAGGCTTAGAGCACCGGCAACGGACAGTTCGGCGGCAATACCCACCAACGGCTCACCCAGTTCGACGCGGTCGACCTTCAGCTCGCTCAATTCGATCGCAACCGGAAGTTCGGGCAACTGGAACGGCGTCGCTTCGGCTTCGGGCAGCGGCTCTTCTGTCTCGGTCGGCGTGGGTTTGCGGGCGACGATGATCTCGCCCGCGCTCAGCGTATTGACCGAAAAGCGTCCACGGATGAGCGCGAGCCGGTTCCAGTCGAGCACGACATCAGAAACCGTCAGCCAAACACCGTCATCGTCCGAAACCGTCAGCTTTTCGATACTGGCCCGCGAACTGAATGCCCCGTCCAGTCCGGTGACCTTGATATAGCGATTTTCGCCCGACAGGTTGTCCTGCAACAGGTTGACGAGAAAGCCGCCGCTTTCCTCTTCCTCCTGCGCGTAGGCAAATGTGGAAAAGCACGTGAATACAACCAGTGCACATGTTCGGATACGCATCAGAATGCCTGCCCAATGCCAAGATAGAATTGCAGACCGTCATCGGTGGTGCCCTCGACCGGCAATGCCAGGTCGAGCCGCAGCGGTCCGAGCCCGCCCAGATCGTAGCGCACGCCGAGACCCGCGCCGGAATGATACGGCGAACCGGATGTGACGAACTGATCGCGGCCGACGGCGGCGATGTCGAAGAAGCCAACCAGCGAAATTGAATCGGTGATCCGGCCCCGTACTTCGGCGGAGAGGCCCAGCAGCGAACGACCGCCCGAGATGCCGCCATTCACCGCGACGCCGAGCGATTCATAGGGCTGGCCGCGTACCGTACCGGCCCCACCCGAATAAAACAGGAACTCGGGTGAAATGTCCGAAAGGCTAGGGCCGATCACCGTGCCCAGTTGCAGACGACCGGCGAGAACGATCGAGGCGCTTGAGGTCAGGCTCAGGTAGCCACGCGCGTCAAAATAGCCGTATACGCCGGACTCGGTGTCGTTGAGGCCCAGAAACGGGGTCGCGAAGGAATCGAGGAAATAGCCTTTGGTGGCGCTGACCTTGCTGTCGCGCTCGTCCCAGTTCACCCGGAGCGGAAAGGTCATCAGGTAGAAATCACGTTCGCCGAACACATCGTCTGCACGGCTGAGCCCGGCATTGACGCCAAGCTCGGCATACAGGGTGTCCGAGAACACACGGCGCACGCCGCCACCGAGATAAAAACGGGTCAGCGTATAGTGTTCCTGATTGTCGGTGCCGATCTGGCCCAGGTAGAAGATGTTGTCATCCGGGCCGAGTTTGGCGGGTTGGTCCAGCCGGATCGACAGGCCGCCATCAATCGGTTCCTCGCCGCCGATATTGCTGACGCTGCCTTCGATCTGGAATCGCTCTGCGTTGCCGAAAAGGTTGCGGTGCATCCAGCTGGCCGACAGTTCCATGCCCTGGCTCGACGAGATCGAGGCACCGAACGACACGCGCCGTGGCACCTGATCGACAACAACCGCATCAAAGTCCAGCGTGCCATCCGGGTTCGGCGTTTCCGCTTCGCTCAGCGTGACGGATGAAAACGATCCGGTCCGGCGCAGGCGGGTGCCGACCAGTTGCACCTTTTCGGGGTCATAGACCTCGCCGGTGGGAAAACCCGCGATCTTGCCGATCGCTTCGGGGCGCACATAGGAATCCTGCGGGATATTCAGCTTGCCGAAACGCAGCTTCGGCCCCGGCGCCAGCGTGATGTCCGCGTCCAGAACCGCCTGGCGGTTCCTGGCAACGATACGCTGCTGGCCGACATTGGCCTTGGCATGGCCGACATTGCGCCATTGCTGGACCCCGGCCGAGGCGGCATCACGGATCGCACCGGTTGTGGCGATCTGGCCGCTGGCAAAATTCTCGGGCAGTTCGGTATCCGGCGCCAGCGGGGCAATCCGGGCCTGACCAAATGTAAAGGCCGGTCCCGTCTGGACGGATATCGCGACGCTGTTGACGGTGCCGGGCGCATCCAGCACGGGGATGGTCGCGGCTTCGCGACCGTTGACGCGAATATTGACCACCGGGCTGAAATACCCTTCGTCATACAGGATCTGCACCAGCGTTGCGTAATCCGACAGCGATGCAGCCAGAAGCTCCTGCGCGTCATCCAGCCCGTTGCTCTCGGCGTTCATGATCGAGGATGCTTCGATCAACCTTTCGCGCACCTCGTCGGACGCGCCGGGGGCGGTCAGGCTGGTGGTCAGTGCTGCGGCAAGGCCGGGGGTGATGGCAAAACAAGCGGCAACCAGGGTTTGGTTCAGACCGGTCCTGCGACGGACATGCTGCATTACGAGATCTCCGGATCGTCACTCTTACTGACGCGGCTACCCTAGGTGACCTCCGCGCGTTGTTCAGCAATACCTAACACGATCGTGTCCCAAGAAAACCGTAAACTGCGGTGCCTGTCAGGGATGTGAAACGCTACTGCGCCGCATCCTGCCGGGCGGTGCGATACCATTTCACGATGGCGGCGCGATCCTCTGGCGCCATGAAGGTGACATTGGCAGGTGGCATCGCGTGGCTGATCCCCGCCTGAAGGTAGATGGCCCTGGCGTTGCGCGCGATGTCGGCCTCGGTTTCCAGCAACACGCCCTTGGGAGCCCACAGCATGCCGTCCCAGACGGGTTCGCGCGAATGGCACATCGAGCAACGCCCCATGACCACGTCATGCGCGGCCTCGAAACCCTCTGCCGCCGCCATGCGGGTTTCATATGCGGTCAGCGGTTGTGCTTCGGCTGTTTCCACATCCCTGTACATCGGCGCAGTTGACAGCCAGATGATCGCGATGAAGAGCAACGCTGTCACCAGCCATGTCCAGGTCGGATTGCCGGTGCCGGCGTGGCGGGCGTTGAAATAGTGCCGGATCGTGACTCCCATCAGGAACACCAGCGACGCGATGATCCAGTTGTACTCGGTGGCGAAGGCCAGCGGATAGTGATTGGACAACATCAGGAAGATGACCGGCAAAGTCAGATAGTTGTTATGGGTCGAGCGCAGCTTGGCGATCTTGCCGTATTTCGGGTCGGGCGTGCGTCCGGCCTTGAGATCCGCCACGACGATCCGCTGGTTGGGCATGATGACGAAGAAGACATTGGCGGTCATGATCGTTGCGGTGAACGCCCCGAGGTGGAGCATCATCGCGCGGCCGGTGAAAATCTGGTCATAGCCCCATCCCATCACGACCAGCATCACGAAAAGCAGCACCATCAACAGGGTCGGATGTTCGGCCAGCGGGGATTTGCAGAGGAAGTCGTAGACGATCCAGCCGATGGTCAGCGATGCGGCAGAGATCAGGATCGCCTGCCACACCGCCAGATCGGCCTTGGCGGCGTCGATGAGATAGAGCTCTGCCCCGGTCCAGTAGACCACCATCAAGAGCGCTGCACCGCTCAGCCAGGTGGTATAGCTTTCCCACTTGAACCAGATCAGGTGCTCGGGCATCTGCGCCGGCGCAACCAGGTATTTGCGGATGTGATAGAAACCGCCGCCATGAACCTGCCATTCCTCGCCATGCGCTCCGGGCGGCAGGTCGGGCGCCTTGCGCAAGCCGAGGTCCAGCGCGATGAAATAGAAGGATGACCCGATCCAGGCCATTGCCGTGATCACGTGCAGCCAGCGCAGGGCAAAGGCCGCCCAGTCCCAGAATGCGAGAAAGTCATACATGCCGCGTCTCCCGATAGATTGCGGACAGCCTATGCAAACCCGCCTTTGTTCGGTATTCCGATATAGTACCAAGCTGTATCAAAAATTCTGGAACAATGTCCTATCTCGACAACATCAGAACCTTTGTCCGTGTCTATGAGCTGGGCAGCATGTCCGCCGCCGGGCGCGATTTGCGCATCTCTCCGGCGGTTACGTCGGCCCGGATATCGCAGCTTGAAGATCATCTGAACGTGCGGCTGTTTCAGCGCACCACCCGCAACCTGACGCCGACCGAACAGGGCCGCGCGTTTTACGATGGGGCGTGCCAGGTGCTCGACACGGTCGAGCAGGCCGAGGCGCGGGTGATCAACCTGACGGAAAACCCGCGCGGCTCGCTTTTCGTTGCAGCACCTTTGGGTGTGGGGCGACGGCTGATTGCGCCGCAGGTGCCGGAATTTCTCGGACAATACCCCCAGATCGACATGCGGTTGCGGCTGACGGACCGCTCGGTCGATCTGACGACCGAGGGGCTCGATCTCGCGTTCTTCCTCGGGCAGCCCGAAGACAGCAACCTTCGTATTCGCAAGATCGCCGATTGCCAGCGGGTGATGGTGGCCGCCCCGTCCTATGTCGCTGCGCGTGGTCATCCGGATTCGGGGGCGGATCTGGTCAAGGACAAGCATGAATGCCTGAACCTGCGCTTTCCCGGTGCAACCGAGTTTCAATGGCGGCTGATGACCGCAGACGGCCCGCAACGCTTTGCGGTCTCGGGGCGATACGAATGTGACGATGGCGATGTGCTGACCGACTGGGCGCTGGGCGGGCAGGGTGTTGCGATGAAGCCGGTCTTCGAGGTGGCGGAACATCTGCGAAGCGGTGCGTTGTTGCCAGTGGCGCAGTCAACCCCGCCGGTTCCCGTGCAGATGGCGTGCCTGTATACCCATCGCCGCCACCAGGACCCCAAGACACGGCTGTTCATGGAGTTCATCGCCGAACGTGTCGGTGACGCCGTGACAGGAGCGGAGGCCGGGGTTCAGCTACCGCGATAGGTGGAATAGCCAAAGGGCGAAAGCAGCAGCGGCACATGGTAATGCGCCGCTTCCGACATGCCGAAGCGCAGCGGAATGACGTCGAGGAATCGCGGTGTCTCTGGGGCTGTGCCGGTCGCATCGAGGTAGTCGCCTGCGTGAAACAGCAACTCGTATTCGCCAAGGGCGAATTCGCTGGCGGGCAAAATCTGTTCGTCGGTGCGCCCGTCGGAATTGGTCGTCAGGGTCTTCAGAAGGCTTCGCCCGGACCCTTCGATACGAAACAGGTCGATGCGGATGCCCTGTGCCGGGCAGCCCCGGGCGGTGTCCAGTACATGGGTGGTGAGATATCCGGTCATCAATTGCCTCCTGACGTTGGCTCCGGTGTGCCGCAGGCATCGATTCTGTGCAAACCCCGCCTTGCTGATAGTGTTGTTAGATTTTTTTGAAAAACACTGGCATTGTTCTGATTTACAAGGGGGAAAATTCCGGAGGCACATGATGACACGATACCCGCGCGACATGATCGGTTACGGAGCGAGCACGCCGGATGCGCAGTGGCCGGGCGGCGCCAGGATCGCGGTTCAGATCGTCATGAACTATGAAGAGGGCGGCGAGAACTGCATCCTGCACGGCGATGCGGCGTCCGAGGCGTTCCTGTCGGAAATTGTCGGCGCCGCGCAGTGGCCGGGGCAACGGCACTGGAACATGGAGTCGATCTATGAATACGGTGCCCGGGCCGGGTTCTGGCGGCTGCATCGCCTGCTTCGCGACGTGCCCGTGACGGTGTATGGCGTTGCGACGGCGTTGGCGCGCTCGCCCGACCAGGTGGCGGCGATGAAGGATGCGGGCTGGGAAATCGCCAGCCACGGGTTGAAATGGGTCGAGTACAAGGACGCTGCCGAGGCCGATGAACGCGCCGACATGGCCGAGGCGATCCGCCTGCATACCGAGGTTGTCGGCGAGCGCCCGCGCGGATGGTATACCGGGCGGTGTTCGGACAATACCGTGCGACTGGCCGCCGAAGAGGGCGGTTTTGACTATGTCGCCGATGTCTACGCCGATGACCTGCCTTATTACGTGCGCTTTGGCGACCGCGATCAGCTTTTGGTGCCCTACACGCTGGACTGCAACGACATGCGGTTCGCCACGCCGCAGGGGTTCAATTCGGGCGATCAGTTCTATGCCTATCTCAAGGACAGTTTCGATGCGCTTTATGCGGAAGGCGCAGAGGGGGCTCCCAAGATGCTGTCGATCGGCCTGCATTGCCGCCTGATCGGCCGGCCGGGCCGGATCATGGCGCTGAAACGGTTCCTCGACTATGCCCGCGGCCATCAGGACGTCTGGTTCGCCACGCGTCTGCAGATCGCGCAGCATTGGGCCATGATTCACCCGCCGCAAGAACATCCGCGCCCCTCTGAAATGGACCGGGCCACCTTTGTCGCTGCCTATGGCAGCGTATTCGAGCATTCGCCCTGGATTGCCGAGCGTGCCTTTGACCTGGAACTGGGCGCGGCGCATGACACGGCGGGCGGGTTGCACAATGCGCTGGCGCGGATGTTCCGCTCGGCGAGCGAGGCAGAGCGGCTGGGGGTGCTCAAGGCGCATCCGGATCTGGCGGGCAAGCTGGCGGCGGCGGGCAAGCTGACCGCCGAGAGCACCGCGGAACAGGCCGGGGCCGGGCTGGATATGCTCACCGATGAGGAACGCGAGAGTTTCACCCGGCTGAACGCGGCCTATGTCGAGAAACACGGGTTTCCCTTCATCATCGCGGTGCGCGACAATGACAAGGGGTCGATCCGTGCCGCGTTCGAGCGCCGCATCGGCAACGATCGGGACACGGAATTTGCCGAAGCCTGCCGACAGGTCGAGCGCATTGCGGAACTGCGCCTGCGCGACATGCTGCCCTCATGAGCCGGGACATCACGATCCAGCCCATCACCGCCGAGGGTTTCGCCCCCTTCGGGGATCTGATCGACTGTGCCGGTGATCCTGACAAGATCATCAATCAGGGCCAGTGCGGCCGCTACCACGACCGGGCGCAGCTCGATTTTTCCGGCGGGCGGGCGGGCATCAGTCTGTTCAATGCCAACCCCCGTGCCCTGCCGCTGTTGCTGGATATGGTCGAACGCCACCCGGACGGGAGCCAGGCCTTCGTGCCGATGACACAGGCGCCATTTCTGGTGGTTGTGGCTCCGGATGAGGGCGGGGTGCCTGGACGGCCATTGGCGTTTCAGACCGAACCGGGACAGGCCGTCAATTTTTACAAGGGTACGTGGCATGGAGTCCTGACGCCCCTGCATGCGCCGGGTCTGTTCGCGGTGATTGACAGGATCGGCGAGGGTGCGAACCTGGAAGAGCATTGGTTTGCAGAAGGTTACCGGATTATCGCACCCCGGTGAGCGGCAGGGCGCGCGGGATGCGGCGCGCTGACCCTCTTCGAAGGAAATTTTTGAAACTGCTTTTCCTTTTTGCCGATTTCCCGAAAGATATGGCTGCGCTAGTCTTTTCGCAAGGCAATCCGAGCGGGCGCACCGCCAGCCTCGTTCACAACGACCCGCAGGACGGCGCGGTTGCGTTTCCGGACGCGGCTTGGGTGGGGCGGAGGCAAACCCGTGCATCCCGGCGCGCAGGGCCGGACGACACCCGAAGCCGCCACAAGACGCGGTACAAGACCCAATGACCAACCGGAGAGAGAGACATGGCTGACACTTCGCTAGGGACCGCAGAGCAACTGCGCGACCCGAACTATACACCCGCCATCCACAAGGCGATCCCGCTGGGGATTCAGCACGTATTGGCGATGTTCGTGTCCAACGTGACCCCGGCGATCATCGTGGCCGGCGCGGCAGGATTCGGCTTTGGATCGAACTCGCCGGATTTCCCCGAACTGCTCTACCTGATCCAAATGTCCATGTTGTTTGCCGGCATCGCGACATTGCTGCAGACCATCACCATCGGACCGGTCGGGGCGGCGCTGCCGATTGTTCAGGGCACGTCGTTCGCCTTTATCCCGATCATGATCCCGCTGGTTGCCGGCAAGGGGGTCGACGGGTTGGCCGCACTGTTTGGCGGCATCATCGTCGGTGGTATTTTCCATACTGTACTGGGCACCTTCATCGGCAAAATCCGGTTTGCGCTGCCCCCTCTGGTGACCGGGCTGGTGGTCACGATGATCGGTTTGGCTTTGGTCAAGGTGGGCATCGAATACGCCGCCGGGGGTGTTCCGGCCAAGGCGCGCAACCTGCCGGAATATGGCAGCCTGCTGAACTGGTCGGCGGCGTTCGTGGTGATCTTCGTCACGCTCGGGCTCAAGTTCTTTGCCCGTGGGATGCTGGCGGTTTCTGCCGTCCTGATCGGTATCATCGTCGGCTATTTCTATGCGCTTCTGACCGGGATGCTGACCTTTGAAGCGATCGGCAGCAGCTGGAGCAATGCCGCCGCCTTTGCCCTGCCGCAGCCCCTGAAATACGGGTTCGAGTTCAGCGCGGCCGCGATCATCGGATTCTGCCTGATGGCCTTTGTCTCGGCGGTCGAAACCGTCGGCGACGTGTCTGGCATCACCAAGGGGGGCGCGGGGCGCGAGGCGACCGACAAGGAAATCACCGGCGCGACCTATGCCGACGGGCTTGGCTCGGCGCTGGCCGGTATCTTTGGCGGCTTTCCCAACACCTCGTTCAGCCAGAATGTCGGGCTGATCGCGATGACCGGGGTGATGAGCCGCCACGTCGTCACCTTCGGTGCGCTGTTCCTGATCTTCTGTGGTCTCGTACCGAAGGTCGGCGCGCTGATCCGCACGGTTCCCATCGAGGTTCTGGGCGGCGGCGTGATCGTGATGTTCGGCATGGTGGTGGCGGCGGGTATCTCGATGCTGTCCGACGTGAACTGGAACCGACGCAACATGGTGATCTTTGCGGTTGCGATCTCCTTCGGTCTGGGGCTGCAGCTTGAGGTGATGAACGTCGCGCCGGGGTCGGCAAACGCGTTGCAGAATCTGCCCGACACCCTGCGCATCCTGGGTGCGTCTGGCATTCTGCCCGCCGCCCTGATCGCGATTGTCCTGAATCTCGTGCTGCCCGAGGAGCTTGCGGATGAGGCGACCGAAGAAGTTTCGGGCGGGCTGGCCGGGCATGGCCGGGGATCACTGGCAAAAGACGACCACGTCTGAGCAGTCGGGCCGGGGGGTTATATGGCCTCCCGGTTTGCCATCCGGGCCGCGATATCGAGCATACGCGCCGAGAATCCCCATTCGTTGTCATACCAGCCAAACACCCGGGCCTGACGCCGGTTGATGATCCGGGTTTCCGGCCCCGCGATGACAAGCGATTCAGGGCGGCCGCGCAGATCGGACGAAACCAGAGGCAAATCGGTCCAGCCGAGCACCGGCTGCGCTTCGACTTTCGTGCGCAACGCCTGTGCAAAACTGTCTGCATCCATCACGTCCCGCATCGTCAGGACGAGATCGACCGCCGACACGCTGGCCGTCGGTACGCGGACCGCCGAGCCGCTGATCCGGCCCGCGAGGTTTGGCAGGACCTCGTCAATGAGATGGGTGGCGCTTGAGGTCGTGGGCACCATCGACAACGCACCCGCCCTGCTGCGCGCCATGTCGCCGCGCGGCGCGTCGACCATGGGCTGGCTGTTGGTGTAACAGTGGATTGTCGTCATGTGGGCGGTCTCGACCCCGCAGAGACCGTCAAGCAGCCCGAGCAGCGGGGCCAGCGCATTGGTCGTGCACGAGGCGTTCGAGACGATCCGCGCATCACCGAGCCTGTCCTCGTTCGCGCCCAGCACGACGGTCACTTCGGCGGCCGGCGACGGACCCGAAATCAGGACCGATCGCGCCCCGGCCTGCAGGCCACGGCGGGCCACATCGGTTTCCCGCGCGATGCCGGTGCATTCCAGAACCACGTCGACCCCCGACAAATCCAGTCGTGACAGATCGTCTTGCCGGGTGAGCGCGATGTGACGCCCGGCGACCGAGAGGGTTTCGCCCTGAACCGCGACCTCATGCGGCAGGGGGCCAAAGGTACTGTCATACCGGAACAGGTAGCCGAGCATGTCGGCCGGAGCGATGTCGTTGATCAGGGCAACCTGCACGGCATCGGCGTTCGGCAGGTTCAGAACCTGCCGGAGAATAGTGCGGCCGATCCGGCCGAATCCATTGATCGCGATACGCATGGACGAGATATTGCAGGGTTGTACGCCAAGCTCAACCACGCTCGGAGAGCCGATGCGGGCCTAGCCGGGGCAGGCCATGTCGGCATGGTACTGCGCTGTCGTATCCTGCCAGATGCGACCGGGGACGACCTTGCACCCCGTCGCGGTTTCCAGGGCCTTGACCGCTTGCGGGGTACGCAGGGCAGCGGGACGGCCGAAAGGGTCGAGATTGTTGTTGTCGCGGGATGCGACAAAGGCGTTCGGCCGCTCGGGCACGCTGGACACCGTCCAGATGCGTCCCAGCACCTCGACCTGCCTGACGTCGGGTCGGGCCGGGACCGGGCCCTCCGCGCAGCCCGCCAAGAGGATCATCATGCCCGGAAGCACAGGGAGCAATCTTGCACGTATCATCATCTGCCTCCGGGTTGACGCGCGACACGCAGGGGTGGATGTGCTGCGCCTGCGGACAACCTTGGCGCAATCCGCCCGCTTGGGCAAGCGTGTCAGCGCTGCGACAGGCGCAGGGGCATGTGGCGGTTGACGTCCTTGTAGAGCAGGTAGCGAAACGGGCCGGGACCACCGGCGTAACAGGCCTGCGGACAGAACGCGCGCAGCCACATGTAATCGCCCGCCTCGACCTCGACCCAATCCTGGTTGAGCCGATAGACCGCCTTGCCCTCGAGCACGTAAAGCCCGTGTTCCATCACATGCGTTTCAAGGAAGGGGATAACGCCGCCGGGTTGAAAGGTGACGATGGTGACATGCATGTCGTGTCGCATGTCGGCCGGGTCCACGAACCGTGTCGTGGCCCAGCGTCCTTCGGTGCCCGGCATCGGCGTCGGCGCCACATCCGCGTCGCATGTCACGAACGGTTCGGGGGCATCAAGGCCGGATATGGGTTGATACGCCTTGCGGATCCAGTGAAACCTTGCCTCGCCGCCAGCATGGTTGTGCAGGGTCCATGTGCATCCGGCGGGCAGATAGGCAAAGCCGCCGGCATTCATCACATGCCGATCCCCGGCGATGGTCAGCGTGACCGCACCCTCGACAACGAAGATGACGCCCTCCGCTTCCGGATCGCTTTCGGGCGTATCGCTGCCGCCACCGGCGGACACCTCCATGATGTAGTGCGAAAACGTCTCGGCGAAGCCGGTCATCGGCCGGGCAATCACCCAGAGCCGCGTTGCCGTCCAATGGGGCAGAAAGCTCGTCGTGATGTCACGCATGGTGCCCTTCGGGATCACCGCGTAGGCATCGGTAAACATCGCGCGGTCAGTCAGGAGCTGTTCCTGCGGCGGGTGCCCGCCGGTCGGGGCGAAATATCTGGATTGGGGCATCCGGTTCCTCGCTGAATGGATGCCGGTAGAATGCGGCAGTCGACAGATCAAACCAACCGGGTAAGGCCAAGTAGGATATATCGTCTTTTTTTGAAGATTGACCGCGCGGAACCTGTTTCGCCATAGACTCGGGGACGTCTGCTTTGGCAAGGTTGCACGAGAGCCTGAAACATGCCGCAAACCGGAGGTCGGAGCATTGATCCGAACGATCACGAGACATGCAATGAAACTGATGCTGGTGCTGGCCGTTGCGTTGGCCGCACCAACGGGCGCAACAGCGAAGCCGCTGAGCAAGTTGCTCGCGGATTCCGGGCTGAGCCCGCAGGATTTCGACATGCTGCTGGCCAAGGAAAAAGAGCTCTACATACCGAAGGTGCGCAAGACCGGCACGACGCTGTCGTGGTCAAATCCCGCGACGGGCGCGCGCGGTGACGTCAAGCTGGCTTCGGTGCGCGGGAATTGCGTGGTCATTGCACATTCGATCTATCCCAGGGACGTGGTCGAGCCGATCCTCCTGGAGCCGAAGATGTGCAAATCCGCGGACGGGCGCTGGCTGCTTGCGCCGTAGGGGTCGCATGCTGCGTGCGCTCGCAGGTGTCATTGCGTTGGCCTTTGCGGTTCAGGCCGCGGCGCAGGCGCAGGAATGGCAGTTCCGGTCATTCGACGACGGGGCGTATTTCACCGGATTGATGTCGCCGGGCGCGGATCGCGACGTGATGTTCCTGTGTGGCGAACGCTCGCCCAAGGGTCTCACCGCGCAGCAGACCGGCAATATGGAGCCCGACATCACACCCCGTGACAGCCTTCGGATCTACATCGGGGAAGGTGTGCTGGGGAGCTATGACGGCGTTACGCAACGGCGGCAGGACGTGCTGTTGATCGTCGGGGCAACGGGGTATCGTCTGCCGGTTGTAAACAGGAATTCGCTCTATTCGTCGTGGGAGGCCGATCTTCCCGCGACGGATGCGGTTTTTGCCGCCATCGCGGCCGGGTCCGACTTTGAAATCCGAAGCGATACGGGCGCGCGGGTGCTGACGTCGCGCGGGTTTCTTGCGGCACATACCGCATTGACCCGGCATTGCCAGTCGATGTTCACGGCAATTGGCAAACCCTGGACCTCGGTGCCCGCCGCCGCAGCCCCCGTGGTGTCCATGCGTGAAGTGGCCGAGGCATCGATACGGTCCGGTTGCGGCGGCCCGGCCACGCTGGGTCCGGAGGCCTTGCACAGCGGTGACATTGACGGTGACGGTCTCGAGGATGTGGTGGTGTACTGGAACGGGATCACCTGTTCCGCCGGGTATCCACGCCCCTTCTGCGGTGCCTCGGCGTGTTCGGCCAAGTTCTTTGTCAGTTCGCTGCACGCGCGGGGCGTGCCGCCAAAGAACCTCCTGACGCAGGGGGTGCGAATGCAACCCCTCAGCAATGGCAATACCGGTGTCGCGACCACAGGCAGATTGTCGAGCTGCCAGAATCGCCCGAACTGCGAATTCATCTGGTACTGGAACGGCCGCGAGATCACGCTGCTGGAATAGCGCGTCTCGCGGGCGATTCAAAAAAGGTCAGGGCCGGAACAGGTCAGGCCGGGGCACCTGCGGCCCGCGCCTGCACCTTGTGAAAGATGTGTGTGAAGGTTGCCGCGCCGAGGATCGGGATCAACAGGTTGATCAACGGGATCGACAACGGGATCGCCATCAGCGTACCGGCCACCCAGATCGTGGTACTATACCGGGCACGAAGCTGTTTGGCCCGCGTGCGACCAACCCTGCGCATGGCGGCGAGCATGAAATATTCGCGTCCAAGCAGGAACCCGTTCAGCGCCCAGAAGATGAACGGTGCCAGTGGTGGGAACATGACATAGAGCAACAGCGCAACGATATTGGCCCCGATCAGCACTCCGAGAAAATTAACCGTGTCGCGCAGCGCATCGCCAAAAGGCACGCCGGGCACGTCGGGCAGGCCGGGATAATGCTTGTCCTCGACCGCCTGCGCGACTTCGTCAAGAAACATCGAGGTGATAGCCGAGGCGACCGGCACCATCAGAAACACCGACAGAACCATCATCACTACCAGCGATGTCCAGCTTGCCAGGTCGCCGAGCCATGTCACCTCTCCAATAAGGGGAAGTGTGGCATCATCTCCCACCAGAACGCCGATCAGCCAGACGAAACCGGCGGTCGCCGCGATCAGCAGCAGGATGGTCAGCGCCAGCCCGAGCAGCAGGACGCGACGAAAGCGCGGGTCGCCAAGTTGACCGAGCGCCAGCGAAAACGATTGAAGGATCATGTGTCGCGCCATTCCGTGATGCTGTCGATATCGGGGCGGGGTCGCTCCGGAGGGGTCGAGCCTTCGGTCCCGATATGGATCAGGCCCGCGATGGATTCGTTTTGCGCGAGGCCGAACCCTTCTTCGCAGAAGGCGCGGTCATGGCTGACCCATCCGCTCAGCCAGTTGGCGCCCCAACCCGAGGCGAGCGCCGCATTCAGCAGGGCAAGACAGACCGCGCCAGCCGAATAGGTCTGTTCGATCGGTGGAATCTTGTCGGACGGTTTCTGTATCTCGATCACCGCCACCGCGAGATGCCCCTGGTCGAACTGGTTCCGCGCCTTTTCGATGTCTTGCGGTGCCTTGCCAAGGGCAATGCCGCGGGCTTCGGCCAGGTCCGCCAGACGCGTCATGGCGGCGCCTTCGATGACGACAAAGCGCCACGGTTCCATCTTGCCGTGATCAGGGCTGCGCGCCGCTGCGGTCAGGATCGGGCGCAGTTGCGTGCGGGTGGGAACCGGCGGAACCAGGGTCTTGGCCGGTCGGGACCTGCGGGACAGCAGGAAATCGAGCGCGGCGGCGTTGGGATCGGGCATGGCGGTACCTTGTCTTGAAATCTGCCTGACATTTCGGCGTTCAGGCCACGGGTTTCAACCCGAAAACCGAGCCTTGCCTAACCCCCCGGCACGCGCAGAACCTCTGCCGCATCGCGTACGACCTCGCGCAGGAAGGCGTCGAACCGGGGGGACGGCTGGCGAATGTCAAAGGTTTCGGCCATCGGATCGGGCGCGGTGACAGCGCTCCCTGAGAGCGCTTCGATCGTCGCGTGGCCGCAGAACGGCACGTACATTTCGGAATACCCGCCCTCGTGCACGAGCACCAGTTTGCCATCGCAGAGATCGCGCGCGGCGTCTTTCATCCGCAGGGTCATCTGCCGGAAGGTATCGGCCGTGGCAAGCATGCGTGCCAGCGGGTCACAGGCCGACGCGTCAAAGCCGCAGGCGACGATGATCATGTCCGGCTCGAATGCGTCCAGGACCGGACGCACGATTTCATCCATCACCGCGAGATATGCGGTATGTCCCGCACCGGCCGGAAGCGGCACGTTCAGGTTGAAACCCTGGCCGGCGCCCCGTCCACGATCGCCGATCGCTCCGGTATCCAGTGGATAATTGCCCTCCTGGTGCACGGAGATCGTCAGCACGTCGTCGCGATCATAATAGATCGCTTCTGTGCCGTTGCCGTGATGAACATCCCAATCCAGCACCGCGACCTTGCCAAGCCCATGACGGGCTTTCGCGGCTTCGATGGCGATTGCGATATTTGCAAGCAGGCAGAAACCGTTCGGAAAATCAGGCAGGCAGTGATGCCCGGGCGGACGTGACAGCGCATAGGCGTTTTCCAAACCACCGGTCAGAACCGCGTCTACCGCCGCAATCGACAGGCCCGCCGACAACGCGGCAATCTCGAACCCGCCAGCGGCAAAGGGCGTGCGGCGCCCAAGCTCGCCACCGCCGGCATCGGACAGGCGCTTGAACTCGGTCAGATAGCTCTCCGGGTGGACCCGCAGCAGGTCATCCCATTCGGCGGCGGGCGCGCCCTGTGCCGCCAACTCGGAGGTCAGCCCGGTCACGTCCATCAGGTTCTTGAGACGCCGCTTGGTCTCGGGGTTCTCTGGCAATCCACCGGCGACCTGGGGCTGCACCAACCCGCCGACGGGCAGCGTAAAGACATAGTTGCCGCCAGCGTGCCAGAAACACCGTTCATCCCAGAAAAATCCCGTGGTCATGAGAATGGCTCCCCTTTTTTGCCGATTGCCGGAACGCTATGGTGCTGTGCACGCGGATTGGCGCAGACTGTACACATGGCACGACCGAAATCCAGAGACCTTCCCGACCTGGCGGATCTGGCGCAGCCGGGGCGGCAGATCACCGTTCGCGTGACGCCCAAGGCGGCGGGCCTTCGCCTGACGCGCGCGGGCGAGGACCTGCGCGCTGCCGTTACCGCGCCGCCGGAAAACGGCAAGGCCAATGCCGCGGTACGCGCCCTGCTGGCCAAGGCGATGGGCGTTGCGCCCTCCGACCTCACACTGCTGCGCGGGCAAACGTCGAGGCTCAAGGTCTTCATCTACTCCGGTCCGGGCACTTCCCGCAGTTGATAGACGCCCTCGGGCAGATCGAGCGCCGCCGCCAGATCGCGCAATTGCTCGGGTGACAGGGTGATTTTCTGGACACGATCCGTGCGCGGATCCAGTTGTTCGAGCGTCACGCATTCCGCAAAACTGTTGATCGTGATGTCTTCCTGCAACGGGGCATCGCCCTCGTCGATGAGGGTGATCACCGTGGCGTCAAATTCATGCTCTATCGTAAACATGCCTGCACCCTGACGCGGCAATCGGGACTTGGCAAGCACCCCGTGCCGGAAGCGTGAACATCCTCTACTGGCGGTGCCGCACCGCGGTGATTATGTTGGCATTCGTATCGTTCCGGCCCATGCCAAAGGATTGACTCCGACCATGCGCATCACTGCCCTGTTGTTTGTACCGGCCCTGTTTCTGGCCGCATGTGATGCATCTTTCCCCACCGGACAGGTTGATGCATCTTTCCCCACCGGGCAGGTTTCCGAAGAATGGGTGCTGACCCCTGAAGAGGCCGCGCAGAGCTTTGTCGAAGTTGTACGCGCGGTCGAACCGGTGGCCGAGCGCGAGTGCAGACGATACGGAACGGTGCGCAATTGCGATTTCCTGATCGCGGTTGATCCGAATCCGCGGGCGCAGCCCAATGCCTTTCAAAGCGTTGACGAGCAGGGGCGGCCGGTTCTGAGCTTTACCGCGTCGCTCATCGGCAGTGTTCAGAACGCGGATGAACTGGCCTTTGTGATGGGGCACGAGGCGGCCCATCACATCGCCAATCATCTCGAGCGGCAACGCCGGATTTCTGCCGATGCGGCCGAGATTTTCGGCGGACTGGCAACGCTGACCGGTGGCGGCTCGGATGATGTCGTGCGTGCGCGCGAGATCGGCGCTGTCGTGGGCGCGCGCAGCTATGCCAAGGAGTTCGAACTGGAGGCGGACAAGCTTGGCACCGTCATTACCTGGCGTGCCGGGTATGATCCTCTGGTCGGAGCGCAGTTCTTTACGCGTCTGCCCGATCCCGGCGACAGGTTCCTCGCCAGCCACCCGCCGAACAAGGCGCGCATGGACATGGTGGCCAGCACCCTGCAATCGCTGGGCGGGTAGCGCCGCGAAAGCCGTCCGCAGCCGTTGGCATCGCCATGCCGACCTGTCAAAACGGGACCGAAGCGACCGATGGTGACTGAACGTGCAGATTTTCGATGGAATCGTGACCGACCGTGGCAGCAAATACGCTGTTTCGGGTGGCCCGGTAAGCAGCCGCGCCGAGGCGCAGGAGTTCATCAGGACACTCTGCAAGGACCGGAAATTCGCCAAGGCGACACATAACACCTGGGGCGTCGTTCTGGCGGGCGAGGGCCCGGTCAAGAACGATGATGGCGAAAGCGGCGCCGGAATGGTGATCCTGCGCATGCTCGAACGTGCCGAATTGCGCGATCATATCGTGGTGGTGACGCGCTGGTACGGTGGCAAGAAGCTGGGCGGCGACCGGTTTCGGCGGGTGCAGGATGCCGTTCGCTATTATCTCGACAATCGCGCATGAGCGTTTGACCGGCAATACAGGCGCAGGTTCCGCGAGCAGCGTGTCAGTCAGACAGACTGGAGTGCGTCCCGTCGCAGAGTGGTGCTTTGCCCGTGTGCTTGCATCCACAGAAAAAGACCTTCTTGTCGGACTCGGCCGTATATTTCACCGGCACAAGACCGGTGCCCTTGTGGCTGCCGTCGCAAAAGGGCTGGTTCTGCGAACGCCCGCAGGCGCACCAGAAATAGCTTTTCCCTTCCGTCACTTCGACCCGGTAAGGGCTTTTCCGGGCGATGATTGGCGCGTCCGACATGGCTGGGTCTCCCTGGCTGTGTCAGCCAAGGATAGCGTGCCGGGGGCGTGAGGCAACAGGTTTGCGTGTATCACCCCGAGCGGTTCGGTGTCAGCGACGAAGCTGGCCCCAAAGGTCGTATTCTCCGGCTTCGTCAACCGTGACATCAACGATGTCGCCGGGTTTCAACATGTCAAACCCTTCGTCGATGAACAGGTTGCCGTCGATTTCCGGCGCGTCCGACATCGTTCGGCAGGTTGCGGCATCGTCGTCGACCTCGTCGACGATGACCTGCAGGGTCTGGCCGACCTTCGCGGCGAGCTTGGCTTCGGAAATCGCCTGCGCCTTTTCCATGAAACGGTTCCATCGATCCTGTTTCACGGCGTCCGGCACATGGTCGGGCAGATCATTGCTGCGCGCGCCGTCGACGTTCTCGTACTGAAAACAGCCGACACGGTCGAGCTGCGCCTCGTCCATCCAGTCGAGCAGGGTCTGGAACTCGGCCTCGGTCTCGCCCGGATATCCGACGATGAAGGTGCTGCGCAGGGTGATGTCGGGACAGATCGCCCGCCACGCGGCGATTTCATCAAGCGTGCGGCTGGCGGCGGCGGGGCGCGCCATGCGCCGAAGCGTGTCCGGATGGGCATGCTGAAACGGGATGTCGAGATAGGGCAGCACACCGTTTGCCGGATCGGCCATTAACGGGACCATGTCGCGCACGAAAGGGTAGGGATAGACATAATGCAGACGGACCCATGCCCCCAGCGAGCCCAGATCGCGCGCTAGCGGAATGATCGGATGCTTGACGTCTCTCTCCCGTGTATCGGTGCCATATGCCGAGGTATCCTGCGAGATGACGAGCAACTCGCGCACACCGTTTTCCACCAGCTTTTCGGCCTCTCGCAGCACCGCGCGGGCCGGGCGGCTGGCCAGTTTTCCGCGCATGTCGGGGATGATGCAGAACCTGCACTTGTGGTTACAGCCTTCGGAAATCTTGAGATAGCTGTAATGACGCGGGGTCAGGGAAACGCCGCTGGCCGGCAACAGGTCGATGAAGGGATCCGGATCCGGCGGCACCGCTACGTGTACCGCATCAAGCACCTGTTCATATTGATGCGGGCCGGTGACCGCGAGGATTCGTGGGTGGTGTTCGCGGATATAGTCGGGCTCCGCCCCAAGACAGCCGGTCACGATGACCCGCCCGTTTTCGGCGAGCGCCTCTCCGATGGCATCCAGGCTTTCGGCCTTGGCACTGTCCAGAAATCCGCAGGTATTCACGATCACCGCATCGGCACCGGTATAATCGGGCGAAATGCCGTACCCTTCGGCGCGCAGCCGGGTCAGGATGCGCTCGCTGTCGACCAGCGCCTTCGGACACCCGAGGCTGACCATGCCAACAGTGGGCTGGCCGGGGCGGGGCGCATCGGTGAGACGCGCGCGGGGGGCGAGATCGGGGCGCAAATCGGGCGGGTTGGTGCTCATTCCCGTGCATATAGAGATGCCGTGACGCGATGCCTAGCCCCGACGATTGCGTCGCGCCGCGCCGATGATAGACTCGCCGCATGTGACGGAGGGTGCGGGTATGCGGTGGATTTTGAGAGTAGCGGGTGCGCTGGTGATCGCGATCCTGCTCGGCGTGATCGGGCTGCTCCTGTTGCCGGATGAGCGGATCGTCCGGATCGCGACCGAACAGATCGAGACGCGCACCGGTCGGCAACTGACCGTTTCGGGCGATGTGTCGCTGTCTTTCTGGCCGGTGCTGGGCGTGACAACCGGGCCGGTGACCCTGGGCAATGCCGAATGGGCCGGACCGGATCCGATGCTGAGCGCGAGCGGAATGTCGATCGGCGTGTCTGCCAGTGATCTTTTGACCGGCGCGGTGCGGGTGACGGGGATTGTCGCGCGGGATCCGGTCCTGCGGTTGCAGACGGCGCCGGACGGTCGGGCCAACTGGGTGTTCGATACGCCCCCTTCGCAGGCGGGTGCCAGGGCGGTCGACGTCATTACCGACAAACAGGACCGGGAGACGCCGATCGCGCTCGATCTTCTGGAACTCAGAAACGGCACGTTGATCTATATCGAGGCCGGGGCGGCGCCGGTGACGGTTTCCGGTCTGGACCTGGACCTCGCATGGCCCGATCCGACAGGTCCTGCGACGATCAGGGCGGCGCTGCGACCGGTCGGCGAAGAGATTGCCGTGAATGCGGAATTCTCCGATCCGGCGGGATTGATGCAGGGCGCGGTATCACCGGTATCGATTGATGTGAATATGCCCTCGGGCACGATTGCATTTGAAGGCCGGGTCAATACCGCAGGCGAACTGGCCGGTCGTGCCGATCTGGGCAGCGAGAATATCGGCGCAGGTTTTGCGGCGCTTGGTCTGCCCGCCGTTGAACTGCCGGCGGGATGGGGCCCGGCGGTGCGGGTCATTGCCGATGTGACCCACACCGCGGACGGGCGGCTGTCGCTGCGCGGGATGCGCAGCGAACTGGGGCAGAACCGGCTGAACGGCGTCGTTGATGTCGTGTTGGGTGATGTGCCGCAGGTCACGGCCAAATTGTCGGCTGATGTCCTGTCCTTCCCGGCGGCCCCTAGGGGCAGCGCGGGTGGTGGTGCCGGGGCGGCGCCCGGCGTTGCGGGCGACGGATGGTCGCGTGCTCCCATCGACGCCAGTGCCCTTGCGCTGGTGAACGCATCGGTGCGGCTGACCGCACAGGGCATCAGGACGCCTGACCTGTCGGTGGGGGAAACGCGGCTGCTGCTCGAAATCGACCGGGCGCGCGCGGTTCTGCGTCTTGAGGATGTCTCGGTGTTCGACGGCCAGTTGCTCGGGGAACTGGTGGCGAACAACCGCAACGGCCTTTCGGTCGGTGGCAATCTCACCGCGGCGGGTATCGACATCCTGCAGATACAGCGTGATCTGCTCGGCATGGAGCGGATACGCGGCAAGGCCGGGGGCGAGCTTCAGTTTCTGGGCGTCGGACAATCCGTGGATGCCATCATGCGGTCACTGTCGGGCAAGGGCGCGCTGCGCATGGGACGGGGCGTGATCCTGGGGCTTGACCTCGACCGGCTGATGCGCGGGGACACGGCGAGCGGCGGAACCACGGTGTTCGACAGTCTGGGCGCCAGTTTCACCATGAGTGAAGGCAATGTGCTCAACGACGATCTGCTGCTCCAGCTCAGCAATTATCGCGCGGATGGCAAGGGGCGGATCGGGCTTGGCGCCCGGGATATCGACTATACCTTCACGCCCATCGCGCTGCGCGCGCGCGGCGGGCAGGGGTTGTCGTTGCCGATCCGGATCAGGGGGCCGTGGGGCAGTCCGCGAATCTGGGCCGATCTCGAAGCTGCCGCCAAGGCGAATGCCGACGCCAAGCTCGAAGAACTCGAGGATGAGGCCAAGGCCAGGTTGACACGCAAGCTGGCCGAAGAGCTGGATGTCGAAATCGAGGAGAACCAGGATGCGGAAGAAATCCTGAAGGACAAGATCGAGGATGAGGTCAAGGACCAGCTCTTCAAACTGCTTGGCCGGAACTGATCCGCGCAAAAACAAACCCGCCGGGGCATAAACGCGGCCCCGGCGGGTCAGAGAGACCGGTTCCGGGTCTCAGATCGTCTGGTCGTACTCGCCAACCGACGGTTCGGTGCGGATCACCGCGTCAAGATCGGCAAAGATCGCGCGCAATTCCGCCTCGCTCTCGGGGCTTTCGCAAACCACCACGAGGTTGGGCGTATTCGATGAGGCGCGTACAAGACCCCAGGCCCCGTTATCGAGGATCAGGCGGGCGCCGTTCACGGTGACCACGGTGTCGATCTTGCGCCCGGCGATTGGCGTACCCGCATCCGCCATATCGGTCAGCCTGGTGACTATCCGTTCCAGCACCGCGTATTTTTCGGTGTCCGGGCAGAAGGGCGACATTGTCGGCGTCGAAAAGGTTTGCGGCAGCGCCTTGCGCAGATCGGACATGGATTTGCCCGGATTGCGGTCCATCAGCTTGCAGATTTCCACGGCGACGCGCATCCCGCAATCATAGCCCCGGCCTATGGGTTCGGCGAGAAAGTAGTGGCCCGATTTCTCGAAGCCGGCCAGCGCGCCAAGTTCCTTGACCCGCCGCTTCATGTGGGAATGACCGGTTTTCCAGTAATCCGCCGTGATGTCGTGCTTTCGCAATTCGGGATCCGAGGCAAACAGCCCGGTCGATTTCACGTCCGCCACAATGGTCGCGCCGGGATGCAGGCGGGCCAGGTCGCGTGCCATGATGACGCCCACCTTGTCGGCAAAAATCTCTTCGCCTTCATCATCCACCACGCCGCAGCGGTCGCCGTCACCGTCAAAGCCGAGTGCGAAATCCGCACCCGACGCCCTGACCGTGTCGGCCATGTCGTGGAGCATCTCCATCGCTTCCGGGTTGGGATTGTAGTTGGGAAAGGTGTAATCGAGGCGATTGTGGCTCGGCACTACCTCGACACCGAGGCGTTCGAACAATTCCGGTGCGAATGCGCTGGCGGTGCCATTGCCGGTGGCGCAGACCACCTTGAGCGGACGGGACATGCGGAAATCACCCACCAGATCGTCCAGATAGGCCTCGCGGACGCCATCGACAAATTCGTAGCTGCCGCCGGGGCGCGGTTCACCCAGCCCGCCAAGCACGATGTCGCGCAGTTCCGCCATCTCGTCCGGGCCATGGGTCAGGGGACGATCGAACCCCATCTTGACGCCGGTCCAGCCATTCGGATTGTGGCTGGCCGTGACCATGGCAACCGCGGGCACATCCAGGTGAAACTGGCTGAAATAGGCCATCGGAGACAGCGCCGGGCCGATATCCCTGACCTTGATGCCGGCCTGCATCAACCCCAGGATCAGCGCGTTCTTGATGCTGAGCGAATAGTCGCGGTAATCGTTCCCGACCGCGATTTCCGGCCTGATCCCGCGTTTCTGCATCTGTGTGCCAAGGCCGAGGCCAAGCGCGGTCATTCCCGGCAGGTTGATTTCGTCCGGATACTTCCAGCGGGCGTCATATTCGCGAAAACCGGTGGGGGCGATCATCGGATCGCGCAGGAATTGCCAGGTATTCGGTGTCACCGTGGCGGCAGGTCTGGTCATGAAATAGGTCCGGATGCTGGTTCAAATTACGACTGGGCTTGCCTTAGCAATCCTGTCCAGTTGCATCAACGTATCAATCAGTGCGGGCATCTGGTCGAGATAGATCATGTTCGGGCCGTCGCTGGGCGCATTGTCGGGATCCTGGTGCGTCTCCATGAAGATGGCGGCAACCCCGATCGCCGCCGCGGCGCGGGCCATGACGGGAGCAAATTCACGCTGGCCACCGGAACTGCCGCCGCGCCCGCCGGGTTGCTGCACGCTGTGGGTGGCATCCATCACGACAGGATAACCGGTCTGCGCCATGATCGGCAGGCTGCGCATGTCGGCCACAAGCGTGTTGTAGCCAAAGGAAACGCCGCGCTCCGTCAGCAGGATCCGCCGGTTTCCGGTGCTCTCGATCTTGTCGACGATGTTGCCCATTTCCCACGGGGCCAGAAACTGGCCCTTCTTGACGTTGATGACCGCACCGGTGTTGCCGGCGGCCAGCAGCATGTCGGTCTGCCGGCACAGAAACGCCGGGATTTGCAGGATATCCACGGCCTCGGCGGCGGGGGCGCATTGCGCTTCGGTGTGCACATCGGTCAGCACCGGGACACCGATCGAGGTCTTGATATCCGCCAGCACGGCGAGACCCGCATCAATGCCCAACCCGCGTTTGCCGGCAAGGCTCGTGCGGTTGGCCTTGTCGTAACTGGCCTTGAACACGTATTGCGCGCCGGCGGCCTCGCAGGCTTCTTTCATGCGACCCGCGATCATCTGGGCGTGATCCGCGCTTTCAAGCTGGCACGGTCCCGCGATGATAGTAAGCGGGCAATCGTTGCCGACAGTCAAACCGGCGATGTCAATCTGTGTCATGTCTAGGATGCTACCTGTTCGCGCAAGATGGATGCAGTAAGGGATACCATCAGATAGATGCCCGAGAAAATCAGGAATGCAAGGAGCGTGTTCTCGAACCCGCGCGGGTAGCTGGGCGATTCGCTGGGGACCGGGTCGACCGAGACCGTCAGATATCGCACCTGCCGGTTGGCTTCCATCCGGGTCTGTTCGACCTGTTGCAGCGCGGATTGCAGCATCAAGTCCCGCGCCGCGAGGTCGGCCTGTGCCATCTGGATGTTCACCGAAAGCTGCGCCAGCGAGTTTTCGCCCTTGGAGGCATCGATCATCCGGGCATTGAGCGACGCGAGCAGATTCTCCAGCCGCCGGATATCGCCATTGGTGCCATCGACCTTTGCCTGATTCGGGCGCGCATTGTCCATGAGTGCGGCAAGTTGCAGTTGTTTTTCCTGTAGCTGCACTTCCACATTGTTGATCTGCCCGCGCAGGCTGGAGATCACCCCTTCCGGATCGAGCAGGGCGCCTTGCTGCTGCAACTCAACAAGCGCCTCCTGTGCCTTGCGGCGCTCTTCCTGCGCGGCCTCGAATCCGTCTACGGCGTCTTTCATCTGATCGCCACGCTTTTGCTGGGACAGGCTGTTGACCCGCGCCTCGGCATAGGAAATCAGATGTGTGGAAAATTCCGTGCTCACCAGCGGATCGGGCGATGAAACTTCCATCCGGACGACGCCCTCGGTCGGATCATAGCCGATTTTCACGTATTTCCTGTAGGTCTTGTAGGCCTCTTCGTTGGTGGCGTCGGGGCTCAGCCGCTGGAGCGGGTCGATCCAGTCCTGGTTGAACTGATCCTTGAAGCCGATATCACGATCCAGCCGCAGCATCGCATCCTTGGATTGCAGATAGGACTGTACCGCGATGGAATCCTGGGTGGTGGCGAATTGCGTGCCCGACAGCAAACCGCCAAGTCCGGAGCCACCTGAATTGTCGGCTTTCAGGATGAGAAACTCGGATTTGGACGAATAAATCGGCGTCGCATAATGGAAATAGTAGAGTCCCGCCAGCAGGGTCGGCAACAGAACGAAAAAGCTCAGCCGCCCCAGCAGATAAAGCAGCTTGCGCCGCCTGCGCCGCATCATGTCCCGCTGGATCTTGCCGATTTCGTGTTCGCGCCGCTCGGCCGGGCTCAGTTCGACCGAAGGCAACGGCGGTGCGACGCCCGGCACGGTTTGCGGCAGCTGGACACGCGGGGCGGTGTCGTTGCCCTCTTCCTCCTCTGCCCGTGGCACGACGAGTTCGAGCATGTTCGAGCGCTTGAACGGATCGATGCCGTTTTGCCGCAGCAGGCGCACGGCATCCAGGTCAGAGGCGGCCTGCAGGTTGTGTTTCTGCGCGACGCGGCGCGCCATGCGCAACTGGCGCCCGGTCAGCCCCTCGGCCTTGATCGCTTCGATCTCGGCGTCGTCCGATGGCGGCGGCGCGGCGTCTTCCCCCGCCGCTTCCCCGGTTGTTCCGTCGCGATGGTTGGCGGCCGCCTCGGCGAGATCCGGTGGCGGCAGGTCGTCAGGATTGCCCTGATCGGTATCGGCGGCATTACGCCGGTTACGGAATTTGCTAGCCTTGGGTCTGGTAGTCATAAAGCTGTTTCGCCTCTTCCAAGGTTTCGAACATGTGAAGGCGCCCGTCCATCAGCACCGCCGCCGAGTGGGCAAACTGCTCGAGCACCGACGGCTGGTGCGATACGATGACGATCGTGGTGGTCGCCAGCCGTTCCTGCAGGATATCGCCCGCTTTCCTGTTGAATTCCACATCGGTGCTTCCGGGCATGCCTTCGTCGATCAGGTACATATCGAAATCGAGCGCCAGCATCAGCGCAAAAGACAGCCGGGCGCGCATTCCGGACGAATAGGTGCCCAGAGGCTGATCGAAATATTCGCCCAGGTTACACAGCCAGCGGCAGTAGGATTCGACATAATCCGGATCGATTCCATAGATTTTCGCGATGTAGCGACAGTTTGCCAGTGCCGAGACCCGCTTTTCGACCCCGCCCATGTATCCGAGGGGAAAAGACACCCTGCATCGGCGTCTGATCTCGCCTTCATCGGGCTTTTCCAGCCCGGCCATCATGTTGATCAAGGTTGTCTTGCCGGTGCCGTTCGGCGCGAGAATGCCAAGCGAATGTCCCAGGTCGACACGAAAGGACGCCTGATCCAGGATCACCTTGCGACGGGTGCCGGTCCAGAAGGATTTGCTGACATTGTCGAATTCGAGCATCGATTTTCTGTTTCGCGCGACCAGCGCCGCGTGCTGCATGAGTTTGTCGTCTTCCCCCAGCGTACCGGGTGAACCTTAACGTTATATATGCGCGAGTTAGGCCATTTTATGTCGAACTGCGATAGAATTGTCCCTGTCTTGCGCCGGCGACGGGTTTGGGCGAACGGTTGACAATCGCGGCGCCCGATCGTTCGGATGATCCATGACCTCTTCTGATCCCACCGGTTGCGATCCTGCGCCGCTCGCCGAACAGATCGCGCGATGCAGAATCTGTGCCGACAGGTTTGCCGCCACCGCCACGGCGCACCGGCCGCGTCCGGTGGTCTGGTTTCGCCCGTCGGCGCGCATGTTGATCGCCGGGCAGGCACCGGGCGCGCGCGTGCACGCATCGGGACGCCCGTTTACGGACCCCTCGGGCGATCGTCTGCGGGACTGGCTGGGGCTTGACGACGCGGCATTCTATGACCGAGACAAGGTCGCCATTGTTCCGATGGCCTTCTGTTTTCCGGGCTATAACGCGCGCAAGGCCGACCTTCCTCCGCCGCCGATATGCGCGCGCACCTGGCGCGAGGAGGTGATGTCAGAGCTGAGCGCAGTGCGATTGACCGTCCTGGTGGGTGGGCATGCGCAGAAATGGCACCTTGGCACCCGGCGGCCCGTGACCGAGGTTGTTCAGGGATGGCGCGACCATGCGCCCCGCGTGTTCCCCTTGCCTCATCCGTCCTGGCGCAATAGCGCATGGCTGAAACGAAACCCCTGGTTTGAATCCGACCTGCTGCCGGTGTTGCGCAGCCGGGTGCGCGAGGTACTGCAATGAACGAGACAACGCCGCTGGACATGGCCCATGCCGCCATGACGGCACATCCCGATGACGACTCGGCGCGGCTGCGTTTCTACGAGCGGCTGGGTGATAACGAGTTGTTTCTGCTGCTGACCGAAGAGGCGCAGGGCGACTCGCTCTCGCCCGAAGTCTTCGACGTGGCCGACGGTCAGTTCGTTCTGGCCTTTGACCGCGAAACCCGTCTTGCCCGGTTCACGGGGCGCCCGGCACCCTATGCGTCGCTGTCGGGACGGGTCCTCGCACAGATGCTGGCCGGGCAGGGCATCGGCATCGGTTTGAACCTCGATGTCGCGCCATCCTCGATCCTGATCCCGTCCGAGGCACTGACGTGGCTGTCTGAAACGCTGGGCCATGCACCGGATCAGATCACCTCGCGGATCGCCGAAGTGTCGCCGCCAGCGGGTCTGCCCGAGGCCGTGATCGCGGCGCTGGATACCAAGCTCGCCATGGCGGTCGGTTACGCACGTGCGGCCTATCTTGTCAGCGTGGTTCACGAGAACGGATCGCGCGGTCACATGCTGGGTTTCGTTGCGGCCCGTCCGGAAGCGCAGGCCGCCCTGGCACGGGCTGCGGGCGAGGCCCTGACCTTTTCCGGCATCGAGGCCGGCTCGATCGACGTTGCCTTCTTCGAGGAAACGGATGGCATTACGGCAAAACTCGACCGGTTCGGATTGCGCTTTGACCTGCCGGTACCTCCGGAGTCCGAAACAATCGAGCTCCGCGCGCCGGGTTCCGACCCCGACAAGCCGCCGATTTTGCGATAATCCGCCGCCGATTGAAACATTTCACAGGGTTGCAGTCACGTCATATCCGGTTTGCTCACAGCCGCGCGAGGGGGGCTGCGCAATCTGAAACCCGCAACCTAGGTTGGCGTCACGCGGATGGCACTGGGCCGACGCGAAGCATGAAAGGACTTGCTATGAAACGTTTCGCCTTGGCCATCGTTGCCGCCACGACCCTGGCGCTTCCGGTCTTTGCCGGAGAGCAATATGTGGACAACACCGGTTTTGCGGTATCCGGCTATGACGTGGTTGCCTATCGGAGCCTGACCCAAAACCCGGTCGGCACGAAGCAACCTGCGGGCGTACCCGGCCGCGCGGATATTACCGCCGAGTACAATGGCGCCACCTTTGCCTTTGCCAGCGAGGAAAACCGGGACAAGTTCCTGAGCGATCCCGCGAAATTCGCGCCGCAATACGACGGCCATTGCGCTTTCGGCGTCAGCAAGGGCGGCAAGGTGCCCGGCAACCCGAACCTGTGGCGGATCGTCGATGACAAGCTCTACCTGAACATCAGCGAAAATGTCGTGGGCTTCTGGGAAGAGGACATTCCGGGCAATCTCGACCTGGCCAATGGCAACTGGCCCGAGATCGAACCGGCTGCCGCGTCGGAAAACCCGATCCCGAATTTCACGTCGTCCGCGCCGGCGTCCAACTGATCGGACCACCCGCAGACCCACCTGTCCCGCTGTTGGGGCAGGTGATCATGCCGGTCCGATGAGGTCGCGGGACGTCTCGGGATCAACCCGCCACGGGTGATGCAGGCTTGTCATGAAATGCATCAGGGATGGCGGCAGGGGAACATGTCCCGCACATACCTTTCACCTGTACCCGGCTCATGTCGTTGCCATGCCTGCGCTTGGCAACGACCCACGGTTCAGCGCCGACGATCGCGCCGGGCACTCATCGGTTGGAACGCAACGCCGACATGTGCCTCGCAATAGGGTTTCCCGGCCTGGACCGGCAGGCCGCAGAACCAGAAATCTTCTGTCGCCGGATCGCCGACGGGCCATTTGCAGGTCCGTTCGGTCAGCTCCATCAGGCTGATCTTTTTCGATTTCTTTTCGACTTCGTTGACCTTGGCGAGCGCCTCGGGGCTGATTTCGTTGGCAGAGGGTTGCGGTGGCAGCGGCTGGCCTGCGGGGATGATCTGCTTGCGGGCCGGAACCGCCGGCTTGGCCTCTGCCGCCGGTTCCTGTACCGCTGCCGGTCGCGCGGCTTCGGTCTTGGGCATGGGGCGCGGCTTGGCCTCGGGCTTGGGGGCGGCAGGAGCCGGCTTGGCCTTGACCTCGGACTTGGCGGCTGCCGGTGTGCCTGAATTGCGGTTGGACAGGCCAAGGCGATGCACCTTGCCGATTACCGCATTGCGGGTCACACCACCAAGTTCCTTTGCGATCTGGCTGGCCGACTGGCCTTCCCCCCACATTTTCTTGAGTGTCTCGACGCGCTCGTCAGTCCAGGACATTGGCAACCTTTCCAGCTAAAAAGCGGCCTCCGTAGGACAGGCCGCTTTAGATATCTCATGCCGCGCTATTTTAATCACTGTGGCCCGAGTTACAAGGTATCTTGCGTCGGAACGGGCCGTATGCGTGCCTCGCGAAGCGCAAGCAGCAAGGCCCCGGCGATGATCGTCATCGCCCCGATCAGGGATACCGTATCGGGAACGACACCAAATCCGATGAAATCGTAAACCGCCGCAGCGATCAGCGTGGCGTAGCTGAAGGGCGCGACAAAGCTGGCATCGGCGCGGGCCATGGCGTTGACGAACAGGGTCTGCGCACAGGCCATGAGAACACCCAGCCCGGCCAGCGCGCCCCATTGAAGCGGCGTCGGCGGCACCCAGACAGGCAATACCGCGAGCGTGGCGATGCCGAGACCTATCATGTTGTTGACCAGCAGGATCTGAAAGATCGGCTCGCGCCCCGAGAGCTTCTTGATGAAGATCAGCTCCATTCCCATAAGCGCCGCCGCCGCAAGCGCCAGGAGCGCGGCGGGCTGGAAGCTCTCGGGTGTCGGGCGCAGCAGGATCATCGCCCCGATCAGGGCGATGATGGCGGCGGTCCATCGCACCGGACCGACACGTTCACCCAGCAGCGGTATCGCCAGCACCATCGCAAAGACGGGGTTCAGAAACGAAATTGCCGTGGCGTCCGCCAGCGGAATATAGGCGACCGACGCGAACATCATGGTGACACCCAGCCAGCCAAAGGCCGTCCGCCCGATATGCAGTCCCCAATGCGGACGTCCCAGATGCGGGCGCACGATCATCGCCACGCTGCCGAGGGCGGCGAGTGCAAAGAGGAAACGACCGTGGCTGATCTGCAGGGGATGCAGTGCGGGACCAAGAACCTCCGTGCCCAGAGCCTTGGCAAACAGCGTCGTCGCCGCGATGAACGCCGTCGCGGTCAGGATCAGCGCGGCGGCGAGCGCAGGGTTCTGTGATTTGGGCTCGAACATGGCGCAGCCTTGGAGCCAAACGCGCGGCAGTGCAAGGGGCTTTGATCCCGGTCCCGTCAAAGCCGCAACCGAACGTGTTGCACGCCCGGGCGTGTTCACCCGTCAACCTGCCTTCAAGATCCGCTTCCGACCCCGTTCCGCGCATAGATCAGCGTGCCATCGTCCAGGTCGGCGGCGGGCAGCGTTTCGCGGTCATCGAAATAATCCTGCGTCATCACCCAGGGTTGCCGATCACCCTGTCTCGGCATGATGTCGAGACCTCTCAGGATGTACCCCGCGTTGAAATTCTCCGGCTCGATCCACGGGCGGGCGGGCATCGCCAGTTCCTCGCTGCGTAAGGCGGGTACAACCGCGGTTGCCCGACGCTCTGTCATATGCGTGAGCAGGCGGCAAACATAGTCCGCCACCAGATCGGCCCGCAGCGTCCAGCTGGCCCGAAGATAACCGAACACCATCGCCATGTTCGGCACCCCGCTCAGCATGATGCCGCGATGGGTCCAGCATTGCGAAATATCGACCGGCCTGCCGTCGACCCGCACTGAAATGTCACCGAGCGCGTTCAGCACCAACCCTGTCGCGGTCACGATGATATCCGCCTCCAGCGTCTCGCCCGAAGCCAGGTCCAGCCCGCCGGGCGTGAAACGCCGGATGTGATCGGTGACGATCGAGGCGCGCCCGGAACGGATTGCGGTGAACAGATCGCCATCGGGCACCACCGCAAGCCGTTGGCGCCAGGGGCGATAGCTCGGTGTGAAATGGGTTTCGATGTCGAAATCCTCGCCCAGATAGGCCCGCACCCCGGCGATCAGGTCTGCGGCAAGTGCTTCCGGTTCGTCGAACGATCGACGCGTCACAACCTGCTGTTCATGCAGGAACTTGCGCCGGAGGATCTCGTGCTGCCATTCGGCAGGCAGGTCGAGCGCGCGCAGGGTCTCGATGAAAGTGTCTGTCGCGGGCCGTGCATAGTAATAGGTCGGCGACCGTTGCAGCATCGTCACATGCGCCGCGGTTTCGCACAGGGCGGGAACCAATGTCGCTGCGGTGGCACCGGAACCGATGACGACAATCCGTTTCCCATCGTGATCCAGATCGGCGGGCCACTGCTGCGGATGCACGATCGGACCGCTGAAATCCTCCATGCCCGGCCAGCGCGGCTGGTATCCCTCGGAATGGCGGTAATAGCCTGCGCACATCCAGAGAAACCGGCAGCTCAGGGTCCGGGTCCCCGTTGCATTCCGCACCGTCAGGGACCAGACCGCTTTCTCGCTGTTCCAGTCGGCGCGTTCAACCGTTTGGCCGAACCGAATGTGCCGGCGCAGGTCATGCTCATCGACCGCCTCGTTCAGATAGGCCAGTATTTCCTGCGCGGTGGCGATCGGCACTCCGGTCCAGGGTTTCCAGCTGAAGCCGAATGTGAACAGATCACTGTCCGAGCGGATGCCGGGAAACCTGTGCGTCTGCCACGTGCCGCCAATCCCGGATTTGGCGTCCAATACCGCAAATCTCTGATCGGGCAGGTTTGTCGCCAGGTGATAGGCGGCCGCAATCCCCGATATCCCCGCGCCAACGACGACCACGTCAAGATCGGGCATGGGCGGCGTCTCTGTCGTGTCGGCTGAAGATGGCATGGCGGTCTCCCCGGTCTCGCTCTCGCCGACTATGTCAGAAATCGCCGCGCCGGGGAACGCTTCCGGCGTTCATGTCATGTAACGGGGCGATGTTCTTTCCCATCCCCCCGTCACATTGGGGCTGGTCAAGTCGGCAATCCTTGGCTAAGAGACAGATCATGAACACTCGCGCTGATACACTCCGCCTGCGACGCCGACACATTTCCGCGTAACCGGCCTGTTCGTTCCTGTGCCCGCTGATGGGTGCTCCCAATCCACAAAATCGTTGACGAAACCGCCCATTGTGAGTCACTCACAGGGCTTCTTGCCTGATAAGGATGATCCCATGATCCCGTCCGTCCTGCCGACCTATAACCGTGCACCGCTCAGCTTTGTCAAAGGCGAGGGCAGTTGGCTGATCGAGGCGGACGGACGACGCTTTCTCGACCTCGGTGCCGGCATCGCGGTGAATGCCCTTGGCCATGCCCATCCCGCATTGGTCGATGCCATCACCCGGCAGGCGCAGAATTTGTGGCACGTCTCCAACCTCTACCGGATCCCCGAGCAGCAGGCGCTGGCCGACAGGCTGGTCGCAGCGAGCTTTGCCGACACCGTGTTCTTCACCAATTCCGGCACGGAATCCTGTGAACTCGCGGTCAAGATGGCGCGCAAATACTGGTTCGACAAAGGCCAGCCGCAAAAGACCGACATCATCACCTTCGAAGGGTCGTTCCATGGCCGCTCCGCCGCGGGCATCGCCGCCGCCGGTTCGGAAAAGATGACCAGGGGCTTCGGTCCGCTGCTCCCCGGCTTCCGCCACCTGCCCTGGAACGATCCCGACGCCCTGCGCGCGGCCATCACCGATACCGTGGGCGCGATCCTGATCGAGCCGGTGCAGGGCGAGGGCGGCATTCGCCCCTTGTCCGATCAACAGCTCAAGGACATTCGCGCCCTCTGTGACGAACATGACCTGCTGCTGATCCTTGACGAGGTGCAGTGCGGCGTCGGACGCAGCGGTCGGCTCTTCGCACATGAATGGGCCGGGATCACGCCGGACATCATGATGGTCGCCAAGGGGATCGGCGGCGGTTTCCCGCTCGGCGCCGTGCTGGCAACCGAAGATGCGGCCTCGGGCATGACCGCCGGAACCCATGGCTCCACCTATGGCGGCAACCCGCTGGCCTGTGCCGTAGGCTGTGCCGTCATGGATGTCGTCGCAACCCCCGATTTCCTCGCCGACGTGAACCGCAAGGCGGGCCAGCTGCGCCAGGCGCTCGAAGGACTCGTCGCCTCCCACCCGGACACGTTCGAAGAGGTGCGCGGCGTCGGCCTGATGCTCGGGCTCAAATGCCGCGCACCCAATGGCGACGTGGTCAATGCGGCTTACGAAGCCGAGGTGATCACCGTACCGGCGGCGGACAATGTCATCCGCCTGCTGCCCCCCCTCACCATAAGCGCGGATGAAATCGCAGAGGCCATCACCCGCCTGGACCGCGCCGCGACATCGCTCGAAGCCGCCTGAATTTCATCTTTGCGAAATACTCCGGGGGTGTGGGGGCTGGCCCCCACCGGTCCCGCCCGGCGAAACACAGGATAACTACATGACATGAACCATTTTCTGGATATCCACCAAACCGACCCGACGGCATTGCGGCAGATGATCGAGAATGCCGGGCGTATGAAACAGGCGCGTCTGGACCGTCCCAGGGGCGCGCCGGATGACGAGCAGCCTCTCGCCGGACGCATGGTGGCGCTGATCTTCGAAAAGCCGTCTACCCGCACCCGTGTCAGCTTTGATGTGGGCGTGCGCCAGATGGGCGGTCAGACCATGGTGCTGTCCGGCAATGACATGCAGCTCGGACATGGCGAAACCATCGCCGACACCGCCCGCGTCCTCAGCCGCTATGTCGACATGATCATGATCCGAACCTTTGACGAATCCGTGTTGACGGAAATGGCGGACTACGCCGACGTCCCGGTGATCAACGGGCTGACCGACCGCACGCACCCCTGCCAGATCATGGCCGATATCATGACCTTTGAAGAGCATCGCGGCCCGATTGCGGGCAAAAAGGTGGTCTGGACCGGCGATGGCAACAATGTCTGCGCCTCGTTCCTGCATGCGGCCGGGCAGTTCGGCTTCGACTTCACCTTCTCCGGTCCGCCACAACTGGACCCAGAGCCCGAATTTGTCGGTTTTGCCCGCCAGAAGGGGGTGAGCGTCACCATCGAACGCGACGCGCGCGTCGCCGTACAGGGCGCGGACCTGGTGGTGGCGGATACCTGGGTTTCCATGCACGATGCGCAATCTGCGCGCGAACGCCGTCACAACATGCTGCGGCCCTATCAGGTCAACGCCGCGCTGATGGCCGAGGCCAGGCCGGATGCGCTTTTCATGCATTGCCTGCCGGCCCATCGCGAAGAGGAGGTTACCTCCGAAGTGATGGATGGCCCCAATTCCGTGATTTTCGACGAAGCGGAGAACCGTCTGCACGCACAGAAGGCGGTGATGCGCTGGTGCCTCGGGGTCTGATCCGGAGCTTACTCCCCCCGTGTCAGAGGGTATTGCCGGGCAGGCGGGGCGTCTCTGTACGACTACACGCAGCTGTCGCAATCGACCGCAGGCGATCGGCATGCCAAGGCACTTGAGGTGCGAGATAAAATCAGGAAAGCGCGCCGTTGCGCGGAGTGCAAGCGGGGTGCGATGACAAAAAGCCCCCGCCAATGGCAGGGGCTTCTTCGTTGTGCTGGTCCCGACCCTCAACAGGCCGGGCCGGAGTTCACAGTTTTTCGGTGAGTTCCGGCACGGCCGTGAACAGGTCGGCGACGAGGCCGAAGTCGGCGACCTGGAAGATCGGCGCTTCCTCGTCCTTGTTTATGGCGACGATGATCTTGCTGTCTTTCATGCCGGCCAGGTGCTGGATGGCGCCCGAGATGCCGACCGCGACGTAGAGATCGGGTGCGACGACCTTGCCGGTCTGGCCCACCTGCCAGTCGTTCGGCGCATAGCCAGAATCGACAGCTGCGCGGCTGGCGCCGACAGCGGCCCCCAGCTTGTCCGCCAGTTTCTCGATCAGGGCAAAGTTCTCTTCCGAGCCAACGCCGCGACCGCCCGAGACGACCACGCCCGCCGAGGTGAGTTCCGGACGATCGCTCTCGGCGACCTTGTCCTCGACCCATTCCGACAGGCCGGGATTCTCCGCCGCAGAGATCGTCTCGACCGAGGCCGAACCGCCATCTCCCGCCGCGTCAAAGGTCGAGGTGCGGATCGTGACAACCTTTTTCGCGTCGCCGGATTTGACCGTCTGGATCGCGTTGCCCGCATAGATCGGTCGCTCGAAGGTGTCGCCGTCGACAACGCCGGACACATCGGAAATCACCATAACGTCCAACAGCGCCGCCACCCGTGGCATCACGTTCTTGGCGTCGGTCGTGGCCGGGGCGACGATATGTTCGTAATCTCCGGCCAGGCTGGCAATCAGCGCCGCCGTCGATTCTGCCAGGCGATGACCCAAGCTGGCATCCTCGGCCACCAGAACCTTGGAAACGCCGGCAATTTTTGCGGCCGCTTCACCAGCGGCAGCGGCAGAGGCGCCACAGCACAGCGCGGTCACATCGCCCAGCTTGGTCGCGGCGGTCACCGCCTTTGCGGTCGCGTCAAGCGCCAGTTCGCCATCCGTGACTTCGGCAAGCAAAAGAACAGCCATTATACAGCCCCCACTTCCTTGAGTTTCGCAACCAGCTCGTCCACCGAACCCACCTTGATCCCGGCGGCCCGTGCCTCGGGCTCGGCGGTCTTGACGATCGTCAGGCGCGGCGCGACGTCGACGCCGTAATCGGCGGCGGTCTTTTCATCCAGCGGCTTTTTCTTGGCCTTCATGATATTGGGCAGGCTGGCATAGCGCGGCTCGTTCAGACGCAGGTCGACCGTGATGATCGCCGGCATCTTGACCTTGATGGTCTGCAATCCGCCATCGACCTCGCGGGTCACCACGGCGTTGTCGCCATCAATGTCCAGGTTGGATGCAAAGGTGCCCTGGCTCCAGCCCAGCAATGCCGAGAGCATCTGGCCGGTGGCGTTCATGTCGTTGTCGATCGCCTGCTTGCCGCAGAGCACCAGCCCGGGCTGCTCCTCCTCCACGATCGCCTTGAGGATCTTGGCGACGGCGAGCGGTTCGATATCGGTGTGCACATCATCTGCGGCCACCACCAGGATTGCCCGGTCCGCCCCCATTGCCAGCGCGGTCCGCAGTGTCTCCTGGCACTGTTTCACGCCAATGGATACGGCCACGATCTCGTCAGCCTTGCCGGCTTCCTTCAGACGGATTGCCTCTTCCACTGCGATCTCGTCGAACGGGTTCATCGACATCTTGACGTTGGCTAGATCAACACCGCTCCCGTCCGCCTTGACGCGAACCTTTACGTTATAGTCAATCACGCGCTTGACAGGCACCAATACCTTCATATGCGTCTCTCTCCTCAATTAAAACCGAGCCGGTCATCGACTCGATTCAGTGCATCACCGCAGTTGATAGCGGGGCGAAGCCTTGGAAAACAGGGTAAAATCGTCACGTTTTCCGGGTGGAACGTCGCGTTTCCTGTTTTCCAATGGGGGGCAGCGCAATTTTCAGTGCCTCACAGGGCCTCAGCGGTTCGCACCCGGCACCCACAAGACATCACCTGCGCCATTGTCGTTCGCCGCGCGGGAAGCGACGAAAAACCAGTCGCTCAGCCGGTTCAGATATCTGACGGCGGCCGGATTGACCTCTTCGGCAGAGGACAATTCCACGGCCAGACGCTCGGCGCGGCGCGAGACGGTCCTGCAGACATGCAACTGGGCCGCCAGAGCCGTGCCGCCGGGCAGCACGAAGCTGCGAAGCGGGCTCAGGCCGGCATTCATCGCGTCGATCTCCGACTCCAGCCGGCTCACCTGGGCATCGATCATCCGCAATGGAGGGTACTCGGCCTCGGCGTCCTTGTCTATGTCGGGCCGGCAGAGGTCGGCACCGAGGTCGAAGAGGTCATTCTGGATGCGCGACAATGCGGTGTCCAGCTCGCCTTCGGCATGCAGCCGCGCGACGCCGACGAAACTGTTGAGTTCGTCCGAGGTGCCATAGGCAGAAACGCGCAGCGCATGTTTGGCGATGCGTTCGCCATTGCCAAGAGCGGTGTCGCCGCCGTCTCCGGTACGGGTGTAGATCTTGTTCAGGACAACCATGCCGTCAGCCCCCGCTTCCGCGCAGCCAGACAAAGAGCACGATCAGGCAGATCGCGACGAACTGGGCGATGATTCGCAGCTGCATCATCTTGTTTCCGTGCTTCTTGTTGAACGCGCCGCCCTTGGCAAACCCGCCGATGCCGATCATCAGGATGACCACCACCGCGGCCATTGCCACGAGGATTGCGGTGAAAAGAAAGTCGCTCATGTCGTCCCCGAGTCTTTGTCGCCTGCGCCGTCAGATAGCGTCATGTCGCACAAAAGCGAACCGTTAAATCTAGATCCGCGACACGATGCGGTCGCTCATCCGGCTTGAAACCACCCGTTTCAGGTATCCGCCGATATAGGTTGCGGTGGTCACGTAATATCGCGGGTTGGGCGAACGGCTGTTCAGGGCCCGGACCAGTTTCGCAGTGACCGCACCCGGCGGCAATTCGAATGTATCGGGCGCGCCGCCATGATACAGGCGCGGCAGCAGGCGGCTTTCGTAGTCGGCCCGCCTGGGCGAGTTTCGCCAGTCGATGTATTTCTCGAAATAGGGAATGCCCTTTTCGCGGAACAACGTCGTGATCGGACCGGGTTCGATCAGGACGACATGGATGCCGGTGCCACGCAGCTCGGCGCGCATCGTATCGCTCAGCCCTTCCAGCGCATGTTTGGTGGCCGTGTATGCACCGCGCCACGGGATCGCCACCAGCCCGAGGATGGACGAGCATTGCACGATATGTCCGTGCCCTTGCTGTCGCATGACCGGGATAACCTGCCGCGTGAGATCGTGCCAGCCGAACAGATTGGCCTCGAAAATTGCGCGCAGCCCGTCGGTCGGCAGATCTTCGACCAGCCCGGCAAGCTGATGGGCGCCGTTGTTGAAGAGCGCGTCCAGCGTGCCGTTCGTTGCCGCAAGCACAGAGTCCAGGGCGTCGCGGATACTGTCCTGGTCGCAGTAATCGAGACGCGGGCTGTCGAACCCTTCGGCGATCAGCCGGTCGCAGTCGACCTGTTGGCGGCAGGCGGCGAATACCCGCCAGCCCTGTGCCCGCAAGGTTTGCGCCGCGTCAAGACCGATACCCGAGGAACACCCGGTGATCAGGATGGATTTCTGCATGTGAGACGCCCGCTGGTGATCCCTGGGCAAAACCTATGCCTGCTGCGGCGGCCTACTGCAACCGAACTTCGATTACCCGGCGTGTCAGCGGCTGCGCTTGCTGACCAGGGATGCCGAGATCCAGCCGATCTGCCGCCCGGGGATCGTGCGCAGGCGCAACCAGCCGGTCCCGCTTTCGCTCAGGACTTCGACGGACTGGCCGATGTTCAGGCGGGTGATGATCGGATAGATCGTGCCCGGACCATCGCGCATGTTCACACGTGTTCCGATGATTTCTCGCAGGTCGGCCTCCTGCGCCGCGATCAGGTCGGTGCGCTCGACGTCGACCGATTCGGTAGCCGAGGCGGCGCGCAGGCCCGAGGCTCCAAGCTCCAGAGAGGCCAGCGACAGGGCATTGGCCGGCGCGTCATCCGAAACGAGTGTCAGGCCCTGCGAAAGGCTGGCGCGCACTTGCTGCAATTCCGGCGAGGGCGCACGGGCGACCGTTTCGCGGGCCGCAGGCTGCGCAACTGCCGGTTTCGGGGGCGGCGTTTGCGTGACCAGTGTCGCGGGCGCCACGCGGACCGGCTCGCTGGCAGGTCGCGGGGCGGGTTCAGTTCGGGGTTTGGCGGTGCTTTCGGCCACTGCGGGGCGTTCGGGCGGCTGGAAGTCGGACCCTCCGCTCAATTCGTAGAAAACCAGTGCCATGATGGCGAATGAAACGATAACCAAGCGCATTGGACGCCCTCCAGTGCAAAATCACAATAAACAAGAAGCCGGTACCAAACCAGACGAGCGCCCCGATCATAGCGACCGCTCCGATTCGTTGCAGGGGGAAGAGTCGAGAAAGTTTGTCATTCCGTCAAATTTGCACGCTGGCGGGCAAAAGCGATACGGGTCGCTTTACCCGGCTCGATCATGGGCGTATCACAGCATCTATGAGTGATCTTGTTGATGACCCCAATATGAAGCCCGAAAACGGCCTTGGCGAAGTGGCCGAGCCCCTGCGCCGTGCGATCGGCGACCGCTATCTCACGTATGCGTTATCGACCATCATGCACAGGGCGCTGCCCGATGCGCGGGACGGTCTCAAGCCGGTTCACAGGCGAATCCTCTACGCGATGCGCGAGTTGCGGCTCTCGAGCACTGGCGGATTCCGCAAATCCGCCAAGATCTCGGGCGACGTGATGGGCAACTACCACCCCCATGGTGATGCCGCGATCTATGATGCGATGGCGCGGCTGGCACAGGATTTCAACGTTCGCTACCCGTTGGTCGACGGGCAGGGCAACTTTGGCAATATCGACGGGGATAATCCGGCGGCGAGCCGATATACAGAAGCCCGCATGACCATCGTCGCAGAGGCCCTTCTCGAAGGGTTGAACGAGGACGCGGTCGATTTCCGCGACAATTACGACGGCACGCTGACCGAGCCGGTGGTACTTCCTGCGCAGTTTCCGCACCTGCTCGCCAACGGGGCGAGCGGTATTGCGGTAGGTATGGCGACCAATATTCCGCCGCATAACATTGCCGAGCTTTGCGATGCCTGCCTGCATCTGATCAGAACACCCGACGCCCGCGACGACACGCTGCTGAAATATGTGCCGGGCCCGGATTTCCCCACTGGTGGCGTGATCGTCGAACCGCCCGAGAATATTGCCAATGCATATCGGACCGGGCGTGGTTCGTTCCGCTTGCGCTGCAAGTACGAGGTCGAGGACCTGGGGCGTGGCCAATGGCAGATCGTGGTCACGGAAATTCCCTACCAAGTGCAGAAGTCGCGGCTCATCGAGAAGATCGCCGACCTGATCCAGACCAAGAAGGTTCCGATCCTGGCCGACATCCGCGACGAAAGCGCCGATGATATCCGGATGATCCTCGAACCGCGCTCCAAGAACGTGGACCCCGAGGTCCTGATGGGGATGCTCTATCGAAACTCGGATCTCGAGGTGCGGTTCAGCCTGAACATGAACGTGTTGATCGACGGGGTTACGCCCAAGGTCTGTTCGCTCAAGGAGGTGCTGCGCGCGTTCCTCGATCACCGTCAGGATGTGCTGCTGCGCCGCAGCCGGCACCGGCTGGCCAAGATCGATCACCGGCTCGAAGTGCTGGAAGGTTTCATCGTCGCGTTTCTCAATCTCGACCGGGTGATTGACATCATCCGCTATGATGACGATCCGAAATCGGCGCTGATGCGCGAGGACTGGTCCCGCAGCTTTTCCCGCGCGACCTCGGAAAGCGACTATGAGACACCGCCGCCGGGCGATGGCGAATTGTCGGAAGTTCAGGTCGAAGCGATTCTGAACATGCGCCTGCGCAGCTTGCGGCGGCTCGAGGAAATGGAGCTTCGCAACGAATACGACGCGTTGATGAAGGAGCGGGCCGACATCGAGGACCTGCTTGGCGATGCGGGGCTGCAATGGGCCAGGATCTCCGAGCAACTCAGGGAAACAAGGAAAACCTTTGGCAAGGATTACGAGGGCGGCGCGCGGCGCACGCTCTTGCAGGAAGCCGCGGAGATCGAAGAGGTGCCGCTCGAGGCGATGATAGATCGCGAACCGATCACCGTTGTCTGCTCGCAGATGGGCTGGATCCGCGCGATGACCGGGCATATCGATCTCAATCGCGAGCTCAAGTTCAAGGATGGCGATGGCCCGCGTTTCATCTTCCACGCAGAAACCACCGACCGCCTGCTGGTATTCGGCTCCAACGGGCGTTTTTATACGCTGTCCGCTGCCAACCTGCCCGGTGGGCGCGGGATGGGCGAACCGGTGCGGCTGATGGTGGATTTGCCGAATGAAGCCGAGATTGTCGATCTGTTCATCCACATGCCCGATCGCAAGCTGCTGGTGGCGTCGTCGGCGGGCAACGGCTTTGTCGTTGCCGAAGCCGATGTCGTCGCGCAGACCCGGAGCGGCAAGCAGGTGCTGAATGTCGGGGATGCGGCGCGCGCCAGCATCTGCCGACCGGTGCAGGGCGACCATGTCGCAGTGGTGTCGCAGAACGGCAAGTTCCTGGTCTTCCCGACCGACGAACTCCCCGAGATGGGGCGCGGCAAGGGCGTGCGGCTGCAGAAATACAACATGGCCCGCGGCAAACAGGGCTCGCTGGAACTGGACGGCGGGTTGTCGGACATCACCACCTTCAACTGGTCCGACGGGCTGAGCTGGGAAATGGGCGGCGGCAAGACCCGGCACGAGCCGGACCTGACCGAGTGGCTGGGCAAGCGGGCAGGGGTCGGCAAGCGCCCGCCCTACGGCTTCCCGCGCAACAACCGGTTCGGCTGATTGGTGCTGACAGCGTCCGGGCCGGTTGAACCGGATCACATTGGCGGCAATCGGCCACGCTTGGGTTTGCACCCTCGCTGCGGCTGGTCTATCTGCACTGGGATACGAGGCTGACGAGAGAGCACCATGATCCGTATTCTGACATTGCTGGCCGGGCTTGCCCTGCTGGCGGCCTGCAACACGGGCCCGCAGGACCGCACCCCCGAGTCACTCGGCGAATTCAAACTTGGCCATAACGTCGTGGTCGCGTCCAAGATGCGCAAGGGGCCGATTTCCCGCGATGCCACGGCGGAGGAGTGGGAAACCACGATCCGCGACGCCGTACAGGCGCGATTTGGCGGGTTCGACGGCGATCAGATCTATCATTTCGGCATCAGTGTCGAAGGCTACATGCTGGCGCCGGAGGGCTTCATCTACAACCCGCGCTCGATGCTGGTGATCAATGTCACGGTCTGGGACGACCAGGCGGGCAAGAAGCTGAATGACGAGGTGCACCAGATCACGGTGGTCGAGGATTCCACGACAGCGACCTTCTTCAAGGGCTCGGGTCGCGAGCGCACCAAGCAGGAGCAGATGGATGGGCTGACCGCCAATGCGCTCGACCTTCTTGGTGACTGGCTCGCCGAGCGGCACAGAGAGGATGGCTGGTTCGACAAGCGATCGGAAACACCGGCTCCCGTCACTGCCGTGACCGAGTGATCCCGGAGGTGCAGGTCAGGCTTGATTTTCTGTCCTGAACCTCATATGTCGCGCCCGCAATCGACGTAAATTCGGGCCGGTTTCGGCCCCCCAATTCAAAAAAAGGCGCCCGAGAATGGCAAAGGAAAAGTTTGAGCGTACAAAACCGCACGTCAACATCGGCACGATTGGCCATGTTGACCACGGGAAGACGACGCTGACCGCGGCAATCACCAAGTATTTCGGTGACTTCAAGGCCTATGACCAGATCGACGGTGCGCCGGAAGAGAAGGCGCGCGGTATCACGATCTCGACGGCGCATGTGGAATACGAGACCGACAACCGTCACTATGCGCATGTGGACTGCCCCGGCCACGCGGACTATGTGAAGAACATGATCACCGGCGCGGCGCAGATGGACGGCGCGA